>CAYZRF010000006.1:0-81470 GCA_964480775.1 uncultured Nitrososphaerota archaeon
GTTGCGTCAGGAACTGACCGATTCAATTCGTCAAGCACTTTAACAGTAATTGATGCATTAGCACTCTCACCGGGTTTAAGCCTTAGGATGGATGGTTCTATATCTATGGTGGCTGAGATGTTGGCACCAGTAGTTATCGGAAAATATGCCTCCCTTACAACATTCCTTCCTTTGAAGTTTGCCTCTACACGTGCTATGTGTAGCCCTATGGAATAGATTTCTTCGTCTACAAAAAAGCTGGCGACAAGATCCTTTTGATCAACATTAGAGAACTCTTTTTTTCCCAATACCCTGCCGGTAGCTCCATCCACTATACTCAAGACACATGAGGTTGGAATCTCGTTAAACTTAATCTCAACACTGAATTCAGATCCTAACGGAACTTTTTCTGGCTTAACTTGTATCTCAAACATGTGTCTCTCTGGTAGGTTGGGCACTATCAGGATCAGTAGCAATATTACTACGTTGAAGGCTATTGCTATTTTGAGTCTGTTATCCACCTTCATATATGATCGGATCTGCTCTCTTTTCATCTCTTTTAAGGTTGTTGCATCAAATGATCATCCAGGTGAATCTATGTCATTCCATTAAACTAAGCTTCTAGGCGCCGATACCGTGAACTCATGAAGGATTTTTATGGAAGAGACCATAACTTTATGGACACAGTTGGCCCCCTTAGTGAAGAAATACATAGACAAGCTTGAGTTCATAGAGAGTCCAAGGTATATATTTTTCGGTCCAAAGGCTCTGGAGAAAACTCCTTTAATCCTCAAATCTCTAGAAATAAAAGGAACTATAATGATAATAACAGGAGGTACTCATACAAGTAAAATAGCTGAAAGATTGGCTGATAAGCTAGATGATGAAGGATGGGTCTATGATATTCAAAAGGTTACGACCAAAATGCCTAAGACCAAAGACATCGAGGATTTGGTGGAAAAAGCAAAGAAAGTTCATCCAGAGATTCTTATTGGGGTTGGAGGTGGAAGAGTTCTTGACGTAACTAAGCTCACGGCTGCATGGCTCGGATTGAAGTACTTGAGCGCTCCAACATCTGCAAGCCATGATGGGGTAGCCTCTCCATGCATTAACTTCCTGCTTTCAAGGCAAATTGAGAGCACAAAGGGACCAGAGTGGGCTATTGCAGAGGCACCTTTTGCCATAATCGCAGACACGGAAATCATAAAGAACGCTCCTCCAGAAACGTTTAAGGCAGGGTTTGGCGACCTAATATCTAAGATCACAGCTGTTAAAGACTGGGAGCTGGCTTCTAAGCTTCGTGCGGAAAGATATAGCGAGTATGCTGCTTCGATGGCAATTCTAAGCGCAAAAATAGTAATGGATCACGCCAGCGAGGTGAGACCTGGCTTTGAGGAAAGTGCCAGGATAGTTGTTAAGGCGTTAATAGGTAGTGGGGTGGCAATCAGCATTGCTGGAAGCTCAAGACCTGCAAGTGGAAGCGAACACTTATTCAGCCACGCGCTAGACATATTGGCAGAGGAGAAAGGGTACATGAATACACATCACGGCATACAGGTTGCTTTAGGAACGATAATGATGGCCGATCTTCAAGGACAGAATTGGAAGAAAATAAGAGAGAAACTAGTGGAAGCTGGTGTGCCAGTCACTGCTGAAGAAGCTGGCTTAGACAGAGAGGCAGTGATAGAGGCCCTAACTATTGCTCACAAGGTGAGAGACAGGTTTACCATATTAGGTACGAGCGGCTTAACTGAGACAGCGGCAAGAAAGCTGGCAGAAAGGACCGAGATAATATCCACTATCTAAAAGTAAAAAGAGGGCTTAAGCATAGTAGACTCCAGAAGACCTCGCTAGTTGATCCATCTTGGATTTAGGTTTATTCACTCTAGGTCTCCCTGTAGATGGATCTCTTCGTATAGTTATGCCTACATCCATCAGAAACTTGTTCATGCCCTTGGATACTTCCAGCGGACCTTTTGCAGATCCATGAATCCCAGGTTGACCTCTGAAAACTATCACTCTATCTGCTAGAGATTCAGCCATTAGAAGGTCATGTTCTACTACTATAGCAGCTCTGCCCTCGCCTTCAATCCTCCTTTTTATCGCTTTCGCTGCAGCAAGCCTCATTTCAACATCTAGAAAAGCACTAGGCTCGTCTAAGAGGTATATATCAGCATCTCTAGCTAATGTGATTGCTATAGCCACCCTTTGAAGCGCGCCACCACTTAACTCCTCAACTCTCCTATCAAGAAGGCCAGTAAGCCTCAACCTGTGTAGAACTTCCGTTTTAAAATAGCTTGAGGAGTAGAAAGACCCAGCAACCTTCCTAAGTAAATCCTCAACCGTTCCCTCATAATCTGAACGCAGATATTGAGGTTTATATGCCACCTTCAGACCAGACGTCAAAACGTCTCCTGAGTCTGGACTCAGCTCGCCTGCTAATATGCGGACAAATGTCGTCTTTCCTATTCCATTAGGACCAAGGGCCACCACCACCTCTCCGGCAACTATTTCTCCCTCTTCAACATCTAGCCTAAAACTTTCATCGTACCTCTTTGTTAGATTTGTGTAAACGACAAGAGGGCTCCTTTCAGTTGGCTTTGCTGCACCTTTCTTCACGAACTTAATCGAGTAGTCCCTGAACCTCACGTTATCTTCCGGCAGATATCCGTCTAAGAATATGTTTATGCCGTCTCTAGAAGAGTGAGGAAAGCTAACAACACCGTATACATCGGGAAGGCCATATATTATGTGAACATAGTCGCTCAAATAGTCTAACATCGCAAGGTCGTGTTCCGCAAGCAGAACTGATCTATCTTCCCTTATTATAGATCTTATGGCTCTGGCTACACTCATTCTCTGATAAATGTCCAAGTAGTTACTTGGCTCATCAAACACGTATAGATCAGCGTCCTTCAAACAAGCAACTCCAACAGCTAACCTTTGAAGCTCGCCTCCGCTGAGCTGGTCGACTTGCCTATCCTCTAGCCCATCAAGACCTAAGAGTTCAACTATCTCGTCTACCCTACCAATTTGATCGGCCCTTCTAAGGATCTTAGAAACGGTTCCTTTTGCAACCTCCGGAATAAGATCTATTCTCTCTGGCTTCATTGAGACAATTATGCCTCTTTCTGCGATCCTCTTGAAATGATCTTGGAGCTCAGACCCTCTAAATTTCTCAATTATTTCGTCCCAAGAAGGTTCCTCTTCTAATTTGCCAAGATTTGGCTTAAGAGCCCCTGAAAGTATTCTTAGCACAGTTGTCTTGCCTACCCCGTTAGGACCTATCAAACCTACAATTGCCGCTTTTCTTGGGATGGGTAGCCTATAGAGCACGAACCCATTCCTGCCATACCTGTGTATGTCCTCACCTACCACAGGGGCGGGCAGGTTAACGATGGAAATGGCACCAAAGGGACAGACTCGAACGCATATGCCACATCCGGTGCAAAGATCCTCATCAATGACCAATAAACCTTCTTCATTGAGTTTTATCGTGTCTTCTTGTCCAGATTTCACCTGTGGGCAGTATTTGATGCATTCTAGCCCGCATTTTTTAGGATTACATTTGTCTCTGGAAACTACAGCTATCCTGCGTCTTATCTCCTAACCCTCCCCTTCTAGAATCCTCTTAACCTCTTTATATCCTAAATCAAAAGCTCTCACATTTGATTCCTTATATTTCTCAGGGACTAGAGACTGCAAGACTCCTCTAATATCTTGAGCTGAGAATGGCAAAATTCCAGTCGCTGAGATTCCTCCAAGCATAACTGAGTTCGTGACAATAGGGTCTCCAACTTGCTTTGAAGCTATTTCTGTGGCATCAAACATAATTAAACCTCTTGGGTTGAGGGAAAGAAGGAGATCTTTGACCTCATCAATGCTTGGTATCGGAAATCTCTCCAAGAAGGCAGACTGGGGGGGCACTATGTGACTGTTTGAAATTATGGTAGTCCTTTCACTAACATAGTTTGCATATCTCATGGCTTCTAAAGGCTCCATTGCAATTAACAAGTCAAGAGTACCTTCCAGTATAAGAGGACTCTTGATTTTTGGTCCTATTCTGATTTCTGTATGAATGGATCCGTATCTCTGGGATAGTCCATGAACCTCGCTTTGTGCGAAGTTTAATCCCTTTTTGAGAGCAGTCCTTATGATAACGTTTGTTGCAAACAGAATACCTTGGCCTCCTACGCCTGAAACTATTACATTTATCTCGTCGTCCATTTTTACTCAACCTCCTCTAGCCATGATTTTGCTCCTTCTGACGGCTCTATAGCGCCAAACGGACAGATAGCAACGCAAGATCCACATCCAAAACAGACCGAGGGATCTATCATCATCTTCTCTCCGGTATCGACGAATGCAGGGCACGCATAGGTGTTAATACAAACCAAGCAATGAGTGCATTTTTCAGGGTCGACTCGGAAAGGTACAATTTTCTCTCCTTCCCTTCTCTTTCTTCTAACTGTGAGAAGAGCGCACTCTCTCTTAGCTATTATTACCGATAGACTGTCTCTGTCTAACGCCTCTTTAAGAGCTCTCTCCATCTCTTTAAAATTGTATGGATCTATTTCCTTTACAAACTCAACCCCCATTGATCTAACTAGCTTTCCTATGTCAATCATGGGTGCTTCTTCACCCATAGCATCTACCGGAACTCCTGGATGGGATTGGTGTCCTGTCATGGCTGTTATCCTGTTGTCCAAAATGACCGCTACAAAAGTGTGCTTATTATGAATAGCGTTTATCATGGCAGGTATTCCAGCGTGGAAGAACGTTGAGTCTCCTATAAGAGCCACGATTGGCTGATCTGTCGCAATGCTGAAACCATTAGCGAAACCTACTGAGGAACCCATTGCGTGTGTTATGTGTTCTATTTCAAATGGCTTTTGGAATAGAAGAGCATAACATCCTATATCGCCCACGTAAATTGTGGGTCTGCCAGAAGTAACCCTTCTAATGGAATAACCTGTGGCTCTATGAGGACAAGCCGGACACAACACAGGAGGTCTACTAGGAACTCTTTCAAGAACTAGTTTAGCCTGATCTTCAATTTTTTCAAGATCTAATTGTAGGGGGGTGTTCGTAACCTCTGATAGGGCTTTAACAACTACTTTTGGGGTGTATTCAGCCACTCTGGGAAAGTGACCAGTTAATTTACCTATAATTTTCAGATTGGGAGCATGATCCTTAGCCAAAGCCTTCACTTGCATCTCTAAGAAGGGTTCTAGCTCCTCTACAACAATCAAAGTCTCTAATCCTTCCATAAATTTGGAAACAAGATCTTTTGGAAAGGGAAAAGTTAGGCCAAGCTTTAGCAACTTAACCTTTAATTCTAGCCGATTTATAGCCTCCCAAGTATACGAGTAAGAGATTCCGGATGTAATTATTCCTAGAGGAGATTTTTCCTCTCCTTCTAACTTAAAGAACCTTGAATCCTTTCCAAGATCCCTTTCAATACTCTCTAATTTTTGAAGGAGCATTCTGTGATGTTTTCTCGCAATCGCACCGACCTGCAGATACTGGTCAAATTCCTCTGGCTTAAAACTTCCTTTACCTCTACCTTTTTTGATCTCTCCAAGCAAAACAGGTCCTCTGGAGTGACTTACTCTTGTCGTTGTCCTCAAAATAAATGGAATTTTATATCTTTCGGAGAGATCAAACGCTTCTTTCGTGTAATCCTTAGCTTCTTGGGAATTTGATGGCTCCAACATCGGAATACCCATAGAAACGGCATAATACCTATTGTCTTGCTCATTTTGAGAGCTATGAGCTGATGGATCGCCAGCATTAACTACAACAAGCCCTCCTTTCGTTCCAGCATAAGCCAAAGTAAATAGGGCGTCAGAGGCAACGTTAAGGCCAACATGTTTCATACAAGTTAGAGCCCTTAATCCAGACCAAGCCGCAGCCGTAGCTACCTCTACAGCCACTTTCTCATTTGTTGACCACTCAAAGTATACACCAACTCTTTTTGCTACTGATCCAAGAGTACCACCAATTTCTGTGCTCGGCGTACCAGGGTAAGCCGCAGCAACATCTAATCCTGCCTCTAGGGCGCCTCTAACAATGGCTTCATTTCCTAGTAGTGCCTCTACTCTACCAGCTGGAGCTAAAACGCTTAACATCTCACACCTCCTATGAGGTTCCTTTATGAGAAAAAAAGTTATCTCACATGGTTAGAAAGAGATCTCCTTTCTGACCACCTTACAAGAGCCGCCATGGCAGAAACAGCTCTTTCAGTATCAGGATATACTGGAACCTCCTCTTCCTTAAGTAAAGCCATAGCTTTACTCACTTTTTCTCCACCAATCATAGCTACTGTTATTGGTTTGTAGCTAGAATCGAAAACTTTCTTGATCATTTCTGCTATCTTAATGGGATCACTCACAGCCGTTTCACAATACAAAGTAATTATGCAATCTACTGATTTGTGCTTCACAGCTGATCTTAGAGCCCCTTCAAACTCTTTGTAAGTAGCCATACCAGTTAAATCAATTGGATTCTTTGCGCTACCAAATTCTGGCATATATCTCTTAAACTCTCGTTTTAAATCCTCTGGAGGGTCAATAACTTCTAAACCAGAAGCTTCACAGGAATCTGTTGCCATAACTCCAACTCCGCCTCCATTGGTTATTATTACAGTTCTTTTTCCCCTCGGAATTTTGTGAGCCGAAAACGCTACGGCCCAGTCGAAAGCCTGTTCCAGATTTTCGGCACGCAAAACACCAGCTTGTTTGAACGATGCAGAATAAACCACATCCGAACCAGCTATTGATCCGGTATGAGAGGAGGCAGCAGCCATTCCTCTCTTACTTCTACCAGCCTTGAGTACGATAATTGGCTTAAACTGGGTTGTTAAACGTGCTTCTTGCATAAACTTTCTTCCGTCAGAAACACCCTCCATGTATATCAGGACTACCCTTGTGTTTTCATCGTTTCTAAACCAGCTTAACAAGTCTGAATCATCAATATCGGCTTTGTTGCCTACGCTTACGACTGCTGAAAGACCTATCTTCTCAGTTACTGTCCACCCCATTAAGGCAATCCCCAGAGCTCCTGACTGGGTTATAAAGGCTATGCTTCCTGGTCTAACATCTTTGGGACCAAACGTAGCATTTAATCTAGTTGGAGAATAAAGGACGCCGAAGACATTTGGTCCAATTATCCTTATACCAGCTCTTCTAGCCCTCTTAATAAGATCCTCCTCTAGCTCTTTGTTTCCTACCTCAGAAAATCCACTAGAAATCACAACAGCTGCCTTCGTATCTTTCTCTGCTAACTGATCAATGACTGGAGGAACAAACTTAGCAGGTATTGATATTATTGCTAAATCTATGGTTCCTGGCACGTCTAGAACACTATGATAACATTTGATATCGAGTATCTCCTCTGCTGCCGGATTTACAGGATAAATCTTTCCTTTGTAGCCGTACTCCTTTATATTTCTCAATATCTCATAGCCTATTTTCCCTGGTGTTCTTGAAGCCCCTATTACAGCCACTGATTTTGGCTTGAAGATACTGTCTAGTGCGTTGGCCATCTGCTATTTCCGCCTTAAGAAATAGTCCAAATATTTAACTAAAGCTTTGCCCTAGAGGTGCTATTAAACATCCCTTCCTCTTTCTATTGTACTGGTGCCTGCTAAAACCGAGCCCCCTTTTCTTGATATTTTGAAATTCTGGCATATTGAATTATTGCCCTATAATAATAGGTTTCTTAGTGTATACATCGAATTCTAATATGTTTAAAAAGAGAATGAACTACTCTTTCGACGCGATAAATACCATCACTCCTATAAAGCCGATAAAAGAGGCAACCACGAATGGAATTTGCGGTGAAAGCGACCATAAAAGACCTCCTATGAGAGAAGCAGGTATCATAATCGCCTCCCTTACAAGATAATATAAGCCTATTATTCTACCTTGATAATCCCCTTCTGCAAGATCAACTATGAGGGCTTTTCTGGCTGGCTCTCCTATCTCTCTAAGACCATTTATCACAAAGGCCAGAGGTAGTAATGTAGTATTAGGTATGGCCACTAAGACTCCTGGGAACATGGCGAAAAAAATAAAGGTAGATGCTACAAACGGCCGCCTACCGTAGATATCAGCGAACTTAGCCGCTGGAAGGTATGATAGTATGGATGTAACCATCTGTGTTGATATTAGAAACCCACATTCTATCGGCTAAAACACCTCCTGGGTACTGATAAAGCGCGGACAGCGCCGATTCAAGGGAGCCATATAGACCAATGATTAGTGTAGAGGCGTTTAGCAGCTCGAGATATTTTGGCACATATTTTGACCAAAGCTGAGTACCTAATGTGAGCATAGATATTGCAACTACCATAACTAATACGTCGCGTTCTAACCGAGTTCGTAGAGGAATCTCCTAAGCGACAGCTTGAGGACCTCCTACCGTACTAAACGAAATTGTATTTAAAGCATCTAAACTTGATAAAAAGCGGACTCTCTCTATTATCAAGTCCCAGCTAAAAATTGAAACAAGAGAGCAAGAAGAGAAACTTTAACAACTCAAAGCAGTATTTTACTATGAGAAATACCCTTCTATCTTAAGTTTATTGTAGGTTTAGAATGAAGAAGGCCGAATATAGGATTTTAATGAATATTAAATCAGGCAAATGCCTTTAATAAAGCGTAGAAGTTAAATTAATTATAGAAATGGCGCCCCGGCCGGGATTTGAACCCGGGTCTGGGGCTCGACAGGCCCCTATGCTAACCGGACTACACCACCGGGGCTCATTTGAGAGCAACGAAGGGCGTATATAAAACTTTGTTGGCTTATAGCATACATCTACCTTAAAAATACTTTTTAAATCTATTTTTTTGGTGGAAGAAGGGATTTGAAGAAGAAGCTCAAGAGATACAGATTGAAATCGAGCGAAAGTCGCGATTTTGTAGGAAATCTCCTTCAGAATTGCCCAAAATTAGGTCCTTTATTCCCAAAAAAGAAAGTAGGACTGGAAGTAGTCGAATTTCAAACAACGAAAGGATCACAGAGGATTTTCTTCATCGAAGATTTTCCTGTACTAGTGGAGCTTTATGATAAAGAGGTTGTTCCATACATCGATGCAGCTGAACAAATTAACCTAGAACTTCCAAGGATTGTTGTTGATCTCGGGGCAGTACCACACATAGCCAATGGAGCAGACGTGATGGGCCCAGGAATAGTTGAGATTGACGGAGATGTAAAAAAAGGAGATTTGGTGCTAGTAGCTGACGAGAGGTACGGCAGGATAATAGCCATCGGCCGGGCTCTGAGAAACAAAGAAGAACTAATAAGTAAAGGTAAGAGCGTAAGGAACTTGCATTATGCTGGAGATGTCTTCTGGAAAGTAGTTATGAGTCTTAAAAATAGGTCAAAGAAGTAAAGACCCCATTACTTATTTGCCCTTTTCAAGGCTCTCAAGTAAATCTTTTTCATTTTCAATGAATCCTCTTCAAGAAGCGGGCTTTCTGATATAACCAACCACTTAACATCTCTCTCTACCATTTCCATAGCCAAAGGAACGAAGTTAGGACCATAACCAGACCCTAGTTCGTGATGCATTCTTTCTCCTTTGCCTGAGGCAGTGAGTTCTACCTCTGTAAAATGGACAACAAGACCATTTAACGAATTTAATCTTCTTTCTATTTCATCTAATATTCTGGAATAATCATCTCTTTCTTTAATAGATCCTCCCTCTCTTGCGTGTATGTGTGCAAAGTCTATCGTTGGAAGAACCCAGTCCACTTCTTCAGCCATCCTCAAGACCTCATCCAAAGAACCAAGTTGAGAAGGTTTACCTGTCGTCTCAGGACCTAACTCCACTCGCACATTCTCGTCCTTTAATCGCCGAACAAGTTCATTTAATCCACTTATGGCGAGTCTTAAAGCCTCCCCAGGATCTCTTCCGCTATAATATCCAGGATGAAACGTGACATGCGTGGCTCCGATGGCTTCTGCGGCCTTTGCGGATAAGTATAATCTCTCAATGCTTTTTATCAGTTTTTCTTCGTCTTTAGATGCGAGATTTATTGCATATGGAGCATGAAGGGTTAGGATAACGTCTTTCTCCTTTGCCTTTTTCCCGACCTCTATAAGCGAATCTAACTTTGTAGGAACTCTTCTTACTGCTTGATATTCCATAGCCCCAAGTTTTAGCTTGTGCAAGTAGTCAAAAGCCTCTTCTTTTGGGCAACCCATTGGAAATCCAGCTGGACCAAATCTAGTCTTATCTACCCTCACACCATCTCCCACCTAACATGCCATGAGTATGCATAAATCTAACTTTTCTGGTTAAGACATGCATGTTGAGATAATCTCTTAGAACAAACTAGAGTAAGTAAGCTATTTAGAGATCTAATAGACCTGTAGCAAATACAATCACATTTCTAGTTGTCTATGAATAAGGACAAGGGCTAATCTCCTGCTATAGTGCGCCTTTCCCATTTGAGAGAAATTTTAACCTAAATCTTAAAATATCCGTAACGAGAATATTTAATTGCCGCCCGGCGCCACCGTTCTGGGCCCGACTTGGCGGGCAGGGTTACACTGCTGGGAGACGGGCCCCATTTAGCCCGTCCTCAGCGACCCTAGCTCGCAGAACTTGGCCCATCGATCGCCGGGCGGCCCATTCTTCTTAAACTTCATGGGGTTGGTATTTCTGATGTGGTTGATTAGAACCGATATACTGACGGCTTTCCAAAACGAGGAGATAAAATCCTCAATTCCAAGGTATATCTCGGTCGTTGGGGACAAGAAACCTGCCTTGTTCTTGATAGCATCCAGATTCCCCATTGATCGACCATCAAATGTGGAAGAATTATGGTCTTTGCATGATATACTTATGGACGAATTTTGGGAGTTTGTAGATACATTTGATAGCATGAACTTGCCTCCAAAACCACCATATTCGCTTCTTGATTTGAAGGCAGACATTGCAAAGCAGATTCTAACATCTTGTGAACTATGTGAAAGGAGATGTTTGGTAGATAGGACAAAGGGGGAGCTGGGTGCTTGTAGAGTCCCTGGAGAACCCAGAGTATCAACATATTTCATTCATATGGGTGAAGAAGCACCCATATCCCCTTCAGGCACTATTTTCTTTTCATCGTGTAACTTCAGATGTGTTTTCTGCCAAAACTGGGATATATCACAGAACCCAGATTCTGGCCGTTTAGTTGGCCCTGCAGAACTTTCAAATATGTTTGTAAAACTGAGAAAAGAAGGAGCAAGGAACATAAACCTTGTGGGGGGCGAACCAACTCCCAACATCCCTACCATTCTAGAAGCTCTAAGGTTAACTAACATAAATGTACCAATAATCTGGAACTCCAATATGTACCTAACTCCTGAATCTATGAAGCTTCTGATCGGAATAATTGACCTTTGGCTACCAGATTTCAAATACTGGAATGAAGAGCATGCATTAAAGCTAAGTGGAATACTAAATTATACGAATGTTGTCAGAAGAAATCTTAAGATGGCATATAATGCTAGGGGAGAAATGGTGATAAGACATCTAGTTCTTCCAAATCATGTTGAATGCTGCACAAAACCAATTTTGAAATGGATATCAGAGAACATACCAAAGGCTTTAGTGAATGTCATGGCTCAGTATAGACCTGAATACAAGGCTTTAACCTATCCAGAGATCTCTAGAAGACCAAGCACCGATGAAATGAAAGAAGCCTATAAAGAAGCCGAAAAACTAGGTCTAAAGTGGAGATCTGTATCATAAGAAGGAATCTAGGAATCGTCAAATAATGCAGAGAATAACTTCTTTTCAAGTTCCTCTATACTACCTTCATTTATGATGAATATATCCGCCCATGCTATTGCCCTACCCATATCAAACAGCTGAAGCTCCTCCCTATCTTGCTTTAAGAAATCTTCGTAGCTCATTGGCTTGATTCTATGCATTAAATCAAAGCCTTTGCGACCCCTTTTTCTGATTCGATTGAACCTAACCTTTTTTGAGGCAAGTATGGCTATGGTTATAACAGAATCTCCAAACCTCTCTTTGAAGGCATCGATTTCTTCGATGTTCCTTACGCCGTTAATCACAAATCCCGCTGGGCTTTGAGTGTCTTCAATCTCCTTAGCTTTATTAATGCACAATAAAGCAACAGCCGCAGGCCCAAACTCCTTTCTAAGTTCAAGGCCAACCTTTCTGAAATTTTCTCTTGTCTCAGGTAATCCTTTCTCTATTACCTTTTTTCTAACCATTTCACTCATAACTATAACCTTAAAATCACATTTCTTTTCGAGAATTTTAGCGGCAACATCCTTCCCAGACCCAGGAAGGCCCACAAGCAGGACATATTTGTACTTTGGCTTTTTGTATTTACTTCTCAATGTAACCCTCCAATAGGGTAAGTGAGTACTTATCACTTTTTTCTATCATATTCTCTATTGACTAAATTAGTATAGAGAAGGGTGTGTTCAAACTTGGATATGAGGCTTTTCATGATTAAGCTCTCTCTAATATCGATGGCCGATGGATTACTCCCCTTCTCAGGAGTGGGTGTTAGATCGGCTATTTTAAAGGCTATATCTTCTGTAGAACCGTTCTTAGCACGTTCTATTAGGTCTGGTGCATTTCAAATACATGTAACAAGCATACTTGAGACAGAATCTATCGACTACAGGTGTGGATCTCAGGACATTAATGTGACTAGGGGATCGCCCTATCATGTTAAGATAATCAGCAACTCAAAGAAACTTCCTCAAATACTGAGATCTTGGATATTTAGGAACCCCCGTCTTTCCCTCGGTGGAATCACTTTTGACATATCGGATATGAGGGTTAGCGAGGTATACGTCTCTGAAGTACAAGAAGAGTCCCATAGGAATTTCAGAATCTATTTTTTGTCTCCTACATGTTTTCATAAAGCTCAATCTCCATACTGTTCACTCTTTCCAGCAGCAGGGTTCATTTTTCAATCCCTTGCATCAAATTGGAGGAAGTTTAATCCTGGGTCTGATATAAACCCAAGACAGTTCAGGCGCTGGGCTCAATTAAGCCTTGCAGAGACAGGGTATGAATTGTGTACTTCAAAACCATTAAGGCTTCCTGATGGTAGAAACACCGTGGGATTTCTCGGATGGACTAATTACAAGCACGTGTTGCATCCTGGATGGACTGAAAGTGATCATGAAAGAATGCTAAAAACAGCTTGGTTCTTGCTTAGATTTGGTGAATATGTAGGCATAGGCTTGGGAAACGCCGTTGGTTTTGGTAGGATAAAAGTGGAACCAAAATGATGATTTACGTCCAATAAACCATGGAATTTTGCTGAGACTTCATAAGTTATAACCGTATCCTCTTAAAAAATACTCTGGAAGGCTTAGGAGTGGGTAGGTGAGTCGTTGGTTTACATAAGAGCGTTCATAGCTGTAGATGTGGAGGGACCCGAGATAGTATCTAGAATTAGGAGAATCCAAGATAGTCTCTTAGAGACAGGAAGCGAGCTAAAGCTCGTAAAACCCGAGAATCTTCACTTCACAGTGAAGTTCTTGGACAGGATAGACGAAGAACTCGTGGAAGAAATCGAAAGAGTGTTAAGAGAACTTGAACTAAAGAAATTCTCCATAAACATAGCTGGGATCGGGACATTTCCAAGCCACAGAAGACCTAGAGTAATTTGGCTTGGCGTAGGGGATGGTGAAAAGGAATTTATTTCTCTCATGAAGGAGGCAGATAATGCCCTTTCTAAGCTTGGATTTCCGAGAGAACGTCGAGAGCCCACTGCTCATCTAACAATCGCAAGAGTTAAGCGAGTTAGATCTATTGAAGCTATTAAGAAAGTATTCTCTACCCTAGCAGATGTGGAAATAGGTAGAATGATTGTAGATCATATCAGAATAAAGAAAAGTACCCTGACTCCCAGAGGACCAATATATGAGACCCTTGCAAACATAGAACTAGAGTAGAAGTTTATATCACAGGTTTGTAACTCTTACTTTGAAGAATGAAGAAGATTATCTTAATTCTGCTCCTATTGCTGCCATTTATCCTTCAAACGCTTGGACAAGGAAATGATCAAAGGACTCTTGTAATTAGAATAAGCGGAGAAATATCACCTGGCGTGGCTGACTTCATAAGTTCAGCAATTAACCATGCGAACGTAGAAGGATATGGTGCAATTGTTCTCGTAATTAACACAAATGGAGGTCTCCTTGCCGCTACTGAGAAGATAGTAGATTCTATGGGCAAGTCATATGTATCGATAGGAGTCTACATTCCAAAGAACGGGAGGGCATTTTCTGCTGGAGCCTATATATTGATGGCATCAGATGTTGCGGGCATGGCTCGGGGAGCAACCGTTGGAGCAGCTATGCCAATTCCTTCAGAAGAAAAGATTCTCAACGCTATGAGTGGGTGGATGAAAAGTTTAGCGGAGTCAACAGGAAGACGTGTTGAAATAGCTGAAAAGATGGTTAAAGAAAATCTCGTTTTGACTTCTACGGAAGCACTTGATGCTGGAATAATACAATACATCTCTCCGACACTCTCTGCCTTTGTTAATGATTGTGGCTTTCCAAACGAGGTGGTTGAAATGAGAACAGATCTTGGATCCTATATTCTAATCCTTATATCGAATCCCGTCATAGCATGGCTTCTGCTTGTATTGGGGGGCCTAATATTCATAGTGGGACTAAAGACCCCCGGACTCTTCACGGAATGGATAGGAGGAATCATGGTTCTACTAGGCCTGTATGGGCTTGGTCAAATTGGAATAGGTCCTGGGGCTTTAGCATTGATGTTGCTAGGCATAGTAGCTATGTTATTAGAGCTAAAAATGGGGCAGGGATTTCTTGCTGTCGGAGGGATGGCTTTAGCGGTGTTTGGTTTGATTCTAATGTATAGATCTGCCCCTTTACTAAGAACAGACTCTGACATCTATCTTCTATCCATTACTGGAATCGTTGCCGCTGGGTTAGTAGGACTCTATCTACATAAAATAAAACAGAGCTTATCACTTAAGGAAATGTTATTGGATCCCAAGAAACTTATTGGCGAGGAAGGTATAGTTAAGAAGAAAATACCTGCTGGGGGAACCGGAATAGTACTAGTAAAATCAGAGCTATGGTCAGCAACATCAGAAGAAGAGATAGAAGAGGGAGTAAGGGTAAAAGTAACTGACGTAAGTGGTCTGAAGTTAATCGTAAAGAAAATAACTTAGAATGTTAGAAAAGGGCATGGTTATAAGCGAAAAAGATCTTTAAGGAATAGAGGTGAGAGAAACGCAGGTTTTTCCCATATCTTTGGGAACGATATTAACCTTCTTCGTAGGTCTAATAGTTCTTGCATTAATCGCTTCGGCAATTAAGATAGTTCCAGAATACAAGAGGTTGGTCATACTTAGACTCGGAAGCTTCATAGGAGTTAGAGGTCCCGGGTTGGTATTCAGAATTCCTATAATAGACCAGATAATTTGGGTTGATCTAAGAGAAAGCTACTTTGAGATCCCCCATCAAACCTGCATAACAGAGGACAACGCTCCTACTGACATAGATTTCGTCGTTTACTTCAAAGTAGTAGATCCTGCCCTTTCCGTGCTTAACGTCGCAAACTTTAGGGGAGCCGCTCTTGCGCTAGCTACTACAACCTTAAGGGCGGTCATTGGAGAAATGCAACTAGACGAAGTTCTAGCTAAGAGGGATGATATAAACCAAATTCTAAGGGTAAAGCTTGATGAGGTTACGGAGAGATGGGGTGTTAAAATAACAAACGTAGAGATAAGAGAAATACTACCTCCAAGGCAAGTCCAGGATGCTATGATCAAACAAATGGCTGCTGAAAGGGATAGAAGGGCTATGATTACAGAAGCCGAGGGGAAGAAGACGTCATCAATTCTAATAGCTGAAGGAGAAAAGCAAGCAGCAATTTTGAAGGCAGAGGGTCAGAGACAGGCAACCATTCTGAGAGCTGAGGGATATGCAGAGGCTCTTAGAACTATTTTCAGCGTTGCCAAAGAGATAGACGTTAACACAATGAGGTTGCAATACTTAGAAACACTCAAAAAAGTGGCGACATCTCGATCAACTAAGATAGTTCTGCCAATGCAGTTAGTAGAACTAGTAAAGGACTTTCTAGGAAAAGAAAAATGATTGAACTGAAAAATAAAATGAAAATGTTTGAAAACAAACATTCTAAGAAGATAATAACCCTTACAACGGACTTTGGAACAAAAGATCCCTATGTATCGTCGATGAAGGGAGTTATATTGTCTATAGCCCCTGAAGCTACCGTAGTTGACATAACTCATGAAATAGAGCCCTTTAATGTTACACAGGCAGCTTTCATACTATATCAAGCTACGCGTTGGTTTCCTGCCAAAACGATTCATGTGGCTGTCGTGGATCCTGGAGTGGGATCTAAAAGAAGGGCTCTAGCTATTAAAACGAATCATTGTATGCTAATTGGCCCTGACAACGGAGTTCTAATTCCGACAGCTAAGTACTTTGGTATAGTTGAGATTAGAGAGATTAGAAAGAAGTTCTTCGATGAGATAAGTCATACCTTCCACGGTCGAGATATATTTGCACCCACAGCAGCTAAACTATCCGTAGGGATGAAATTCGAGGACTTAGGTCCTACCATATCTGACCCAAGAGAACATGATTTTGGCCCTATTAAATGGACTAATGAAGGACTAGAAGCAAAAGTTCTGCATGTAGATAGATTTGGTAACTTGATCACCAATATTCCGCGTGAACTATATCCAGAAATAGCTTCTAAGGGAAAAATTATGATAAGTACTGGAGAAAATGCATCTATAATCAGACAAGCACGCTCATATTTTGAAGGAAAACCAAAAGAACTACTTATGTTACCTGGAAGTGGAGATTTCATCGAGATTTCATGCAATAGAGGTAGTGCTGCTGAACTCTTAGGCATCAAACCGAACGATACATTTATCCTCAAGTTCGGGTCATCTTTTTAATCGTCTCATGTCGGAGGGAGTGGGCTCACATATGTCAAGAGAAAGGCGTCTGATCCTATGGTTCGAAGAAACTAATATGAAAGATGTGCCTTTAGTGGGTGGCAAGTCAGCTAGTCTAGGTGAAATGATATCAATGGGCTTACCTGTCCCCCTGGGCTTCTCAGTAACTGCTTATGCTTACGAGAGATTTCTTAAGGAAATGGGAATAGCTGAAAGGATCTATGATATCATCAGGGAGGTTGTTGGTGAAGATAAGACCCCTGCCAATTACAATGAAGCCTCAAGAAGGATAAGAGAACTCATAGAGTCAACACCGATTCCAGAGGACATTGAAGAAGCAATAAAGAAAGCCTATCGGGAGTTAGAAGAGAGACTAAACATAAAGAACCCCCTAGTTGCTGTCAGAAGTTCAGCGACAGCCGAGGATCTGCCGGATGCTAGCTTTGCTGGCCAACAGGAGACTTTTCTAGGAGTTAAGGGCGAAGATGAGTTAGTTGATAGGGTAAGGAAATGTTGGTCAAGTCTTTTTACTCCAAGAGCGATATCATACAGAGAGGACAAGGGCTTCAAGCATGAGGATGTACTCATAAGCGTGGGAGTTCAGAAAATGGTAAACTCCCGTAGTGCTGGAGTTATGTTTACTATAAACCCCGTTACAGGTAGAGAGGATGAGTTGGTTATTGAAGCAAGCTGGGGACTAGGAGAAACCGTAGTCGGAGGAAAAGTTACCCCAGACACCTATGTTATAGATAAAAAGACTATGGAAATAAAAGAAAAGCACATAGGCGAGAAGAAAATAGAGATACTGTTAACACCAGAAGGAGGGACAATCGAAAGGGAAGTAGAAGAGGAAAGGAGAAAGATGCAGGCAATCTCAGATGAGGAGATAAAAAAGCTGGCAGAATATGGATTGAAGATCGAAGAACACTATGGGAAACCCATGGATGTTGAGTGGGCCGTTGATAAAGACTTAAATCCGCCCAATAACGTATTCATACTGCAAGCTAGGCCAGAAACGGTTTGGAGTCAAAGGGAGGCCGTAACGGAAGAAAAACCTAGGGCAGAGGTCAAAGCAGAACCTATAGTGAAAGGACTTCCAGCTAGTCCTGGAACAGCTGCTAGCGTCGCCAAAGTTGCATTAAGGTTAGAGGATGCTAAGGAATTGATTAAGGAAGGAGACATTCTAGTCACGAGAATGACGTCTCCTGACTGGGAACCTTACATGAAGATTGTTTCTGCAATAGTCACAGACGAAGGCGGTATGACCAGTCACGCAGCCATTGTTAGCAGAGAGCTAGGCATTCCATGCATCGTGGGAACAGGAAATGCAACGAAGGTCATGAAAACTGGAAAAGAGTACACGGTTGACGGTAGAACTGGTATGGTCTATGAGGGAATTAGAGAAGATCTTATCCGCAAACCTACTAGAGAGCTTGCTCCAGCGGCAGGAATTGGGTATGCTGGATTAGAAATCCCCATAACTGCCACAAAGATCTTCATGAACTTAGGAGTTCCTGAGAAGATAGAGGAATACAAAGACCTCCCAATAGATGGCATCGGATTGATGAGAATTGAGTTCATAATAGCAAGCTGGATAAAGATGCATCCACTCGTAGCCATAGAACGCGGCAAATCAGATTTCTATGTAGAAAAGCTGGCTGAAGGTATTGGCATGGTAGCCAGGGCAATCTATCCCAAGCCAGTAGTAGTAAGATTGAGCGACTTCAAGACAAATGAATATGCAAAGCTAGAAGGAGGAGAAAAGTACGAACCAATAGAGGCTAACCCGATGCTTGGATGGCGTGGGGCCTCTAGATACATATCTCCAGCATTCGAACCAGCCTTCAGGCTTGAAGTAAGGGCCATAAAGAGATTACATGATCAAGGGTTAAACAACGTTTGGGTCATGATACCATTCGTAAGGACGATTTGGGAAGTTAAGAGGGTACTAGAGATAATGAAAGAGGAGGGTCTAGAGAGAAGTAAGAACTTCAAAGTCTGGGTAATGGCCGAGATTCCATCTAACGCTCTTCTAGCCGAGGAGTTTGCGGAGCTTGTCGATGGCTTCAGCATAGGGTCAAATGACCTAACGCAATTAGTGCTTGGTGTAGACAGAGACAGCGAGGTTCTAGGAAGGGCAGGATATTTTGACGAACGAGATCCAGCGGTTCTCAAAGCTATAAAACTTATAATAGAGGGAGCCCACAAGAAAGGAGCTACAGTAAGTATATGCGGTCAAGCACCAAGCGTATATCCTGAATTTACCGAATTCTTAGTTAGAAACGGAATTGACAGTATAAGCGTCAATCCAGATGTAGTAGTAGCGACAAGAAGGCTAGTTGCAAGAGTAGAGAGAAGGGTAATGCTAGAAAAAGCCCTAAATGGCTAAGCTATTAGCTTAGCCTACAATTTTTCTTGCCTTAGGTAGAAGATTTTTAATACGCCAACGATCATAGAGACCAGAACCCAAATACAGATCTTCGGACTTTACGATTACAAGTCCGGGTTCCAATTCGTCTCTGGGATCAATCTCAATATCTTCCCCACGCATCCATTTGCTAACCATTTCTCGAGGGATCTCGAATACATTCTTCCTTGCTAAAGGTCCAAAAAGCTGAGTACCTTCAATGCTTAGCATTAATCCAAAAGGCGTCTCTTTTAGCACATATATTCCAACAAGCTGCGCTCTTTCTATTTTAGCTGCTTCTTTTGTAGTAGCCCTATATTTTCGCTTGCCTGACCTTACAATTACATATGGAATATTTGCTATGCCATACCTATCATAGAGCCTTTCTCTGAGTTTCTCTAGCTCTTCTCTATCCAAAATTTCCCACAACTTATCATTACCTCTTCGGTTTTTCTAACAAGCTAACGAAGAAACCCAACGTATCATTGTAATGAGGATATATTCTAAGACATTTCAACATGTCTGAATCGAACTTTCTATCTTTCCATTCGAGAAGACCTGGCGCAGCACGAAGTTTTGAGATATTTACTTTTAAGACTTCTGCTCCAAGTTCTATAAGGTGCTGTACCACTTCTTCATTCTCCTCTGGATCGAGTGTACAGGTGGAGTATACCATTATGCCTCCTGGCTTCAATGCAATGTAACCAGCAGTAGCTAACTCTTTCTGTAGTTTTGAGAGGCGAAGCACAAGACGAGGACTCCATCGAAGTAGAGGACGCCAATTTCTTCTAGCCTCGCCAATTGAGCTACACGGTGCATCTAGGAGAACCTTATCAAATTTATTTTTACCAAACACTTTGTGAACAAACCTTCCATCTAAACGAGTGATAGCTACATTTATCGAACCCATTCTCTGTACGTTCGAACTTAGTACATTTATTCTCGCTATACTTATGTCATTGGCTATTATGACTCCTTTCCACTTCATCATCTCAGCCATCTGTGTTGTTTTCGATCCGGGGGCTGCTGTTAGATCAAGAACCACTTCATCTGGTCTAGGATTAAGAACTAAAGGAGGGACCATTGAGGCAGCATCTTGCACATAAAATAAACCTAATCTATGTTCTACCGTATTTCCAATGTTATCAGGACCCTCAACTACTTTGTAGCCCAATTCATACCAAGGTACTCTCTCGACATACCAATCCTTTTCATATAACCATTCTATGGATGCCTTCATAGGATTGAGTCTAATAAACGTTGGAGACCTCCGAAACAAACATCTTATGAATTCTTCGTACTCAGATTTTAATAGAAACTTATATTTCTCCTTAAAATCATTTTTCAAATTATCTTCTGTTAAAAAAGCTCTCCTTTTTTTATCATGTGGGGGCATTATTCAAGATCTCATTCTTAGTTAGTTCTGCTTAAAACTTCAATCTAATAATAACCATGATTGTCATTTTTAGAAGGTTGTAGATAATAAATTCCATATTAAGAGAACTCTCTCCAAGAATGAAATATTTAGGACATATTCCTAACTATAATTTAACTTTTACTTAAACAGATGATAAAACATAACGTCTTTTGTTTATTAACTTTATGCCAAAAAAAGAAGGGAGGAGGAGCTACTTGCTTTTTCCTCCAAACCCAAGGACCAGGGCCAGCAGAATAACTCCTATTAGGTAGCGGTACTCGTAGAGCAGGGCTTCAAACTCCTCCCTTTCCTCAGAGAACGGCGGCGTGGGCGTCTCGGTTGGAGCTGGCGTCGTTACGGACTGAGTACGGGAAGAGCTTCCTCCAGGACCTCCGGCAGGTGCTCCTCCAGGCCCTATGACCTCAAAGGCTTGCTCCTTCGTAGTGGTTGCGGTTCCTCCGTCTCCATCCTGAACCGTTCCTATGGCTGTGTAGTACCCCAGCTGTGCCTCTTGGGGAACCGTCCAGGCGTAGATAAAGACGTCGTATGTGGAATCGTAGCTTGCCGTCCCGGAGCTGACTATTGTTCCTGTTAGATCCTTTATCTGAATCGTTACCGTTAGGTTTTCGGTTGCCGTTTCGTTGTCGCTTGCCGCGAACTCAAGACCAACGACCTCTGCTCTCCTAACGGAGAAGGGAGTTGCTCTTGAGAAGCTTATCGTCGGTAGGTAATTGACGTAGAAGCTAAACAGGTCGCTCTGAGTAGTACCTTCGCCATCGCTGACGTTCACATACCAATAATAGGTTTGCCCTCTTGAGACCGTTGCTTGAATCCCTGTCGTCGTTCCGTTGGCCAC
The DNA here is from genome assembly GCA_964480775.1 of uncultured Nitrososphaerota archaeon. Classification (GTDB taxonomy): domain Archaea; phylum Korarchaeota; class Korarchaeia; order Korarchaeales; family Korarchaeaceae; genus QMVU01. Next base: position 21,621 of record CAYZRF010000006.1, read on the forward strand.
GTTTGTTAAGGTCCCGATTAGCGTATCATTTGACCAGTAGAAGCTTAGATTCATCGCATCCCCGTTGGGATCCGTGAAGGTGCAGTTCAGCCAAGGATTAACCACGCTTATTATCGTTCCATTTGGACTCGGAGAGGCCAAAGAAGGCTTGCTCGGAGGGATGTTCGTCGTGTAGGTAACGTTCAGCTGGGGATGGAACTCGGTATAACCAGATTCCTTTGAATAGAAAATATGCCATCCGGAGCCATCGCCTGAGTTCGTGAAGTCCCTTCCTATGTAAACTCCGTAATTAGCATAGGATCCGTTTACCCAGCCCTGAACAATCTCCTTTATGTCCCAAGTGTTCCAGCCGGTTGTTGCGTTCAGCTTCCTATAAACTGGGTCCGAGTAGGAGGGAAACGTGTTGTACGTTATCGTCGATTCGTCCCAGCTCGAAGTGATGCGGTGTATTTCGAGGAAGTCGATTCCCGCGGTCCAATAGTTCCGCCCATGGGAGTAAAGGCAAAGGAGAGCTTGAGTTATTGTGGCGTCGTTTGGAATCGAGCTTACATCGAATCTTATCGTCGTGTTATAGGGGTTTGTGTAGTCTCCAGCGTACAAATCGGTCGAGGAGCCGTAATTGGTATCTGGGTTGGCCCCATCACAATAGGCGTCGTCCGTTGGAGGGCTCAGCGTTATCGTTGTTGGGTCTAACGTGAACGGCTGGTCTTCTTTAGCGTTAAAGGGTCCGAAGACAACCGTCATCTTCTTAGAAGCTTGGGAGAAGGTTATGTTCCCTATCCTATCGAGGCAGTCCCTGTAATCCTCCATAACCTTGAGACGTCTGTTTAAAGAGGAAAAAACGATTCTCTTAACTTTCGGAAGCTTGTTCGGCTTTGGCTTGAGTGCCTTGATTTTGAAAAGACCCGTCTCGTTCTCAAAGATCGGAAACTCCGAGACGTCGTTTGAGAAATCGATCTCCTTCACTATGAAGTGCCTGCCTCCCTGTAAGTAGTTAATGAATGAAACGGCTTGCTTCGCTCCCTGCCATGGCCTGAACGTGTGCTTTATCTCAAGCTTCCCTTGAGAGCACCACATTTCCCGCGTTATGTTCACTTCATCCTCATTTACGGTGAGGATCCAGTCCTCAAAAGCAAAACTTGTAGCTTTGAAGCCAGGCATCCAGACGCTCCAGCGCTCGACGGCGAGCAGAGAGGTCATGTTAGGATCGTAGTACTCCGCGCGGTCCTCGAATATCTTGCAGGCAACCAAGCCAGTCCTTACTAAGTAATAGCCCTCATCGCTGTGGTTCTCGAAGATAAGTGGAGCCCATTTCCCAGCTCTCGGATCGTAAACGTTCGGACGGCCTATTACCATCCTGAAAGCGGTTCCGTTCGTGTATTTTATGTAATTGGGTCCGTATTCAACCAAGACCCAACCTTCTCCTTTCTCATTTTCCGCTTTTGTCTCTAAGGTAGTGAGAGCCGTGGACAAAGCAAGGAGCAGCAAAAGGGGAACGACGAAATGTCCTTTCCTTTCCATTTAACCCACCTATACAGGAAGGAGCTTTTGGAACGTTCCAAGCCATGGCCTTGGGAAGCATACCGAGGACCTTTGAGGTTCAGGCTCTGGAACAACGACGGCAGCTTTAGGCTCCTCTGTACTCTCGTCCGAGCTTTCTTGAGCGTTCAGGATGAGCGTATCTAAGAGAACCGCGTTCTCGCTTCCAGGACAATAGACGTTTATGGTTATCGTCTTTTCTTCGAGTAGAACTCCCACGTCGCTGGGATTCTTGGGTTCGTACCCCGTTATGTTCCCCACTCTTATGGTAATGGTGTAGGTTCCTCCCACGTACCAGCCACTGAGACCAAGGGGATAGACAAATTCGCCGTCTTTCGTGAAGTCCGTGCTGAAAAGGAGCATCGAATCCGCTTTACCGGTAAAGGTTGCCGTTATCCTATACGTCCCATGTCCCTCTAAGACCCTGTACCCTACCGTAACGTCCACGTTGTGGGCTGGAAGCTCAACTTCCCGCGGGAAGTTCTCGTACGCTATCCATCCGTCGTAATAGTGCATTTCTTGGTGAACTTCGGGTCCTCCTCCTTCTCCGACTTGGATGTAGATCGATACCCTGCTCGTAACCTTGCCATTTGCGTCCTTATCCTGCAGAATCAAGCCGTAGGTGCCGTTCTTTGCATCTGGAGGGACATGAACCTCTATATAGCAGCTTACCTTTTCCCCTTTCTTCCCCTTGTTCTTCTCTGAGTGAAGGCTACAGTCCCAGTCCTTGACCTTGTCCCCGTAAAGCTCGTTCGTGGCTTGCTCTTCCTTGTCGAAGTGCATCTTGTACGGAATCCTAACGACATCTCCAGGCTTCGCCTTGTAGTTATGCTTCTCGCAGATTATATGATGAGGGCTGGCTAGTACTGGCTTAGTAGCTATGGATCCTATTAGGAGAAGACCCAAGAAAAGGCCAGCTAAAACCTTAGATTTCATTTCTCACAACCTCCCGGGGAATCTCCCTTTGGGAGATCCCTTTCCGAGGGTTCAAGGAGGCTTCCCAGCCTCCTCTCGAAAGAAAGGCGCCTGAACTCCTTGATGAGCCCAAGACACTCTTCTTTTGCCCCTTTCTTACATAGCTGAATGTCTAGGATTTTCTCAGCAAGCTGAACGGCTTTTTCATCCCTCAGGACTAAGATGCCAGAGCCTCCATCCAAGCCGTATGACTTCGCAAGATCTAAGAGGAGAAAGCCGAAGTACGATTTCGGAGACCTTGTGTTGTTGGCTATGTTGTAAATCTCCTTTCTGAGTTGGGGAATCCTGATGCGGTAGGCAAAGCCGTTTTTCTTTATGAGAACTCTCAGCTCCTTTATCTCGCATCCTTTCTCCCTAAGCCATGGAACCAACGAAGCTACGGCCCTAGCCACTCTTATCCCTCCCTTTCCTCACCAATATGGAAGCCCAAGGGTTGTCGAGAAGTTCCTCCATTCCTCCGATTCCTTTGGGGATCTCGACCTGGACCGGCTCTTCATCAAGCTCTGGCTCGATTGCTGAGGATCCATCAGCGGGAATTGGATCCTTTGGAGTGCCCTGTTCACGTATTACGCCATGAGAACCCAGCAAGGCCTTGAGGCGTTCCACTTCAGAAGCCAGCTCCTCGATCCGCTTGTCGTAATACTTGGACCCTATGTAGGGGCCTTTTTCATAGGATCCATTTCCATCCAAGAAGGAAGTTAGGGCCTGAATTATCAGCTCTGTCATGGTTTTGTCCTCTAATATGGCTCTCCTCCTTAGCTTGCGCTTGAGATCCCTAGGTATCCTTGCCGTTATGACAACGTCAAGAAAGGGAGGGAGGAATAACAGGGTCAGGTTGAGCTTTCCTTTGAGGAGCTTGGGAACGATGAGTAAGAGCAGAACTATTAGGATCAGGGGCTTTAGCTTCCAAGCTATCTTCAGCAAGAGGTAGATGAAGCCCAAGACTGCGAAGAAAACGATTGTTTTTCTAACTGGATCCGGGAGGGCTTTGATCCACTCAATAAGGCTTAGAATCGTGGTTAGGCCGTCCATCTTTCCGAGATCACCTCCTCAAGCTTAACTTCCCTCAAAGCCAGCGCAAGAGCCTCTTCCAGCCTCTTAGTTCCCTTTATCTTCAGTACAACGTCAAAGCGAGGCTCGGATTCGGGAAAGCATAGCCTAACGTATGTCCGCAGCTTTGGATGTTCTGGCTTAATCCGCTTTCGGTAGATGATGGCAAAAAATCCGGGAAGTTTGAAGCTCTTTGCATAGCGGGCTTTTTTGGGGACGAAAGGAACGATTATAGCTTCTTTCATGGAATCACCTCCTCAACAATTTTGTGGTTGAGAAGAATCCTAGCGTTGGTTTCCGGAAGATGGGCAACGTCTCCAGGGCTGAACGGTCCATAGGTCTGAAGGTCTGGATAGCCTACGAAGGCGGGACATGGCTTTCTGAAGGCAACTAAGACCAAAGCTTTGTTCAATGGATCCTTTGGCTCCAGCTTGATTTCCTCTTTCTCTATAAGATAAGCTTCCAAGCTCATCTTATCTAACTCCCTCCCTTCTTTGGATTCTGAGATATGCAAGAGGATTCTTTAGGCCGCAATCAGCCACGCATAAGCCTAACTCCTTCATTCTCTCGCAGGAATGAGGCAAATAGCCCTTTTCGCTTATCTGCTTGATTTGGTAAGCCGTTATCTTCTCCACGAACCTTGGATCGTTTCTAAAGAGGTCTATGAGCTGCTCTTCGGTCCATCCAGCCTTTTTCAGGTAAGCAACTAACGTAAAGCGAGCCGTATGAGGAAGGTGCTCTCCACTTTTCGCTCTCTCTATCAGCTTTTTCATGCAAGGAGGCGTTTGTATGGGGCCTTTCGGGATGAATCTCCTTACTTTTACCTTCTTGTCTCCCTTTGACTTTACAAATTCCGCAATTTTGAGAAGATCAAGAAAGCTTCTCGCAGAGACAGGATCAAGAGTTCCCCAATAGCTAACAAACGGTAAAAGATGGCTCTGAGGATCCACTCTCTTAGCTCTCTCTCTGTTAAGCCTGAGTGGCTTCCAAAAGCTGAAATAGATCGATATAAGACCCTTAGGATGAGGAGAGAACAGAGCCCTTATTGTTCCCCTTTTTCGATAGAGCTGCTTATCGAACACGACAGGAAAGCCCTTCCAAGCCAGCCAATCCTCTAAATACTCAACTAAGGCTCTGTATTTCGATTGAATCTTCAGATTGAAGCTAAGATATTCTTCCAGATCCATTTCATAGATGAGTTCAGTAATGTCGAGAAGACCGTGGATTCCATTCCCTGAGATCTTCCAGAGAAGCTCTATTCCGTGCTTCCTTAGTTCTGAGTCTAGAATGGCAAGGGCCCTAACATCCCTCTGCGGATCATATTCTTTCTGTGCGTTGAAATCAAGATCGAGGACAAAATCTGTGAATAAGGCATAGAATTGACCATTAAAAGCCTCTGGATGGCTCTTCTTCAAGTCTTCAACCGTAATAAGCAAGCTTGATGATTCTAAGAGATCCTTTAGGAGAGGGACGTAAATGTAACGTTGCTGGGAGACATGAAGGCATGGAGGACTGAAGCGGTCCACGTTCTCTATAACGAATCTCTTGAAGTGCTCCTTTTCTGTGAATATGTGCCACTTCGTGAAGCCCTGCTCCTTGTTACCCATTGAAACCTCTCTATAAGTGACGTAGGTCTTCCTGTTGTAGCGGAAAAAGCGCTGAACTTGGAGCCAATAAAGATCGATGCGGTTCTTGACGAAAGCTCGAAGTTTAATAGGATCCGCTTCACTATGATCGGTTTGGTTTGTTTGGTAGTTTGGTCGTTTTGGTAATTTGGTAATGTTTGAAGACAGACCTTTATTCTCAGAACATAGTGTGTCTTTGATTGTTACCAAATTACCAAATTCACCAAATGACCAAAGCGCTTCGTTAGTCCTTGGTTTCATGATTTTTCCCCTCCCTGTTCTGCTCCTCCTTCAATCAGCTTGATCTGATCTCTTTCTCTTGGTAGATCCGTTGAGAGCCTTCCTATCGGTTCAATGTGCTCGCAAGGTTGGGGATCGAGTATTCTAACGTAGATATCATCATCGTTCTTCTCAAGCTCTATTTTGAGCAGATCTCTAAGCTTCAAATTCAGATTTTCGAGATTCTTTCTTCTTCTTAGAAGACTGATGCACTCAGAGAGGTAGTTGTATTCTTGAGGAACATAGGGTATCTCGGCAAGCCGTACCCGATCTCCATCCTCGACGTTTGGAAGGATCTCCCTCCTATAAAGCTCAATTGCTGAGATTATCTCTCTCAAATAAGCAGGCATCCTCTTGAAGAGTCTCTCGATCCTAAGGCCTATCTCTTCCTCATAGGACCTTGTTATTGCTTCAATCGAGTCCAAGTTGAGGTCCACAAACTCAGGGAGAAGCTCCTCAGCCTCTTTAAGGATCTCATCTATGGAATACTCTTTGAGGGCTATCCTATCCAAATTTTCAACTATTGCAACATTAAGAGCAGCTCCTCTTATTCTGCGCTGTGCTCCCCTCCCATGCTCCCATAAGAAGGCTTTAACTTCCTCATCCTCTATTGAAGCTATTTTTTCCTCTATCTGATCTTCATATCCTTCAATAGGTTCTCCGAGCCACTTCTCAACTTTCTTGTCATAGTAGATCTTCCTTATCTCTGGAAGAGCATACTCCTCGACAGCTCTGAAGAACGAGACGGCTTCTCTCCATTCTTCCTCGACGTTTAGAGTTTCAGCCTCAACCCTTTGAAAGTCCTTTCCATAGACGATTAGGCCAAATCGCCTTCCCATGGCTGGGTTCTTGCTCATAGCCTTGATTATGGACCCAAAAGCCGTGGCTGGATCCTTTGATTCTCCTATCGGATTTCCAAGTATCGCCCAAGGAGACCTTGACTTTACCAAAAACTCGGTTGCTGCCGTGGTTACCCTTCCCTCCCCTGTTTCAAGCACTTGGAACAAGAAGCGAAGGTTCTGCCTGAAGAACTGAGATTCCATCTGGTCGCAAGCTATGACAAGCTCGGAATGATGAATTATTCCAGGATAGACTTCGTCCGGACTCTTAGCATAACCGAGGAAGGTGTTCGGACTGATTTTGTCGTATCTATGGCCTATCATCTCGTAAAGAAGAGACTTTCCAGTTCCTCCGTTTGTGAACTCCAAGGCGTGTGGATTATACTCAGGCCTTACTCCCCTGAGAAGATGGGCTTCCCAAACCAACTTGAGTCTTGAATCTTTCCTAGCTCTGAAAGAGAGGAGCCTATCGACGAACGAAAGCCAGTCCATTTCTTTTAGAATGGAAGGGTCCTTAAGCTTGGGGATTGGTTTTAAAAGGAGCCTGGCCTCGGCTACTTCTTTTGCAAGGTCCAACTCTTCCTCTTTATCATTGCCATCCAGAAAGCCATGTTTACGCAGTAGTTTCTTTATCCTCCTTTTCTCGTTTTCAGGAAGGGCTTCTATGTATGGTCTAGCTTCCTCTGGATCAAGAACAACCTGTAAGGCCAAATCGTTCCTCCGGGGGCTTACAAAACCATCCGTATCCAGAACTAAGCGAGGAGCAAGGAAGAGGTCCTCCTTGATGCTCCAGAGCTTCCATAGGATTTCGACGCCGTAATAGAGACCTTTTTGATCGATTTTGGGAATAGTGTGGAAGAAGAAGGGAGAGATGGATGCCACTCTAATGGGTTTGTTTACGGCATCCCTCCAATCTCCCCTCGGAATAGGATCCACAATTCTGGCGCCTATTTGTCTCAGAACTTCATTTAGAGACTTATCAATTTCCTCTAAGTCCAGCGAGGGAAGGAGGGAGTTATCGGCCTCTTTTATTAGCTTGAGAATCTCTTTTTTGAGTTCTCCCACCTTAACCTCGCTTTGTCTGGTGAATGGGCCCCATTCTCCATGCTTCCCCTTATACTCGAAGATTATGAAGTCTCCTTGCGCTCTGGATTCCTTTGTAAGAAGGAAAGATTGCTTCTCGCTCATGAGCACCACCATCGCCCCATTAATTCTGTTCATCTGGCTCTACCTCTTTCAATGTGAACTCTCGCCCGCATTTTGGACAGAAAAGCCTTTCTGAGGCAAATTGCTGTTTAACTGGAACTGTGCAGACAGGGCAAAGTGGCACAAAGACATCCTCTTGATCTGTGAGTTCTCTGGCCTCCCTATCTACTCTCCAAAGCTCTTCTTCATTATTTCTGTAAACAATTGAAGCAATCAGGAGAGCGAGGAGTTTATTCTGGACTCTAATTTCTTGAATTAGAGCTTCCACAAAGGGAAGCGACCGCCCGCCCCCTTCTCGGGCGAAGCTTTTTTTACTTTCCAACGTTTTCATCCTTGGGAAGACCTCCCAGGCCTCCTGTGTGGGGAGGCTTTCTGGGGGTTGGGGGCTTTGCCCCCTCTTTTTTCTTGGATTTCTACAATGAGTTTTAGCAACTCCACCTTCCATTTTGGCCATATTTTCTCCAGAACAGCCAGCTCCTCAGAACTAAGGTGTTGGGACATTTTCGACTACCTCATGAATTTTTTCGAGATAACCAAGCTCCTGTAGTGTTCTGATAACGCAGAAACGATAGAAGCCAGATCTGGATAAGCCAAGGTCTTTTCTTGCTTTTTCGGCCAATTCGAAGACCTTTCGTTTAAGATAAACTAACTCTCTTCGACTTTCCTCTTGAATGGCTTCAACCATTTATTGATACCTCACTGAAATCGTGAGGTATTAGTGAAATATAAATATTGCATTGATGGTATTATATTGGATGTGAGGTATCAATGAGTAGTGAAAAGTCAAGAAGAAAGTCTAGATTGCTACTAAGACCTAGCGAACTCAAGATTCTTTGTTATATCCTTTGTCAGGGTCTTGCTTCGGGTTACGAGATTGGTAAGGCACTAAAAATGCCTGAATCGACAGTATATACGGCCTTAAAGTTTCTAGAAAGAAGAGGGTTTGTGACTTTTATTGAAGAGGAAAAAGCAGGACCATTAAAAAAGAAAATATATAGACTAACTCCAAAGGGTCTGCAAGAAGCTTTGAGTTATATACCTCGGGAAAAAGAGGTTTGGGATAACGAACTCCTCCGAGAGCTGATTTCTCGTGAAAGTGGAGTTCCCTTTGAGTCCTTGAAGTTCAAAAAAGACCGACTCTTAGAAAATTGGGATGTAATAATGGGAATCATTAGAAAAAAGTACAGAGAAATGTGTCCAATCATCTTTGATAATTGGGATCTAATCTCTAAACATCTTGATCTTAGTAGAGGCGAGTTCCTTGATAACCTCTTCTACTCCTACAAAGACCCCAAAGAGCGAACGATTGCTTCCTTCCAAGAGTATTTCTTTGTTTCTTTAGTTATTAAGCCATCAGAAGAAGAAAAAACGAGAATTGAAAAATTCTTGAAGGAAGCTAGTGAGATAAAGCCTTTGAAAGACATCCTTACTATAGCATTTAAAGAATTAGAGGAGCGTGTAGAGAGGTCCTTAGAAGATATCAAAAAAATAAAGACCCGTCTTTCACAAAGCCCCTAACCATTTTTTCGAATCAGAAGAGGATTCAAATCCTTACCAAGAGAATCCACAGCATCGAAAGAAAAACACTCCAAAGGCGTTTTCGTGTTAGGACATGCCCCATGACCTATCTAACTTAGATAGGACCACTTCCCATAGCCCATGTTCCTTAAATATGACTTCCGAAGGTGCACTTGGTTTACTTTTTGCACCACTTTGTGAAGTTTGTATCCTTGAAGATACCATCTCAAGCCTTGATCTCGAACCTAAAAGAACAGATTTGAACCCTCTGAAGCTTGGATCTCTTAATGGCTTGTAACCATCCCACAAAAGGATAATAGGTTTTATCTGGCCTGCTTAATGCCCTCCCAAGCCTTAGAGGAGTGAGGAAGAAAGTCCGAGCACGACGGACATCGAGCCCTTCCCTCCCGGTCTATAAGCTGGGGTTCGATTACAAGGCCTAGGATCCGAGTTCATGCGACTTCCGATTGTGTACAAAGTACGCTACAATCATAACGATACCCACGAACCCCTGAGAACTACCCCAAATCTCGAACCTCCTTCGCCTTGCGGATCGTGTTGTAAACAGCCAAGTCCTAAACCCTCCCGGCTTCTCTTCACCTTTTCGCAAGAGGATCCAAGCCCTGTAAAAGGGGAAATAAGGGGAGGATAAACGTCGCAGGGGATAGCCCTTATTTCCTAAACACCAAGTGTACTTTTTGCACCAAGTTCCATTTCTTTAAAATTTCGTAATAAGGGTACCCCAACCCCTATTTTCAACGGATGCTAGCGTCAGAGAGTTGTTCTTGTGCCAACCTTTCTGTGGTTTTTTCCAAAACCCCCGGGCCGCCGAGCGAAGATCTTCGAAACAACCGACAAAATAGGGAAAAGAGAGAGGAGAGTGAAGAATAAAACCGCGGGAGGATGCCTCGATTTTTCTCCGATTTTCTCCAACCCCTCCTCATGTTTTCATAGAAAACTTTTAGAGAATAACCTATTTATTGGACGTGAAAATAAATATATAGAAGATTGGAAGGATGTGAAAATGATGAGCAGCAAGGGAGTGAGTCTCAAACGCTCCCTAATCCTCTGGTTGGTAAGAGAGTTCGAGAAGATGTTTGATAGGGGAATTACGGTAACTAGGCTAATGAAGCTTCTATACATGATAGATGTCCGTCTAAAGAGTCTTGGTTTACCAACAACGAATATCAGATGGATTAGGTTTTGGTATGGTCCCTTTTCCGATGAAGTCATAGATCTGATAGAAGGAATGGTCAAAGATAAGTCTTTAAGGAAGGAATATATCCCCTACGAAACCAAACTAATTAAAATCCTACATACTAAAGAGAATGTTAAACTGGACTCTAAAGTAGAACCCATAGCTCGCGAGGTATTGAAGGAACTTGGAGATCTTGAGTTCAATAAATTACTCGAGAAAGTCTACTCAACCTTTGATGAGAATAGAGTAGATATAGGGGAGGAGTTGTTGGTTTGAACGTAAGTATGGATTTGGAGGAGATTGTAAAGAGTACAAAAGAAAGAGTAATTCGAGGGGAAGAGATACCCAGCCTAGAAGAGCTCTCCTTTCCTAAAAAAACACCTTCTTTGAAGGTAATAATGGGACTACTTGAAGATGTTGTTTCCGTTACTGAGGAGATATCAAGTGCGCCACCATCTCTTGAGTTAAACCTGAGAACGATAAAGGGATTATTAAAAGAAGCCAAAGGTAATGAAAAGATAAATAAGAGGGTCTTTTTTACTTACGTTCTCGCTGTTGCTATTTTAGAAAGTATATTGAGTAAAGAAATAAGGGGTCTTGACCGCTATCTAAAACGGCTTAATGAAGAGGTGATCTCTATCGCAGAGGCCCTCTCACCAGAATGATATCACTGTACTGGATACTTATTTCTACATGAACCCTATAGCCTTAAGTAATCTAAACTTTAGAAGAAGAAAAGTAATCTTCCTAGAAAATTTTCAACTTCTTCCAATAAAGAGGAATTTATTAGACGTTTCACAAAAACTTGTTCTTGATTGGCAGAGTCGTTTAATAAGATGTCCCAAAATAAAATTTTCTACTGTTACCCACGGCTTAACTGGAGAAGAGCTTTTTGGAGCCATGTTCTTGGCCAGATCTATTAGCAATGAGAAAATCCCTAGACTTCTCAGTGGAAGTACAAAACTGAATTTGACCAGAGAAAGGGTTGGGATTCTAAGGGAAGAGACTCCTTGGACAAAACAGGAATTGATAAAATGCTTTTTAACAGATTTAATATGTCAAATCTTAGATAGTTATCTTAAATTCGAGAAAGTCGCTCAAGAGAGTCGAGAATTAATCCAACAAAAAGAAAGAGAATTCTCTTATCAATTTTGTAGCCGCTCATGTCCAAAAAATAGAAGCTCTCCAGAAAATGAGGATCTTAAACTGGCAATGGCCTGCAGGAGGCTTGTAGGGAGCGTAAAAGTCCATGTAATTCCTAACAAAAAAGAGTGTTTTGGTTGTTTGTTGGAGTTCTTAACAGGGAGCCATCCAGATTGGCAGCACATTCAGGTCGTTCGCTGAACCTCCTCTAAACAGATGATGATTTTCAAACCTTTTAATCCCAAAAACGAAGGTCATCGGGGTTTTAATTATTACCTCGAATCGTAGATTATAGCATTATCTTTACCATTACTCAACAACTTTGGAAAAATTAAATATGTTGCCCCGATTACCATAAACCCAAGTGTTAGTATTCTGCTCCCGAATGTATGGAAGTACGGAATACGAACATAAGGAAGGCGAATTTCCTTGACCACTTTGTACCTGGAAAAGTGAAGATCATAGGATCCATCTATTTAGCTATAATGGATCCTCAGGACCCTTTGTTTTCGAAATATTAACCGATGAAATGGATCCTATGGAAACATTGATTTCTGAGGATCTCAATAAGCCAAAAAGAGTGAACTTCCCAAGACTTGAAAAAGAAGCCATTAGAGTTCTCTTTGAACATAAGACAAAGGAGCTTCAAGATTGGAGCCGGTAATTGAAGAGAGGCTTTTCCTTTTCTCCTATAATAAAAGGAAGCTCCTTCAAAATAGACAGGATGGACCCTGAGATGTTGGCCTGTCTCGGTATCTTGCCATGGTTACCCCTTGCACCCTTAGGCACCAAAGTCAAGGATGGAAGGTCTTCTCATCATAGCTAGGTTGGTCCCTCCTCTTTCTCCAATACCATCTCTAGAGCTTCCCTAAGCTTGGCTCTGGCTTTTTTATTCTTCAAAATGCGCTCCATTAACTCATCAATCGTCTCTTCTATTGGCCTTATCTTCTCCCTGGCCTCCGCAGTAAGGGGATAGCCGCATTTCAAACAGAACATGGAATCGGAAGGGTTGATGAAGCCGCAGTCAGGACAAACTCTAGGTTCAAGAGCCCTCTCTTCCTCTTCCCTTATCTCCTTCAGCCCTAGAACCTTTCCAAGCACGGCATTCTCAACGTCCCTTCCTGATAAGTGAACATAAACAGAGGCCATCCTCGAATCCCTCGTCCAGCCGGCAAATAGCTTAAGTTCCTGCTCCGTGAGCTTCTTTGCAAGCTCCGTTAGCCTTGTATGCCTTAACATGTGAGGATGAACCCCTTTCAGCCCTGCTCTTTCCCCAGCCCTCTTGACTAACGTTCCCACGGCCGTCCTAGTAAGCTTTATTCCCTTCCTCCCAGGGAAGAGCCAGTTCTCGGGCCTTGGATCGGGATGTATTTGAAGCCAAGCCCTCAGGTATGGAACAGAGTCGTGAAGAGGGATCACGCGCTCTCCGGTCTTGCCCTTTATCCTTATCCTTAATCCGTAATCTGTGAACTCCAGATCTTTAATCCTCAAAGAGCAAAGCTCTCCAGCCCTAATGGCAGATTCGTACAGTAAGGCTATTATGGCCTTGCTCTTCGTGTTCCTACATCCCTTTATTAGAGCCTTGATCTCCTCCGGAGAAAGTATCTTATCCCTTAAATTCGTCTCCTTTTTCTCCTTGATTATGAGATCCCACGCTTTGGGTAGTTCCCCTCCATTAAGCCATCTTACGAAGCTCCTGAACCTGTTAAAGTAAACAGAGGCAGAGCTTCTCCCGACCTCATTGAGCATACCCTTAAAGAAGTTCCTGACTTGGTTTCTATTTGCCTGAAGAGGAGGTCTCCCAACTATCGAGCTATATCGTTTTGAAGCTTGAACATAGATGAATTTTGTGTGAGAACTAAGTCCTTTCTCAACAAAATAGTTTCTTAAGGGGTCTGAAAGCCAGGTCGGGAGTTCTTCCAAAATTTGGGTTGTGAGCCTCTCTTTCCTTGCTTTCTCCCTGTCCTCGGACATTAAGGAATTATCCGATCAAGGTTTATAAAATGTATAGAATACTAACAATTAACTAAATTCTCTCCAAGAATAGCCACACTTTGTGCATAAATATATCCGAGTAGGGGGCTCATCAGCACTCCTAGTCTGTACCATCTGAAAATAAGCCTTGGAATTTCCGCACTTAGGACAAACTTTCGTAACAACAGGTGAACTCAATAAATCTTCCTTAATTATAGGAGTTTCCTCTGATGAACTGCTAGAAACGCTGCTAACTATATTGACTAACTTACCACCTTCTCCTTCATACCCGCAAACTGGACATTTGAAAACAATATTTTCTTTCTTTTTTCCCGGAGTCATCAGAGAACCGCATTTAGGGCATATCAAGATTTAACCCCCAGGTGTAACGACACATCCCAAATATATTAATTAGCTCGATGGCAAAACTACCTCATAAGGGTTAGGAATTGAAAGTTATAAGAGGAGTCGCAGGAAGGGTAGGAAGAAGAAAACAGCTGGCAGTGATCGTTGATGGCCCAAACATCCTTAGAAAAGAGCTTGGACTTGACTTAGAGGAAATCCGAAAGATATCAGAGAGCATGGGTAGAGTTAGAAAAGCTGTTGTCGTACTAAATAGACAGGCGCCAGAAAAATTGGTGGAAGCTGTAGCCAACGCTGGATTTGATGTAAAAATCTCTTTTGGAAAGCCCGAAGTGGATTTCACAATCGCCGCCATGGAAGCAGCTTTTACGGACAAGATACAAACCCTTATCTTAGCAACTAGGAGTGCAGCTTACCTTCCTATAATTCACAAAATTAAAGAGATAGGAAAAGAAGTCGTTGTAATTGGTGCAGAGCCTGGTTTCAGTGTAGCATTGAAGAAAGCGGCCGATCTATCTCTAGCCCTTGGAGAAAGTTCTTCTAAGTCCTCCAATACCAGAGATCAAAGACAAGACAATACCAGAAAAGCTAAAAGACACAAGAACGCTAAGAAAGAAGGCTAGCGAGCCATACTCCCCTATTAGATAAAGACCGAGAGCGTAGAAGATAATCCACAAAGAAATGACAGAAGCCATTGAGAAAATCTTTAGGAGGAGTTCTTGACGCCTTCTTAAACAATATGCTTCTATTATGCCGCCCGATACCATTAAGATCATAAATATTGTTATGAGAGAAGAAGAGTCGACGATCACTTTTCCAAATAACTTTGAAGGATTTAATTCAATAATTGACTTTGATATTAGCATGTATTCTCTAAAGAAGGTGTATCCAATGCCAATAAGCCCTATCCAGAAAGAGATTTTTCCTAATTTTTTCCCAAAAACTTCAGGGAGCCCACCAAGCCTCTTCTTAAGGGAGAAACCTCTTTCCATTAATAAAATTCCTAGAAAACCTCCTAACGCAGACCACATATATTTCTGAAGGTTAAAAACAGAAAGAACTGATGTTATCAAGATCACGGCGCCAGGAACGCCGAAAATATATGCCCTTGTTCCAGGGCTCTCTAATAATTTCTTTAAGTATCTTCTCAAAAGGAAGTAGGTTTCTTCTAACTCTCTGCTTTGTTGTACAATAATTCTTCTGACAAAAACTCTAGGAAAGAAGCTATGAAGAAGGGGGAGAACTCTCTCGTCATCTGCCCCATCTGAAACTAAAATTGCAAGATCTGCCTTGAACTCACTTGTGATTTCAATTAGTTGTCGCTCAACCTCCGCATCAGCATAGTTCTCACTTCTAGAGTCGCCAGTTATCGTTGCAACCTGCACCTCAGCGCCTTTATACTGTTGTAAGGCCCTATCATACTCTCGGACCGCCCCAAATATAGCGTTTGCATCTGCCTCCTCAGGATCTACAGATAGAAGCTTAACTCCAGCTTCTACACAAGCTTCCCTCCCAATTACTGGACCCTTAATCCCAGCTTTATCAGTAAGATCCGCATCTCTATCGACGCAAAGAACAAGAATCTTCCTAACTGGGGAGGTAGACATACACCAGCCTCTATTTGTTTAGATCAAAACGTTATTAAAAAAGATCTATTCGCTTCCTTCTTCACCTTCGCCGCCAACAAGCTCTTCTCCAGTTTTCACTAGGGCCATTAGTTCCCCGATATCCAGCTTCTCCCCCATTTTTAGTTTTTGTTTTGCAATAACAGCTACTTCTTCTATGATTTCTTCTTCAACTTTCTTTTCTTTTTCTTGTATGATCTTCTTTATGTTCTCTCGTATCTCTCTAAGCTTTTCAAACAAAGAATTGAGCTCTTCGCGCAATTTATCTGCTTCTTTACTCTTTCTGCTGATTTCCTCATCTAACTTTTCAACTTCGCTTCCAAGTTGGTCTAAAGAAGTCATGGACTCTCCTATCTTTTTCTTGAGATCCGCTATTTCTCTACCTTTCTCTCTTAATCTAGCGGAACTTTCATTTAGGAAAAATCTCCACCTTCCAGCCTCAGCAGCGGCTTCAAGATGCTCTTTCTTTATTTTCTTTGCTCTTGCGTATTCCCCCAACATAGCTTCAAAGTAGCCTATTCTCATCACAATTTCTCTTTCCTGCTCTACGGTCAGTCGACCAGTTTCAATTCTCCTTTCTAGCGCCCCAATTCTCCTTCTAAGTTCCCTTTCAGATATAGGAATTGATGAAATGATTTCCTCATACTCATTCTTTAATCTCATTGCCAATTCTTTGGCCTTCTTGTATGTCTCAAGAACCTCGTTTCTCTCCTTTTGAAGTTCTGCATATTCCTCCTGAGCTCTTCTTTTTTCTTCAATAAGCTCTCTTACCTTTTTCCTTTCTTCTCTAATTTTATTGATGAGTTCACGCCTTTTTTCTCTCAATGATTTAATTTCATCAATTATGCTTCTTCGTTGAGTCTTTAGCTTTCTAATAGCCTCCCTAGTGCTGGTAAGGCTTTCTCTTAGCTCCTCTATTGATTGGGTTACCGTATCCATTTGTTTTGCTCTCCTCTCGCTTATTCATTGGTGGAACCGCGGGCGCTCTAAGTGAGCGCTGATGTCTTTTAATCTTTCCTCTTCCAACCAACTACAACTCCACTAGGTAGATGTCAGCACACGCCCTAACATTTTCATACGGGACGGTTTTCACTTTTCCGCCCTTCTCTGCGGCCAATATGATTGCAACAATGCTTCCTAGCTGGTCATCAAATATAAAATCATCAGCATATCCCAAAAACTTACCTTCTAAAGTGTAAACTTCTTTATCGAAGAGTTCAGATACCCTTTTGGCCATATTTTTCACCTCTTACCTCAAAATGATCCTCGCATCCACTACTTTTATTCCATTCGGATATGCCATTGTCGGATTAAGATCCATTTCAGCTATTTCCTCAATTTCTAAACCCATCTCTCCTACTTTGATCAATGCATCCTTAATTGCTTCAATGTCTACGGGTTCTGAGCCTCTGTAGCCGTACAAAAGCGGCTTTGCTTTAATTTCATTTATCATATCCTCTGCATCGTGCTCAGTAAGAGGAGCAACTCTAAAGCTAACATCCTTGAATACTTCGACAAATACACCGCCCAAGCCGAACATGACAGTGGGTCCAAATTGTGGATCTCTGATCAGCCCAATTATAACCTCTAAACCTTGAGGGGCAAACTCCTGCACCAACATTCCAACAACTTTTGCATCAGGTTTATTTTTCTTTACGTTAGCTAGAATCATTTCATATGCCTTTTTTACACCCGCAGAATCCTTTATATTAACAATTACTCCACCAACATCGCTTTTGTGTATTATATCCGGGGAAATGATCTTTAAGACCACAGGAAAACCGATTTCCTCTGCTGCCTTTATGGCTTCATCTACGCTATGAGCTACTCTAACTTTTGTGACAGGTATGCCGTAACCTTCAACTACGGCTTTTGCCTCATGCTCAAGTAGGCCTCTACCTTCTTGCTTAGCTCTCTCAATCATTCTTTTGATTTCTATCATTCTAGACCACCAGGACCCTCACTCACTTAAATCTTACGATGCCTGAACCTAAGTTTCCACTTAGGCTCAGTTGACGCCTTTTCCTCTTCCTCCTTCAAAAATCTATCAGGGGGAACATAATATCTTCCAGCTGCATCCTTTTCTATTAATCCAGCGATCACCATAGCTTCAAGTCTTGTCCTCTCCTCACTTGGAGTGGCCTCTAGGGCCTCAGCTATGGCCTCAAGCCCCGCAGGCCCACCATCAAATTCTTCTACTAAAACAAAAAGCTCTCCTTTGTATTTTTCTACACATTTCTTGACGTAGTTAAACTTAGGGGCATCAACCTTGAGAATGCTGTCTAGAACATCCATATCAACTCTTCTTTTACCTAAGAGAACAGCAAGGTCGACAGCCCTACCCAAGAGTCTAAGTAATCTTCTTGGATTTCCTTCTATGAGTTCATTTATTTTGACAACCACTTCCTCTTCTAAGGGCATCCGAGAGGACCTTTGAACCTGATAGGCCTTGATTCTTTTTTCTACTAACAGCAAAGCTTCTTCATTCGTCAACGGATGCATGAAAAATCTGTGATGAAGTCTAGACGAAAGAGCTGGAAAATTCTGATCTACCTTCTCATAGGTTCCGTCGCTCATGGCCATTGCCACAACTATTCCCTCTGGCATCGAAGATACTATCTCTCGAATTGCTTCAAAGAAAATAAATCTCCAATACTCTCCCATCTGAATTGCGTTATGCAAACCATCTAGCAGTATAGCTGCTGGCCTGTGTTTCACTAACGCTCCTAAAATTATATCTCCCATCTTAACAGGAGAAGATCTGATTTCTTCCAATTCCTCTTCTGGAATTGCTTCACTATACCCAAGCAAACCCTTCTTTATCTTAACAGTAATACCAGCTGATAAAGACATGGCCGTCTTAATGAGCATGTCAAGGACATCTGGCCCTGAAGCCATAGCTACGTCAAAGTATATGACCTCGCCACCTGCCTTTTCAATAGTATCCTCAATGACCATTAATCTATGGGTTCTACCACTACCTTTTGGTCCAGTAAGTGCGAAAAACGCTGATCCAGAACCAGCAATTGTTTCTGCGACCATCGCCAGGAGAAGACCATCCCCTTCTTGTTTCACAAAGAAAGAGGAAGCTTCTTCTGGGCTAATTAGAGATAGGGCTTTAAATGGATTTCTCTTTAGCCCTAGGAGTTTCTCATAAGCCCTAATAGGGGGAGTTGAAACGCTCAACGCCTTAACCTACCCCATTCTTTCTTAATTAACTCCAAATTTATCGGCATCCCTATTAGAGTAGGCTGAGTTTGATCTTTTATAAGTTGTTCTGGACGCTGAGTTAAGTCTTATTTGAAAGATAAGCTAAACCGCTCTATATCTGCCTTCATAGGGATTAGACAGAGTTAAAGAAGAATAATGGTCCCACGGCTTTCATCTTATGACGTTTTCGCAACATATAAAGAGGGATAATTAGCGAACGAGCCAAATGGGCGTACTATAAAGTTTCTCGGTTGTTAGAATCGGTTTAAGAAAAATGGGCTAACTTTTTAACCCAACACTCCATTCACTACAGCAGGTTGGGAGGTTACGATTTTGCAGAAGTACAAGAAAGTGCTAGATCACCTAAGAGATCTTATGCTTGATCCAAAAAACATCAAAAACATAGGTATTATAGCCCATATCGATCATGGAAAGACTACTCTATCAGATAATCTCCTCTCAGCAGCCGGAATGATTTCAGACAAAATGGCTGGTGAGATGCGAGCACTCGACTATCATGAGATTGAGCAAGCTAGAGGAATAACGATCAAGGCAGCCAACATATCTCTCTACTATGAATGGGAGGGCAAAGAATATGCCATCAACTTAGTAGACACCCCTGGACACATAGATTTCACAGGACACGTCTCGAGATCGCTAAGGGTAATAGATGGCGCAATCGTTGTTGTAGATGCTGTCGAGGAGGTCATGGTTCAGACAGAAACAGTAACGAAACAAGCGTTGGAAGAAAGGGTTAGACCCCTTCTCTTCATAAATAAAGTAGATCGTCTGATAAAAGAACTAAAGCTGACGCCCCAAGAGGTTATGGAGAAGATTTCTAGGATCATAAGTAAAATGAACGAGCTAATTGATGCTTATGCAGAACCTCAGTTCAAGGAAAAATGGAAGCTGAGCTGGGATAATGAAAGCGTGGCATTTGGTTCAGCACTTCATGGATGGGGTCTGACAAAAGGAATAGCAGAAGCCCAAGGAGTAAAATTCTCTGATATAATCAAAGCTTACGAGGAAGGAAAGGGCGAGGAAATAAAGAAAACCCTTCCAGTTCACAAGGCTCTACTAGATATGGTGGTTAGACACGTTCCAAACCCAATCGAGGCTCAAAGATATAGAATAGACAAGATATGGAAGGGAGATAAGGAAGGAGAACTTTATGATGCCCTGATAAGCTGCTCTGCAGATGGCCCACTTATAATCGGGGTCAATGCTGTTAAGGTGGATCCCCATGCCGGAGTGGTTGTTACAGGAAGGATCTTTAGCGGAACTGCTTACGAGGGACAGCAAGTCTATCTTCTTAACGCTAGAACAACCCAAAGAATTCAGCAAACAGCTTTGTACATGGGACCATATAGGCTAAGAACAGAGAGAATTCCTGCTGGGAACATAGCAGCATTTCTAGGCCTTGATAAGGCAAAATCTGGGGAAACATTGGTTGAAGAATCAGTCAAAGACTTAGTTAAGGGGGGTTTTGAGGCAATACACTATGTCACTGAGCCCGTCGTTACCGTGTATGTGGAACCAAAGAGGCCACAAGATCTTCCGAAACTAATTGATGAGCTAAGAAAAGTAACCATTCAAGATCCAAATTTGATAATGGCCCATAATCCAGATACAGGTGAAACTCTCCTAAAAGGAACTGGCCCACTACACATAGAGATCTCACTTTATGACATCAGAAAGAAGGGACTAGAGTTCGAGGTAGGAGAACCGACGGTAATTTACAGAGAAAGCATAACGAAGGAGGGCGTTGAGGTCCTAGCAAAGAGTCCTAACAAACTTAACAGGCTTTGGGTAAGGGTTTCTAAGATGGATGATACAGCCCTTAATCTCATAAAGTCTGGGGAAATACATGAAAGAATAACAATCAGAGACGTGGCCAAGATATTGCATGATAAAGCTGGTTGGGACGCAAGAGAAGCTAGAAACATCTGGAAAATCGATCAAGAAAACTACAACCTTTTCATAAACTCTACAGTTGGTGTGCAAAGGCTAGACGAGGTAAAAGAAACACTTAAACAAGGCTTTATGTGGGCCATGAAGGAGGGGCCGCTTGCGGGCGAACCCATGATGGGCCTCGTAGTTAGGTTAACGAATGCTATGATTCATGAGGACCCTGCACACAGAGGACCTGCTCAGATGGTACCTTCAATTAGAAGGGCAATTTACGGCTCTGTTCTCTCAGCAGACCCAGTTCTTCTTGAGCCAGTCTATGAAATTCAAATAACGGCACCACCTGAACTCATAGGGGACATCATCGGACTTATTTCTCAAAAAAGAGGTAAAGTAGCTGGAATAGAGGAAAGGGGAAGAATAGCAGTAATAACGGGTCATATTCCAGTTAGAGAGACTCTAGGAGAGTTTAGCAATGAAATGAGGAGCGTAACTAGTGGCAGGGCTTTCTGGCAGACAAGATTCTCTCACTGGGCTCCGCTTCCGAAGGGGCTAATGGAAAATGTTATCTTAGAAATAAGAAAGAGAAAAGGAATGAAACTGGAAATACCAAAGGCAGAAGAATATATGGACAAATTGTAAGGATAAGTGCCCTAAGCACACTATCCTCCTACTTCTTTTGCTTTTCTATGAGAAACTATTAGCCTCATTAGCGTTGTTATGTATCCAAAGATAATTAGAAGAATTAGACCTGTTTTAAGTATATTAAGCGCAGTCGAAATAGATATTATAATAAGTCTTTCAGGTCTTTCTACGATTCCTGTCGTAATCTCAGAAAGCCCCTCTCCTTTCGCCCTTGCCCTTATGTAGGAGGGCATTAGGTTTGCATGAATGGCTAATGCGACCAACCCCCATCTAAACTCTTCTTTGGGTAAGGCGGCTCCCATCCCCATTATAAGGAAAAAATCAGAGAACCTGTCTAGTGTTGAATCTAAAATCCCACCAAACACACTTTCCTTTTTGGATAGCCTGGCTACAGCACCATCTATAAGATCTAAAAACCCTCCAATTAAAATGAGGGCAGAAGCGACTAATAATCTTCTTTTAAAGAAGGCAATCAAAGCAATTCCGTTCATAGAAAGTCCTAAAATACTCAAAGTATTGGGTGAGATGCCTGATGAAGCAATAAGATTTCCTAAGGGCTTAATGAAGTCGTTGACTATTGTCTTTAGTTTCCCAAGCATTATTTACACCTTTCAAAGCACTAGACTGTCATTAAAAATGGGATTGTAAAAGCCTTTTGCTCTTACCTTTTGAAGTTTTATGGTTAAATTTCAAGAAGCTTATCATGCAAGAAATGAAGATACAGCAACTTAAGGGTGGATATATTGCCTCATATTAGGGTTGTACTAGTAGAACCCGAAAAAGCCACAAACGTCGGGATGATAGCAAGGGTGATGAAGAACTTCGGACTTTCGGATCTGTACATGATAAGACCAGCGTTTAACTCTTTCTCTAGAGCTTACTCTACAGCCATGCGTGCAAGAGAACTACTCTATAGAGCCAAAATCTGCGTAAACTTGGAAGAAGCTCTCGAAGGAACGGATCTTGTAATTGGAACTACAGCCAAAAGAAGCAGGCATTCTATTGTAAGAAGATCTGTTGAACTTAGTGAATATGTAAGAGAACTCAGATGGGATGCCAAATATGCCCTTGTCTTCGGCAGGGAGTCCACTGGTCTAAAGGTAGATGAGTTGAAGAAATGCGATGTTGTATTAACTATAGAAACAGATTCAGCATATCCCACCCTAAACGTGGTAAATGCGGTAGCAATAATATTATATGAGTTTTATACACGGATCAGGAAGCTTGAACAACCTGTTAAACCAGTTAGAAGAAGAACTCGCGAGGTGATGGTGAACTATATTAGTGAGATAATACATAACCTACCACTGCCAGATCACAAGAAGGAGAGGGCCATCGCCCTTACATCTAGGATGATCTCAAGGATATATCCTTGTGGGATATCCGAGGGTGAGGCAGCTTATCTTCTAGGAGTGATTCGAATGGTTAGAGACATTGTAATTGGTGGTGTTCATGTCTAAGAGACCTGGATATTGCTATAGAAGGCTACAAAGACCGTATACTCAGAGGAAGTTCATCAAAAGAATACCACAGAGTAAAGTAAGGAAGTTCGATCACGGTAATCCAAGCGGGGAGTTTGATTATCAGGTTAGCCTAGTCGCAACCGCAAGCTTCCAGGTTTTGTCTAAGGCTCTAGAAGCTGCTAGAATGTCTGTAATATCGCAACTTAGGAAGAAGATAAGTGATAGAGAAGGATTTTTCTTCAAGATAATGCCGTATCCACACCATATTGTTAGGAGACACGCCATGGCATCGGTTCACAAGGCAGAAAGGCTTCAAAAGGGTATGAGATTGGCCTTCGGTAAGCCTCAAGAGAGAGCGGCCCGAATTAAAAGAGGACAAACCCTCTTGATAATAAAGGTTAGGACAGAAGATTTAGACGCGGCTAAATATGCTATGAAGATAGCAAAACTAAAATTACCTCCGTTCACTACCATAAAAGTGGAGAAGATAGAAAAAGTTGAGGAAAAAGTGGCGGCTTAGCAAGAAACAGCTTGAGATAATCTTGCAATCCCTAGAACAGTTACCTAATCCAAGACCTGAATTAGAGCAGTATTCAACACCTTCCTCTCTTGCTGCTGAGATCTTATATACGGCACTTCTGATGGGAGATATAGAGGAGCGTCAAATTGCGGATCTTGGATGTGGGGCAGGCACTTTCGCTATAGGAGCAGCTCTTCTAGGGGCAAGTGAGACCATTGGAATAGATATAGATCCCAAAGCCATCGTCACATCTTGGAGAAATGCAAGCTCTCTAAAGATAGGTAATATCAGGTTTTATGTAACGGATGTTTCAGAATTCAATGAAAAGGTTTATGTAGTGTTTCAAAACCCTCCTTTTGGAGTTCAGAGAAGACACGCAGACATTCCTTTCTTAGAAAAGGCATTGTCAATATCTAACGTCGTATACACAATCCACAAGGCTGGAAATGAGGACTTTATAACTGATTTAGCCCATAAGTATGGCGGGAAGATAACAAATATCATCAAGGGGATGATAAAAATCCCCCGTATATTTGAATTTCATAGGAAGAAATGGAAAAGAGTAGAAGTTTCAGTATTTCGGTTAGTGAGGGAGATGAGTTGGTAAAAAGGAGGTTTGTAATACCAGGAGAAAAGCTGGGCGTCATCGAAGAATTTGTTCCTGGAGAAAATGTTTATGTCAATGGTAGTGGTGCCTTAAGATCTGAAGTTCTGGGAGCACTGAAAATATTAAAGAATAGGGTAGATGTATCTCCCCTTCGCTCTTTAGAACTGCCTCTTAAGGCAGGAGAATTGGTTCTTGCTGAGGTTTGGGCTAGCGAAACAGCTCGTTTCATAGTGAAGATCGTAGCCAAATGGCACCCCTTTGCTCTACTTACTAACTCTGTTAGCGGCTGGATTATGAAAGAAGAAGAAAATAGGCTTATTAGAGTTGGTGATCTTATATTAGCCAAGGTTGAATCCGCTTTATACAACCAAATAATACTCACCGTTTCTGGAGACAAGAAGCTGGGAGTTATATACGCGAAGTGCCTAAGGTGCTCAGTTCCTCTTAAAAAGCTAGGAAATACGCTAGTATGTCCTGTATGTGAATCAATTCATCTAGATAGGAAGATAAGTCCTTACTATGGGACAAATCCGTTTTCTAAAGGGGCGTGAGGGGATTGCCCAAGAGAACCATTGTTCTAAGCCTAAAGGATCAAGACATTGAGGAGTTTCTAGAATACATAACGCAAAGACTACGGGGCACTGACTACTCTTTGACCTATAAAGATGGAAGGATTTATCTGACAATTCACGGGAGTCCAAGAGAGATAGAGAACCTCATAAGATCTGCTAGAAAGGCCCATGGAGACTTCATGAGAATTCACAGACCCTTGGCTGGAGTAAGGAGATATCCAAAGGATTGGTTGGTTGAAAATAGTAGAGGAGTATCTCTTTCTTTACTTGTCAAAGCCTTATCGGCTAGAGGATATGTTGCGGAAATGAGAAACGATGTGTTGATTTCTGATATTGAGCCAAAGGAGATGCTAAATATATTCGGGCAGCTGAGAGATATATATTGGCCAATCAGATCTAAAATTAGACAAAAAAAGGTCAGAGAGATCCTAACAATAGCGGCTTTCATCACCAACGAACCTATAGTGTCACTCCTTTACAGAGCCGTGGAAGAAGGTCTAATAAAGAAAACAGAAGATGGAGTTTATTTATTTGCAATCAATCCCAAGATAGTCCTAGACAAGTTAATAGGTAAAAAAGACCATGAGGAGGGGAGCAAATATGAAATCTAAACTTAGGATACAAATCAAAAAAACTAAGCCGAACGAAGCCGAAATAGAGGTTTATGGTGAAACCTACACAATTCTAGTTCCTTTAGCTCAATCTCTTTTATCATTGAGTCGTGTCGAATTCGCCGGGTTCGATGTTCCACACCCTTTAGAAGAAAAAGGAGTATTGTACGTTAGAGTCAAGGAAGGAGATCCCATTGACGCCGTTTTTGTAGCCCTCAACAATCTAAAGAAGGAATATAGTGAACTCAAATCATCTTTATTAGAAGAACTTGAAAAGCTGAAATAAGAGAAATAGAGGTGCAATAAATGCAACTTAAGTACGAACGTGATGTCTTAATTAAAATCGTAGAATTTGTTTCTCTAGTAACTTCTTACTTGATGGGAGTTTATTTTAGGCTGAGACCTGCGCTTCTCTATGGATTTTCTCTGACAGCCGACGATCCGCTGCTTCATTATAGGATGACAAAATATCTATTAGAAACAGGAAGTCTCCCAACGAGAGACTTTCTTTCTTGGCAGCCATGGGGATATGTACCAGAAAGGGTTTTACCTCCTCTCCACTATTATACGGGGGTTTTTCTTTACAAAATTGTCCGATTGATAGCCCCAAGTCTATCTCTCTATGATTTTTCAGTCATAATTCCTGCTTTCTTTGCGCCTCTTGCAATATTTCCAGTTTACTTCATAGCTAGGGATTTGTGGGGCAAAGAAACAGCAGTTTTCTCAGCCCTTTCGCTATCATCGATAATGGCCTATCTAGTTAGGTCTCATGCTGGTTTCTATAGGCACGAACAATTTGCAATTCCGTTCATCTGTCTTTCCTTGATGTTCACAATAATGTCAATGCGGTCAAAAGAAGAATGGAAGTCCCTACTATATGCAGGATTGAGTGGATTAATGCTTTTGTATGTGGCTGGATCTTGGGCCGCTTTCAGATTCCTATTTGATGGTTATGCTGTTTATTTTCTTATCTTACTTGTGTTGGACAAGGTGAACAGAAAGAGCGAATACGCATTATTAATCCCCCCAATCTATGTCCTAGCTTCATCTCTGGGCTTTCTCTCAAATATAACTGCCAGAAAACAGTATTTGAGGGTAGATAGTTTACCAGTCTATGGTGCACTTTTAACAGCCCTTATATACGAAATTATACCCAGAGTCAATTTTCTGAGGAGAATTTCAAGGAAAATAAGGGCGAATTACCTTGCAATCGTCGTATCAGTAGGTATAATGGCCTCAATGATTTTTGCGGGTTTGGCCATTCCTCTTACCGCAAGGCTCACAAGGGTAGTTTTGCCTGGCATTAGTTTGCCCAAAGGAAATGTTGTCGAAACCGTCATGGAACATAGACCTGGATCGACTGAGAACATACTTATAAACTTCTTTGGCTTCCTACTTCTTCCCTTTATGGCTGGAGTCATATTACTAGTAGTAGAACGATGGAAAAACATTGAAGATATGCTTGTTCTATTTCTTTCACTACTTTCCATGTATTTTGCGTTGAGTATGGTTCGTCTTCCTCCGTTAGCAGCGCCATTCTTCTGTCTAGTATCTTCCTACACTGTACACTGGATAACGAACGTTACATCTAAGAAGATAGAGTCCCTGTCTAGGAGAAGGCGGTTTCTTAAGAAGAAAGGTAGAAAGCCAAAGCGTTCTTATGTACTTAGTGAAATTGCTCCAGTTCTCTTGATTGCAAGCTTTCTCATCGTTGGACCACTAGCTCATTCCATTTATTCTGGTATTCAGTTCTCAAAAAGCAAACCTAACTTTATAGAGTTGGATGAAGAATGGATGAGAGCAATTCATTGGTTAACAGAGAATGCAGAACCAGGAGACATCATCATGTCTTGGTGGGATTATGGGTACTGGATCATCTTCGCATCCAACGAAAGTTTTAGGGTTCTTGTAGATGGGCTTACAATAAACAGTACCCAGATTAGACAAGTAGCAAAAGCATTTACTGGTACTGAGGAAGAAGCATTGGATGTCGCCATGAGATTTGGTGTGAGCTACATCATTATCCTTGATGTAGAGGTTGGACTTGATAGCTATTATGATCCTAATACAGGAAATACATTTTTCAGACCATTTGATGGATCAGGGAAATGGATGGCGATGGCTTGGATTGCTAAAAGATTTGAATATAGCCCTTATAGCGAAGGATACCAGTGGTGGACAAACGATTTACCCAAGTTCTTTGTGCGTCAAGATAATACTATGTATCCGACATATAGAACCATTGATATGACCGTCTTCAAACTATTCGGTTCTTATTATAATCTAACGAAGCCGAGATACTTTGAATTAGCGCACTTCGAGACCTCCAAAGCTAAAGTAACAAGCAAGGATGGGAGCATAATAGACTACGAATGGCCCCACGTCCTGATATTCAAGGTGAAGGCGCCTTGAGATCTCCTCTAGATTACTTCTCTAGAAAAGATCAATTTGAAAATAAAGTCTATAAAGACCTAAAGAGAGAAGTTCTGCAACTATCAACAGAGAAACAGCTGAAAAACCTTCATGGATTGGTTTTTGCGATGATAAAGCCAGCAGCATTTACTAGAGGGCTAGCTCCAGAAATTGTTCAGTGGTTGCACCAAGTAGGCTTCAAAATAGTTCTCTATAAATTTGGAGAAGTGAAAGGAGAGGAGCTAGATAAACTTTATCTTTTCGTAAAGCGAAAATACCAAGAATCTTGGTGGATAATGGAGAGAGCTTATTCTATGGCGCCTGCCTTAGCGATGGTTTTAGTTGGAAATAAAAATAACCATGAACATGCTTGTGCTAGGTTAAGAGATCTTATTGGGCCCACGACGCCGGAAGCAGGAACAAAAGGAAATCTAAGATATGATCTAAAGGGAGTTAATCGAGTTTTTAACATAATCCATGTTTCTGATGATCCAGCTGCGGCTTTACGTGAATCAAGCGTTTTCTTCGAATTGAAAGAGGTCATAGAGTCTATAACATCCGAAGACGAAGTGAACCTATCAATTAACAAATTAAAACCTAACAATTCACGGAGAATATCTAGATGGGAGATCTTTTCAAAGCTAAAGAGGAGGTGTAACCTTCTCTTGAATTCCGAAAAGCTTCAGAAATTGCTTGACACGGAACTTGAAATATTAGCTGAAGACTTTCCTTTCGACAAAGAAAGAAAGGAGCTATTACCAATTGAGAGAGAGATCTCAAAAATAGCTCGTTCTATCTGGGAAGAAACAAATAAAGAAGCCATAAATAAAGCTAGAACAAAGCTCCCTTTAAGGGATAAGAGGATATGGGAAGAAATCAACGACAAGCTGTGTTCAGCAAGATGTATAGAACTCTTAAGCGACGAGCTTGAATTAACTGATGAGAGCAATTTTGAGCTATATTTACTTTGGATGATAAACAGAAACGTCATAACAGACGGGTGGGAAGAAATTATTACTCACAGTACTTGGGCGGTAATGCCTCAAATGATTAAAGATTTCAAAAAATACGAAAAAATAATAATATCCAGAAGAAGTTAAGCTTCTCTACCCTTATATACCTGAGACAGTATTACCTTAAGTGGGAGGACTCTAATGGTGGACATTGATAAAAAGAAGGATGCCACGCTAATAGTAGCTGATGTACTCAGCCAAACAGATTTCGGGAGAGGAATAGTCAAGATAGATCCAGAGGTAATGAAAGATCTTGGAATAATGTCTGGAGATGTTATCAGGATCTTTGGATCTAGAGTTACT
Source organism: uncultured Nitrososphaerota archaeon (assembly GCA_964480775.1). Taxonomy (GTDB): domain Archaea; phylum Korarchaeota; class Korarchaeia; order Korarchaeales; family Korarchaeaceae; genus QMVU01. The sequence continues at coordinate 50,219 of CAYZRF010000006.1, forward strand.
CATGCTAGAGTAATGCCTTCCTCTCCAACAGATGTTGGAAGCAAGAGAATCAGGATGGACAAGATAATAAGAGGAAATTCCAAGGTTAGAACGGGAGAGAAAGTTAGAATTCGTCCCGTTGAGGCGATAAGAGCAAAAAGAGTCGTTCTAGCCCCTCAAGATCAGAGAATAAGGGTTGGACCAGATTTTGGCGGTTGGGTCCATAGAAGGCTCCTCGATCAAATAGTTACTCAGGGTGATGTGGTCCTAATTCCTTTAGTTGGTAGATTTATTCCGCTAGTAGTTGTGCTTGTATCTCCAAGAAGTTATGGTAAGGTAACTGAGCTAACTAAAATTGAAGTTAGGGAAACTCCAGCCCCCCCAACCTTAGTTAGAGTTCCTAGCGTTACTTACGAGGATATAGGAGGGATAGAAGAGGAAATTCAGAGGATCAGAGAAATGGTAGAGCTTCCTCTTAAACATCCGGAGCTATTCAGACATCTCGGAATTGAACCTCCAAAAGGAGTACTCCTTTATGGGCCTCCTGGCTGTGGTAAAACTCTCCTAGCTAAAGCAGTGGCAAACGAGAGCGGAGCAAATTTCATTTCTATAAATGGACCTGAGATAATGAGTAAGTACTACGGCGAAAGTGAAAAAAGGCTGAGAATGATATTCGAAAGGGCCCAAAGAGAGGCACCAACAATAATATTCATAGACGAAATCGACTCTATAGCTCCAAACAGAAATGAAGTTACGGGAGAGGTTGAGAGAAGAGTAGTTTCACAGTTGTTGTCACTTATGGATGGGCTGGAGGCTCGTGGTGACGTTATAGTTATAGGAGCTACAAACAGACCTGAAGCTTTAGATCCTGCTCTGAGAAGACCTGGAAGGTTTGATAGAGAGATAGAAATAGGTGTTCCTGATAAAAATGGCAGGAAAGAAATACTGATGATTCACACACGAAATGTTCCACTAGCAGAAGATGTAGATCTTGAGGAGTTAGCAGAAATAACATATGGCTTTGTAGGGGCTGATTTGGCTGCCTTAGTACGAGAAGCCGCCATGGCTGCCTTAAGAAGGGTCCTCCCGCAGATAGACCTTGAGTCTGAGACAATACCACTAGAGATTTTGGAGCAGCTCATTGTTAAGAGGTCAGACTTTCAGGAAGCTCTTAAGCTGATACAACCTTCTGCCATGAGGGAGATTTACATAGAAATTCCAAATGTAAAGTGGGATGACATAGGAGACTTAGAACAGGTTAAGAGAGAATTAATTGACCTGATAGAAATGCCCTTAAAACATCCTAAAACCTTTGAGAAAATTGGAATCGATCCACCAAAAGGTATACTCCTTTATGGGCCTCCTGGCTGTGGTAAAACTCTCCTAGCGAAAGCAATTGCCAATGAGAGCGAGGCAAACTTCATCTCGATAAAGGGACCTGAACTTTTAAGTAAATGGGTTGGAGAAAGTGAAAAAGCCGTTAGAAAGGTCTTTAGAAAAGCCAGACAAGTTGCTCCAGCAATAATATTCATAGACGAAATCGACTCCCTATTTCCACGTAGAGGGACCGGATATGCTGATTCAGGAGTTACAGAGAGAGTTGTAAGCCAAATGCTGACAGAAATGGACGGAATCCAAAGTTTAAAGGATGTAGTTGTTATAGGAGCTACAAACAGACCCGATCTCATCGATCCTGCTCTGTTGAGGCCTGGAAGATTGGAACGTCTCGTTTATGTGCCGCCTCCTGATAAGTATGGAAGATTGAAGATTCTAAAAGTTCTAACTAAGAAAATGCCCATGGCTAAGGATGTAAATCTAGAGAGCATTGCCGAAAGGACAGAAAACTACAGTGGAGCAGACTTAGCAGCTATTGTAAGAGAAGCAGGCCTTAGTGCCATAAGAGAGGATAATAACGCCAAAATAGTTTATATGAGGCACTTCGAAGAGGCCCTATCAAAGATACAACCCAGTCTAACCGAGGAACTCATCAAGCATTATGAGAGCTTCACTTCTTGGGTAAGATCGCCAAGGAAAGTAGAGGTTACTAAAGAGGCATACGTTTTTTAAGCTAAAGATATTACAACAATTTCTTGCTTGGCGGGGTAGCTCAGTAGGTAGAGCGTCCGGCTGTTAACCGGAAGGTCATGGGTTCGAATCCCATCCCCGCCGCCATATTCTTTATTTTTCTCATTATTAAGCAATTGATTATTATATGTTTGGTCTGAGAACGACCGATTTTGGCGATAAAGACAATTGTGAGGTGATTTTCAACGAAATCTTAATTGCAACTCGCGAGTCTAAGAAAGCCCCATTATATGGCTCCTACAAACCTAGGACGTTTACTTAGACGATATGGCTCATTTAGGGGTCTGTATGGCATTCCTTCACATTCTTTTTTGATTTCATCCTTCAATGCATCAATTGTTGAGAAGTACTCAGCTCCATCACGCCTCCTCCTGATTGTTATACCCTCTTTTTCTAATTCTTTCTCTCCTACGAAAACCAAATACGGAATCCATCTCCTTTCTGCTTCTCTCACCTTTTTTGCCAAGCTTAGGTCTCTATCATCTAAATCTGCTCTGATTTTATCTTTTATCAGATGTTGTATTATTTTTTCTGAATATACTAAAGTTCTTTCAGTTATTGGGAATACTCTCACCTGAACTGGAGCTAACCACAGCGGAAGCATGGGTTTGGCACCCTTATCCTCTAATTTAGCCGCTTGTTCAAGTATTGCATAGATCATCCTTTCTATGCTTCCCATAGAAGTATGAATGATTATACCTGGTTTTTTCTCTCCCTTCTCGGCTACATAGTAAATGCCATATCTCGCTGAGTCCTCTACATCCAGCTGAACTGTGCTTATCTGTCCCGTTCCTTCTGACTTATCAATGAACTGAAATTCATGTTTCATTGCCCAGTAGTGTTTCATTTTGGGCAAAATTTCAATCAAAGCTGGCTTGTTTACATGTCTTAACATTTCCAAGATGTGGGGCTTAAATTGCTTGTAGTACTCTTTCACTACTCTAAAAGCTACGACATAATCAATCTTCAACTTCTTAAGAAGTTCGTCATACTCTCTAAAATAGAGCTTGTATACATCGAGTGCTTGGTCTATGTCGGCTGCAAACGTATGAATGTCAGGCATAGTAAAGCCCCTGAGTCGCCTAAGTCCAACACACTCTCCCCTTTGTTCCAGTCTGAAAGAGGGCGAGATCTCATAGAAGCTTATGGGTAGATGTCTTTTTGAGATCGTCATGTTTTTCATCATCTGGAATAAGCCGAAGTCGCCTGCAAACCTTAAAGTAAAGGGTACCTTGTCGATTTCAAATCGATACCCTCTCTCTCTAAACTTTTCTGCCTGCTCTGCTATAGCTGGAACTGTTAGCCTGTATATCAGTGGGGTTTCGATCTCCATAGCCCCTATCTTATTTGCTATCTGGAAGGCAAGCTCCTCTATTAGTCTTTTTATCAGGGTTCCTTCTGGATAGAACCTGAAATGTCCAACATCAGAGGCAGGTTCGTAATCAACTAACTCCAGTCTTTTCATCAACTCTATGTGCACAGGACTTTCTCCAGAAGGGGGTTTTCCAAAAACCTCGTTTCGAACGAAGATTCGGAGATCTTCGTCCTCAATCTGCTCCAAGCTGATTAACTTAGCTTCCATTCCAGAAGGGTACAGGATAATGAACTCGCTGGGTTCTCCTTTCTCTTCTTTTTCCTCAACCCGCTTCACTCCCTTTATTACTCTCAAAGACTCCGCCAATGGATGGCCCTTTACCTTAATTTCAAATGCCTTGTACCACCCTATTGGGACTTTGTGAACCTCAAATTCGGCCATTCGTAAAGTATCTACAAATAATTCATGTAATTCTCTTGCCTTTGAGAAAGGAGCTGGTTTCTCTGTTAGATGTACCCATGGATAGACCACTAATCTATTCACACCCAGCCTATCGGCTACTGTTCTCACTTCTTCCACAGCAGCCCCAATGCTCGAGGGATCATCATCCCTCTCATATGATGTAAACAGCACTAAGGCTTCCTCTATGGAAAAACTCTTTTGTTCGACGTCTTCTGCCTCTTTAACGGCTTTATCTTTGACTTCATAACTTAATCTATCGGAATGCAAGCAATAGATCCTCAAATTGATCCCTCGACATGTTCTATCCTTGCCCCTTCCCTGGCAACAGGGATCTTAAAAGCCTCAAGTCCTTCGCTTTTAAGTTTAGACACTAAAGTATCGGGATTGGGTGCAATTGCAACTATGCATCCACCACCTCCTCCGCCAGAAAGTTTCGCTCCAAAAGCTCCTTTAACTCTAGCTAGCCAAGCTATGCGATCCAATTCCGGAGTTGAAACGCCAAGCGCCGATAAAAGCCAATGATTGAAATCCATCAAAGCACCTAGACTCTCTAAGTCTCTCCTAAGGATCGCTTCCTTCCCATCGATTGTTATTGTAGCTATCATATCTAGAATCCCATCCACAATCCGACCGTACCTTAATCTAAGTTTTGAAACCTTTTCTATCATTTTCTTTGTTTTAGTTGATTCTTTACTGCATATCATGACAAGAGGGAGGCTTTCTCTGAATTCAGTCCGCGATGCCCTCATTTCACCATTAATCCACTCAACCCAAACAAGTCCTCCATATACTGCGCAAGCAGGCCCAGTTTTACTGGCTTTTCCGTGTATTATCCTTTCAAATTCATAGACTGCCTCAAGTAAAGCATCTCCCTGTAATTCACAGCCTAAGAGATGCGAAACCGCCTTTGAGATAGCTGCACCAACACTTGCTGAGCTAGCCATACCGCTTCCAATGGGAACAAGAGAATCTATTCGTATTTCCAAGCCCTTGCTTTTATCTAACAAATCAAAAAGTTTGGCGACTCCCAGAGCTATGGGTTTTAGATCAGGATTACCCTCTCCTCTGATAGCATCGCCAGAAATGATTCCTCTAAATGGCTTAGCGTAAGCCGATGATGTTATCAAAATCTCCTTTTCTTTACCCTCTTGGACGGTGGCCTTAGCTCTGCGATCCACGCCAGCCGCAAGAGCAGGTTTTCCGTATAGAACAGCGTGTTCTCCAAATAAAAAGGCTTGGGAAGGGGCTGAGGCTTCTACCTTCGTTCTCATCGGATCCACCCTTTATTCCTCAAAAGTCCTAGGTCCATCCTTTCTGATAAAGTAAGAGATCATTTTAGCAACTTTCCTAATTTCTGCTTGGGCTGAAGGGTCAAGCCTCAAGTCAAGAAAATGATTCCAAGCCCTTTTTCTCCCGCTTACAAAGACTCGAGTGGATGTGGCTTGGGTCAACACATACCGCGCATCCTCCTTTTTCACACCCATTCCAACTAACTTTTCGTATAAGCCAAAAGAATCCTTAACACCCTTTATCATGAGATTAATCAAGCTATCGTTCAAGTTTTTGGGAAGATAAAAGTCGCCTGGCTTGACATGTCTCTGGCTCTGTTGAGTAAAGCTGAGGGTTCTGTGTCTGACAAACTGATGGCTACAAACCCTACTTATTCCTTCAACTACAAATGAAAAGAAGGCATGTTTTTCGTTTGGATAATCCGACTGGATCACTGGATAGACACATATGCCATCTTGCTCAACCCCTTCACCCAGGCTAATCGTTAGATCTAGCTGCCTCTCTGGCTTTAACCTCAAAATCGATGCAAGTACTGGAAAATTCGTTATGCTCCTTACGGCTAGATCTCTTAGGAACTTATTCTCTGATTGCATCATTTCTAAGGCTGTCCTTAGATTAAAGGAAGCAACAGCCTCATTTTCTCCGCTTAATTCTACGTATTTGAATTCAAAAAAGATTTTCTTCAACTCATTCAAATCTTCCTTCAGATACACCCTAACGAAAGAGTGTTCGAAGACAGAGAGATGCCCCAAGGTAAACAAGCTCTTTATCAGCCTTCTAACAAGAGCAAGATTTTCTAATTCTTCAACGAGTTCCTCCAAGCTCTTGGAACTTCTTGAGATTCGGGCAGCAATGTAAATTACAGCATCTGAACCAATTGCTTCTATTCTTTCATACATGTTTAAGCTCACTCCTCAAAGACTTCGGTAATCTGATACCCTTCTGGCCTTGATAGGAGCCAGAATAAGGATGCAGAACGCCGCCAGGAATTTCAAAGAAAATGACATGTAAAAAGCGAATTCCTGGGTAGATCTTTACGGGATTTGCACCAGTCCAAAAAACCTCTATCGTAAGTTGCCCCTTAAACCCAGCATCAATAACGGTTGGTGGTGCTATAAAACCAAATCTTGCCAGAGTACTTCTTAATTCACAAAGAGCAGCTATATTTGAGGGAAGAGATATATATTCCTCAGTATGAAGGAGAAAAGCTGTTCTAGACCCTATTATAGCACCTTCCTTATTTAACCCCTTTACAGTAAAGGATCTCTCAACATCTGGATCAGCCAAGTCCAAGATCCCGCCTTCATTCTTATGAAAGCCAATTTCCCGCCCTATCCTCAAATCCACACCATTTTGTTGAACGGTATCTTCTCTAAGAGGATCTATAATTAGGTCTCCAGAAGCGATTAGCTCTCGTATCCTTTTATCGCTTAACATTGACATCACTCTCTATCAAAGGTACATTTTCATTCTTGCGATATAAGCGGGATACACTCAAGGTTATTAAGAAAATTCCTCCCATCGCGTCACCTCTGTCTTAATTCAGAAAGATTTTAGGGAGCATAGCAATCCTATAATCAAGTTGAAAGTAAGGCCCGCAAGAAAAGGCGATTTCGAAACGATTGTTGAAATGAGATTGGCTGGTCCTCCCTTCATCAAAGCTGGATCAAAGAGCTTTGAGAAATATCTACAAATTATAAGGAGCACAGGGGGAGAAATCCTGATTGCAGAAGAAGAAGGAGAAATTCTAGGTGAAGCAGAGTTAATTCCACAACCAGATCTCAGTGTAGCTGGTCCACATGTTTTCTTACAGAATCTATCATCAGTGGACAATGATAGATCAATAAGGCGGGAACTTCTTCGCACATGTAAGAAGCTAACTAAGTCTTGGGGATTTTCTTTTTTGGATCACATCCCTTTTACAGAAGAATTAGATGACCTAGAACGGCTTGGATTTACGACCACAAGGGCCAATCAAGTTCTCCTTAAAACAGAACCAAAAAGGATCTCTAACTTAGCTAAAATTATAGAAGAGGTTCCACAGACATATCCGAAGAGCCTAGCCTTGCTTTCGGGAGAAATAAGGCCAGGAAAACTAGCATGGGCCTTGACATTTCAAGAAGGACTATCAGTTAAAAATAGGGCGATAAAGATAAGGGTTGGCAGATTTGAGTTCATCTCACTACTTTTTGGATTGAAAAAAGTAATTCACCTTTTCTTTTACGGGGTACCAGCCTCTGGTCCAGGAGAAATATTTAATGCTCTTGGAGCAACGTTAACTATCGCAGATTATTTGGAAACAACTGAACTAAGAACTCTCTCGTGGGAAAGATATCTTTGCCCCTTTGAATCCGCTGAATTTGAGGTAATAAAGGAAATACCACTCCTTAGGTTGAGAGTTGATGAAATTTAGGGGTTGTTTCTTGAACCATACTTTTTAAGGTACATCTCAACCGGATCATAATGTAATCTCTCTTTAAGCATTCTTCTTCCTTCCTCTGTTAGGTCTAGGGGTGTCCAAGGAAGATCAAGAACAAGCTCGACGCTTACCTCTTTAGCCTCTTTTATCTCCTGTTCAACGCTCTTCTTAGCCATTCCAAGGATGAAGAAAGCCATAGGACACCCAGGGGTAGTCATTGTCATTTTTATTTTGATGATAGGCCCATCTAAGACCTCTATCTCGCGCACCAAACCTAGATCAACGATATTTATTCCTATTTCAGGATCTAATACTTTTTTGAGAGCAGATCTAACTCTTACCTCAAGATCTTCCAAGCAAGCCACCACCAAATCTTTCTATCCATTATATTCAAAATGTTTGTTCATCTCTTAATAGGAACTTGTCGAGCAAATCTCTTGCTCTTTCTCTCTTGTGTTGATGTTCCTCCAAGAACTCAACTATCCTTCCTATAAGTTCTTCCTTGCACTCACCACAAAGAAGGTCGCCAGATGAACATCTTGACCTTCGCTCCTCAAGGGCTTTGTCATCCTCTTCGAATATAAAAGCATAGTAGAAGAATACTGGACAAATGTCTGGATTACCTCCTTTCTCCTTTTGTTCGGCCACCGTAGGCCTACCTCCTGTAAAAGCATTCCAGATCTTCCTTCTAACTACGTCTGGTGTATCAGTAGTGAATATCGCGCTCATTGCTTCACTTGAACTCATTTTTCCTGCCCCAGAGAGGCTGGGCAAGAACTTGCTATGAAATATTGCAGGTTTATAGAACCCAAGTTTAGGGGCCACATCTCTTGCAACCCTGAAATGAGGATCTTGATCTACTGCTAATGGTATTAGACATGGAATGTTTTTTCCAGACAAGAAGGACTCTATAAATGCTGGAGCGGCTTGAATGCTGGTAAAGAATATCTGACCTATGTTTGAACTCTCTGTAAAGCCAAAGACAGATCTAACCGTTGAAAAAGTTATCTTCTTGGCACAACCAAGTGCTATCTTGTACAATATCCCAATGTAGTCAGTATCTAAGAATATTCTGGTTTTTTCTTGATCAAAACCCAATGCAATTATGTCTAACGCATTGTCTAGCGCATATTTTCTAGTTTTTTCAAGGGTTAATTCTGGCTTAAAGAGGAATTTCTCATCATCGGTCATCTGAAAGTAAAGTTTTACGTCAAATCTTTCTTGCAACCACTTAGTTAGGAACCACGGAACCATATGGCCCAGGTGTGTTTGACCAGAAGGCCCTCTTCCAGTATAGAGATAGAATTTTTCTCCCTGTTCATATCTGTCTAGTATCCAATCCAGATCCCTGTGAGCGAAGAAGATCCCTCTTCGCAACAATTTATGTGAATCTCCAGCTAATTTGGTTATTCTTTTGTATAGTTCTTCATTTAGGGGAGTTAGACCGAATTCTTCTACTAACCTCTCATAATTTACTTTTCCACGCACTTCCCAAGGAGTTACTTTGAACTCATCGTTGGCTTTCCTCAAAGAATATCCCTCCTAAAAACAGCTGGTTAATTCTTTTGTGACTTATTCTATCTACCTCTAAGGTAGACAGAGCGAGACCAAAAACCAACACCAGATCTCATAATCAATTATTTCGTTTTTCATCATTAGATAAAAACATAATGTGATGAATCTTTCTAACATCATCATTACTTTATTAAGATTGAGGAGACATATAACAAGCGAAGATGCCAACTTCAGAATCTGAAGAATCTGTTGTGAGGTGGACTGCTGAATCCCTTTCTATAACTGCAGTTGGTATTTGGACTGCTATTTTTCTACTTTGGGCTCTTTACAGTGGGAAACTTAGCCTAGAGCAGGGAATAGCATCTCTAGCTCAAATAGGTTTTATTCTACTAATTTGGGGAATAGGTGCGCTCATCGTTGCGGGTGGAAGCGGATTAATCTATGGAATGACTGCGAAGAAGGAAGAAGTTGTTAAGGTGGAGGAAATAGCCCCACCAAATGCTTTCTTAGGGCCTCATCCACAAGCAGTAAAGGCTGGTCGCTTTATATTTGTGTCATATCAGCTTCCTTTGAATCCTGTAACTGGTCAGATAATAAAAGGAGATACACTATTACAGGCAAGAGCAGTCCTGGATTCGTTAAAGAATCTTTTACTCTCGAATGAGAAGGGCCTAGAGGATGTCATCAAACTAACCTTCTATGTAACAAGTCTAGAAAAACAACACGATGTTGAGAGAGCCTACTTAGAAACCTTTACTCATGGAAGGCCTGCTATGACTATAATTGAAGTTTCAGGACTTCCTTTTGGAGTTGATGTGGCCCTAGATGCTATAGTCAGGGCGTAATAAGCCCTGACTCCAAGAATTTCCTTCTTATGGTACCGTAGGCAGTCAAGGCAGCCATAGCAGTAGCAGCTCTTTCTGGTGTTGGATAGGCAGGAAAACCGAGTTCTTCAAATTTTTCTCTAAATGCAACTGCGTATTCGCCTTGACCTATATCACAAAAAACGATGGGTTTATCAACTCCTCTTGCAACCTCGGCTAATTTTTCAGGAAGAGCGCCAGTTAGCCCAGGCACATGGTGCAAGGCTAGAACAATTATTCCATCAACGGCCGGACTCTCTAAAAGGATCTCTAAAGATTTCACATAGGCTTCATCATTTGTAGATCCGGTTAGATCAATTGGATTTTTAACAGAAGCTATTGGTGGAATTATTCCCCTGTGTTTAAGCTCTTCAAGCCTTTCTTCTGTCTCTCCAGATAGATCTGCAATAATCTGACCTCTGCTTTCCAGTTCGTCGACGGCCATAACGCCAGCACCCCCACCGTCAGTTAACACGGCAATGCGCTTTCCTTTAGCTGGTGGTTGCATGGAGAGAGCCTTTGCTACATCGAAGAGTTCTTCAACATTATTTACTCTTATTATGCCCGCCTGTCTAAAGGCCGCATCATATACGTCATCTCTTCCTGCCATTGCGGCCGTATGAGAAATGGCTGCGCGGGTCCCAGCCTTGGTTCTAGCTGCCTTTAATACAACGATGGGCTTACTAAGAATCGCTCTTCTAGCTGCATCGATGAATTCCTTACCTCTTACAAGAGATTCTATGTAAACTAGGATGACACGGGTTTTATAGTCGTTTGCTAGATAATCTATGAGTTCTGCTTCATCCACATCAGCTCTGTTTCCATAGCTAACGAACTTTGCTAAACCGAGTCTTTCACCAGCCATGTAGTCTAAACAAGCCACTCCAAAAGCCCCAGATTGAGTTATAAGCGAGATAGATCCAGATTTCGGGCGCGGGAAAGATTCAAAGATCTTTCCTCCAATCTCTTTTTCGTAGGGAAGAAACATGGTATCTACTCCAGTTTCTGGACATAATATTCCTATGCAGTTTGGCCCGACTACCCTGATACTGTGCTTCTTTGCGGTTTCAACTAATTGTTTCTGTAAATCAATCCCTTCCCCACCTATTTCAGCAAAACCTCCGCTAATTACGACAATATTCTTTGTACCAAGCTTTCCGAGTTCATCAACAGCTCTAGGAACTAGCTTGGCTGGAATTGCTATGACGGCCAGATCTGGTGGTGAAGGTAGCTGGGATATTGATGGATAAGTGGCAACGCCCAAGATCTCTCTAGCGTCGGGGTTAACAGCATATAATTCGCCTCTAAACACCCCTCTGTCTTTGTTCTCCTTTAGAATTCGCAAAATCTCGTGTCCAACTTTACCTGGCTTTCTGGAGGCACCTATAATCGCTATGGTATCTGGATAGAAGAACTTGTCGAGGAGTAACATTGTATTTAATGGTGGGTGATCAAAAAATTAAACTACACTGCCAAGTTCTAGAAAGTATCGCTGTTGACAAAAACCTCTCGAGGGCTTTAGCGTTCCATCGTAGGAAGGCTAAGTTGACTCTAGATCAAGAGCTTGTTTTAATTCTCTAGCTTTCTGCCTTTTTCTTGCTACTTCCTCAGAATGCTGGCTTATTTTCTGAAGAAATTGTTCCAATTCACCTTGATCGGTTCCCTCCACAGAACTAAGCAATTCTTCATGGAGGTCGAAGTAAACTTTTGCAATGTCAACAAGCTTTGTTATTTTAGGTATTTCTGGCTCAACTAAGATCACTGCAACGTCAGATTCTTCTGAACCTTCTTCTAACCTTCGCAAGCCACTTGCAATATCAATTCCATTTATTTTGCGGAGGAAAAACTTCTTTACATCCAAAAATCCTTTAACACTGAAGTTTTCTTCCGGAATTCTGAGCACAAAAACCGCCCTAAAAGCAGTTTCTGGGTCACACTGTGCCATCTTACCTTCTTCAAGAGCGAGTTCAGCCAGTAGATCGAGTACATTACCAACAGTCTCTGACCTAACTCTGGCATAGCAGGGTACACAAAGTGTAGCCTCTTTCATTTTTAAGATGGATTTGAGACTTTGAGCCGATAAATCTCCTCCTATACCGGTTCCTAGGGAAGATGTCTCTTCAAACATGGCTTCAAGGAAGGACGAGATCTTTTCATTGACCTCTATCAAACCCCCACCAACACCCTCTTTGCTTGGTGAAGGAACAAACAAGTCGTTATCTATCAAAAGGATGGAATCAGCATGCTCTAAAAGATTAGAAATGGAGATTATGGAGTTATACGAGAACTTTATAGGTTCAATTGGATACATGAAAGGGAGAATTCCTAGAACGATAATTGGAGGAACAACGCTCTTGTCAGAGAAATATTCTCTCAGATATTTAACAAAAACAGGAGTAGCCCCAGCCCCCGTTCCTCCACCCAGCGCAGCAAACACCATTATTACTGGTGCTCGCTCGACTTTATTCTCACTAAGGTATTTCATTATCTTCTTTTTGCTGTCGTCCTCTAGCATTAGTTTCATGGCTGACTTCCATTGACCACCAACACCCTCTCCAGACTCTCCTAATAAGATGAAGTTCTCCTCTAGCGAAGTCAATTCATCTGCTGTTCTTTGAGAAGTATCCAATGCCAATGTTCCGAAAAATCGTTCCTGTCCCATCTTTGAATATACTTGATCTAAAACTCTAACTCCGCCAGATCCTATACCAATGCCAAGTAATTTCAATCTAGAACTCCTCCTTTTATCTCGACGATAAAACCATCAAGTACGCCCCCTACTTTGTCAATTTCTTTTCTAAGCTTTTTATAATCAGTCTCATCCTCTATCAATTCAATCTTATCTTCTATGCTCTTTAACTTCATAATAATTCCTTCTAATACCCCCTTCTCTTTTTCCTTTAACGTTTGAACTTGAAGAATATCTTCTATTTTCTTCCTTATCTGTAGGATTCTTGATCTAAGATCCTCCTTCATTTTATTTGCTCTTATTTCCGATTTACCTTTTGCAAGAAAGAGAGACTTCTCTTTTTCTACAATTTTCCCTTCTCTTATTAGTCTTTTTACGACCCAACCCCTCCACTCTTGAGGAACTGAGGATATCTGCTCTACCGCTACCCCCTCGTTCTTTGAAAGTTCCTTGATCAACCTGTTTCTCCAAATAGGATACATTTTCTCAGCGTCTTCTAGTTTTTGTTTCCAAGTTTCTAGTTTATCCGATGCCTCTCTTAAATAGGAAAGAAGAGATTCGACTCTTTGAATTGAAGCTTTGGGTGGCAAAATAAGCTTCATCTCTTCTTTCCATCCATTTATCCCAGCTAGAGATCTTAGTTCACTATCGGCCCTAGAAATATCCTTGATGAGTTCACCAATAATAATGATCTTATCTATAAGATCTTCAATGACTTTAAGCTCGTGGTCTCTCTCTCTAAATTTATCCACCGATCTCAAAGTATTTTCTTGTTTTACTAAGTTTATCCTTTGAACTAGGCTGTAATAGACGCCTTCGAATGTTCCTCTGCCAACAATAGAATCTATTATCAGACAGGTTCTGAGTGCCCTAGGTAATTTCTTCTCAGCCCTCCTCAAACGATTTGTAAATGCTTTAATTTCCTCTATAATTGCTAAAGATCCAAGAAGATCTTTTCTCATAATCTCTAATGCAGTCATTTTTTCTCCAATGTTGCTCCTATCTGTTTTGATTTCCTTCTCTTGCATTGATTGAAGTAAGTATGAGGTCCTGTCAACTAGTTCTTTAATGAAAGGAGCATCCACCCCCTTTTGGTTGATGAATTTCAAATTTTTCTCTAAGCGAGTTAACAACAATTTATTATCTTCTAACAACTCTTCCATGTGTTTCTGAATCCTTAAAATCGATTCAAGCCTGATCTTTGCTTCTGAAAGACCCGTATCTATTCTATTGATCTCTTCAATACTTTCCATGAGTTCTGATGCGTTTAAATGAATGGATTGTTCGATATCATCAAGAACATAGCCTGCTTTTTCTATCGGTGCAAACGATTCTTCTTCTACTTTTAACTCCGTAATAAGCCCCTCAACCTCTTCTAGCCTATTTCTAACTTTTTTAGCTCTTGATTTTAATGCTGAAAGGAGATCCTTTTCTATTTCTATCAAAATATTCTCTATTAATTCAACAAGCGCCACAATTTTCTCTCTATACCTCCTAATGCTGCCACTTAGAAGAACTGATCTGTTCGCTAAGATCTTCTTGTTGTAAAAGGGATCCCTAGTCATATTGTCCAATAACTGTAGCAACTTCTGCTGGATGGCCTCTCTGGACGCTTTGTACTTAGTTATTATTTCTGGTGCTATGCTATAGTATCTTTCGAATAATTGTTCAATTATCTCTATTTTGTTTAATATCATTATAACATCTTCCAACAGACCATCCTGTGAAAGGTTCTCAACTAAAAGTGCTGCTTGCTTCCTTCCGTGACGTTTTATTAATGTCTCTTCTAACAGCTTTCGCCCCTGAGAGAACTCCATTGATGATATCTAGTTAGAATATCGTTCTAACAATATAAAATAGTGAACTCTTAGTCAAGGGAAAGAGTAGCATTCTACAGACAAAATAATTCCTAAAGCCACCAACACGTTTTTCTTAAGCAAAAGTCTATTGTAGAGCTTTTGATAGTAGAAGGCCAAGCCTCTTTATTCCTTCTTTGATATCCTTTGGACTAAGGTACGAATAACCGAGCCTCATGCCATTAGTTTCTGGCTTTAAAACTTCTATTGATTCCCTATCAGGGAAATATGCATATCCAATTCTCGGATAAAATGCTGTTCCAGGCACGTATACAATATCATTTTTAAGTGCAACCTCTTCTAAGAACTTCTTTGAATCGAATTTGGCGTTATAAGCACTCCACCAAATAAAGAAACCCCCTTTAGGATCTGTTCTCTTGCCATCAGGGAAATATTCATCAATTGTTTTCTTCATTACTTCACATCTTTTCTTGTATCCCTCTCTGATCTCTTCAATATGTTCTTTGAAATAGTTCTGGTAGTAGAGCTTTGCGAGCATTTGCGTTATGACTGGTGTGTTAAGGTCTATGTAGCCCTTAGACTTTATTACCTCCTTCTTGAGTTCTGAAGGAAGGACCGAATAACCTATTCTAAAGACTGCTGCCTCTTTGCTTGAAGATCGAAGATAAGCAACGGTCGAGTTATCAACATCAAAAGACTTTATGGGAGGTATTCTTTCCTCACAGAACTGAATTTCGCGGTATGCTGAGTCCTCCACTATCAATATTCCTTCATCATGTGCAACTTCGAATAACTCCTCTCTTCTTTTGAGAGGCATTGTAGTGCCCGAGGGGTTGTCAGAATCTGGTATAACGTAAACTAAGTCTGGTTTCTTTCCAAATTTTTCATTACTCAACTTAATTGCTCTTTTGACGTGTTCTGGATCAATTCCCTGCTCTGTCATCGGGATAGTAACTATTTTTGCCCTGAATTTCAATACTGTGTTTACAAAACCAAGGTAAGCTGGTCTTGGAACTATAATCACATCTTCAGGGTTTAACAGTACGTCCAGAATTGTATAAATGGCTTGTTGAGAACCTGTTGTGATCAAGACATCCTCCCAATTAACATTTAAGCCATCTCTTTCTCTCAACAAATTGGCGAGGGTTTCTCTAAGGTCTTTTAATCCCTCAGTTGGACAATAATTGAATATATCTATTACCTTGTGATTAAAACCCTCCTCTACAAGTTGTAAGCAATATTTACCAAGTTCAACAAGGATATTAGATAGGGCTCTTGTCGGAAGAACTCCTGGCTTTCCTCCTGCGAAATAATACCTTACTTTGAATCGTAGAAGCCTTCTAATCTCCGATTCCGGTACTAGCTGTGTCCAAGTAGCGAAATCGAAGGCTTTAGATAGAGGTTTTACCAAGAGCTTACACCAAGGTCTATATTTTCTAGTTAAAAATATAAACTATTCCAGCCAAAAACCTAGTGATAGCAGTTATTCTATGCCTCAGCAGCCTTCTGTGTATGTTATGATCGTTCATCTAATTTACGATCTGCTTTTGTGCACGATTTTTCCTTCAAAAAAGATCTAATACCTTCTTCTAGAATATGATCTTCCTCCTCTACGGAAATCCCTTCCGCCCCTCCTAGGAGGCTCGTACCCTTCAGGTACCTGGGGGCTCTCCTCAGGTACCTCCTCCATTCCAGGGACTTCCGAATCCTCTATCTTCTCTATGGTTCCTCTGCTGCCTAAGTTAAGGCGGATCTCTCCACGAAACACCCTTGTGTATCCGTTTTTAATCTCCACAGCATCTCCCGTGGAGATTTTACCTGCATGCTCTCCCCACAAGGTGAGAGTTACTCTTCCAGTTTCGTCCCCGACAACAGCTTCTGACAGAGTTCTAGGACCTCTAAAGGTCTGAATCTCTTTTAGTTCTCCTGCATCGAGAACCCGGACCTTTATATTCACTTCGTTCATATCCGGAACTAATTCACTCACTTTCACGGACATTCTTCTCAGATCTCCACACACGTTATGTGTAATGTCGTCACACTTTTGGGCTATAAAAAAGTATGTATTTTTGAGAAAACAACAGAGGCATTATATGTAAAAAAACTATGGGTTGAACGTGATAGCAGATGAAGATATCCTTTCTAGGGGGAATATCGGAAATAGGAGGCAACAAAATACTCCTAGATCATGATGGATTTCGCTTACTGCTCGACTTTGGAAAGAGTTTCAAGGGTGAATCAAAGTTCTTTGTAAGGCCGTATCTTGCCCCCTTTTCTATATCAGATTTGATAAAACTAGACCTAATTCCCAACTTCGCCGGAACATACAAATGGCAACCCGGGGAACCTGTGATTGATGGAGTTCTCATCAGTCACGCACATCTTGATCATTATGGTTGCGTTCCATTGTTAAAACCTGAGATACCGGTTTTCATGGGAGAAACCAGTAAAATAATAATACTAGCGAGGCAAGACGTCCAAACCTCTTCTTGGGAAAGAAAGATGGTAGAAGAATCCATTAAGACTTTCAGAACAGGATACCAACTTGAAATCGGCCCATTTCAAGTATTTCCTGTCCATGTCGATCACTCAATTCCTGGAGCATATGCCTTCCTAATTGAAGCTGGTGGGAAAAGAGTTGTTTACACTGGGGACTTCAGGTTTCACGGTCAGGTCTCTTACCTTTCAAAGGACTTTATGGAAAAGGCAAGGGATTTTCAACCCGACTTGTTGATAGTGGAAGGAACAAGGGTAGCTCCAGAATCAGATCCTGAAGAGGCCATGATAAGGTTACTAGAGCAACACAATATATACAGATCTTCAACACCGCCCCCTCTCAGAGTCAGGAAGGAAACTGAAGACGAGAGAAAAGTACTAGAAGAAATGAAAGCAGTGTCTGAGACTGCTAAAAACTCATTAATATTGATTGAAGCCAACACGACCGATATAGACAGACTTAGAACAGTCTGGCTTTTATCAAAACACCTAGGAAGGCAATTAATCATAGGAGAGACGCAAGCTTTAATTCTTGAAAGACTTTCAAAGGAAGATCCGAATATAGAGAATCTCCCCCGCATAGGAGATTTCTTTCTTTATCTGAGTAGGAGGAGAAAAAAGGACAGCTGGGAGGAAGTTAAGGAGGAAAGGAGGCGGCCCGCCATAAAGGAGCTCATATCACAGATAGAAGACCGCTGCGGTCCAGAAGCAATAGTTTGGGGAGAAAATAGAAAGAAGCTGGCAAGAGAACCAAATTCCTTCGTTCTACTCACTCCAAATAGCCCCAATACTTTGATGGGCATATTACCAGAGGACGGGAGGAAGTTCCCCTTAACCTTCATATTGAGCAGATCAGAACCATTTAATGAAGAGCTAGCCATGAGTTTTGATAGGCTGCTTAACTGGTTGGCATACTTTGGCTTAAAGAAGTATTACAGAATCCATGTTTCAGGTCACGCAAGGCCAGCGGATCTTAGAACCGTGATAGAAGAGATTAACCCGAAAACGATAGTACCAATCCACACATCTTATCCAGAATTATTCGATGAGTATGTGCCGCCTTCGTTTAGGAAGAACCTCAGACTCATCTCCCTCAAAGAGACCCTTGAACTATGAGAGCAGATGAACGTTACCAATTCTCACATGCTTAAGTCCGGCCTCCTTCGCCGCATTTAAACAGCCGAGGGCCTGCCTTCTACTGGTTGTAGGAAGATCGGTAAGTTCAAAACAAGGGTAAAATGCCAACAACGAATAAGGTATTTCAGGATTTATCTCTGCGATAAACTCAGCTATTTTACCTACTTCCTCTTCATCTACATATCCTGGAATGAGGAGTGTGCTTGCGGTCAAGACGGGCGCATCAGGCCTCTTTTCGAAGTACTTTTCGCCTAGTCTCTTGAAGTTCTCCAGTGGTATTTTATTGGAAACTCCGCACATAGCAATGTTTAGTGTTTCATTCCAGAATTTCAGGTCGAACTTCATGACGCCACCGCTCTCAAAAACGAGCTTCATGGCAACTTCAGCAAATCCTGGAGACATGTTCCCATTTGTCTCAAAACATATTCTAAGTATGCGATTCTCTTCTTTTGCTCTCTCTAAAACTAGTTTGCTGGTGACTATTGCGTGTTCCATCTGTGATGAGGGATCTCCTCCAAAATAACAAATACAACTCACCTTATCATGTACCATTGAAGCAAGCTTCTCAGCACTTACAACAGGCATTAATCTTTGAGTTAGTCTCTTAAACTGGTAATTCTGACAAAAAACACAGGAAAAAGTGCAAGATCCATAGAAGACAGCCAGATTGTAGTACCCGTATTCGGGGCCATCCTTATAGGCGTACTTAGGATATCCCGTTCCAATTGCGGGGCAAAACCATGCCGCAACACAGTTTGTGACGTGGGGGTCGTAATACCACTCTAATATGCCCTTCTCCCTGGTCCCTCCCAATCTGACTAACTTTCCTCCCATGTTAGTTACTAAACCGCAGTAACCTTTCTCGCCCTCACCGATCCTACAGTTGTTCCCACACAGCCCACAGAGTACTCCACTAGGATCCTTTGGTGGGTGGGTTGGCATGCCGTACTTTATTCTTGATGCTTGAAGAAGCTGTTGCGCAATTTGTAAGGCTTCTTCAGGATTTTCTCTGAAGCAGTTGAGACAAACACCAATCTTATCGGAGATTAATGGGCTTTTCGCACCACATATTTTACATGAACCCAATTCTCTATGAAGTTCCTATTGTTAGCTATTTATGAACTTCATTAAGAAAGTAATGCTTTAGCTAGGGGATGTAATCCTATAAATACATGAGATAATATGCCATAAGGGAAGATAAAAGCCTTGTAAAGAATTTTGGCATGGAAAGGACAATTCTCAATAGTTCTGGGAAGCTAATGTTCATAAGGGCGCTGCTGAGCTGATGATCCAAGTCAAAAGAAGAAATTTTTCCTTCATAATCTTTCAATGCTGAAAAGAGAGAATCTAATTCTCTGGGATTCATGCGATCCAAGACTTTTCTGAAAGCGAGGCCAGCTTTTATTTCAAACCCAAATAACCTCCACCAATTCCTTTCATATGATCCTTCGATTACAGGAAGATCCCTTTCGTAAGAGTTAATTATAGAATTTGCAAGGAGTTTTGCTCCTTTAACACCCAAGTACACGCCTCCTCTGCTAAGAGGTTTTACTTGTCCAGCAGCATCTCCCACTAGAGCTACATTGCTTCTATGGAAGCTCTTTAATGGCTCCGAAGGTATGGCGGCTGCACTCATTTCCCTAAAGTTAGGAGCAACCTCTTTAATCCATTTCATTAAAGGGTCTGTGCTCCTACCTAGGGCACCGACTCTACTTCTATTCCCCCACGGATATATCCAAAGAAACCTACTCCCTCTCCTCATCTTAACTATGAACTCGTCATCCAAAGCCATCTTTTCCTCGGAAAAGACCTGAATTCCTACGTACGGCTTCTCTGTTTTTAGACCCAACATATCCCTGACTTTAGAGTAGACACCATCTGCACCCACAAGGTACTTAAAAGGGATTTTCTCATACCCTTTATTACCTAAAATAATCGCTTTTCTATCTTCGATTCCAATAAATCTGTGTCCTTTAAGTATTTTTGCACCATTAGAGAGACATGCTTCAACTATCTCTCTGTCGAGAGATACTCTGTCAATGACTCTAGCGATATCACCTTCGAATCTTATCTTTACTCCTCTCGGCGACTCAAAGATCCCTGCATTAATCTCTGCGACAACGAACGGATCCGCACGCACGGGGAGTTCTCTTATGCATCTATGCCCTAGAATTCCGGAACAACTTTTTTTCCCAATTAACTTCTTAGAATCTACCATTAGCACGTTTAAGCCAGATTTAGCCAATAAAAGAGAGAGGGTCCCTCCTGCTGGGCCAGCGCCAACCACAAGGACATCAACTCTCAAGATCCCTCTCCCTGCTTTTTCAGCATTTCTCTTAAGTGATCTTCTTCCAAAACGCCCTGATGGACGAGTCTTCCATCTATTATATATGCCGGAAGTAGAGTAACCCGCAAACGAAGAGCCAACTTCTCTCCTCTCTCTTCTGTAACTGAAATCTCCTCAAACTCAACATTTAGGTCTTTAGCAACTCTCCTCGCGATGATAGCAGCCCTTAAAGCTGATTCACATAGTGGAGAGACTAGAAGAGAGAGTTTCATCCCTCCTCATCTGATACCCGCACAGTCCATGGAGCCGAGATGAATCTATATACATATGGCCTTGTCCTGAAGTCTTTTTCAACAAATCCCTCTCCCAATAGAAAATCCAAGTACTTTCTTGCCGTGCCTTCAACAACTCCTAACTTTGTAGCTAGCTCCGTAGCGCTGAGTTCTCCCTCCTGTTCAAGTATTGCAAGAGCCTTATACCTTCTATCCGCTTGAATAATGGCATTCTTAAATCTTTCACTCATTCTCTTTCTTATTTCATGCTCTAAAATATCCAATTTAGCCATGGCTTCTGATGCTTCCTGTATTAGACCAAAAATCCTCTCAGAGACTAAATTTGTGTCATTACTTTTGCTCCATCTAAAGTAGTCTTCAACGACATCAGCCATGGCTTGGATAGAGCTTGACATAATGTCGTTGAGAGCCTTTTCATAAATCGCAACAATTCTAGAGGTTAATTCATCTCCAAGTTCAAGGTTTAGGGAGAGGCCAACTAGCTTTAGGTCAGAGATAAAATCGTTTATTAGTTCATCTTTCTTGCCGCTCATTATTTCAATAAATCTTCTAGACATCATCTGGGTCATTTCTCCAGCACTTGCTTCTCTAAGCCCCTCCATACCCGAAAGATACTTTCTCACAAGCTCTTCAGAGTAATGTTTCTTCAGGATATCTAATTTTTGGCTCAGATCTTCAACTTTCAAGTCCTGTGATCCTTCCATTTATCATCGCCCGGGAATAAGTTCGATCTAAAATGTTCCTGTCAATCTATAAAGCTTCGCTCATCCTATAGTGACTCGAAAGTCGACTCTGATCTTCCATTTTCTTGGAGAATAAGCTGAAACCTTTCTCCAAAATAGTGGTTCTGCCCTCAAATGAAATTTCCGAGCTTTTTGTACCACCATCTCAATTGCTTCTTTATGCGCCTCTTCACCTCCCCAGTAGTAAAAGTGAAGAATTCCTACCGGGACTTTCAAAGATCTAAGGCCTAGATCTAAGTATTCATAAGCCTCTTTTGGAAGAGGCATTAGAACTCTGTTAAATGTATGAAACATAGAAGGGCAAACATCTCTTACATCTCCAAAGATGGGTTTCACTTTATCTTCTACTTTGTTAATCCTAACGTTTTCTAGGAAGTATTTGTAAGCTATCTCATTGATTTCTATGCCTATGACTTCTTTAACTTTCGGTTGAAACTTTGCAATTGCTATAGCAAAAGGTCCAACGCCCGCAAACATAACAAGCACTCTCTCATTAGGTTTAACTTGTTTTGCAATTAGTTCTCTTTCTGTAGACTCCCTTGAGGAAAAATACACCTTCATCGGATCCAATTTCAGCCTGTACCCATGTTCCTTATGCACGACCTCTGTATTCTCGTCGCCAACCAACAAAATAAGGGGTCTAAGTCTGTAAGTACCGCTACGAGGCCCCATCCTTAGAAGAACAGATTTAACATGTTTATGTCTTCTTATAATCTCCTCTGCAGCCTTTTTTGGATCTTCATTGCTTTCAACATGAAGAATAGCCACAGCACCAGATTCTCTGGATCCTATAAGGTCAAACCTCATTTATGCCGCCCCTAAGTAATCGGATAAATTTTGGAAGAGGGATAATTGTATGATCCTTTAAGACAATGTGGGTAACCTCTGATCTGTTGTTTATGATCACGTCATCTACGAGTAGCCCAGAAGCCCGTTTTTCACCTCTAGGAAAGACCAACATTTTAGATCCATGTAACTCTAAGGAAAAACTTACTGTCTCTATGTCTCTGCTATATTCTTCATCTAATAGAAGGCTATTTCCCGCTATTTTCAATCTAAGAACCTTGGAAGTCTCCTTAGGAGCACCTGACCACAACAAACCATCTTCGCTGACAAATAAGATGGCTCTAGGGCTCGATTTATTCAAGTTGATGAGATCTTTTAGTAAAATCCTTCTAGATTTGGTTAAATTAACCAATCCTGAGAGAAGAGCTGGAAAGATCCTAAATCTAAATTGCTTTTCTATAATCGGCCCGGGCTTAAGAAATCCTCTGGAGAGATCAACTGTGACAGAACCAATCTCAAAGTAAAAGTGTGCGTCGCTTCCCCCTACTCCTGGCTTTTTAGCTTCTTCTGCTAGCTTCATACTAAGTAAATTGTCAAATGAAAAGGATCTACCATTCACGACTTCAACAAGGTCTACCATTTTTGCAATACTAAGCATTTTTCCTCTACAAATTCTCCGCCTAAAAACGCTAATTGGGTGAGGTAACAGAACTATCCCGCCTTGTTCCCTTATCTGGTCAATAGTTTCTTTGAGATCTATTTTTGGTTTTATTCTTTCAGAGATGTTTAGCCCAATGACATCTCCTTGCTTAGTCTTTATCTCTTCCCCTATGATAACGTTGAACCCTTCCGGAGCGTGTTTTTTTGCGTCATATGCTCCCAGTATGTGGTTGTGGTCAGTGATCGCTATTCCAGCTAGTCCTTTTTTAATTGCTATTCTTACAACAAGCTTTGGGTCTGCTGGAGAGTCCTTTGACCACTTTGTATGAATATGAAGGTCATAAAGTTTCCAATCATTCGAATTCTTGTTTCTAGTGGGCTCCATATACCATAACTTCCCAGCAGAGTCTACTTCAAGGGTTAAGGGCAAGGATTATAAAAGCTAACTATGCATAGTAAGAACTGGCTAGGTGGGGGGCCGTGGCCTAGCCAGGGACTCCTCCAATGATATGAGGATCCCCTAGAAAGGAAGGGCGGCGGGCTCCAGAGAATTCCTCTGGAGCATCGAGGAGGATGTCCAGAGCATTAAGAGAGACCCGTAGATCGAGGGTTCGAATCCCTCCGGCCCCACCTTTTTTATGTGTGAGTCTTTTCCGCATTTATCAAAATAAAAAACTAAAAGACATGACTCTTTCTTTTAGCTTGTAAAAGTCTTTTGAAGGGTTTCTTGAATGATTGATATTTACATACTAAGGTTTCCTCATGATGATCCAAAGAAGGCCACAGGTGCTAGGCTACTTAAAAGAAGGGTGGCTAAAGATGCCAAAAAGGTCCGACCAAGATCACCACTGGTTCTTAATCCAAAGGCTAGAACTTTGATCTCTCTAGAAGATAGGCCAATTGCCCAAAAAAGGGGACTTTTAGCAGTTGATGCGTCGTGGAGAAGGATTGATGAGATTAAATGGCCAAAAGGTGTGCAAAGGGTTCTTCCCTTTCTCATAGCGGCAAACCCAATAAATTATGGTAAACCATTTAGATTATCAACAGCAGAAGCGATTGCCGCAGCATTGTACATTCTAGGATTCTTAGAGGAGGCTGAAAAAATCCTCAACGAGTTTAAATGGGGTTCAGAGTTTCTAAGGATAAATAAAAATAGGCTCGACGAATATGCTACAGCTAAGGATCCTAAGAAAATGAGAGAACTTGAAATCATAGCTATAAAAACGTTAATTGGTGAATAAAAGGAAAAAAATAAGGAGAACTCTTCTTTTCTGCCGCTCGAGAAGCTTTTTGGATATAGAGCTACCGTTCATACCTTTCAGTTAGATATTCCCTTCTCCTTCTCAATTTCTCCTATCTTCTCTTCCATAATATCTAATGCCTTCCAAATATATTCTTCGGGGATATTAAGTGGAGGAGCTATTCTAAGTGAGCTAACTCCTGCTGTAATCATAGCTACGCCACTCTTCCATGACCTGATCATGACCTCACTTGCTTCTTTCTTTGCTGGTTCGCCCGTTCTTCTATCTCTAACTAGTTCTACACCTATCATTAGACCCTTTCCTCTGAAATCACCTATTAACGGATGTTTCTCAGACATTTCTCCGAGTCTCCTCAAGATCTCATTGCCAAGTTTAGAAGCTCGCTCTAGCAATCCCTCCTCTTCTATAACGGAAATTGTTGCCAATGAAGCGGCGCAAGACACGGGATTTCCTCCAAAGGTCGAGGCATGGGATCCTCCAGGCCAAGACATAATTTCTTCAGTTGAGATCATGGCTCCAAGTGGAAATCCTCCTCCAAGAGCCTTAGCTGAAGCTATTATGTCTGGAACTATACCAAAGTGTTCTATGGCCCACCACTTGCCCGTTCTACCCATTCCTGCCTGCACTTCATCGGATATCAAAAGTATTCCGTGCTGATCAGCTAACTTCCTCAGCCCTGGAAAGAACGAATCTGGAGGAACTACATACCCTCCCTCTCCTTGAATGGGTTCAAACACAATAGCAGCAACCTCTTCTGGCGGAATAAATTTGTTGAAAATGTAATCTTCAATATAAGCTAGACAGCGCTGACTCACTTCTTCAGGATCCTTTGTTCCAAAGGGATTTCTATATGGATTTGGATAAGGAACATGTATTATGCCAGGAAGCAAAGGAGAAAATCCTGCTCTTTGAACGGGTTTGCTAGACGTAAGACTTAATGATCCAAAGGTTCTACCATGAAAGCCGCCTATAAATGCAATAATATATTGTCTCTTTGTGTACCATCTAGCAAGCTTAAGAGCAGCTTCAACTGCCTCGGTACCACTATTGCCAAAGTAAACCTTCTTTTTCTTTTCTCCAGGAACTATCTGGACGAGTTTTTCAGCCAACATGACAGAAGTATCATAATAAAAGTCCGTATTTGAGTAATGAACGAACCTCTCCAATTGCTTTTTGACAGCTTCCATTACTTTCGGATGGTTGTGTCCTACATTCATAACTGCAAGCCCCGAATTTAAATCAATGTATCTGTTCCCATCAACATCTACAATCACAGAACCCTTAGCTCTATCTACGACCAGCGGATAAAATCTGACATATGACGACGATATTACGGATGAATCTCTCTCAAGCAACATCCTAGCTTTTGGACCGGGTGGTTCTACAACAATCTTAGGGACTTCTTCCACCATAGGCACCTCTTTGTTTGATCATTGAAATGTTAAAGAGTTTATCTCTTTGTCGATATGTCACCCAAAGTCTATTTAGTAATTCCTAAAAATATCGCGTGAAGAAGTGCAGCCAGTCCATTGAGGTGGTAGTAATGAATTCAGACATTGATCTAATAACTACAAGACTACTGAGGGAGGGATTTATCGTCCGAAAATCTCCTGAAAGAGTAGAAGCTAACAAAAAAGACATGAAACTTGTGCTATACTTAAAGCTTGGAGGTTTCTTGCTTATAAGATAC
Source organism: uncultured Nitrososphaerota archaeon (assembly GCA_964480775.1). Taxonomy (GTDB): domain Archaea; phylum Korarchaeota; class Korarchaeia; order Korarchaeales; family Korarchaeaceae; genus QMVU01. Next base: position 76,007 of record CAYZRF010000006.1, read on the forward strand.
GATGGAAACCGGGTTTCTGGTAAAGCATATGGCTCATTCTCAGATCCCAATGATATTTTCAAGTTTATAGAGGAACCTCCCTAACCCCACCCATCTTTTTATTTAAATCTCCAAAAATATTAGTGAAAATACAATCACAAAAATCTAAAGGGAGGGATTGCAAATGCCCAAGGTTAAGGTTGCCCTGGCAGGTATAGGTAACGTCGCTTCGGCTGTAGTTCAGGGAGTTTTCTATTATGCGGATGCTCCTGATGATGAAGTCGTACCAGGTTTAATGCATACAAGGATAGGTCCATATCACATTTCAGATATAGAATTTGTTGCAGCATTCGATGTTGACGCAAGAAAAGTTGGAAAGGACTTAAGTGAGGCGATATTCTCACCACCAAACGTGCTGGCGAAATTCGCAGAGGTACCTAGACTTGGAGTAGAAGTAAAGAAAGGTCCAGTTCTGGATGGAGTTGCCCCTCACATGAAGAACTTCCAATATGGAGGGGGCTTCAAGGTAGATGACAGCCAGAAAGAAGTTGATGTCGTTCAAGAACTAAAGGATTCGGGGGCTGATATGCTCGTAAACATAATACCCGTTGGATCTTATGAGGCCAGCCGGGCATACGCAAAAGCCTGTCTAGAAGCAAACATAGCATTTGTCAATGGAATTCCAGAGTTTATTGTCAGCGATCCAGTCTGGGGAAAGAAATTTGAGGAAAAGGGCATCCCTGCAGCGGGAGATGACTTCAAGAGCCAATTAGGTGCCACCATCCTTCACAGAACTTTAGCTCAACTTTTCATGGACAGGGGAATTAGAGTAAAATCAACATATCAACTGAATATAGGGGGGAATACTGACTTTCTGAACATGATAGAGGAATCTCGGCTCAAAACTAAGAGAAAAAGCAAGACAGAGGCCGTTACAACTATGTTCCCATACGAGGTAAAGGCAAGAATTGGTCCTAGCGACTATGTTCCTCACCTCGGGGATGTGAAGATAGCATATATACACATCCAAGGAGAACAGTTTGGAGGCTTTCCGTTAACTATCGACGTTAAACTGAGCGTAATGGATTCTCCAAACGCTGCTGGGGTGGCAATAGATGTTATAAGACTGGTAAAACTAGCTATAGACAGAAAACTTGCAGGACCCCTACTTCCAATAAGCGCGTACTTCTTCAAACATCCGCCAAAACAATACCCAGATACCGTAGCTAAAGAGATGATAGAAGCATTTATCAAAGGTGAAACTTAATTTTTTCATTTTAACAGATCTTTCTCATTTTCTAACAAAAAGTTGCTGGAGCAATTCCTAACATTACTCCTTGAATGTTGTTTGAATCATTTCGCAAAGTTTCAAAATGAATCAACCAACTTACTTTTAGATCTGTTTCATCATATTATGTCTTGAGGAATCATGAAAAGTTTAACACAAATAAAGAAAAAATCCAATCCAAAGGGCACAATGATTTTTGAGTATGAGATCGAAGCCCCTATAGAACAAATACTCGGCAAGAGTCCTCTCTCAGAATTGTTTGAGAGCCTGTCGCAAGAATTAGATTTAGATCTGATTGACGCCAAGATAAGAATTGAGAGGAAAGGTAATAAGATAACAGTGAAGTCTCTGACAGTAAAAGGGTTCGTTTAAACTTCTCTCAAGAGACCCTTGATGAATTCCTTAAGCATAACTACATCTTTTAGATATACAAATTCGTTTCGTCCATGTATGTTGTTTTCCTTTCTCATGGCTCCAAGTGTTATGGTGGGTCTTCCTCTTTTTGAGAAGATGTAGCCATCATTTCCACCAAGCTCTCCACAAACTCTCTTATAGCCGAACAATTTCTCATACACTTTCAGAGCTTCTTTGACAAACGGATGGTGTAAATCAGTAATCCAACCTTCATTTATGGGCTCCAATATTTCTACTCTTGCATTTAAACCAAATCTCTCTCTAATTGCCTCAAATTCACTCTTTAGTTCCATAATGGCTTTCTTAGGATCCTCTCCAGGAACAATCCTCATATCAAAACCAGCCCTCGCTTCTTTTGGAATAACGTTATGCTTACCTCCAGCTTGCAATATAGTTAATGTGAACCTACCCCATACCTTCGGAATTGGAGAGTTTGGAGGCGAATCCAGCTCTGAAAAAATCAAAGCTCTTTTTTCTGAAAAATTCATAAGGCTAGAGCAAATGGAAATCAAACCATTAACTGGATTCATTGCCCTGTGAGGGTATCCGGCGTGCCCCTCTTTTCCCTCAACAACTATCCAACCATGCACGACTCCGCTAGCACCAACACCCACGTATTCTATGTCTGCATCGGCTACCAACACTAGGTCTCCCATAATTCCTGCGGAAATCACCTCCAGTATTCCTGTTCCACCCACCTCTTCATCTCCAGTTATGATGAGCAGGGGATTGTACTTCATCCTCTCGCCATTTAATTCGGCTATTGCCCAAATGGAAGCTACTATTGCTGACTTGTCGTCAGCAGCCCCCCTTCCATAAAGCTTTCCGTTAATCTCAACCGGTTGAAAGGGATCAATCTCTTTTCCTTCTACGATCCAAGGACCTTCTGCAGGAACCACATCATAATGGCTAACTATCGCTAGATCCTCTTTTGCTCCAGCATCTAGTCTAGCTACAACATTTGGTACTTTTTCTCCAACGATTCTTGTCTCAAGTCCCAAACTCTTTAACTCTTTGAAAATTAAAGATGAAATTTCTTCATAATTCAGCTTCTTTGTTGCGTCTGTATTTAACGACACCAACCTCCTAAGCAGATCAAGATAATAGTCTTTCATCAATACAACGAAAGGGCTATCACCTAAATTTCTTTCCGAAGCAAACAGTCAGATATATCACTATTTTGAAATGCCCTCATGTTTAAAGAAGAGTTATAAAGTTATTCAAAAAGGAAATTCCAACCCTTTACTTTTTATATAACTAGTACCAGCCAATTGGCTCCTTAGAGGTAAACATGCCCACTGTCTCATGTCCGGTATGTGGAGCCGATTTCGAGATAAACGAGAAAGAGTTTGAGGACGAAGTAGTCTGCCCTGAGTGCGGAGCACTTCTCTACGTCCTAATTGAAGGTGGAGAACTAAGGAGCGTCGCAGAGATAGGGGAAGAAACCGAAGAGGAGGAATGGGAGGAAGAAGAGGAAGAAGAATGGGATGAGTGGGAAGAAGAGGAGTGGTAGGGAATCTGACATTGGGTAGGCTTTACTAAATCCTTCCCCTTCTTTCTCTTTAGGGTAAGGAGTTACATATCAAAACACAAGTCCCTTCTTAGTTGTAATTCTAGTTTTTTGACAAAGTCACTAAAAAATGCTCATACCTTAAGTTTTGGAATACCTAAGGTAAAGTAGAGAAAGGGGATTGTTGTCGATAGGGTATCGTTTACTCTACTCCTATGTTGATTCATTCCGATTGACAAAAGTCGCTCATTATAGCAGGTTATTACGAGTTATCAGGTATCTACCTCCTCTAAGAACGGTAGTGGACATAGGGGCAGGATATGGCATTATCTCTGACCTAATTCACTTGGCAGTAGGGATTTTGTACTTGGTTGAAAAGAACCCAGTTCTCTTAGAGAAAATAAGAGGTAAAACGAATGGGTTTGAGAATGTTGAGACTATTTTGGCCGATGCCCTTGACCTGCCATTCACCGATAATTTTGCAGATCTAGTTTATTTTCACGACTCATTTGACGAGATTTCTGACAAGGTCTTAGCCCTCCAAGAAGCAGAGAGGATAATTAAGCGGGGAGGGTATTTAGCCGTGTTAGATTGGGATAGAGGAAGGTTAATGACAAGGATAAAAGAGATACTGCTCCGAAGGATGGGATTCCCTGTCAATTGTTGGAACCTGAAGGAAATAACATCTGTCATTAAGGAAACAGGGCTAAGGATAATGGTAGCAAGATCAAATATAGATGGTAGCATGACTATACTTGCTAAAAAAGAAAAATCATAACCAACGAATAACTACATGATTAGTTTGAGCGAAGCAGAAACGACAAGAAAAACCCCGTTATACGACTCCGTTGGCGAAGATGTAATTTGCAAAGTATGTGAGAGAAGATGTCGCATTTCACCTGGCCAAAAGGGCTTTTGCGGGACTAAAATGAACATAAATGGGGAGCTTTACACAGTTGTTTATGGAGACTTAAGCGCCATGGAGAGCAGACCAATAGAGATCAAACCCTTCTACCATTATTGGCCCGGTTCCTCCGCAATGACCATATCGACTTGGAGCTGTAACTTCCGCTGCCCTTGGTGTCAAAACTGGCATCTCTCTAGAAGATTACCGGATCCCTCGACAGCAACGTTCACACCTCCAGAATTCGTGATCGAGAGGGCAAACAGGGCTAAGGACAAAGGAATTTGCGTGAGTTCCAATAAACCCACCCTGCTGTTCGAATACAGCTTGGAGTTATTCAAACTTGCCAGAAAAGAAGGTATGTACTGTTGTTTTGTTTCTAACGGCTACATGACCGAAGAAGCTCTTAAAATGCTACATTCTGCTGGTATGGACGGCTTAAAGATAGATGTGAAAGGTGGAAAAGAAGCATACAGGAAAATCATTGGAGGCGCCGACTGGAGGATACCTTGGAGGAACGCAAAGCTTGCTTTGATGCTCGGAATTCATGTTGAAATAGTCTATCTAGTGGTTCCTGGTGTAAATGACTCGAAGGAAGATATAGCTTTGGCTGTGGATATACATCTGAGAGAACTTGGATCTGAAGTCCCGATACACTTTACACGTTACTTTCCAGCTCACCTTTACACAAAACCGCCCACTCCCATAAAGAAATTAGAATATGCTAGGAATACGGCAATTGAGGCTGGAATTAACTTTGTCTACATAGGAAACGTGCCAGGACATGAGGGTGAGAACACATATTGTCCAGACTGTGGCAAGCTCTTGATAAGAAGATTTGGGCCTAGAGTTGTAAGATCTAATTTGACAAACGAAATGACGTGCCCCGGATGTGGGAGGGAAATTCCCATTACGGGAGATCTAATGGCATGAGTGCATGGAAGAAAACTTTCATCAAATTCTTCTGTAAATCGTTAAATAGACCTAAAAGGAACGAATAATCAGATAATGAGGAAGAAATTCACCAAGAAAGTAAAGGCAAGGCTTCCTTGGCTGGAACATGTCTCAGAATCACCAGCAATAGGGGAAATAATTCCAATATCTCACGAAAATCTAAAGTTAAGGGCTGGAAAGAACCTCTGTCTTCTCTGTAGGGGCTCAAAACTCCTTTGTGGGAAACCCACATGCCCAATCCTTACGAAAGCCAAGGTGTTCTCGAAGAAACTCAACCTGCTAGAATCCGAGCATATTGAGGGAAGTTCCCCTCCAGCAGTTTTCGTAGGAAGGGTAGGTTATCCATATGTGAGAGCAGGTCCACTAATCCCTCAGGAGCTTGGTGATACATCCTTGTACGACAGACCAGAGGCTT
>CAYZRF010000007.1:0-72686 GCA_964480775.1 uncultured Nitrososphaerota archaeon
ACGAGGCGTACAATCTTTCTATTTTTCGGTCTTGGAAGACCCATTAAATCATAAAAAGCTCCAGGATACGTTTCTATAGTTTCTATACCCTTCCCTTCAAGCAATTTTTTGAGTCTAATTCCCCTTTCCGTGAGCTTTCTCATTCCTGCGAAGTTTATTGAGAAGAACCTGATTCCAAATTTCCTTAGCTCTTCATCACACTTTCTAACACAATAGCGGGAATCTAAGTCCTTTCCAATAGGAAGAGAAAGAGGCGCATCTATCGCCACTATTGACGGGTTAAAGTTAATGATTTCTTCTAATATTTCCTCATCTTCATAAGCTAGCTTAGTTACGACTTTTCTTCCTCTTAAGAAACAAAGCCCAGTGGGTCTGTTCTCACTCCCAGCCAAGTCAAGGCCCACAACCCATTGATCCTTCATTGCTAGCGTTAAAGAGAATATTTTTACAAAGGTAAAAGCTTTGATAATGATGATGCTCAACGTCTCAGAAACTCTTCATTAAAGGAAGACTCTAAAAGCTTTTATTCGAGAGAGATAACACAACTCTACGGAAAATGCCAAGTGATAAGTTACTGGGTTCTGCACTTATAATTATCTCTTTGTTTGTTATCTTAGCATATGGTTGGCTATTGTTTTTCACCGACTATAGCTTGTTAATGCTAAAAGTTACTGCCTTTCTAGCTGTTTTTGTTCTATTTTGTCTTGTAGCTTGGGTTGGATATACAATAACCACAACGCCCATCTCAAAACAGGAACAATAATCATTCTTTGGTGTTCAAGAAGTTCATTGAATTTATGAGGATAGATAGATAAAAAGTAATGTCTTTAGAATTTTTTGTTACTATCTTGAGAGATATTAACGATAGAAGTAAGATAAATACAGCTTTCATGTCAGAATTAAAAGTGAAAAAAATCATAAGTTTAAAGATGAATTTAAGATACAAGCAAGCTTTTTAGCAACTTCTCTTGCTGAAAACATCTTTATAAAAGAATCTTTGTAGTCTATATCTTTCGTAATATCTCCTTTTATGATTTTTACGATAGTTTCTTTCAATTCCTCTTTATCTGGTCTGACAGTTATTCCACAATTTGCTGATAAAAGTATCTTGGATACTTCACCTGCCTCATTTCCTATGTTTAGGATGAACCTGCGTGCAGCAAGGTACTCAAATAATTTGGTAGTACTTGCCGCTTTGTATCCTGGAAAAATAAGAAGAACATCAGCCCCTAGCAAATAACTTATCGTCTCTTTGTGAGATTTAACTCCTTCATACTTTATAACTCTCTCTAAGCTAAGATCTCTTATCATCTGTTTTATTGAGGGGTCAATCCAACCGATTAGGATGACCTGAAATTCCTCACAACTTAAGAATTTTCTTCTAATTAGCTCTGATATGGCTTCTGCAAAAATCCTGAAAGGAGTTATTCTATCAATTCCTTTAAAATATACTCTAAAAATTCCTCCTGCATGAAGAAAGGTGAATTTGTCGAATTTTACAGGGTTAACTCCTTTAAAATCATCCAAATCATAGTAATTTTGTAATATTTTAACTCTGCTCTCATCTAAGAATGGAAAACACTTAAGTAATGTCTCTTTTTCTGAGGAATTGACAACGATTACAAAATCAGCGCATCTAAGAGCCCATTCATGAATCTTTCTTCCTACCCAAGCATGAAGTTTTGTTGGTAGCATAGGAGCTGGAACATCCCTATAATCTAAAACCAGAGGCTTGCATGTAATTTTCTTAAGTATAGTCCCGATTATCACATTTGTTGCGGGAAGATAAGTGCTATAGATTACATCAATCCCCTCTTTCTCAATCACTTTCTTAGCAACCCATACTGCGTGAGGTATCCATCCGACATAGATGTCTGGTATCATTATTGCCCTAATACTCCTCCATAATCTCTCAACCCCTCCAAAAATCAAGCCCAAGCTAAAACAATAAGCTCCTACCTTTTTGATATTCATGTAATCTTCTTTCTCGAAGAAACCTGGGTCTATTTTGTCTATTAATGGATCTGGATTTTTTACGGTCAGTACAATTGGAAACCATTCAAACTCTGTAAGGTACTTTACTATCTTAACAACGGGAATTGCTGCCACTCCTGCTATGGGAGGATATGAGTATGAAATGACAAGTACTTTCCTCATCTACATTCAAGATCCACAATAAATTAGTATAATTTTACTCATCCCTAGCTAGTAGACGAATGAAGTCAATAACTAATTATTCACGATCTCTTCATTGAATTTAGAATTTGAGCCAATTTTTCAGCTAATCTCGGCCAAGAAAATTCTTCAAGATCTTCCAGATCAGAACCAACCCATTGTTTGAGCATATCTCCATATATGATTTTTTCTAAGACTCTAGAAATCTTCTTTCTATCTGGGTCAACAGAAATACCAGCTCTAAACTTTGAAATGAGTTTTCCCGTCTCTCCCAAATGATGCCCTATGTTTAGGATAAATTTACCCGATGCAAGATACTCATAAGTCTTCATGGGGATGATAAATTCCGCCGCTGGCACTAAGAGCAGAACATCAGCACCTAAAATCCATCTAATAGCCTCTCTATGCGGTTTAAGCTCTTCTATTCTTACAATTTGATTCAAACCAGCCTCTCCTATTAATTCTCTGACTGCTGGATCTACATATCCAAGAAGCACTAATTGGAAATTCTCAAGGTCTCTAAACCTTCTCAGGCTAAGAAGGAACTCTATGAACCTAGGAACTCTGCTTCCTGTAACTAAACCTGCATGCAAAATCGTAAACTTTGAAAAGCCTATAGGAGTCACCGACTCAAAATCTTTTGGATCGAATCCGTTTCTAACAATATCAATTTTTGAAACGAACGGGAAAAACTTCTTTATCTCTTTAACATAGCTTGGCGTAACGACTACAACTCTGTCTGCAGATTTAAGAACGAATTTCTCCATTATCTTTTGCACAGAAAATTCGAGAAGAGGAGGAGGAAAGAAAGAATTGGTCCAGAGATCTTCATAATCAGCTAAAAAAGGGGTGCTAGTAGCTCTTCCTAACAAAGACCCTGCCAACATGTTTGTTGCGTATGGGTAAGAGGCATAAATGGCTTCAATATTCTCTTTCTTGATTATACTAAGGCCCTTAAGAAATGCAGAGAAGGACCAGCCTAAATGGACGTCTTTATTAACCATCTTTTCTAAAGGAATGACTTCCTTTGTGCGAAAAACTCTCAATTCTCGAAATTCATTCTTCTCTATGTAATCAGGCCTCGTACTCTCCATTAATTCTTTTACAGAAAGAATTATGGGCCTCCATCCGTAGTTAGGTAGATATTTTGCCAATTTAATTGTCCTTATTACTCCTACACCTGCTCTTGGGGGAAAATTATATTCTACCATCAGAAGCTTCTTCAAGGTTCTCCCTCACGATAAAATGATTTGAACGATTTTCTTAGCCTCAACCCTTAATTCTGCTACTCGACGAGGACCCTTGGCCCTTAATTCTTTCTTTAGTTCTTCGTTAAACAGTACCCTTTTAATGGCTTTCGCTAAATTTTCTGGCCTAGGGTCACAGAGGATGCCAGCATCTCCTATTACTTCAGGTAAACTTCCAGCCTTTGATGCTATGACAGGTCTTCCGCAGGCCATTGCTTCTAGGGCAACGAAACAAAAAGTCTCATACAACGAGGGTATAACGACGACGTCGGATGCAGCATAGAATTCCGGCATCTTCTTATGGGGTAGGATTCCTAGATACATTACACGCTCAAGAATGTTCAACCTTTTGCTTAATTTCATAACCATCCTCAAAGACCCTTGGTCCTTCCCCGCAATCAACAACTTCCCTGGAACTTCATTTATTACTAAAGCAAATGCCTTAACTAACCTATCTAAACCCTTTGTCGGGTTGAGTCTTCCTGCATAAGATATCAAGAACTCAGACTCCTTCACATTCAATTTCTCTCTGAATTTCTTACCCGAAATTGTGGGCGAGAAGCAATCCTCAACTAAATAAGGAACTTTCACTACGGTCTCTGGCTTAAACCCATATTTCTTTATCGCGTTTCTTCTTTCAAATTCAGAAGGGGTCACAACAATGTCTATAGCTTTTTTGCTAGAGAGAATATTTGTTCTTACCCAAAGCGGAAAGAATATAGCTAAAGGCCCCCAAGGGAGGTAGCCCCTCCAAGGCCATAATCCATAATCATCAAATATGATTTTTCCAGTAAACCCTTTTTTTCTAGCCATTTTTCCTGCCAAAATGGCAGGAAGATTAGTGCATATCACAGCGTCAAATTCCATAAACCGTTTGGCTAAGTTCCTTATGGCAAAGTAGTCTAATCCTACTCTTAAGGGAATTTTTTCTATGTAGGAGCCTAAGGTCATAATGCCGTTTTTGACGCCCATCTCTTCTATTCTCATGTAGGTAATTTCAAACTCCTTGTCAATTATTCCAGGATAGTGGTTGATCTCTACCAGCAGCTTCATTCGAGGTGATTAGTGTAGTTGTTATAAAAAAGACATCCCTCTATATTGTTAGATGGAGATCTCCTTCGTCAACCATACATTCGTCCCTGGATCTGGTCCTGATAAAGTAATTGCAGAGTTACGCAACAGATTGAAAAAAAGACATAGTATCAGAATATTTGCGTGTAGATGGGAAGGAGAAGGAGTATTTCGCGCTCCTTGCCTTTATCCATTCAATTTCCCAGCTCCTTCGCCTAGCCTTAACCTAATCAAAGAACTAAATCGGTCTGATATTGTCAATATTCACTTCTTCCCTTTTTGCGCATATGCTCCATTTATCAAAAGCCCAGTTGTATTGACATTCCACGGATGGACAGATGTTCCAGAGGTAGAAACATCTCCTGCAATATGGTCTGCTAGGCAAATCGCAATGAAGATGCTTAAACTACCAGCCAAAAGGTGCTCTCTTATAATTTCTATCAGTCAATATCTTTCTACTAAGATAAAAGACGTTTCTAAAACGATTTTGATTCCGAACGGAGTTGATCTTTCCACATATAGACCAAGAGAAGATGAAGGCTACATTTTGTTTGTTGGCAGGTTGGTATGGTATAAGGGAGTGCACGAACTGATTCGAATATTGACAACTATGAAAATGGACCTACATATAGTCGGGAAGGGTCCCGAGCTTCATAGACTGACCAAACTCACCAAGAGCTTAGGACTTAGTGAAAGAGTAAAATTCCTTGGAACTTTGTCAGAAGGGGATCTCGTTGAAGAATATAGGAATTGCTCCTTCTTAGCATCTGCATCAAAATGGGAAGGATTTGGCATGCCATTCTTAGAGGCAAACGCTTGTGCAAAGCCTGTAATTGGTTATAACAGAGCGGCCATTCCAGAGAGAATTGCGCACAGGTATAATGGCTTTCTTGCCAACAATTTCAAAGAGTTTTCTAAGTATATGCATCTTTTGGAGGAAGATGAATCTTTAAGAAAGGAAATGGGTGCTAATGGTAGAAAATTGGCAGAAAAGTATGATTGGAGCCTAATAACTGCAAAATATGAGAAAGCCTTCGAATCTGTATTGAGGTGATCAATTGGAGGTTCTTTTCATTGCAAATGGGATAACATCTGAATCTGGGACTCAAGTAATTGGAGGAGGAGAGGTTAGGTTTATAGAGATAGCGAAAAGATGGAAAAAGAAGGGAATAGATGTTCAAGTATTAACAACAGGGGCTGGAGTGGAACTTTGCGAGAAACTCGGGTTAAAAGCGAGTTTTCACATTATTTCCACAGGAAATAGCACGTTTACGGATTACGCAATGACTTTCTTGAGATCTAGGTTTAAACTTCCTATCAAAGAGTTCAACGGAGTACTGTACTCAACAACCGAACACTTCTATGACTGCGCTCCAGCGTTTAGACTAAGAAAAAAATCTCTTCTCTGGGTTGCTGTCGTTCACTGGGTAGCTCCGTTTATCAGAAAAGAGGTTGGCATTATTTCAAGTTCAGTTTTCTACATAAATCAAAGATTGGGATTAAGATACGTCAAAGCCAGAGCTGATCAAGTATATGCTGTTTCTAGGATAGTCGCTGAGAAGCTTAGGAACATGGGATTTGGTGATAGAGTAAGACCTGCAGAATGCGGTGTGAACTACGAGGAAATTAGAGAGATAGCAAGTAAGAATGTTGAGCAACTCTATGATGCCATATATATGAAGAGATTCTATCCTACAAAAGGGATATTCGATGCCATTGAAATCTGGAAGTATGTCGTAGAGAAGAAAGAAGACGCAAAGCTAATGTTAGTAGGATTCTCTCCAAAATCCATCTTGAATAAAGTCATCTCTATGATAAAAGAGAAAGAATTAGAGGATAATATTACTGTTAGAGGACCGGTTTACAACTTTAAACAAAAGATTCTGCTCTTAAGACAAAGCAAGATGCTGATCCTACCCAGCTATGAGGAAAACTGGGCAATAGTAGTGGGTGAAGCCTTAGCCTCTGGAATTCCCGTTGTAGCTTACGACCTTCCAGATATAAGGCCAATTTGGGGAGACAATGTTGTATGGTGCCCTCTAGGGGATAAGAAGGTCTTCTCTAAGGAAGTTTTGAAACTGATTGATAGAGAGGAGTTAAGGGAAAGCCTAGGGAGGAAAGGAATTGAATTAATGAAGAAATATAGCTGGAATTCAATAGCCGAAAAGGAGCTTCGCTTAATTCAAGATCATTTACGAGCAAGAGACTCATATATCGATAGATAGATCTCGGTTACTTTCTTAATATCTCTGAAAGCCCTAACGTAGTTCTGTGCTTCTATAGCCAATCTTCTAGCTAATTCTCTATTTGTAAGAAGCCTAAGAATGGCTTCAGCAAACCCCTCTACATCTCCAGTTTCAATGTATATGGCCGAATTTGGTCCGATGCACGAGACGTTCCACTTCTGGTTTGCACTAACTATCGGCTTTCCGATACAAGCCGCTTCAAGCAGGCTATAGCCCGCATTACCCGGAGCTACAAAGACAGAAGCGCCCCTAATCAGGTTCAGAGCATCTTCTCTCGAAACTGATCCAACAAAATCCACAAAATCCAAGACTTCAAGACTTTTAGCCAGCTTCTTAAGGAGCTTAAGCTGAGGTCCTCCTCCAGCGACCACGAATTTAACTTTAACTTTTCGGAGAACAAGTGGAATTGCCCTTACAAAGCTTTCAGGCCCTTTTACGGGTAAAAGCCTCCCTAGATAAAGAACATAGCTTCCGTCGGGGTTCTCCTGGATTGAACTACACTTGATACCGTGAGGAATTGTAACTATCCCTTCTTGACGGAATTTACTTAATATTTCAAAAGCCTCCTCGGTGGGGGCTACGGCAACATCTGCAGACTTTATGACATAACCAAACAGGCTGCGGTACAAGAGAGGTCTCAAAACCTTTATGTACCATCTTTCTTGAAAGCTTCTACCGACATTATGGGCAGTTAGAACGAGAGGAATTTTCCCTTTTTTTGAGGCAAGGGCTGCTATTACTGAAGTCAAATATTCCTGACCATGTACATGGATCACATCGTGCTCTTTGCTTAACTTAAAGAAGGAGCGGGGAGAGGGAAAAGGATTGGGAATGGGTGGAAGGGGTCTGAAAGAGGAGAATGCATGGACTTCTATACCGTCAACCTCCTTTGGAACTTTACTACATGTATAAACAACAGGCTCATGTCCCATCTTTAGGAGTTGTCTACAGAGTTCGTAGACATGAATTTCAACTCCAGCATTAACTTCAGGTACGAAATATGGAGTGACGTGTATTATCCTCATTCTTTAACCCTTCTCCTTCTAAACTCGATGTAGATGGCTGCTGGAAGAGAAATTATGAGACTCATTATTGTGAGCCCTTCGCTTAGAGCCACGTAGCCCAGCTTCTCAAATCTTACCTCGATATCAAAGCTCCCAGAGGTTTCTGGAAAGATCAACATCATGCCAGGTCCTGCCTTAAATATCTTTAGCCTCTTGTCTCCGAGATAGGCCGACCATCCCTTGTAATAGCTTATCTTTACGAAGAGAGCATCATCAGCTTCCGCTCCATTTACATGGATTGTCAGCCTTTCAGGCATGAGATAATCAAAGTTCAAAGTAGCACTCGACTTTGGACCCTTTTCGGAAACTGCTTTGATCATCTCTTCTATAAGAAGAGACTCTTCACGATTCAAGTGATATACGGCATGGTAAGGCAGATTCAAACCAGTCCATAAGACCTTTCCATCACCATATTCCATGACTGCGGCTAAGACCGCTTTGTCCTCATCGTAAATAAGAGGAATAGCACCCCCGCGCAGGCTTTCATTTATCGTGTATGATATGCCGTACTCTCCTTTGGTGAACAATGAAGTGTAAACAGGTCTCGATGTCCAGTTTCCCACTAAACTTAAGTTGAAATTGCTGTTTCTCGTCCAACAATCAGTTATTGGGAAAGGTTCTTCAAGGCCTGTTGAAGCGCCTCCGTGAGGTAGATCTCCCGTATCAAGTATCACCGAGCCCCCGCGTCTCACGTATTCCCTAAGCTTATCATAGTAATTGTTCTCGTTCAGATACCTTATTCCAAAAAGGTAAAGAACATCAAACTTCGATAGGTTTTCGAGAGATTGGACATCAACGAACTCTCCGCCATAAACTAGCAACACATCTTCGGCTCCAGTCGGAGAGATCGCAGCGAAGGTGCGCTGATAATCTGCAAAACTACCGAAGACCATGACTTTTATCGTATCAGATCCTATTAGTTCAACTAAGGAGGAATTGAAGTTCTCTACTTCATAGAGAAAGAGGAAATCAGAGACCCCTACAAGGCCCTCTCCAAACCTAGGATTGTAAAAGAACCTAACATTGTACTGATTTGAAAAATATCTCAAATACGATGGGTCCGACAGAAATAAGAGATAATACCAGAAGGTATAAGCAAAATCGTTAATCATTTCAACTTGCAGGCTTCCTCCGCTCAAACCTACGTCTGTATAAAGATCAAGCCTCCAAATCCACTCTATCATATCTGTAGCAAGTCTTTCTCCTTTTCTGGCGTTGTTCCTCAACCATAACATATCTGGCGGGATTTCGGTCTCTATTAGTTTGTGGTGAGGAGCAATATTCACAAAAACCTCTCTTATCGCAAAGAAGGATGCTGAGACAAGTATAAGCACTAAAAGAATTGCGAATTTCTTCTTATAGGAGGATAGTACCTTCTGGGTGAGATAACCTGCAATTAGAGCTGAAAACAAGGAAAAATACGGGGAAAACCTATTTGGCAGAGGAAAAGGGACTTTTAAAATCGGGAAAAGGAGCACAATGAAACTAATTATGAAACCCACAGCAGAAAGCTTAGAATAGTCAGCTTTTTTGTCTTTGACAAGAATTGGCAACCCGATAAACGCCAGAGCTATCTGACCTGTGCCTGGAGACCACAAGTTCCTCTCATAATTAATTCCAAATATCCTCTTTAGGTGATCAAGGATTAACTCGCTCTTGGGTGGGGCGCCAGCTGGCAACAGCCCTATCTGCCAACCACGAGTAACTTGAGAATAGCCTCCCTCGATAAAGAAGGGGATCCACCACCAGGCCGATAGCCCAAAACCGACAAGAATTATGCCCGCAAGAGCCTTTGGTAGGCGTAGAGTGTACTCAGGAAGTTTTGCTCCGGGCTCAATTTTAATGAAGAGCTCTGGTTTCATTATAACCATCAAAACTGAGAAAATTAAGAGAAGAAGAACAGATATGAAGGCGTCGTGAAAATGGGACAGGGATGTTGCAGCGAAAAGAGCTCCGCCAACTAACATATCTACAGTAGACTGTGTTTCAATAGCTCTAAGGAGAAAGTAGAAAGTTCCTATGAATAGAAAAACCCCGGTTATCATAGGAATTGCTCCTACATTCCAGAAAGAGTATAGATTGTATGAAAAAGTGAAGAAAATTGAAGACGCGAGAGCACCGGTTTTTCCTAGCCCAAGCCTTCTTGATAGGAGATAAAGGAAGGCAGATCCCATACCAAAAAAGAGATAAGTGTAAACCCTGTAAGCTTGAAAAACATGGATCCTTAGGATCCATCCTATAAAGGCCATAGCTATGTGTGAGAAGGGGGGATAAAACCTTAGGGCAGGACAACCGAAAAACCAACCATCATTCCATTGAGGTAGCCCAGGGAGGTACCTCATTATCTTGTTGACGAGTGACATATGCATAAGGGGCGATCCTTCCCAAGAGGCCCATTTCGGAATTCCTGGAAATACTATGCTAGCGGTGATCGCCGAGACAAGAAATGAAATTATTACTAGAATAGCATCCAAAGGTACCTTTCTTGTCCTCATTTTACCACCCTCTCGCTTAGAGCCTTTCCTAACTTCAACCATATAAACGCCACTTTAGCAGGGAAAAAAACATCTTAAACGGATCTCTCCAAACGCTGACTCTAGAAGAACCCCTATAAACGTATTTTACTGGAACATAAGAAATGGAAAATCCCTTCTTAGATGCCTTGACTAGAATCTCAGCATCTATCTCAAATCCATCTGATTTAATGGGCCAGATCTCTTTAATTACCTCTCGTCTAATGGCTTTCAGACCCGATTGCGGATCCAAGAAATCTCTTCCAAATAGAACTCTTAGAACAAGTCTGTATAGTGAACTCAGGATTTTTCTAAGCACAGATCTCTTAACATCCACTCTTTGGGCTACCACCAAATCAGCCTCTCCTCTCAAGATCTTTTCAACCATCTCAGGTATTTTCTCGGGGGGATACTCCAAGTCCGCATCAAGTACAACTATTATTTCCCCCTTGGCCTTTTCCAAACATCTCTTTATGCCAAAGCCCTTCCCTTTCCTCTCTTTAAAGCTTAACGAATGAACAGCGTAATGTTCTCTCGCAAGTCGTTCTATGATCTGAGGGGTTCTATCAGAACTTCCTTCCTGCTCGAGAAATATTTCGAAGTCATATCCTTTTGAGGAAAGTACCTCATAAACTCGTTGAAAGCACTTTTCTACCGTTTTTTCCTCGTTGTAAGCGGGAATTATCACAGAGATCATGATCAACGCCTCTTTTGATTCACGTATAATAACAAGTGGATTGCCACGATGGAACAAGGAAAAGGGACATTTCGGAGATAAAAGTTCTACTAGTGGTGTACGGACCCTTCGTATCTTTGACGAAGAATCCCTGGCTGGTTCTTACCATTATGTGCACATCTTGGTCTTGAAATTCTATGTCGTCTAGTTTTGCTCCAATCACAATGCTTGTTCCTGAAACCTGAACGTAAGTGGTTGAGACCACTTGCCAAGAGGAACCGGTCCAGCTATACAGGTTCCCATCAGAACTCAATTTGTAGTCATATCCGTAGCTTCCTATGCTTGGACCTCCAGCTTTGGTGTCTAAGTAAACATCGTAGAGATATAAAATAGTGCTTGGTGCAGCCACCTCAGCCAGCCTGAAGAAAACGTGAGTTCCATTGTTAGTCAAGTAAAGTGCCTTGTCATCCACAGCGGCTGGTGAAGCATCGTCTATCGGATCAGATCCGAACTGATACCAGTCGGATGGCCATGCTAGGGAGTTATCGATATTCGTTGATATAATCACAGAGTCTTGAACTCCGTAGGTTGAGTTAACAGCCGTTAGCGTAACTTGAACATTACCAGATATAGAAGAAGGCAAGATAAGCTTGACAATAAGCGTAGCAATCCCTCCAGAAGCTACGCTTACATCTGTATAGTAATTATCCCAGCTAACTCCATTGGAGCTATATGCGACGTGGACATCTCCCTCGTTAAATCCGTCTGTGTCCTGCCATAGGTCAACTTCGATGGTTTTAGTTGAAGATACATTGAAGCTAAAACTCATCTCAGAGGGGCCCGTGTTGATGATATATACGTTATATGAAATGTTTGAGCCAGCTGAGCAGGAAGAGGATTGATCAGGTCTAAAAAAGTCTGCTGTGTAATTCACCTCTACCCAAACCTGGGTACATCTTGCCTCGGTAGTAGACGCCCCTCTTAGGTCAACACCAGCCTCCAGAGAATCGATGTAATTCCAACTCCAAGGCTCTCCCGTACTGGGATTTGTGGTCCAAGTTCTGTAGTATGTAGTCCAGGAACTCGACAGAGTCCTACGATCTTCATTAATGTTAAAGATGCTGGGAAAATCAGTTGAACCGACCCTCAAAACTGGTCTAGTAAATACAAGCAATCCAGTCCCACTTTTCCGACATCTAACATAAACAGTTACTGAATTAATGATTCCAGATCCTTGAGAATGATTTTGGAGACTATATGTATCCCGTCCATAGGGATAAGGAGTAGTCGTGTAATAAACGTATGTGGAATCCTCATCAGGCATAGTTTCATCAACGCACTCCCAGTTTTCATTGCCGCTTGGATAAGGATTTAGAAGGTACCAACTTCCATTTCCGTCTGGCCTCAAAATCTCAGTATCTGGCTTCCCTATTATTTCTATTCTTAAATGACAAGTTGTTTCGATAAAAATTAGAAAAAGCAGAATAAATGTGAGAAAAAAATCGTCTCACCCGGGACCCTCCTTATAGGATGTTTGCCAGATCCGCTCATGGTTTGAGCATAAGCACCCAGACCTTTCACGAAACTGACATAAATTCCTTATTGCCCCTGAATATTATTTTTTGTATGTAAGCGGGTAATAACTATTTCTATTTTATGATATCTTTGTTTTCTCAGATGTAATTTAAACGTTTTTCGAGGGCTTATAGATCCTCTTGGTAAAGGAAATTAAAGTCAAAGCTTCAAAATCCTGAGACGTAAACTTATTCCTCAAGTCTCGCTTTTTCTATTTGGATCTCTTTTTACTTATGTACACAAGCAACAGAATGGTAGCGATTGGGACGATAAATAGAGGCATCTCAAATATGAACGTTCTCGTTGTGGTATATGGGCCTTTTTCATCCTTAAGGACTGTTCCTTCATAGGTTCTCACAAGTATGTGCACGTCTTGATCCTCAAATACCATGTCACTGAGGTTAGCTCCAATCACAATGCTTGTTCCCGAAACCTGAACGTAAGTGGTTGAGACCACTTGCCAAGAGGAGCCAGTCCAGTTGTACAGGTTCCCATCAGAACTCAACTTGTAGTTATAAGTGTAATTTCCTATGTTTTGACCTCCCGTTCTTGTGTCCATGTATACTTCATATCGATAAGAGACAGTACTTGGCGTTGCCGCCTCAGCCAGCCTGAAGAAAACGTGGGTTCCATTGTTAACTGTGTAAAACGACTTGTCATCCACGGCTGGAGGAGAAACGTCGTCTATCGGATCAGATCCGAACTGATACCAGTCAGATGGCCATGCCAGGTAATTATCGATTATCGTTGATATAAGAACAAAGTCGTGAGCACCAGAACCCGAACCAGTTGCTGTCAGATTCACTTGGACCGTGCCTGATGCTGATGAAGGTAGGATTATCGTTACAATAAGCGTTGCGCTAGCACCAGAGGAAACACTAATGTCCGGTTCACCATTTGAGTTGCTGTCGCTGTAAACAGAATCCCATACCCCATCTCCATCTGCGTCATATGCTATGTGCGTGTCTCCGCCATCCATCCAATCTGTATCAACCCAGATGTCTACCCCAACTGACAGATTAGAGCTTCCTTGTAGGTCAAATACATCGTCTGAGGATCCAGTATTGATTAAGTAAACGTTATACGATACATTTGAGCCCGCGGCTGCTGAGAATGTCTGATTGGGCTTGAACTCCACTCCTCCTACAACAACTGTGAAAGTGGTCGAACCACAATGGGAAACCCCATTAGTCTCCTTGGACAGAACAACTACGAGGTACTCACCCGTTGGAGCCGTGGAAGATAGTGGATAATCATACCTAAATATCTTGTAAAGAGAGGGGGAACTTGGATCTGTCGTTTCCAAGGTCATGGTTTGGTTATTCACAGCCTTAGTGTTGTTGGGGAAGTATATTGTGACCCAGGCCCCCACTATATCGCCAGATCCAAAAGGATCGGTAACGTTGGCCTTGACGACAACGGTTTCCCCTGGATTAAAGGTGGATTTCTCCGTATTCGTCTGGTCATATGTCTTCACCCATTCTAAATTGACGAATGTGGAGGTAGGTATCTCAATTCTTGAATTGTAGGTCTGAGAGTTGTAGTAAACCTCAATCCAAGGGGTAGTAAAACCTGACTCTGTAAGAACTTCTACCTTTAGAGTTATGGCATCTCCGCTTGGTATGCTGCTAATGCCTGATATCGTGAATGTATACCAGCCAGCACTCGTTATATCGTTAATAGTATCTGAATAAACAGGACTTCCATCGTAAGTTAGGCTTACCCTAACATCAGGATATAGATACACGAAAAACCATCCAGGATGGGGTACAATGTATAAATTAACAGTTATATCATCTGAAACTATTAAATCTGATGCAAAGGGAGGAGATTGAGTCCAAGAAGCTGATCCACCGTTGCTTATGCTCTCACTAAGCGAAGAAGTTCCTTCCTGCGTCTTCAATGAGTACCCATTTCGCAAGTAAAGTTGCTTATATATTGGATAAGCTCGGGTCTTCAGATTACATATCGGACCAACGGTTTCTGAGGATCCAGTTATGGGAGAAGTGTAAGTGGCCTTTGTTCCCTGGGGTCCTGGGGGCATGTTTATGGAGAACTGTGAACTCGATGATGGCGTGATTGATACTCTGTACCTCATCTCTGCATACGAGCCAGCAGACAGGGACCCAACACTCCAATCGATCCTTCTATTAACGGAATCATAGGTGGCACTACCTGCTGTGGTTGTTAGAGAGTCCTGCCATGTCACATCTGATGATACGTAATCTACAACAGCAACATTGTTTAGCGTTAAGGAAGTGGGATTGCTTATTCTAACCCTCACTTCAAATGTGCTAGTAATGCCAACGCGAGGAGGATCGGGTCCAGAGACCGTTATGTAACTCTTTGAGAGGATGGGTTTTGGAGGTGCTTCTCCTGAGTCCGTTGGTAGGTATATTTTGATAGGATTTCCATCATAATCATAGGCTTCGACTACACCGTAGTTGCCCCCAGATCCGTAATATGTGATGTTTACCTCTAGGTGCCACAAGCCATAATCATCAGACTCTGTATCTTGCGTCCAACCAGAAATTGTGTGAGAATTCCAGGCAGCATTATTTGAAAGTTCAGTGTCATCAAATTCATCGGAGAAACTACCAGATGGACTTGTGACTCTTATGTAACCTTGGCTACCGCTAGCATCTGTGTCCCAATCCCACTCTCTTATGCTGAACTGGCAACCCTGATGAACATAGAGGTAAAGGTCATATTTCCTTGACTGGGAGGGGTTGGTGCCGACGCTAGCCCTGTAGAAGTAGATGTTCAGACCGTTTGCTCTTAGTCCAAAGTAGTTAATGTCATCTCCAGAAGTGACAGCACTCGAAGAATCTACTCTTAACTCCCAGACACCACTTGAGGGGTTGGAGACCTGGTAGAAATCCCACCAAACCCCATCGCTACCTGAAGGACCCGAGGAATCTGCAGTAATTGATGTTACCTGTGCTCCGCTGGGATCATACAACGTGAATTTCGTTGAGGTATCCCAGGAAAAACCTCTACGCCTGTCCCTGTTAGCTGATTCTTCAGCACTTCCTCCCAAACCTACATCTGGATCAAATATGTCTATGTCAAGTACTGAGGTTCCAGGAGGGACTTCTATGTAAAACGAATAGTAGGTATTTGCTCCATCGCTTGTGCTGTAATAGTCTCCATATTCTGATGGAGCCCCAGAACCCTGAACGCAGAGCCACTGTCCATTTAAAGAAGACGAAGTTGAGACGTGTTCAAAAGGTATAGATGCTAGAAGCATCAGAACTAGTAAAATTAACGTTGATACGAGCCTTCTCAAGAATCCTCTACTCCCCCGGCTTTCTTTTTGCTTCTGGATTTGAATACCGAAGGTAAAGTGAAAAGAACCCTTTCTTAGGAACCATAGGTGCTTTAGAAGTAATTACCACCTTAGAGCCCTCTATACTCACATTGAACGCGTCTTCAGGAGAAATTTTGAGTTCTTTTACCTCTGCTCCCTTTGGCAAGACAAATGTTATGGACAGATTCGTTGAAACACCTGTTAAACCTATTTTTTCCAATAAAAGGGCGATAGTTGAGGCCATATCCTCTTGGACGACGAAATCAATCCCGTCGCAAGGAGGAGAATGTCCAGTTAGCTTCAAGGATACTGATGCCTCTCCGCCTTTGAAGCTAAAGCTGACAAATTCACTTGATACCTTCAACCTCTCTGACAAAAGAGATTCGGGTTTCTTGGAGCTTCCTAGCATTTTACTAAATGCCATCGCAGAGTCTCCAGATAATTTGATGTCTACGAAGGCTTTGGTAGACTTTTGGCTAAAAACAAATTTCAGATCGACCGAGATGGATGATGCCAATGGCTGTTGAGCATTCATCCTTACCGAGATCCCGGCGACTATCGAAAGTAACGCAATTATTATGAGAGCAGAGGCAGTTAACTTCATGATAAGTAGGTAGTCCAAAATGATTATTTAAGCTTTTGTAACTATTTTGGTTCTCGATAATAACCAGTTCTAAATAGCAGGGTATTCTATGCTCCTTTAGAACCGACTTAGGGCTATGAGGAGATAAGAAACGACTAAATATTCATATTTAGCATTCAAGAAGCCTCCGTCAGTTGCCCAATCGCAATCCCAGCAAAAGTTGCTAAGTAGATGAAATCTATGAAAGTCCCAGCTAAGTAGTGGAGGAGCAGAAATGCTAGGGCTCCTACGTGGTAGAGGGTTGCTATTGTTACTGCAAGCCTCAGAATGTTCCAAGCAACGGAAAAGAGCATAGTAGCACCCAACCAGAATAGTTTTGTGTGGAGAGGCCCTTTAAGACCAAAGACTCCTATAGAAAACGCAATCGAGATCAAAATGAACATTAAGACCCCTGAACAAGACCAATCAACGGTTATCCAAGTTAATCTGTGGGGAATACCCCAAAATGCATTGTAGAGCAGTGCCGTTCCTGCCAACGGAGCTATTATGAACCAGAGGATCTTTATGGGGAAGGGGATTTTCTTCAGTTTCCAGATTATGAACGAGGCTATAGCTAGGTTTATCAGAATAAATACGACGGTAGATGGATCGGGCCTCTTATAAGGAACTGGAAGCTCAAAAGTCGGACCACCAGCCATGTATTTTAGTGGGAAGAGTTCAAAAAGCGATCTCGCCCTTCCCATATCGAACAGTCTATATGGAACATGGGCTATGTCTAGGAGCTTTGCTATGCTCCTTGCCTGAAACCACCAATATCCTAGGAAATTTGTACCTACTAAGTAAGTAGCAAGAGTCGAAAGAAGGAGACCTACTAAAAAATGAGCCTTTTGAAAACCAGGAAACCAGAAGGCTCTTTTTAGCTCCTCGCCTATACTCTCCAAGCATCTGTCACCCTAAGTCTCTCTGGCAGCACTTTTTTGATAGAATCAACCACCTTGACTCCTTCTACTGCATAAACCTTGGTCTTTCCTAAGGCTCCAGGTTCGATATAAACCGTCTTCCCAGATACTAAGCCACCACCTTCCTCGCCCATTCCTATTACAACACCCTTAGCAACATATATTGATCCTCTAGCATCAACGCAGTTGCCTATAATTGTCCCTTCTCCAATAGCAAGCTCTCCTTCTACAACTATGGACTTTCCAATTCCGTTCTTAGGTCCTATAACTGCATCTCCTTTCACATGAATTCCACCTTTTACTGCGACTTCTTCCTTGGAGAAGAAATTTCCTAAGACTATGAGGTTGTAAGGAATGAATTCCTTGGCTGGTACTGTGACATCTCCCTTAATTCTGATGGTTTCAGCACCTTGAAGCCACACTTTCTGGGATTTTAAGTAAGATGGCTTCTTGTTTCTTTCTAGAGCTTTAATAGCCTCTTCAATGAGCCCCAACTCCTCCGCCCTATGTAGAATCAGCAGCTCTGGGATGTTTATCCCGTATTTAAGAAAGATCTCCTCTCTTAACATCTCAATTGTTAGCTCGCCAAATTTCTGCTTAATCAGGTTGTCAAGGGCTGAAGACCACTCTATCTCCTTTGTCATCATTTTACATCCCTCACCCTTCAAACATTCCAATAAGCTTTGAGGAATTGATTACCTCAATTCCATGTTTGGCGCTTGCCTCTCCTATCTCGCAACCTTCTGCTGCCTCAATGGTCTTTTCCGAGGTAACTTTTCTTACGCTACAACCCTTTGAAATGACTATCTTGCCTTTGGCGTCGATCCACTCATTGACTTTATTGTTACTATCTAGAAAGATGTCTGAGTCGGAAGCAAGGAAACTTATCTCGCAATTCTGTCCCACCTTGATGTTTCCAGTTGAATAGGCTCCTCCAGTAATCTTGCAATTTCTACCAATAGAAAGATCTCCTATCACAATAAGGAGTTCTTTCATTTCGAAGTTGTCAGGAATGTGCGTGTCTCCATAAATTAACCTAAAGTAGCCAAGATCTGAGTGAAACTTAGGTTTTTGAGTTAAAAACGTCTCTGGCGACATCCCTCCGCCATCTCTCGAGATGAAGCCTAGTTCTACGGCTGGTTCAACCCTTTCTCTTAGAAGCAGAGCTTCCTCGTTGTCACAAATGCATCTGTCTAGGTTTATGTAAAGAGGCCCTGGATCAGCAGCTCTGTTGTACTCAATAAATCCAAGGACAAAAGGTACCGAAGCTATAGCACCGAAAAGGGCCAGTAACAAAATGTATCCGAGAATCATTCTTTTCTCACCTTCTTTCCTCCACCATTTAGGTACCTTAGTCCATTTCCGTTGTGCTGGGTCTTGTGCCAGTTATTCTTGTTATTGTTATGGTTGTTCTTGTTATTGTTCAGGTTGTTGTAATAGAGCAGGCCATTTCCAGCTTTTTTCGTTTTATGCCACTTCTTTGATTGATGCTTTCTCCTATGCAACAGAATTGCTTCGAAGAATGCAACAGTGCAGACCCAAGCATTGTGTACCACGAGTATAAGCATCGCTGGAAGAAGCCATGAGGCCCTTTTCCTACCGTCCAAGTAAGCACTGGCTACCACTTCGTTGAACATGGCGAAGTTGCCTAGGTTGGTGTAAGAGATGCTCATTGGTATTGCTATGAAGAATGAGGACCATGGCTGAGGAACAAATAGGTAAGACACTACCCCTAAAACCCAGCCCACAAAAACGAAAACTGGAAGCACAAAGGTTCCTAAGAGAAGAACACCACTAACCTTCTGCCAAAACGTAAGGAACGGGGATTTTATAACGGAGGTAAGGTGCTCAAACAAACACTGATCGTGGCCTATCGCCCACCTTCTTAGCTGCTTACTTCTTTGCTTCCACGTAGGAACGACTTCCTCATAGGCTTCTGCTGCATTTATGTATACAAGCTTCCAACCCCCTAGGAAAATTCTGAAAGATAAATCAGTATCCTCAGCTAATTTTGTCTCGTCCCATCCTCCCAACCGCTTAAGGATGTCCCTCCTGAAGCCTCCAACCGTTCCACCATAAAGAGTTATCAGGTCTAAGTTGTACCTAGCCTGCTGGTCAACTTGATATCCAGCAGACCTTTCTAGGTCCAGAAGCCTAGTTGTTAGGCTATCGGGGGAGTTTGCTGGTACCACTCTCCCCATAACGGCACCAACTTCGGGATCATAGAACGGAGCAACAAGCCTCTTGATACAGTCCTTTGGTGGGAGGTAGTCTGCGTCAAATGTAATTATGATATCGTTGTGTGCAAATCCTAAGGCTACGTTCATTGCTTCTGGCTTTCCATTTCCTCCGCTCTCAGTTCTATGCACCGCCTTTATGAACGGATACTTCTCTGCAAACTCGTCAATTATTTCCCCGGTCCTGTCCTCTGAGCAGTCATTTAGTGCAATAACTTCGTACATCCCATTTTCTTTTGGATAATCCATCTCTACAAGCCTTTGAAGAATGTGAGGAGCAACTGCCTCCTCATTATGCATCGGCACTATTATGCTGACGCTTGGTAGGTAATGCCCAGCAAGCTCCTGGTAAGCTCTTCTCTGCTTACCATAGAGCCTGTTCCAAGTGAATTTATAGTGCCTAATGGCGTAAGCCGTCATGATTGTAAAAAGAATCATGAAAGCAATTTCTAATAGCATGCTACCGCACCCTGTGATACCGACACCAATGACTTGGCTATCTTCGAATTTTCTCAACTAAGACTTAAAAAATGTGCTGTTGGCCCGTAAATTTTGCAAGTACAGCAATCAACCGATTAAATCGCGAAAACACTTTGTAGGCGTAAGATCTAAACTGAAAAAGAAAAAATAGAAAAGATAAGGTGACACCCTCTCCCTTTCATTGAAAAGGGCTTAGGAGAGCGCCTTTATTAACATATGGCCAGAAATTAACACTGTTCCGTCATGTTCCAAGCATTTCCATTATCTGGGGCAGGTATGCCAAGAATTGGGCCAATGCCGCAGAAATTGCACCAATGGCTATGCCTCTAGTCCAGTCGACGTCAAACCATCTTTTTATCAAACCTATCCCTGCTATAGCGAAGATTACAAGCCAAATCCAAAACTCCGGTATTATAAGCCTGAGAATAAAGTGTACGATCGAGATTATTATGGTCAATGTCAGGATGGAAAAAATTCCTTTCTCCTTCTCTGATGGGAGTATTAGCTTCTGGGAGATCCATATCACAACAGTATACACGATGAAGTTAGCAAGTGTGCTTTGGCTTACCTCTCTAATCGGGATTACCATGTTGGATCTAAATGCTTAGTTATGCTTCCTTTAAAACCATTCTGCTATTCAGAGGGGTTATGATAAGCTCCCACACTATGGGCCTGGATTTTACCTCTGTTTCGAAATTTCCAACCAAACATTTTTCTGATGTTACGATTTTCATACTCAGGTGATCTGTTGTCTCGTAGTGTAAAGACAGGAATGGGGTTCGAAATAGAACTGCCAGCATCTTACCTTCAGCTCAAGAGAGATGCTGAAGAGACGATATCAAGCATAGTTGCGGACTATCCCAAAGCGCAGAAGATGTGGGAGATAATGAAGGATGACAAGGAGGTAAACGCAAATTGGGACATGGCTGATTACATTACCACGGCTAAGCTGCATTATAACGACCATGGGGAGGTTCACGCAAAAGTAGTGGCTGCAAACGCATTGAAAATGCTTAAGTTACTGTTGGAAGAGGGGATCCTTCCTGACATAATGAAAGAGAGGGCAGGAGATGAGGACGATGCTCATCTCATCGTGATGACTGGCGGACTACTTCACGACATAGGGAATCAGGTTCACAGGGAGCTGCATAACTTAAGCGGAGTTTACTTGGCAATTCCTCTGCTAAACAGGCTGCTTCCAAAAATATACTCTGATCCCGAGGTGATGTACGAGATAAGGGGTCATATCCTTCACACAATATATTCGCACGAGTTCGAAATAGACGATCTAACGGTGGAAGCCTCTTTAGTGGGAATAGCAGATGGGACCGACATGACAAAGGGCAGAGGCAGACTTGCCTTTGAGACGGGGAACGTCAACATTCACACAGTCTCTGCACTTTCCATAGAGAGAGTGGAGATAGAGAAGGGAGAGAGAGCTCCCGTAAGGATCAAGATCTGGATGAACAACAGCGCGGGCATCTTCCAGATACAGGAAACTCTAGGCAAGAAGATATCTCACAGCCGTCTAAAGGGAAAAGTGGAGATATACGCAATCTCTCAACCGGAAGGAGTGCCAACAGATAGCAGGATAATTCACCGGCTTCTGTTCAGTGAAAAGGGTTTCGAAGCATATTAATCAATATTTCTACCTCGGTGAGTCCATATGGGCAGATTTCTCCCAGGGAAGCTACCATACGAGTTCTTACAAAAGCTAGTTTTCACAAAGCTTGGAACTCCTGACGAGAGGGTACTTGTAGGTCCTTCAATAGGAGAGGACGCAGCGATAATTGAGTTCGGTGATAAAGTTCTGGTGATGGCAACAGATCCCATCACCGCAGCCACTAAGGATATTGGCTGGCTCTCAGTACACATAAATGCAAACGACGTAGCATCCTGCGGAGTAAAGCCCATATGGTTTTTATGCACCCTGCTGTTGCCAGAAAAAAGCGATGAGACCGTTGTCGGCGAGATACTTTCACAGATCGACCGAGCTTGTAAGGAATTGGAGATAGCACTGATAGGTGGACATACTGAGATATGCGCAGGACTCAATAGACCTATAATTGCTGGATTCATGATAGGAGAGGCTCCAAAAGACAGATATGTCAGAACTGGTGGAGCAAGACCAGGAGACTCGGTCATATTGACGAAAGGAGCAGGTATTGAGGGAACAGCCGTATTGGCCTCTGAACTTGAAGATAAATTAACCCTTTCCCTTGGAAAGGAGCTTGTTGAGAAGGCTAAGAGCATGTTGTATGAAATTAGCGTAGTTAAGGATGCAATGGTTTTGATGGATTCATGTGAAGTACACTCCTTACATGATCCGACGGAAGGAGGGATATCGAGCGGGATCTGGGAGATTGCGGTCGCATCCAAAGTATCGATTGAGATAGACATTAATTCCATTCCAGTTAGAGAGGAAACAAGGAAAATATGCTCGCATCTAGGACTTAATCCCCTGAACATACTCTCTTCGGGAGCTTTGTTGGCTGCGGTGAAAGGAGATGAGGCAGAAAAAGCCATAAAGGCTTTGAAGAGAGAAGGAATACCTTCAGCTATAATTGGAAGCGTGAAAAAAGGAAAAGGAGTTTGGATGATCCGAGATAAAGAGAGGACGGCTTTGAATCCTCCTCCAAGGGATGAGGTTTATGAGGTTCTTGAGTCTTTACTTAGCTCCAAGTAATTAGGAAAATCAACTTCCTGCTGTTTCTCTTCTTGAAACACGTGGAGCAGGCATGAATTCAACGGTTGGGACTCTCTTGACTATAGGCTGCGGGTAAAGCTCCATTAAGGCGTAGACCTCTGGTGGAACCTTGTCGCTTACTGGAAGCCCCAGCTCTTTGGCCTTCTCATATGTTATCGGGTAATCGTGGGTCCATCTTCCATCTGTGAGTATCCTTGCAACCTCTTCGGCTTTCTCCTTACCCATCTTGTCCTCCAAAAGCCAGATAACAAATTCTCTAACCTGATTTATTGCTTTCTCAGCCATGTCAGCCATAATCAGGGTTTCGTCATCTATCTCATCGGGACTCTTTTGCTTTACGGCCCTCAAAATCGAAGGAGCTGGATATTGCCCAAGCTGGGGGTCGATAGGCCCAAGAACAGCATTTCTATCCATTATGATCTCGTCAGCTGCTAAAGCAATTAGCGTACCACCGCTCATCGCATAGTGAGGGATAATAACTGTCGTTTTTGCTGGATGATCCTTTATTGCTTTGGCAATCTGTGTTGCAGCGATAACTAGTCCTCCGGGTGTGTGTATGATTAGGTCTATTGGTCTGTCCTTTGGAGTTGCCCTGATGGCTCTGAGCACCTTTTCCGAATCATCGATGTCAATGTACTTGTAGAATGGTATTCCAAATAGGCCGATGCTTTCTTGTCTGTGGCAAAGCGTGATCACGCTTGATCCTCTCTTGCTAGCTAGTAAACGCATTAGCTTTGCTCTGGAACCTAACAGCGCCCGGTGTTGAAGCTGCGGACCCATAAGTAAGTAGAAAACAAAGAGCCACCAGATCAAAGATGTCAGCATGTCGTACATTTTTGCTCCCTTGATATAAGAGGAATAGATAACAGATAACTCTTTCTACCTAAAAGTTCCTCAACAAGAGAAAAGAGACAGCCGTTTTCCTAAGACTCTTTTCATGTGGTTCATTAACGATGAGAAAAGTTTATTATTGTTATACCGTATAACCGTTATACGGTATAACAACAGGTGTGTGTATATGGAAGGAGAGGATTGGGAGGAGAAGTGGGAGGAATTTGAGAAGCGATGGGAAGAGTGGGCGGACGAATTCAGCAAAAAAATAGGATTAGCAATAGAAAAAGCTATGAGAAGCGCGTTTAGAGGCGCAATGGTTGGACCGAGGGCTGTAGTAGCAGCGAGACCCAGGCTTCTTGAGGAAGGAGATTGGCTCAGGAGACCTATACCCATCAGAAACCTTAGCAGATCCTTGTATTCAAGGATAAGAGAGATGGCTGAAAGCATAGGGGTTACTGTAGGCGAACTAATGAATGAGGCTATGAGTTTCTACTTAAAGAAACACGATATTGCGACTCTAGAGAGGGAAAAAGAGAGGATCCTCAGGAAAATAGAGGAAATAGGAAAGCCAGGATATGCTGAACCAGAAGTAAGGGAGCTGCTTCTAAAGGAGTATCAAGAGATGTTAAGCGAGATTAAGAAGAGACTCTCAGAGTTAAAGAAAAAAGAGTAAGGAAAAACACGTACTTCAAATACATTTTTTCTATTTTTTGAAGCGATGTTTACCCTATGAGAGTCAACGTTAAAGTGGTAAAGGTTGAGGGATATTGCCCTGTCTTCTCTGAAGGAGACGAATTCATATTTGAAGACTTCATGATAAAGAAAGGACATACTTGCGATATTTGCATACACGCAGTTGTCGCTATCTCTCATTTCCTATGGGCCCTAGGTCATGGGCACTCCCCAGAAGAGGTTGGCATTGGTGAAGGATGTGTTGGCCATTTAAGATGTCCAGACCCTGGGCCGCCTGTTACAAAAGGGGGTTCAGTGCTCTTCGAACTAAAAGTGTGATGGCTGAATTTACTTCAACATGCCTTGAAGTAAATCGACGCACTTTATAAGGCCCTATAAACAGGTTTTCAGGGCTAAATATGAGCTTAAGAAAATTTGGATTCGTATTCTTGGCCCTGCTATTGCTTGGTGGTTTAGGGTTTTTCTACACCTTGATAACACAGACTCCTAGCTTGCGTTACTACGGGATACAAGAGAAGGGAGTTCCAGGCGCTGCTGCATTAGAACCCATGCCTTCCTATCCAAGCGAAGCCGTAGGTAGAGCAGAAACCGTCGAATCTGTATCAGAACAGTATGGTGGGGAAAGTAAGCAAACAAAATACGTGCAGACACAAAACCGAGCAATGATTTACGAGGCAGATATGACAATTGAGGTAGAGGAAGGTCAAGTTCGCGAGAAAGCAAGGAGAATCATGGGCATAGCAACTACCTTCGACGGTTATGTTGCTTACTCGTGGATTGAAGAGAAGAGAGCGGTGATATCAATCAAGGTACCGGCAGATAGGCTTGACACAGCAATGGATGCCATAAGAAATCTTGGAGAGGTTAAGTCAGAGAACCTTAATGCCTATGATGTTACTGACCGACTTATAGATCTTGAAGCGAGGCTAAACAACTCTAGAGCAACTGAAAAAAGGCTTCTTGAGATTCTGGCGATGGCTGAAAACGTGAACGATGTACTTATGGTCGAGGACAGGCTCAAGTGGGTTAGGGAAGAGATAGAGATGTTGGAGGCGCAACTGAAGAATCTCATGGCAAGTATAGATTACAGCACGATCACAGTAACCATAGAAGAGAAGAGAGGGTTGGAACTACCAGAATTCGATTTAGCTAGGATTCTTAGCACTGCCTTGTCGGCATTCTATGCTGCTATATCCTTCATTATAGTTGGTCTTTTCTTAGCCGCTCCTTTTGGCGCGGTCGGCATCATTGGTCTATGGATCTATCGCAGGGTTAAGGGCGGACAAACAAAGGGCGGCTAAAGGAATGGTGTCAGCCCTTTGCTACCCTTATTTTTTCAATCAACATCGGAGGAGTCACCAACGAACCCGATGAATTGCTCGGAACTGTTATCTCTGGCTCTTCTCCTATCCTTACGATCTTTTTCAGTAGGTCAAACACGTTGCCCTTTATGGAGAGACCCCTTATCGGGCCGACTATCTGACCTCTTTCTACGTAATATCCGTGCAGAATAGGAAGACTAAAATCTCCAGAAGGACTCATGGTGAAGCCAGCAAAGACTTCTAAACAATAAACTCCCTTATTAATTTCCGAGAGTAAGTCTTCAACTCTGCCCTTTCCAGGTTTTATGATGAGGTTGCTCATCCATATCCTTGGCCTACACTTGTAGGACCTTGCAAAGAACTTGTCCCATAGCGGGCTCTCCCATCTGGCACAATTGCTGGTGCTTCTGAATTCTCCCAATTGGGCCGCTATACTATCGTACATGTATCCCTTAAGTACCCCGCCCTCTATAAGGAAAGTCTTGGAGGAGGGAACGCCTTCATCGTCGAATGCAGTTGTGTACAAGCCACCTTCATAAGTCGGGTCATCCCAGATTGTCACAGACTGAGTAGCAATCTGTTCTCCTAACTTATCTGCTAGAGGAGATACTCCAGATCTTACTTGGTCGGCGCAAAGAGCGTTTACAAAGGAATAACTCAAAAGCTCTGTTATGACAACCGGTGAGAGCAGGACTTGATGATAGTCGCTCTCCAAAGTTACTGGATCCTTTGAAAGTCTGATAAGCTCTTCCGAAACTTGTTTGACGAGAGATCTTGGGCTAGCCTGATTGAGTCTTCTAGCAAGCTGAACTTTGCTATACTGTATGGGCTTCTCATTCTTGTAGCTCAAAGTTGCTGAGGCTCCTACGTACGTGCCCTCTTGAAATAGTTCAGAGCCCTCGGTGTTGAAAACAGCTGTTTGAACTATGGCCTTCTCAAATGTTAAGTCTATTGGGGTTATATTGGCATTATAAGAGGCGGCAACCTCTTCCATGCCTTTAACATACTCAAGGATCCGTTCTTCATTAAGTTCAATCAATTCTTCATCGTATTCGACTCGTTCTTTCAATCCTGTATAGCTTGGGAAGAATCCAAACCCCTTTGTTTCCTGCGCAGAGGCAACCGCCTGTTTAATAGCGAATCTAACGGAATCTTCGCTAAGGTCTGAGCTATAAGCAAAGCCCAGTCTTGCCCCTACCTTTACCCTAAACGCAGCACCCATATCCTCAAGGAACTGGCCGAAGAATTTCTTCTCGCCAGCCTCTCTAAGGATAGAGTTCTTGGTATTCCTCCTATTCAAGAGGAAAACCTCAGCCTGCTCAACACCTTCTTCCTCTAAGGTCATCTGAAGGAGTTTCTTGGCCTTTTCTCGGAGATCCATAGTTCAAATCACCTCCAGCTGGCTGAACCTTAAGTGTGGTCCACCTCCTGAGACAGAATATGCCTCATCGGCTCTGGTTAGCCTCAACGGTAGGTAATCGTAGTCAGAACCCACAGCATCTACTGAGAAAAGGTCCTTCAGAAGATCCAGTCTTAGAGAGGGCCCTTTTAGGATCTCATCCTTTATTTGCCCATTTTCTATCGTTTGCGCTATCATGGTCTTGCACTGAACAAACCTGCCAATAGTAGCTCCAATAATCCCCCTTACGTAGATCCCCCTCTCAATTCCTTCCACAAGTTCCTCAAACGTATGATCCTTTGGATCTATTATTGCGTTTGACACCATGGGTACAGGGAGAAAAGCAGCACTGGGAGCTCTTGAATGACCCGTAGGACTCGTACCATGCTTAAATGCAGTCTCCCTTGAGTGCAAGTATCCTTTCAAGACACCAGATTCAACTACCTTTACAGGTCTAGACTCCACGCCCTCCTCATCGTATTTGTATGAGGCAGGTAGCCCTGGCGACGAAGGATCATCTGTAATATCCAACATTTCTGGGAAGATCTGCTCACCAATTTTTCCGTAAAATACCCCCATCTCGCTCTCAGGAACGGATGCTAATGTAGCCGTGGCCATTAAGTCCACACACAATGCGATTAACCCAGCTATTTTATTGTCAACTATGACTGGCATCCTCCCGGTTGGTGGATGCTTTGCTCCAAGAAGATTAAGGGCTTCCATCGCTAGCTCTTGCGCCATTTCCATTGGATCCGCATAAGCTAACAACTCCTGTCCAGCGCTAGCAGCGAGCCTTCCTATCGTCCTCTCTATCTTATCCCCTTCCCTTGCTGTGATTGTGAATCTCAGGCTTGTAAACGGGTTGACTTCATATATCTGTCCGCCATCTGTACTGATGAGGTATCTTTCAATGACGCTGTCCTCATAGCTGAACTGTGTTCTAACTATCCTCTGATCCAGCTCTCTGGCAATCTTGTCAGATTCTAATATGATCTCCTGCTTCTCTTCAAGAGGAACTTCTCTGGAATCGCTTATTGCCTCCAACTCAACTCTGTCCTTAATGGCTTTAACTTGAGCTAGCTGGATCCTTCCAGCACCTATATTGGACCCTGCCTTTGCTATCTTCACCGAATTTGAAATAGCTTCTTGCACGTCCTCTCTAGAAGTTGAGTTGCACGTTGAAAAGCCCCAGATTCCTTGATAGAGAGCCCTGACGCCTACGCTGAGATCAATGCTTGGGATTACTCTCTTAATTTTCCCGTTAATTACTTCTATTCTTGTTCGGAAGGACTTTGTAATTCTAACGTCGGCATAAGAAGCTCCTAGCTCTAGAGCTCTATTGAGGACCGGTACTAACTCCTCCAATGGGACTTCCTCCCAATATCTTAAGAAGTTGTTCTACGGCCCTTCTTATCCTTACAAGAAGGAGAGCTAGGTTAGCTCTTCTATCAGCAGAAACATAAAGAATGAAAGATTCTCCTAGAGGGGCCAATACTGCTACACCGTTAGGGCCTCTTATAATTGCGTGAGCTAATCCTCCAATGTTTGAGTTAGCCCCAAATGTCTTAGAGAGCTGTAATATCCTCAAAAGCTCTTCTCCTGTTACTTTAACGTCCCTCTTATCAAGATCGGTCCTGTACCAGGAATAAGTTTCGTTGCCGCTTGCATCTGAAATCAGGACCGCGTTAACCCCTAGGAGGGAGGTAAGCCCAGCTAGGGTACTCTCCACACTGCTTCTAAACTCCAACTTTTACACCTCGATTACAGTTAAATTGTCTTCACTGAATTTGAAAAATACTTCCTCAAAAATGATGAAGTTATGAAATTATCGAAACTAATCAAACTCATCAATTCCGCTGTAAGATGCGCTCTTTTTCCAATGTAAGGCTTGGAAAATGACACAAAAGGTTAATATAGGATGTCTCATAAAAAAGATTAGGATGAAATATGGGAGAAGAAGAGAAGGAGAAGGAAAAGGAAGAGGCCACCTCTAAGGCCCTTCTAAAGGCAATTGCATCGTCAGCAGCAACGTATGCTCTTTTAGCAACAATTCTCGAGAGAAAGGAGATTATGGACATATTGTCCGATGAAAGTCTCAGCATGAAGGAAAAGCTAGCCAAAATAGCAAAGGAGTATCTACCGGAAAAAGAGAAAGAGGACCTTCTTGAGCTAGGTGCTGCAGTTTTAGCGGGACTTGTTGTGGCAGGGAAGGAGAAGGCAAAGAAAGAAGAAAAAGAGCCAAAAGAAGCCGTTAAAGAGATAGCTGAACTTATTAAGAAGCTAAGAGAAGGAGGAA
Organism: uncultured Nitrososphaerota archaeon; assembly: GCA_964480775.1. Lineage (GTDB taxonomy): Archaea > Korarchaeota > Korarchaeia > Korarchaeales > Korarchaeaceae > QMVU01. The sequence goes on from CAYZRF010000007.1 coordinate 29,388, forward strand.
AAACAAAAGAAGCTTGAGCTACGAAGCCAATTATAATCTAAGAGTGAGGTTTTGCTCAGTTATAGGAATATAATACTTCAAGTGATGAAACTCATAAGCTTTCTTACCATTTCTAATAATATGCTAGCCCTTTTCGCACAAAGAGATACCATTTTAGCTCTAATCTTTTCATCCGTCTCTACGCTTATATCATCAGCTTTATCCCTGATGTACAGGAGTTCTGCTTCCATTTTCTCCAATATATCCATTGCTTCTTCTGACACAACTTCGAGATCCTCTTCGATCTGCGAAATCTTATGTACAACCAATTCAACGTCTTTAACCAAGTTCTTAACTGAAGGCTCCTGAACCTCTTCCAAGGTGGCTATGATCCTTGACGCATCATCTTTCATCCTTGAAATAACCTTCTTTGCTTTTTTGGGATCCACCTCTCTTGTCAGGGCACTCATTGCAAGGATAAAGATACCAAGCACAGTATCAAAGAAGCTCGCTATGATGACATAAGTCATTTCCTTCTTCGACACACCATACCTACCTCTGAGCTTGGAAGCGAGCATTCCAAAAGCAAGAGCAACTATTATTCTGTAAGCTATGATTATGGTGATAACAATAATCAGCACGTACATGTAAGGCTCTGAAATAAGCTGCAACTTGGAACCACCGGTGGAAACTCCAAAGGATAAGATTAAAACCCTTTTCACTGTAAGATTTAGATAAACTGGCCTTTAGCTATTTTTTCTCCTCATTATCTGAGAGAAGATCTTCAAAAAATGATTTCATACCTTCTAGAACGGAAGGGTGGCTTATTCCAAGTAATATGAAAAGAGCTCCTATCACGTATACTGCATCGCTTAAGAACGCTCTATCGAACTGTTCCTTTTCGACTTTATCTACTAGTCTTTTGAGGGCTTTGGTTAACAATATCAACTGGATGGCTGTGGACGTCCCACCTCCAAAAAGATCTATGCCTTTATCCTCCTTCTGCCTCTTCTCATCTTCTTCTGACATCTACTCTTCCTCCACAAGCTCCAATATCTTTCTGCTTAACCTATAAAGGTAGGGGCGGCCAGATGTGTCTTTCTCCACGATGCCCTCTTCAGCAAACTTGTTGAGGTACTTCCTTATCGTTCCTTCAGATGCTTCCAGCTTCTCAGCAAGTTGCTTAACGGTATAAGCCTGGCCGTTTGCCAAAGCCACAAGAATTCCGTATTGTTTTTTTGACAGGCCTAACCTCTCGGCGTCCCTTTGCCTCTTTAACTCCTTTTCAGCTAACTTTTTTCCATGGTACGCTGCTTTAGCGAAGTGGTATATCTTGCTTGATTCTGACCTAACAAGAAACCCCCTGGCTGCATGCCAAGCCAATATTAGGGCCCTTTGAAGAGGTGTTAGTTTTTTCCTAGGCAACTCTCTTTTTGAGCGTCTTGCTGAAATAAAAGTTTTCAGAACAGAATCGTTTGCCCTACTCCTCCTCGGCTGGCGTGATTCCAAAGAGGAAAGAAGTTAGGCCTTTCATTCCTAGAACAGCACCTAGAATCGAAAGTATTGCCGCCAATACTCCTAAGATCGAGCTTGAATAGCTGTAATAATTGAGATCATAAGAGTACGTAAAGTTCGCCAATTCTTTTCCTAGAATTACGAGATTTATCTCTTTTGGGATCGATCCTTCTATCTTAATAGTCTCAGGTACGTACGAAGTGAGCTTAAGGGTTTCCTTGTATTCTGTTCCGTTTGCATGTTCTAACCTTAATGTTATGTTAGAGTTTGAAGTACTGATGAACGTCATGTTCCCCCACAGGCCGCCATATTTCATTCCTATGTCTCTTAGGGAATCTAATGAGATCTCTACAGTTCCGTTAGCATTGTAAACAAGCTTTTCACTTGATATGTTGTGTGTTCTTGGGAGTATAGCAGAAAGAGAAAGGAAAAAAGCTGCAAAGAGGAAAATTAGGCCCATTACTAATGCTCTGTTTCTTAGCACTCTTCTTATAGCAGATTCTTTTGAGTCGTACATTCTCGCTTTTAAGAACTTACTTCCTTGTAACGAGGTGACATGCGACATAATGGTCTTTTTCCACCTCAACGAGTTCTGGTTCCTCCTTGTCGCAGGGCTCAAACCTATATGGGCACCTTGGATGGAATCTGCAGCCTGGAGGAATGTTTACAGCGCTTGGAACCTCCCCAATGATTGGAATCTCTTTCATAACATGCCTTTGAGACGGATCTGGTTCTGGAACAGCTATTAAAAGAGCTTTCGTGTAAGGATGAACCGGGTTTTCTATGAGTCTATCCGACGGCGCTAATTCAACTATCTTTCCGAGGTACATCACTGCTATTCTGTCACAGAAGAACCTGGCTGTGGAGAGGTCGTGTGTGATGTAAAGATACGTAAGGCCGTGCTTTTCCTTCAGCTCCCTCATGAGTTCCAATATTTCTGCTCTGATTGAGAGATCAAGCATGGAAACTGGTTCGTCCGCGACTAGAAACTCTGGATTTAAGATCAACGCCCTTGCTATGGCAACTCTCTGTCTCTGTCCTCCGCTCAATTGGTGCGGGAAGCGCCCAATGAACTCCTCTTGTGGAACTAATCTCACTTCTTCAAGGGCCTTGTATATGAGTTCTCTCCTTTCTGCCTTTGTTTCTCCAACCTTTGTGATCAGAAGGGGTTCCTCTAAGATATCATGTACTCTAAACCTCGGATCGAGCGAGGAATAAGGATCTTGGAATATTATCTGAACTCTCTTCCTGTACTCAATTTCCTCCTCGGTGCTGAGTTCAGTTACGTCTGTGCCATTGAAATATATCCTTCCTGATGTAGGATGTAGTAATTTCACTATTAACTTGCCCGTTGTGGTCTTGCCACACCCAGACTCACCAACTAGAGCAAATACCTCCTTGGGTCTAATCGCAAAGGATATATCGTCGACCGCTTTTACATATCGAGCGGGTTTTCCAGACAAGAACTCACTAAACGATCTTCTTATCATGAAGTACTTCTTAAGGTTCTCTACTCTTAGAACGGCTTCTTTAGCATCCATCAAGACTTCTTCTTTAGCTTCCATCTTTCTCACCTCTTTGTGTACAAGTGGCATGCTACAAAATGGCCAGGTCTTACCTCAACGAGTTCTGGTTCCTCCTTGTCGCAGGGCTCAAACCTATATGGGCACCTTGGATGGAATCTGCAGCCTGGAGGGGGGGCAAGCAGGTTAGGAGGCGCTCCAGGAATGAATTCTAGTCTTTCTTGCTTCTTTCTAAGCCTTGGAATGGCATTAAGAAGGGCTTTGGTGTAGGGGTGGATTGGATCGGCATACACGCTGTCCGATGGACCGAGCTCTACGATCTTTCCAGCATACATTATCGCCAGCCTGTCAGCTAGCTCAGATATTACGCTTAGATCGTGAGATATTATTATTATTGAGAGACCAAGTTTTTTCTTTAGTTCTTTAAGTAGATTGATAATCTGAGCTTGAACTATAACGTCAAGAGCCGTTGTAGGCTCATCAGCTATCAATACCTTTGGACTCATGATGAGAGCTGTTGCTATGACTGCCCTTTGTTTCATCCCACCACTTAGTTCGTGGGGATACCTGTTAACGATGTTTGGATCCAGTCCTACGAGTTCTAGGTACTTCTTAGCTTCCTCAATAGCCTCTTTCTTAGCCATCCCTCGATGGTAAATCAAGGGCTCTGCGACTTGATAACCAACCGTGTACACTGGATTTAGAACATTCATGGCTCCTTGGAATATCATTGCGATTTCTTGCCACCTTATCTTCCTACGCAACTCATCTTCTTTCATTCCGACAATTTCTTGCCCGTCTATCTTTATGCTTCCCGCAACTACCCTCCCGGGGGGCGGGAGCATGTTCATAAGGGAGAAGCCAAGCGTACTCTTACCACAGCCAGACTCTCCAGCCAGCCCCAGGGATTCTCCCTTCTCCAGCTCTATGGACACGTTATCTACAGCCTTAACGGCTCCTCTGGATATGAAGTAATACGCCTTTAGGTCCTTAACTTCTAACAACGGCAAATACTTTCACCTCACAATCTTCTGAGCTTCGGGAACAATATGGTGTTAAGAGCCGCACCTATGAACGCAAAGGAGAGCCCTAGTAGGGCCATAGCGAGACCTGGCGGAAGAACCCACCACCACATGCCCTTTATGGTTGCTGCGGTGCTTTGAGCATCGTGAAGAATTTGACCCCACGTTACTCTGTTTATGTCCCCCAGTCCTAGGAATGAAAGCCCTGCTTCCGTAAGGATCGCGCTGGGTACACTTAATGCCATACTCGCAAAGGCATATGGGAGTATTTGGGGCATCACGTGCTTCCTAACGATCCAGAAGCCCGTAGCTCCTACGGCTCTTGCAGCCTCAACGTAGTCCATCTCCTTTATCTGGTAGGCCATACTTCTAGCCATCCTAGAAGTTCCCATCCAGCCAAATACCACAAGGAAGAAGATGATCCACCAGATGCTTGGTTTGTATATGGCCGACAGGAGGATTAGGATCGGCAGGGTTGGTATGGAAGACATGATTTCATATATCCTTTGAAGTATTTCGTCCTTCCATCCGCCAAGATAAGCACTCATAACCCCATAGAATATTCCGAAAGATACTGAAAGAGCAGACGTTAGGATCCCTATAAGAAGAGATACCCTTGTCCCCCAAATCAGGCCAGCAAACAGATCTCTTCTGTTCTCATCGGTTCCAAGCAATCCATACACTCTTCCGCCCATGATCAGTGTCAGATCTTCAACCTTGTCCTCTGGATTTTGGAAGTAGAACGTCACCCTTATTGTATAGGTCCCCTTCAGCGGTTCAGCCTTGTTACCGAGGAGAATTCCAGGTTGTGCCTTTGAGAACAACGGAAGAGCTGGATTTGTTAGCTCAAAGTGCACTTTTTCCAAGTTCTCAGGAGTTTCAAACTCTCTACCAAACGCATAAGCAGTACTGAGGGCTCCTCTGTCAGAAGTTATAACTATCCTAGTTTCATTGCCCGCTTCGCTCAGTTTCTTACTTATTAGTTCGATCTCCCTCCCATCAGGCCTAAGTATAATGAAGGTCATCGTAGGCGGCTTCGCAGGATCTTCAACTATTCTTCTAAATGTAAGAATTAGATCCGAAGGGGGCTCGTCGTAATGGTAATCGTACTCAAAGGTAGCGACAAACTCCCTGATTTTGGCTCCAATCATCCTTTCTGAAGCATTGTACTCCGTAATTATCAGATGTGGCGGCATTTTATGGGACGAAAAGTAGTTAATCCAATTTGGTCTAGCAGATCTCGGATAGTTTTGCCAATAAGTCACGTCTCTCCACTTTCTGGACATCTCCGCTGGATAGAAACGAGGCCCTACTATGGCCAGAGCTATGAACAATAGCAAAAGAGTTAGGCCAAGCATGCCAACTTTTTGTCTTCTGTACTCAAACCAGAAGTCCTTTAGGCTTTCAACTACATCAGACCATCGCACTGCGATCACTCTCCCATCCCAGCAGCTGCCCCAATTCTAACTCTTGGATCTAGGTACATGTACATGAGATCCATGGTTATCAAGGACGCGAGAAATAGGATTATACTTATCGTGGTATTTCCTAGGAGGACAGGCACGTCGTTTTGTATCACGGCTGTCCAGTAAAGCCTTCCCATCCCAGGCCAATTAAAGACTACTTCCGAGATCATTGCTCCGCCTATAGATCCTAATAGGCTACCTATAGTCATTGTAACTATGGGCGGAGCAGAGGCACGCAGCACATGGCCATAAAGGACCTTGTTTTCTGGAACACCTTTGGCCCTGGCTGCCATTACGAAATCCTCCTGAAGTTGTGTTAGAACGACATTTCTGGTAGTGTAAGCCCATCCCCCGAAAACTACGAAAACATAAGTAAACATGGGCAGTGCCAAGTGGTACAGCAAGTCTAAGATTTTGCTTATAATACCCTCTGGGGGCGGTACACTCATCATGCCTCCAGATGGAAATATGTTCAAGTAGAAGGAGAACAAAATGATGAAGAGCATTCCAGTCCACCACATTGGTAGACTGTAGGACAAAAGAGCGAATACTGAGAGAGATTGATCAAGCACGCTCCCAGCTTTTTGAGCTGCCTTTAGCCCAAGGTATAATCCTATAAGGATAACCACGATCTGGCCTGTTGTAAAGAGAAGAATCGTTCTTGGAAGGGCTTCAAGTATTATGTCCTTAACCTCGCTGCTCCCAGACCTAGATTTTAGTGAGTGAGATTTTCCAAACTTGAGCCTGAGCTGTTCCCCTACTCTACGTAGTATTCTTTCGAAGAGAGGTTTGTCAAGACCGTATAGTTTGAATTTAAGCTTCTTCTGAGTTTCAATCCACTGTTCTCTTGCGGTTGCATTTGCAGCAAAAGCCTTTTGAAGTTGTGGATTTGCATTTAACTGAGCCATAATCTCCTCATATATCTGTGCCTTAAGTTCCTTCTCAGCAGCCGTACTAAATACTAGCGAGACTATGAATAGGGCTATAAGAAGAACTGCAAAAGCATTAATTAGCCTGATAATCACATATTTCCCAATTCCCATCGCATTATTTCACCTACTTAGTTTTTACTATGCTCAAAAAGGAGCAGAAGAAAACTCAATTAAAACATTTTCTATGAAACAGCAAATAAAAAGAAAAAGGAGAAAGGGAGGAGTTCACTTCCTCCGCATTACGAAGAGAACAACGACAGCTATTATTATGATGATGACAATTACGCCGCCTATCAAGGCCCAGTTCGTCGGTTTCGGAGTTGGGCTCGGTGTTGGACTTGGAGTTGCTGTTGGTGTTGGACTTGGAGTTGCTGTTGGTGTTGGGGTTGGCGTCTCAGTTGCAGGTGGAGCTGTCAATATTATCTCTTGAGTTGAAACTTCAGCATATGCGGCGGTTTCAGACACTGCAGCAGACACTTTTATGGTGTATGATCCCTCTGGCTGTCCTGAAGTGGCACTACCAGGTATCTTCAGCTGGAAGACTCCTGCAGAGACAAGAGATGCTACTCCTTCGAAGACTTTCTTGCCTTCTGGTGATTCAAGGGTGACGAAGACGTAAGCCTTCTCTGATGGAACTTCCTTCTCTTCTGGGAATTCCTCTACCTCAGTCACGTATACCTTTACAGTTATGTCGTCTCCAGCCTGAGCAGTAGCGGGTGCCTCTATCTTGTCAATCTTTTCCCTGATCAAGGTGAACTTGTTGTACCAGTAGTCTGGACCGAACGGATAGGTCTCGTCCCTGAAGGCTTCTAAGATCATGTAAGGTACTTGCGTGTTGTATTCCTTTAGGAAGAACGGACCGTCTGATATGAAGAAGTGGCCATATTGCTTTGCAAAGAGTTCTGCAGCAGTGTACCTGGCTCTTGCTTCGACCACAGTTACAGTGTCCTTCAGCGCGTCTGGCACATGACCTCTGTTCCTCATCTCCTCACAGGCAGCCATGAGATCTTCGGTGTGAGCAGGGCTGATCATGTCTAGGTATTCCTTGCCTTCAACCTTGTACCAATCATATGGATTACCGCTTACTGGCCCTCCGTTTACAATTATCCAGTCCATTGCCTCCCATACGTGCCATGGATATGCAAATCCGAAGACATAGAAGTCGAACGTCGCGTTGTCGGAAGCGAGGTGCAGATAGTCACCGTACACCATTAAGGTATCTTCATCTACGAAGACGAATCCTTTTATGAGTTCTAAGACTGGAGCTACTGATGAGGCATATTCTTCACTATAGTATGGATCTCCCTCTTCATCCAGGCTGGCCCACTCATATGCGTGCGCTATTGCATAGCGCACGTCGTCCATGCTTCCCATTGTTCCGTCGTGGTACTTGCTGAACAGGTAGTCTATCGTAACTCTTACAACTGCTTTGGTTCCCTCTTCGACTCTCTTCCATTCGTTAGCGACAGGGTCATAAACAACTGCCTGAAGAGGCACCTCTATGTCTCCAACTCTCTCTCCATTTTCCATGTGGTACTTCTTCTCCATATCAACCCATCTTACTCTGTACGGTATTGGCTCACCAGTCATCGGGTTCATTTGATCAGCTTCGTCGTAGCAGGCCCTTCCAACAGCATGGCTGTACACGTCGTCGAACCCGCCTATCGGATTGAACACGCTAGTGTACATGGCCGCCTGTTGGGACTCCACAGCTATCCTAAGCACGTGATCTGGGGTGTCAGCAGTTATAAGAGGCCACTTGGACCAAAGTCCAGTTACTGGGTCATAAGCAATTCTGGTAACGCGTTGTTTGTTTACTGGGAAGTAATCCCAAGTCTCCACCGTAAAGATCCTTATCGATTCTTGGAGACCTATCTCACAGGCGTCGTGCATTTTCTCGAAGTACTCATCCCTTGAGTTGAAGTTTCCAAGCAGCAAGTCCATCGTTAACTGATCTATTGTCTCATTCTGCCACTCCCACCATCCAGGCATTTCGTAAGCGGGCATCCATCCGTACCATGGAGCGTAGAACCAAGCTATATCCCCTTCAACGAACACACTCGATCCGGTGCTTCCCCAACCTGCCGTGTAGATGTTCCACTCATAATCTGCTGGGTTTGTGAGATAGACGGTGTAAATACACTTGAGGAAGTTGCCTTCTATCCTTTCCACTTTTATACCTGTTTTCTCAAGCTGATTTGCAAAATAGAGTCCCTCTTCGTGTCTCTCATCCTCGATCCTTATGAAAGCCTTTACGGTTACTGGTTCGCCGTCAAAGTACCACCAGAAACCAGCAGGAGCGTTATTATCTTTCTTCTTCTCCAGTCTTCCTCCAAGTTCGTTAGCTGCCTTTTGCATGGCCTCTTCTACCATTTGAAGGGCCAACTCTTCATTTCCTTCTGGAGTTAGGCCGTACTTCTCATAAATGTCAGTGAAGTACCTTGAAGCTGGGTTTGACGGGAACACAGCGGAGAACATTGGCTGTCCTCCACCAAGGAGGATCTCGTCCACCAAATATTTTCTGTTGACCAGATAGTTCATTGCGAACCTGATCTTCTTTATTGCAAAGGGGTTAAAGTACTCCTTACCCATGACGGTGATTATGTAGTCCTTATCATCATCGTGGGCTGGGTTAAGGGTGAGTTCCCAACAACCTCCTGCGTTCTTGATTAGTTTGAGGTTTTGCTTCCAATCCTCAGGGATTCCCGCATAAACTGTGGGAGAAAGCGATTTCTCATAAAGATCTAATTTCCCAGTGGCAACATCACCAACGGCGACTTCTCCAGTAGCCCTGGTCTCTACAATTATTCTGTCCAGAGCAGGACCCTTTTTTGGTTGTGCAGATACTGGTAAAGCAGCGAATGCTGATAAGGCTAACAATCCTAGGATTAGGACTGCGGAAATGGTTTTCATACCTCTCATTATTATTCCCCCATTTAATAGGGCTACTATGCCCTAAGGCTGGTAAGCAATCAGTTCCTTAATAAAAATAATGTTATGTAGCTCTGCTCTCGAACCCACTTCGTGCTAGAATCTGAAAATGACTCAATTGATGTACTATAATCAACACATTTCAACAATAGCCTACTACGGATCAAAAGGTCTTTGAACGGCAACTTCCTCATTTGGTTTAGGAAAGAGGTGAAGTTTCATCGGCCACTTAGTTAAAAACTGAGGAGTAAAGATTTTTACCATTCAATCAGTGATTCGCTTGGGATAATCTATGGGTGGTTCGAAGGAAGTAGACAAGCCCTATGAGCTTGCAATTAAGTTTGCTAAGTTCTATGGAGGAAAGATCTGCATAGCACCTTATGTTCCAGTTTACGACCTCAAGGATTTCGCTGTTTGGTATACTCCAGGGGTCGCTGAGGTTTGCAGGGCTATACAAAAGGATCCAGACAAGGTATGGTATTATACCAATAGATGGAACTTCATTGCTGTCGTAACAAACGGAACGAGGGTTCTTGGTTTAGGCGACATAGGCCCAGAAGCTTCTATACCTGTTATGGAAGGCAAGTCTCTGTTGTTCAAGTACTTGGGAGGAGTTGATGCTATATCCCTCCCTATAAACGTGAAAGACCCAGATGTCTTTATAGAAACGGTCAAGAGGCTTGAACCAGCATTTGGAGGAATAAATCTCGAGGATATTCGCTCTCCGGACTGCTTCTACATCTTAGAGAGGCTTAGGAAGGAGATGAATATCGTTGTATGGCACGATGATCAGCAGGGAACTGCTGGAGCAACGCTTGCGGGTCTGATCAATGCACTAAAGCTGACTGGGAGAACGCTCAAGGATGCAACCATCGCTTTCATAGGTTGTGGAGCCGCAAACATAGCAAACGCAAGAGTCATAGAGGTTGCTGGGGGAAATCCAAAGAACTGGGTGTTTGTGGACAGCAAAGGTATTCTACACAAAGATAGGCCTGATATGGATACCCTTAAGCAGAAGAACCCGTGGAAGTATGAATGGGCCATGAAAAGCAATGAAGAAGGGAGAAGTGGGGGCATAAAGGAGGCATTGGATGGGATGGAGGTTTTAATCGCAGCATCAAAACCTGGTCCAGGTACAATAAAGAAGGAATGGGTAGCTAGCATGGAAAAGGACGCTATAGTGTTTGCAGAGGCAAATCCAGTCCCAGAGATCTGGCCTTGGGATGCTAAGGAAGCGGGAGCTAGGGTTGTAGCAACTGGTAGGAGCGACTTCCCGAATCAGGTCAACAACAGCTTGGTGTTCCCAGCAGTCTTCAGGGGGGCCCTAGAGGTTAGAGCAAAGACGATAACAGATGAGATGGCAGCTGCAGCGGCCTTCGAACTTGCAAAGTTTGCAGAGGAGAAGGGACTTCATGAGGAGTACATCATACCGACGATGATGGAATGGGAAGTTTATCCGAGAGTTGCAACGGCAACTGGCCTCAAAGCCATAGAGCAAGGCGTTGCTAGGAGGACCTTAAGCAGGGAAGAACTCTACAGAAAGTGCGAAGAGAAGATAAAGGAAGCAAGGGAACAAATAAAGGCTCTAATGGATTCTGGAGTAATAAGAGCCCCTCCAGAGAAGAGAATATACGGCTAATCGTCCGAAATTAATCTTGTACCGCTGGGATCTGAGCTAATAAAAGTCAAAAGTTTGCTAAAACCTCATCCACCTTTTTTCCATCGCTCAACAGCCTGATAACAACCCACCTATGCCTAATTACCTCAGGCCATTGCAGGCTGACAGAGATGGTGCAGGCTTCACCTGGCAAAACAGTGAAGTTTCCGCTATTTTCTGAGTGTATAACAAGGACTCCTGCCCCCTTAAAACCTGCAGACACATTAACTATTGCTTCCCTGCTTCCTAAGTTCTCAACGACCACTATAGCGCTGACCACAAGCTCGTCTCCCTGAATTGAGACTAGTAAAACCCTAGATATTACTGGAAGCGGAACTGGCACATGAACAGGATGTAGCACGGTAAATTGAGCTGTTCCATAGTTTTGTAGCTGTGGTGGTACTTCGCCTATGTTCCAACCGTACCCGGTAGTCTCCAAGTAGTAATACTTCTTTCCATTTTGTTCTATGAAAAATCCTGAGCCATTTTCTAATTCAACGCCAACACCAACGTGATTAGGAAGCAAGAACAAAACGACATCATAACCTAACTCCATAAGAAGCGTTGCCATGAGGATGGAAGTGTCTTCGCAATCACCTCCTGCATCAACTATGGTCTCTACAGGAAACCTTGGGTACTCGTCAAACCCTGTCGTCGCTACATCTTGACTGTAGGGTAAAGCTTGTACAAAGCGGATAACAAATTGTAGTATGGCCTCCTTCGAAGTGTAACCAGCTTCTCGGGCCAGATCTGTTAACTGCCATACCAGGGTGGAAATGAATGCGTCGTCAAGCGGATCTGAGGCTAGAATGTACCAATCCTCGTGTGGGATATCGTGATCTCTATCTCTGTAATATTCGATCAGCGACTGTGGGACAGATACATCTAGATGGAATGTCTTCCCATCAAACTGCCATGTATACCTTATGACTAACTGAGGGACCTCCCTCCTAGCAAAGGGATTTGCTCTTCTCTTTGCCCTTTTTGTGAACAGCTCATCTAGGATTTTGATATCTTTAAAACTGTCTACGATCTCAGAAGTCTCCTTTCTCGTGTTTCCAGCCAAAATTACGACTTCTACATTCTTTATTATTCGGATGTATAGGTTTCCAAAACCCTCCCAAGATCTGAGCCTTTCAATCTCTTTCTCAGTCAAAAATTGCCTTGAGATCTCTCCAACCCCGTCGTATGCGTCAGGACCACCTAAAATGAATATGGGATTAGTTCCTTTTGTAATAATATTCCAAAAAACTTCTGGCCCCTTTATCTCAACGTGATAGCCCTGAGATTCAAGGTATCCCTTTAGCTTCTGAGCAGCTGGAAAATCCGCCTGGTTTGAAATTATGACAGCAGAACTAGATCCCATAATTAATGTGAAAGAGACGCCTGGACTTAGCAAGATAAGTAAGAAAAGGGAGAGGAGCCACCTCCTGATATCCATCACCCTCTCAAGACATCTCAAGGAACTTTTTGGTGGCATCTACTATTTTCTCTGTTACATCTAAGGCTCTCTTTGCGTCGAGCTTGGCACAGCCAACCTTTGATTCTGGAACCTTTAGGATGAATGTGCAAAATGGAAGAATGCCGGCCTCTGAGCAGGTTTTATGAATCGTTTCCAAGTACCAATCAGGAAGCCCAGCTTCTTTAAGCTGGTTTAAGGTGTAGGGACCCTCTGCCTCCTTACCCATCCTCTTTAAAGCCAATTTCACTGATTTGATGATGATATCGTTGCACCTTCCAATTATCTCCATACAAGAGGAAGTATGAGCTAAACCCCTTGTCTTCTCAAGCATTTCCATAACATCATTGATCTTGCTTGGGCTTCTCATTTCTCATCATGTAAAGATATATTCACCCTCTAAAAATCTTAGTCAGGTTAATGATGACCTAGTGCTTTCTTGAGAAATTCTAGGATATTTGGAGGGATAAGAGGATCATCGAACTCAATTAATATGCCAGATGAATTTGTTTGGTGGGTTGCAGCAATTAGATTAAGCAGAGGGGCCGTTTCATCCATTAGTCTAACCATCGACAGATCTATCTGAACGAAAATGGGCTTTTCAAACTTGCTGAATGCTTCAACATCTGCTTGGACCGCGTGCAAGATGAAATCTGAAGAAGGAGGCACGTGTCTCACTACATAATCAACTAGCTGCAGAATCTCGTTTGAATTACGCCACTCTCTCAGTTCTTGCTCTGGAAAGCCAATGATACCAACTCCCAGTTTTCTATTTCCAATTTTGTTCCTAATGGCAGTAAGAAGTTCTGCAGAAATTATTCTTGGCTTACCACATATCCTTATGGCATCTATTTTATCCCCCGCCGTAGAAATCAACGATTTTACGCCCGCTTCAAGACCTCTGGGATCAACTGTAAAGATGGAAACCTCTACTTGCCTCACCACCTCCTTAACCTCTGAAATGAATAGAGAAAGTTCGGGATCTCCAAGATCCCCTTGGTGCACACCTATGGAAATCTTATCAGGACTTAACTCTCGAATTAAGTTAAGCCATGCATCGAGCAATCCTTGGTCCGCATGCTTCAGGTCAGGAAGTCTTATATAGATCGAAATCGGCATGGCAAAAATATCTGAGGGCTTGACCTCTCCAGTTGCATACACTATGACGAAATCTCCAAAAACTGCTAGAGTCTCAGATTTTATCGTGAAAAACCTCATGTTCCTGAGCTGCTCCTTTGTTAGCACGAAGATCCCGCTTTTTCTCCCTTGAGCAATAGCTTTGAACATCTCTTCAGTTCTAACTTCGGGGTACATGCCATGATCGGTCCGTCTGCCAGTGAGAAGAGTAATGGCATCTGCAAGCGGCCCCACCGTGACGTGTATGATCTCGTCCTCCCTGGTGTTTTCTATTATCCACTCTGCAACGGAGATTAAATCTGGATTGCTCAAGCCAAATACTCCCCATGCCTTGGGCTCCTCTGAGACCATTGTAGTAAGTTCTCTTGATAAAGGAGCTGGCTCTATGATTTTATGTCTTTTAAATGGTTGCCTGGGCCCTATGGGAATAAGAGAAAAGCTGAACATAGAGCTAATGATCATGAAAGATAGGGTAACTGTTAGGATGAGTTTTCTGTTTCTTGCGCGTCCAACTACTCCTTTGTAACCAAGAGCAGCTACGGCCGAATTCACTAGAGGAGCGTGGATGAAGTACCTCCAACCATAGGTGAACAGAATTGAAAAGAAACCCAAAAAACTCCCAATAAGCAATCTACCTCTGAGCTTATCCTTGAGACAGACATAAATGCCAAAAGGAAGTAGGACAAGGGTCGGGACGTTCATCGATAAGAACCCAAGTATCTGTAACTTTTCCCTAGCCAAGTTTGCTCTCAGAGCATCTAAGTTATTGAAAATATGTAGCATCCAAGGAAGGAAAAGTATCAGAGAAAGACAAACTACAAAAAGGGCTTCCTTGAGGTAGCTACGATCGAGTTTATGCATGAGAACTGCTGATATGGCTAATGAAAGTATTATAGTGTAAGGCATGCCGAGATGGGAGTAAAGGAAGATCGTAAGGAGCGCAGTTGCTATGTATCTCTTCTTTTTCAGGAAGAAGTAAAGAAAAGGCAGGTATAAAGCTAAGATCATGGCCGTAGGAGCCACCGTAAGTTGCCAACTCCAAAATCTACCGTCGGCTGACAAGAGGCCTAGAAAAGAAGCTGCAGTTACATCATCAAAAAGAAGTCTAATTGCCAGCCAAGAGAGAAGGAGAGTCAAAGGATACTGAATTATCGCTATTAACCTTCCTATCTCAACATAGCCCAGCCCAAATCCGTCATGAATCCACCATATCAGGATATGCTCAAACGGAGGATATAGCTGTGGCCTTCCGACTGGCGCGAATTCGTAGTAATCCCAAAGAACTACTCTATCGAAGTCCGCGTACATCTTTCCCATCAAAAGGTGGTAAGGCGTATCAAAACCGAAAGGAAGCATGTTTCTATTTGCAAACAAAAGGATTAAGTGGGCTAAGATCAGCGCGATTGAGGCGTAGTCCAGAAGCGTGAGTGATCTCAGAGAATGCTTTAGGTCTCTCAAATCAATTACCTGCCATTTTATGGCATCTCATAACCTAAATATGGAATATTTGAGCAGAAGCAAATGTTACATTCAACTAAGATAAATAAACGTTTGTTTCAATGATGCATCGTAATAAGCTGGAACGAAGTGCCGCGGGTCATACATAGATAAAACATAAATTTCTCAGTTAATTGAAAATAAACTGGAACTCAATTGAGGCCCATTCCATGGGCTAGAGTTAGAGATTGGAGCTGTTTAGCCTGTGGAGAGTGTTGTAAGTGGTTTATGATCCCTTTAAGGGCTGACGAGCTTGCGAGAATACTTCATACCTTCGGAGAGTGGGCTATTGAGTTTAAGCTAGCAAAAGCTTACATAAGAAAGCCATACTCTGGATCTAGATGCATCTTTCAGTACAAAATGCAGGATAAGTGGGTGTGTACCCTACAAAGAATGAACATGAAGCCTTTAGCGTGCAAACTCTGGCCATTTATCCCATTAATTAAGCCAAAATATGGTAGGGATCAAGAAGCATTCTTTGAACATTTAGGTGAACGTTTCTACATATATGTGGATCCTAGGTGCCCTGGAATAACCCTTGGTAGACCTTCATTACACTTACTTCAAAAAGTGCTTCCAGAGGTCGTTGAACTAAGAATGGGCATTAAAGCTAAGCAAGACTTCACAACCTCCCATATCAAGAAACAAATTCCTTCTTTGCCTTATTACATCTTAGCTTATCGACAAAGAATAGGAATCATGAAAAAACCTGAGTTTCTAAGTTTTATACGCAAACAAACCTTTTATAATGAGAACCCAACATTAAGGAACCTTTATGCATCATAAAAATAGATTAAAGGCTCAGAAAACCCAGAATTTTACATCCCAGGTCCTTTTACATTGTTTTTGGGATAGATACTGCTTTGAATATCTACGTAAGGAATATGAAAGATTTTATTCGAAAGTCCTCAAAGGATCAATAACCATGATTACTAGGGCTATGGAAGATTACCTAGAGGTAATTTACTGGCTTTCTAAGGAAAAAGGATCAGCAAAAATCTCCGATATATCTCAAATGATGGGAGTAAGACTTCCGAGCGTAAGTGAAATGATGAAAAGGCTCAAAGCCGAAGAATTGGTGGATTATGAACCTTATGGCGAGGTAACTTTGACAGAAAAAGGAATGGAAGTAGCAGTTAAGATAGCAGCGCGCCACGAATTGCTTGCAGGCTTCTTCATGGCTTTAGGCGTGGAGAAAAAGATAGCCATCGAGGATGCATGCAAGGTAGAACACGATTTACATCCAGATACTCTAAAAAAGCTAAGGAATTTCATCAAGTTCGTGACAGAGAGGTCTATATTTTCTAAGTTCTCAGAATATGTTTCGGAGGAAAAAGGTTAGCCCAATTTCTTTTTATAAGGTTAAGCCTCTTCCATAGAGAAGTGGCCCAGGTCATCGTCTCAAGGAATCTCCGTAAGAGATTTGGCAGGATTCAGGCTCTGAGAGGAATCTCATTCTCAGTGTCCAAGGGATCAGCAACCGCCCTGTTAGGCCCTAATGGGGCTGGAAAGACTACTACCATGAAGATACTTCTTGGCCTACTAAAACCAGACTCAGGAGAGGTTGAAGTATTTGGCATGAACCCTTGGGAGAACGGAGACAGGATAAGGAGCATAGTAGGAGTTCTCCATGAAAAGCCCATTTATCCCGAGTGGGTAAGCGTAAGACAGCTGATAAGGTATGCAGCCAAACTCCGGGGACTTGGGGAGATGGACGAAAGGAGGGCAATAAAGCTATCAGGTTTGGAAGAATACACTGATGCTAGGGTCTCTTCTTTATCTAGGGGCTATTTGCAGAGATTGGGAATTGCTCTGGCAATCCTTGGGGACCCAGAACTCCTCCTACTAGACGAACCTACCGCCAATTTGGATCCTGCTGCGAGGATGGAGATATTGCATCTAATATCCCTTCTAAAGGAGGAGTTGGATGTTACTGTGCTAATCTCCTCTCATATAATTCCAGAACTGGAAATGGTATGCGATTCTGCCGTATTCATAAACGAGGGGTTGGTTCTTGATCAAGGCAGACTTGATGAGTTAGCAAGAAAGCACAACTCCAGCGCGATAGTCGTGATCAGAACTAGAAGGCCTAGAAAGCTCGCCTCTAGGCTGATAGAGATGGAATACGTTAAGTCCGTTGAAATAAGCCGCGAGGAGGTGAGGGTTGAAGTAATGCCGGGCGAGCTATCAACGCTAGAATCAGAGATCACAAGACTTGACAGCGAATATGGAGTTGATGAGATCAAATCAACCTTAGGGAGACTTCAAGACCTTTATTGGAAGGTGGTTGGTGTTGCTAAGGCTGAAACGTCTTAAAACCTCTATAACTAGGATGAAGCTCCATCTTGAATTCGTTCTAGCAAGGTATTTGCCTCTATATGCGTTTGTGGCCTTCTTAGCAGCAATAATAAACGCGTATTTGGTTATTCCATCAATATTAGATCAGATAGTGGCTTCTTCCATGCCTTCCCCTTATTTTGGTCTCTATGGGCCATATTCAAGCACCATAAGCGTCTCACTTACGCTGGTGCATCTGATCTTCAGCTTAGTTTCCATATCCTTGGCTGCCTCAATGGCTGGAGAGCTGAGATCAACCTCTTTGTTCCACTTATCTCAACCACTTAGGAGGATAGAGTACTCTATTTCATGGTTGCTATCAATAGCATGGCTTCCTTCTCTGCTAATGGCCCTTTCCCTATTCGTTCCAGTAGCTTCTTTTGATCCTAGGCTTGTTTTGAGGGTAAGCTTTCAACCCATATACCTCAGACTAGTGGAGGACCTTTTGACTTTCTCTATTTTCTGTTGGGCTGCTCTAAGCAAGAAGAGGGGAATCGTGGCCTTCATAGGCCTGTTCTTCGTTCTCATTCTTCCTTTTCTTTCTATGGTCTTAATGAGTCTCATAGTTTACGTCTTCTACCAAGGAACGAATCCTCCAACGCTCTTACTAACAGCTTATGAAGTGCTATTCCCTTCAACAGCCTCGACCTTCTTCATAGGAGGTATGGCACAAGCACTAGATCCAATGAAAGCGTCTTTTGGTACCTTGCTAACGCTGACGATAGCACAAGTAGGCTATCTGTTTTACTTTATCAGAAAATTCGAGGTGAGATAATTGCTTAAAAGTGCTGGAAAGCTCCTGATCTCCCTTGGCTTAGCCGCTCTGATATCAATGTTTCTCTTAGTAAGGACAATCCCAGTGTACATGGGAGGAAGCGCTATAAGATCAACTTGGGTTGATGAGCAGCAGAACATGGTGGGATTCCTGACGACCAGTTCTTGGTTTAGTTTACCGAGGATGGAAGGAATTTCATATGAAATTAGTTGCACTGCAAACTTGTATACAAGAAGGATAATGCCTTTGCCGTCCCCAGGCCCCTCAACTGTTCCTGTACCGCAGCCAAACCTGACTTTAGCCAATTTCACGGTTCATCAAATGAGGCTTTACATCATCAACAAATCTGCCGCCAGCGAAAGTGGGCTGACATGGGCCCTTTCTAATCCAAGTTCGGAGATATTAAGCGTGCTTGAGGAATATTCATCAATAACAACTGATTTGAAGGAGGAAGTGTCCCCATACAAACCAGCTTATGTCATTACTTACGAGGAAAAGCTATCCCTTAAGCCAATAAACGAAGAGAGAATAGCCGTGCTTGTGATGCTTTCTAATGCTACAGGCGGTATAATCGAGCCAAATGTTGAGTTCACCATCTTGATGAATGTAAAACCAGTTCCGCGTCAGTACCTTAGAGGGCTGTACATACTGGCAGCTGGGACCTCTCTGATAATTCTACACTATCTTAGGCATCCTGATGAAGCTAAAGAGCTATCGGCAACTCTCAGAAGAAGGTTCCCTCTTCTCTTTGGGAAATCCACCAGAGAGAGAAGCTGATAACGGCTAAAAGAAGCAAGGGATACTTAGATAGAGGAATTTGGCTTTCTACGTACTCCTCTACATGAGTCTTAACCTCTACTCTTCCAAAAACCTCTCCTACCTTATTTGCCAAATCCTCCAAGGATTGAACCAAGTTCTGAACTGTTCCAGCTGTGTGCTGCTCTCCTCCTGTCTGCTCAGCCATGTATTTAGTTTCAAGCTCACCTTTATCGCCTTTTGGTCCAATATACACAGAGAATATCGGAATTCCAGCATTTGAGAACTCAGAAAGAATATTTCTATATTCTTGCACGTCTGCTGGCATGCCATCTGTAACGAATACGAGGGCGCATGGGATGTTGAAATACCTGTACGCCCTAAGCCAGGAAAGGGCTGTCATCATAGGGTTGCTGTACATGGTTCCTCCCTCAGGCTTAAGTTGAAGAACAATGTCCTCCACAGCACTCCTATCATCCGTTATGGGCACCTGAGCAACAAGCTCCCCCGAAAACGCGATTAAACCGACATCTATGCCCTCAGGAAGTTCTTTTAAGAAGGTCTGAATCGCCTTTTTGGCTGCTTCAATTTTAACCCCGCCAAGAATAGTATCTGACATGCTGCCTGAGACATCCATGGCGATGACGACGGCTGGGTTGGCCACCTGATAGGAGTACTCCACTTCTCCAGTGACTTCTCTTAAAATCTTCCTTTTCACGGTTACGGTGGGCGAAGCTAGGGCTATACAAGTAAGGATCAATAAGCATACCTTCATAAGGGTTCTCTTTCCTTCCCTTCTCTGCTTTTCCTTGGCAATTACCGAAATAAGAGGATATCGGAAAACGAGCGACCCTTTCAGCTTCTTTAACAACCACCTGTTCACAACAAGGAGTGCTAACCCCGCAAAGAATAAGATCAGGCTTAGAAGCGGGTTCTCGAAAGATATTCTCGCCATTAAGCCCCACCTAGAATCTGAAGTAAGATTAGAATCCCAAGACATGTAAGGAGGGCTTTGTGAGCTGATTCATAGTCTTTCAGGGTAACCTCAACTGAAAGCTTATTGGAAGATTCCAAGGCTTTATAACCAGCCGACCTAGCCGATTCCTTTGCTAGAGACGAAATTTCTTCGATAGATGCTTGTTCTAATCTGAAAAAGTGTCCATTGGTGGATTCAGCCATCTCTTTCATCAGTTTAGGATTGGCCCTTGGGCCCGTACCTACCTGTACGGATATTATGGAGTAATTCCACTCTGCCAGAGCCTTAGCAGCCTCAAGTGGATCGGATCCCCCATTATTTCCTCCATCAGAAACTAGAACTATTGAGCTAGGGATATCAGAGGTTCTTGCTAGGTAAGAGGCAAAAAGAAGCGCATCTCCAATGGATGTGTAGCTCTCGTTTGGGCTAAGTAATCTTAGAACTTCCTTGGCCCCAGAAACGTTACCACTGTAGACTAATTCAGCCGACCCATAGAACTTCACCAGGCTAATGGTGACATTGGGCCCAAATTCGCTGAGAAAATTGTGCAAAAAATCTCTTGCTACTTCAAACCGGGATTCGTACTTCATGCTCTTAGATACGTCTAGTAGCAAGATCACGTTAAGTCCTTGGATATTCTGCAAGTCTATTTTGTCAGGTGTTATTTCCATGGTCTGAACCTTAACGAAATATGGATCTGCAAGCAAAAGAGCTAAGCATAGCACAAAGGCAAACCTTGAGATGAGTACCAACCTGTAAAAGTTTCTCCAAGCTGTTGCGCCTTTGAAATCAAATTCCCTTTTCATGTTAGAGACAAGCTTCCTAACCTTGAGACTTAAACGCAAGAGTAGGGTCCAACCTAAGCAGGAGAAGAAGAGTAAAGTCCAAACTCTATCAACCCCAAAACTAAACTCAATCATCAGGTCTCTCCTCCCTTCCGGCTCCGGATCCAAGCAAACCCCCTTGTTGAAGTTGCTGGCAGGTACAAGGAAGTTGCATAAGGGATTTGAACCTCCCAATCTGATACGCAAATCTGCCAGCGTTTGAAGGATTGAGGTTCTGAGAAGCTTGTATAGCTGCTTGAATTCCCTCATTTTCAAGAAATTCGCTTAGATTCACGTCTATCTGCTCTCCTAATTCCAGGGAAAGAGCAGTCTTCAATATTTTTTCGACCTCTTCAGGCTTTTCCTTAACCAAAAGGAACAGGGATATGACCTGATCTAACTCATTTTCAAGTTCTTCTAACCTGCTTAATGACTCGTTTACAGCTAGTTCGTGAGCCTCTGAAAACAATGAGCTTTGATCTATCTCGATAAGGCGTTTAATGGAATTGCCTACAAGTAAACGGGCTCCTATGACTTGAGACTCGACACCGCTCCAAACGCCAAGGGCTTCTATGACGTTTCCTTTGAGTAGAAGATCCAACGCAAGCATAACCCCCGGTCTAGCCTCATCCAGCAATAATGCTGTTTTACTAGAATTGATTGACGCTGATGATACATTTTCATAAGAATAGGTGGCATCCAACAATCTTTCCCTGAGAGAACCTCCTACAGTTGCTTTCACTACCTCTTCAACTTCTTCAAGCGATTTAAGAGCTGATTCAGCAGTAGCACCAATGTCTAAGATCTCGTTATCATTTACATCAGACCAGATGGAGTCATGAGCTAACTTCGAAGATACGTTGATCGATCTCACAGACAGTTCAGCCAAAGGAGCAAGGTCTTTGACCCTCTCAGGGTTTATCCTCCTCTTACCTGTCGATATCAAAGGGTAGAAGAAGGCTACTGACAAGAGCAGAAGGAAGACGATTACTCCTAGAGTTGCTATCTTCCTAGCGTTGATTTGCTTCAACTTGAGCTTAAGCATACGCCATCTCCCTCGCACTTACGTACAACCATGCCAACCTAGATCCAGACTGCTCAGCTCCCTTTATTCCCACGAACTCTACGTTAGGAACACCCCATCTCCTTAAAACCGAACCTATCTTGGCTCTATGAAGCTGTAGCTCCTCAGAAAGTTCCTTTTTATGGATTTCGACGAAAGAAATCCCTTCCTCAGGATCCAGTATCAGGGAAGACCCGATCTCAGGCAATGACACCTCGCTTCTGTCGGAGGAGAAAGCTATTCCCACCCCGTTCTTAACCGCTCTCATGGCTCCAAAGAAACTTGATAGTTCCTCAGGTGTGTGAGCTATGTCTGTTACTAGGATCACAGGACTCCTTCTCCTCGCAAGCCTAAGAACTATCTTCTTCATCATATCCAGACTTACCTTTCCTCCAGGGCCAGGTCCCTTGCAGATATAGGCTATTGTGGCATAGGCTGCGAGTCCAGGATCTATATGAGGGAGAACTAAGGGATCTCCACTGCCAGTAACGATTATGGTAATCCTATCGTCTAGGTTTAAGGCAAGGGTTGATAGGAAGGAGATGGCATAGATGCCAGCAGCCAGCTTTTCCTTATAATCCATAGAAGCTGAGGCATCGAGAATGAGTACAGATTCCAGAGATCTTTCAGCCCTTCTTTCTC
This sequence comes from uncultured Nitrososphaerota archaeon, assembly GCA_964480775.1. Classification (GTDB taxonomy): domain Archaea; phylum Korarchaeota; class Korarchaeia; order Korarchaeales; family Korarchaeaceae; genus QMVU01. The sequence continues at coordinate 51,879 of CAYZRF010000007.1, forward strand.
TGAGGATGAACTTCTGTTTGCCATCTGAACCTATGGCTCTGCTTGACAACCTCCAATCTATGAACCTGAAATCATCTCCTGGTGCGTATTCCCTGTAATCTTCGGGCTCGACGCCTATTCCTCTAGATTTCACAGCAGTCTGCCCAACCAAGTAAGGCATTGCCCTCCTTCTAGCAGTCTCAATCAGTTTTCCAGCGATTGAACATAGGTTCTCAGAGTTCAACTCCATGTTATTGGTGCGTGTGCCTTTTTATCTTCACCTGTCTTATTCCAAGATGCCTCAGTTTTACGACGAAAGAGAGCTAGAAGGAGCCCTTGTGGTCGACAGCGAGGGGCTCATATATGGAAAAGTTTCGACGATCTCGGTTGAAGAGGACGGCGTGAAGCTGCACGTACGGGTTGATGTGCTTGCTGAGGTGGAAGAGGTAGATGTTGAGAGGCTCAGGGAGCAGTTAAAGGGCAAGGTCCCAGAGGGGATTGAGGACGAAGAAATAGTATCTATAGCCAAGTCGTTTGGCCTAGAGCTTCCGAAGAAATTGGTAAAGAGAGAACTTCAACATGAGAAAGGGGTTGTACCAGTCGAACAGATAGCATGCATAGCTGAAGGTGGCGACGTTAGAGTAGTCGTCCTTTCAACCCCAAGAGAGGCCAAGTACAGGGGAATAGAGGAGAGAAAGCCAGAGTATGCCGATTTGACTGGTATAAAGGGAAAGATCGTTATATCCTTCTCTGGAGAGGTTCTAGGGGAGGCAGTTGGCATCGTTGTCAGCGCAGGGAAGCCAGGAATAAGAGTTAGAAGGCTGTCAGCAAAGAAAACCATTAACTGGTTGCGTTTATTGAGGGATTTAAAGAGAGAAAAGAGAGATGCCGCTCTTAGGTTGGAAGCAAAGCTAGACCCATATAAAAATCCAAAGATATCGCTAGAGAGGGCTGACGATATTGTTAATCTCCTTAGAGGTGAGGGAATTGATCCAGGTTTGATTGAAAACTACGTAGAGGAACCAGAAGGACGCTCATATATTGATGTCTCTTGGGATGACATCAAGAAGATCGGGGACGTGGTTCTACTATGAACCTGAGCAGCACTAGCGAGAAACTCTAGATAACCTCCGCGAAAGGTATTGAAAATAACTTTCTCTCTATTTTGCTCATATTGACTTAAACTAGATCCTCTTAGGTAAGATCGTAACGTCTCCGACCTCAACCCCGTAAGGTTGCCTTAGCACAAATACAACGGCTTCTGCTACATCCTCTGGTTCAAGAATTCCTGGTCTCAGGCGTCCTACGCTTTCGAGTAGCTTCGTTCTAACTGCCCCCGGATATATTCCTGATATCTTAATGCCTGTTCCTCTCAATTCAGCCCTTAGCCCTTCCGTAAGCACTCTTAATGCGTGTTTTGAGGCACAATATGGTACCCACCCGGGTTCAACAATCATTCCCAGCATAGAAACCATGTTTATTATATGCCCAGTTCCCCGAGCTACCATCCTAGGTAGAACCTTCATCGTTAGATAGTAGGCACCAAAGAAATTGACGTTCATCATTTCAACAACCTTTTCTAAGGGGATTCTCATGAGTTCACCGTAGTAGGCCATTCCTGCGTTATTTATGAGGAAGTCAATGTTAGAAAAGTGCGTCATCGTCTCTTTGTAATACCTGTCGACATCTTCTGGCTTGGAAATGTCGCCTACAGTATAATAAACCTCAACGCCAAACTTTTTCGCTTCGTTAACAGTCTCGATGAGCTCGCTCTCCGTTCTTGCAAGCAGGGATAGGTTTGCTCCTTCTTTAGCCAACTTTAGGGCTATTGCCTTACCAATTCCTCTTCCAGCTCCTGTTATCATACCATACGATCCTTTCAGTTGCATACCGCATCATCTTGGATGACAAACTATATAGCAGTTTCCATTGCTTGGACTCTATAGATGTGAGACCGATGGAGGTCAGAGAGATAGAAGAAACCGCTTCAAAAATAACCTCTTCCCTGAACAAGGCTGTAATAGGGTACGAAAAAGAGCTTAAGCTCATTCTAGTTGCTTTACTATCAAATGGACACGTGCTTCTTGAAGGAGTTCCCGGGATAGCCAAGACAACAGCAGTAAAAGGATTAGCCAAGCTGATAGGTCTCGACGCAATCAGTAAAACTGAGATAGAGGGAGTTCCATTTAGAGGTTTGAGCAGAGTCCAGTGTACCCCGGACCTCATGCCCTCTGACATAACGGGGAGCCTCATCTACAATCCCAAAGACCTGAAATTTGAGCCAAGGTTCGGGCCAATTTTCAGCTACATCTTGCTAGCAGACGAGATAAACAGGGCAATACCTAGAACTCAATCAGCTCTTCTACAGGCAATGCAAGAGAGAGAGGTAACTATAGGAGACAAGACTTACAGGTTGGAGTATAGGGACAAGGGAAAGTTCTTCTTTGTACTTGCCACACAAAATCCCGTCGAGTATGAAGGAACTTATCCGCTTCCAGAAGCCCAGCTTGACAGATTTCTGATGAGGATTGTGATGGAATACCCAGAAACTCTAGAGGAAGAGAAACAGATACTCAGACTCCATATGGCTAGGTTAATGGAGCCAATAGAGGAGCTGGATAAGGTAATAGATCCAAGTTGGATAATAGCTGCGCAAGAGTCTATAGCTTTAAACGTAAAGGTTCCAGAATCCACACTCGAATATATCACGCGAGGAATCAGATATACTAGGCCAGAAATGTTCGAGCCTGTAAGAGAATCCTTGCTTTTGGGTGCGAGTCCGAGGGCTGGGATCTACCTAATGAGAGCCTCAAAAGTTCATGCTGCATTGAGAGGTAGTGAGGAGGTTCTTCCTGAGGACGTAGATGCAGTCGCATCTGCTGTCTTGAATCACAGGCTAATTCCAAATCCCGAGAAGCTGGTTGAACTTAGAATGAGCGGGGAGACATTCACTTCATCGTATAAAATAGCGAAAGAGGCCATAGAACTTGCTCTAAGGACAGCTAAAAGGGAGTTATAAGGCACAGTGGTCTCGAAAAATAAAGAGAGTAATGGAAAATCTTAATGAATCATGAGACTTACCGTTATAACAACTAGCACGAAGGATGTTATTAGAGTGTATTTATAGTTCTTGACAACAATAAAGTAAGCCACAGATAGCACAGCCCTTAGGTAGGGAGTAAACATCAAGACAACCAACCCGAGGGACATAAGGTTGGTGTAGTTTGGTCTTCTTATCATAGAATTAATCGTTCTTACAGCGTATGAGAAGAAGTGCTCTTCCTGAATGCATAGATTTTGATCCAAGATTATGTTCGTGTTGTTGCTAGTAGATATGTAAAGAACAAGCCCCGCTACTTCCAAGGAAAGCGCTACTATAACACAAATCAGGAGAGCATATCCTATAATCGATTCCAAAGCAATAGGATTACGAGACAACCGATACCACCCCTTTGTAAACCATCTGAACTATGAGATAGACTAGTACTACGATGAAGAGCAGGCGAACAGTCCTGTTTGACAATTTATTGAGGATACGCGTACCTGCTAGAGAGCCAATAGTTGTACCTATGGCCATGGGAGCGGCTAACGTCAGATTGATGAGGCCTGATGCTATGAATACACTTGATCCTGCTAAGGCCGTCATGCCTATTATGAAATTGCTGGTGGAACTTGATACCTTGGAAGGCATTTTCAGAATCAACTCATATATGGCAACCTTGAATGCTCCAGCTCCAATTCCAAGCATGCCAGCCGCTAGACCAGCAATAATCATCCCCAATCCTCCCCACAGCGCATTAGTCGCCTTGTAATGCACCTCTCTGCCAAGAACTTCGTCAAAATAGGAGCCTTCTAACTCAAGCCATTTAGAAATCCTATCTTGGACGGTGTTTTCAGGAATTTCTTTGTTCATCTCACGCCTAACTCCGTAGAAAGAAGAGGTAAGAAAGGCAGCAAAGAAAAAATACAGATATTTGCTAGGAGCAAAAAGTGCAATGTATGCTCCGATTATTGCGCCAGTAACCGTGAAAATTTCTAAATACATTGAAGCCTTTATGTTCGTTAGTTTTTCTCTTACATATGCTGAAGCAGATCCGCTAGAAGTTGCTATAATTGTGATCATGCTGTTTGCTATCGCATATTTCACCGGAATTCCTGTGGCTACAAGAAAAGGCACCATAATAGAACCGCCACCAAGTCCGGTAATAGCCCCTAGGAATCCTGCAAACGACGAAGCTAGCAATACTATTACCATGTTAGCCATACGAAAGCAGCACTCCCCAAGTTTTCTATAAACTATTACTAAATCCCAAGATCCGCTGCTCGTTTTAATGATCCTGATATGTCCGCACTATCTTCAAATTTTAGTCTGAGTAGGTATAAGTAACTGAGACAAGCCTCCAACCCCCTACAGACGTCATCCGTCAAGATAATATAATATCTGAAGAGTGCTCCCTGAGGTGCCTGAAAGTGATATTAACGCAGTTCCTAGTATTCGTAGCCGCAAGTCTCATAGGAATCGTCGCTGCTATGGTTGGGATCGGTGGAGGAGCGCTCATGGTCCCTTTAATGATCCTCCTTCTAGGAGTAGAACCTCACAAAGCCGTAGGAACGAGCCTTCATGTAATTATTTTGACAGCAACGTCGTCGACAATAGCTTACTACCTTCAGAGAAGGATTGATTTCAAGGTAGGGCTTTTGATGCCCCTTGTAACCATACCAGGATCGATTCTTGGAGCTTACACAACTAAATTTATCTCTCCCAAAGGAATTGTTGGAGTCTTCGGGGCTTTTCTGATCTTAATAGCTTTGAAAATGCTGACTTCTGGAGGAAAAGGGAAGAGTTCAAACGTGGAGAAGAATTCATCGCCCAAAGACGTAGATGAAGGGAAGAAGGATCTAAGAACCTTAGTTGATAGGGAGGGAAAGATCTTTACATACAGACCAAAACTAAAGGCGGGTTTACTTCTTGGCTTTTCAGCTGGATTTGCTTCTGGTTTTTTGGGGATCGGTGGAGGAGCGCTCATGGTCCCAATCCTTAACTTAGTGGTAGGATTACCAATTCACTTGGCTGTAGCCACTTCAATGTTCATCATGCTCTTTTCGGCATCATTTGGAGCGACAACGCACTTCTTGATGGGAAATTTGATACCAGAGTACGTTGTCCTTTTGGGTGCGGGAGTTATATTAGGAGCACAGATAGGTGCCAGAACCGCCAAAAAACTCAGAGCATCTAGACTCAGGACAGCTTTCGCCATTGTTCTGATATTCACGGGACTAAGGATGTTGCTAAAAGCACTAGGCTAACACCTCCTTTCTATTTTCTAGGATATACTTCTTTGCACCACATCAGATCTTGCGGATTATTTGAAACTGTCTTTTAGAGCGCTCTTGGTTAGGTGCTTTTCAAAATAGTATTGCTTCAGATACTCAGAAAGCATTTCAAGTAAGGTAATTTGCTATTAACAGCTCTTATTAAGCTTTAACTTTGTTTTTACCCTCCAGGTATTGTTGGGGGCACAAACCTGAACTCAAAAGGATCGATGAAGAACTTTGGTGTCCAAGTAGTGAGGGAGAAATAGATGATTATCGCTCCAGTCGCAACTGAGAGGATGAAGCTAGCTAGAACAGCCTTTCTAAACTCCAATTCGTAGATCAACCTGAAAGTTTTGTAGAATAAATATGCTTCCCATACCAAAAAGAGGAGGCTAACGACAAAAACATCCCATTCATTAAATCGATAGATGCTTTGGAGTTCTTCTAATACTTTTGTTGCAAGATAGGCTAAATGCCTTGTTGATTTTGCTTCAGCTAGATCAAAATCTATCACAACCTCTGAGGGAAGTCTTAAGAGATGTAAGGTGTAAATAGCGGTGATCCTAAGGCATTCTGGGATTAAAGTCGTTGAAAAAGCGGTAATGGCCGAAGAAAAGTATGCGCTTCCTTTCAATCCCTCGCCTAAGGCTTTCATAACTAGAATTCTAGCTAATATCGTGGCAATTAATACGCTCGGAACAATAAGAAGCGATTTTAGAACAACCATATTTAATGCTCTGTCCTCTATAAGCCAGATATCGGATGAGGATATCCAATAAGGTATGTTCATATAGTTGTACTTGATTCTACTAGAAATCTGATAGTTACCAACTATTATCAAAAGAGACTGAAGAAGCCAGAGGAAAAAGAAAACCTCCAACTTAGACGCTCTAGAAATCCTAACAAACATTTTATCAGAGCCAAAGCTGGCTTTAAAGAATTCCAGCATTGAATATAGGGCTTTTCTACCCAATATGGGCCTTTTCTTTTCTCCCATCCTTTTTCATCCGTGTTAAAACATTTTGCCTTTTAACAATAATGTCCACAATGGAAGATGATGTAACTTTGAAGGACCCAATAGTTACGATCAAGCAATTGTCCCCTCAGAGAATTTTGACAAAAGGACTAAATCGTACTTTGCTGAAATGAGGAAGTTTTGCTCCTTCATCCATTTTTTTACCTTTTTTCTTTCGAGGCCCAGCCCAATCTCTGAACTTAAAGTGAAGTTTTGTTCCGACTGAGAGAAAAATCATAGTGAATAAAAGTAGTGAAATTACATCTAAAATGGGTCCAAAGCTAGTTTTACCCTCTAATGCATGCCTTAGTAAATCGTTTGCATAAGTAAGTGGCGATAAAATTGTGATAGTACGGAAAAGACTTGGTATTTTCTCTATGGGTATGTATATCCCACTGATGAAGATTAAAGGCAGACGAACGAAGTTTAGAGCCATAGTCACATCTCCAGGATACTCGGTGGGGATTGAGGCGAACATAATACCCAATGCAGCAAAACAGACTGAAGAGAAGAGAAGTCCAACAATTAAAGAGAAAAAGCTCATCACCTTCAATCCAAACGCTAAAAGGCCAAAAGCAACAGGGATGATCCCTATCATAACGCTATACACTACTCCAGCCATTACTTTTCCTAGTAAGATAGAATAAAAGGAAATTGGGGCTGCTAGCAATCTTTCAAATGTCTTCAATCTTCTCTCTAATGGAATAGAGAATGGACCTATCGATGAAGAACTGAAAAGTATTATGATTGCTGTTAGTCCAGGAATCAGTGTGGAGATCGGTGCATTTTTTCCAACAGCAAAAGATAGGAACATAGAAAATGGAAACATTATCCCAAACATAATTGTCCCAGGCCTAGTGTAGTAAACCTTCATGTCTTTCTTTGCTATGGCCCAGGCCGCTAAAAGATCTCTTTTTAAGGCGTCAATAAACCCGTATCTCAAAACTTTCCCTCCCTCAAAGTTCCTTCAGTAAGTACAAGGAATACATCCTCAAGACTAGGTCCAAGAGTATTAAGACTGATTATCCTAAGCCCGTTCTTATTAGTAAACTTCCAGAGCTCTTCAATGACCGTGGAAGGATCGGACGTGTAAAGCCTGAACTTATCTCCCTGCTTTAAAACCTCATTTACTGTTGGTAAGCCCCTTAACCCTTCAATCAATTTAGGTGTTGATGAGTTGAACGCCACAACAACTGACTGAACACTTTCTATAGTCCTCTTAAGCTTTTCAGGAGTATCTATTGCTGCAATCCTTCCTTTGTTTATTATAGCAACCCTATCACAAATGAGATTAGCTTCCTCTATATTATGTGTGGTAAGAAAGATGGTCATCCCTTGATCATTTAATCTCTTTATCATATGCTTTATTGTCCTAGCAGAGGAAACATCAAGCCCAGAGGTGGGCTCATCGAGGAAAAGAAGCTCTGGGTCGTTTACCAACCCCATCGCTATTGTCAGTTTTCTCTTCATTCCTTTCGAAAAACCTTTTACTTTGTTCTTTCTCCTCTCATATAACCCAAACATCTCTAAAAGATCCTTAGCCCTCTTTTCTCTTTGTTCTCTACTGACTCCATAAAGTTCTCCCGAAAATATAAGGTTGTCCCACGCAGATAGGTCGTCATATACGTTAGAGGTCTCTGGAACAATGCCAATTCTCTTCTTAGCTTCTAGGGTTTCCTTAACTACATCATATCCGAATATTTTTGCAGTCCCCTCAGTAGGAGGGGTTAGACCAGTGAGCATTCTGATTGTAGTGGTCTTTCCAGCCCCGTTGGGGCCTAGGAAACCAAATATTTCACCCTTTCTTACCTCAAAGCTTATGTGATCTACAGCAAGTATCTCGCCATAATATTTAGTCAAATTATCTGTTTCTATTGCTATTTCACTCATTTCTCAACCCTCACCGAATTTTTTCTCATAAAAACGAAGTAGCTCCTCTATAATCCTTTTTCTTTCTTTGAGTATTTCGAGTCGTCTCTTGAGCACCTCAATGCCCTCTTTTGTGAGTGTGTAAACCCTTCTGTCAGCCCCACTTCCTTTCTCCCATTTCGAAGAGAGCAAACCCCTGCGTTCCATTCTTCTAAGGATTGTGTACATAACCCCCGTCTCAGGGGCATAAAGACCAGATGTAATCTTACTAATCTCTTCCATAATCTGATAGCCATGCATCGGTTTTTCATAGAGGATTCTGAGTGTTAAGAGCTGGATCAAGCTTATCGGTTCAAGACCGCATCTATGTGAACGCATCTTATGGCACATCATATGACTGGGCGATATGTAACATCGTTACATATATAAACGTTATACTTATCTTAACTAAAACTTCAAATAGAATGTGTAATCGGTGTTATAAAAAAGGGGAAGGGAGAAATAAATGAATTACCACAGTTCACGCTATATATTTCATGGGTTGACTTTCGCTGCTCTTCTTTTTGTTGCTAGGATTTCCATATGACGCAGGAGCCTTTACTCTTCTCTCAAACTCCTCGGCCATCTTCCTATAGCTCTCGAGTTCTCCAACGAGGCTTGGACCTACTTTCTTCATTGCCGCTTCAAAGTGTTTCATGCCTATCTTCAGCTCTTTCACATGTTTCTTGGCCTCTTCAGGATCCGGATGTCTTGAAATTAGTTCTTGTATCGCTATTATCGCTGCAGTATTGCATAGAGCTTCAAGATCGGCTCCTGTGTAGCCGTCAGTAAGCTCTGCGAGTTTGTTGAGGTCTACATCATCTGCAAGAGGTTTGTTCCTAGTATGAACCTTCAAGATCTCCTTTCTTGTTTCTAAATCTGGAGGTGAGACGTATATCAACCTATCAAATCTTCCTGGCCTGAGGAGAGCTGGATCCAGAAGGTCTGGTCTGTTGGTTGCAGCTATAACAACCACATTTCTAAGCTCCTCTAAACCGTCAATCTCGGTCAAGAGTTGGCTTATAATCCTCTCTGTTACCCTGGAATCTCCTATTCCTGATCCTCTCATGGGAGCTATTGCATCAATCTCATCGAAGAATATTATGCATGGAGCTGCCTGCCTGGCCTTTCTAAAGATCTCTCTAATGGCTTTCTCGCTCTCACCAACCCATTTGCTCAATATCTCTGGTCCCTTAACGCTGATGAAGTTAGACTCGCTCTCATTTGCTACAGCCTTAGCAAGAAGGGTCTTACCACATCCAGGGGGTCCGTATAGAAGTATTCCCTTTGGAGGTTTTGCTCCACTCTTCTCGAAAAGCTCTGGATATTTTAGTGGCCACTCTATGGCCATCCTCAGTTCTTCCTTTACTTTCTCAAGGCCTCCTATGTCTGTCCATTTTACATTTGGTACCTGTATCACTACTTCTCTAAGGGCACTTGGCGTTATGTCCTTCAATGCCGTTAAGAAATCATCCATGGTAACTACGAGCTTGTCCAAAACCTCTGCGGGAATTTCCTCCTGCTCTATGTCTATCTTCACTTCAGCAAAGACTCGTCTCAATGCCCTCATTGCAGCCTCTTTTGCTAGGGCAGCAAGGTCTGCGCCCGCAAATCCATGAGTTAGGTCCGCAAGCTTTTCAAGATCTACGTCGTCTGCAAGGGGCATTCCTCTTGTGTGGATCTGTAAGATCTCCAGTCTTGCGTTTCTATCTGGAACCCCTATCTCAATCTCTCTATCAAATCTTCCAGGTCTCCTCAGGGCTGGATCTAATGCGTTTGGCCTGTTAGTTGCTCCTATAACAATGACCTTGCCTCTTGCCTCCAAACCATCCATTAGGGTTAGAAGTTGTGATACTATCCTTCTTTCAACTTCTCCGGTTACTTCTTCCCTCTTTGGAGCAATAGCATCAATTTCATCTATGAATATGATGCTAGGAGCATTGTCCTCTGCTTCTTTGAAGATCTCCCTTAGCCTCTTCTCGCTCTCGCCATACCACTTGCTCATGATCTCTGGACCGCTTATGCTTATGAAGTGGGCATTGCTTTCGTTAGCTACAGCCTTAGCAAGAAGGGTCTTACCACATCCAGGGGGTCCGTATAGAAGTATTCCCTTTGGAGGTTCTATTCCGAGCCTTTGGAAGAGTTCTGGGTGCCTGAGTGGGAGTTCAACCATTTCTCTTATCTTTTGGATGGCTTCATCCAAACCTCCGATGTCCTCATATGTGACCCTCGGAATCTTTCTTACTAACTCTGGAGCTGGGGTTTCGCTAACCACAATTTCTGTCTGAGGAGTGACGATGACGGCGTCTGCGGATGGCTGGACGGAGGTAACTACGAAGTCAACCCTAGTCCCCATTATGCTGACTGGAATGCTGTTTCCTCTAGCTATTGCGATCCCTTCTAACATTCTAGAAAGGTAGCCCTCAATTCCAACTATTCTAAGAGCTTCTGTGGGCGCAAAAACTATTTTCTTAGCAGGTTTCGCTGTAACCTTCCTTATCTTAACGAGGTCATCTATTCCAGCACCAGCATTCCTTCTGGTGTAACCGTCAATCCTGATAACGCCTCTACCATAGTCCTCCGGATATGCTGGCCAGACTATGGCAACAGCCCTATTTTTCCCAATAATCTCAATTACATCACCAGAACTAAGGCCAAGCTCTTCCATGGCCTTTCTATCAACCCTAGCGATGGCCCTGCCCACATCTCTGGGGTGGGCCTCAGCTACCTTTAGGGTTACATACTTTCTTTCCTCGTTCAATTCCGATCACCTAATATAAATTCTTTCCAAAATAAAAACAAATACTAAGAAAAAATTAAGGGGGATTTACTCTATGTTTATTTTCGTCCCAGAGGGCTTAACTTCCCTCTTTGTCTTGAACGTGACCTCTAGCACGCCATTGTTGTACTTGGCCTTTGCACTTTTTACATCCACTTCGATTGGTAGGTCCACGCTGGCCTTGTACTTCCTGTCGCCTCTCTCCGCACTTATCTCAACCCTTTTCTCCGTTGCCCTGAGTTCTATGTCCTTCTTTTCTACACCAGGCATTTCAGCAATGACCTTTACCTCGTTGTTCTTTTCGTCTACCATTACGTCGACGAACGGGGTCCTGAAGCCCTCAACTTCCTGTACTGGAGGCACATTACCAAACGTCCTGACTACAGGCTTTCCTTCTGGTCCCATGGTTATTGAGAATCCGTATACATAGGGCCCGAAGGTCTTTCCTATCTTCATTGAAGAGAATTCTCTGTCTAGCATCCTCTCCATTCTTTTAAATTCCTCTTCTATATCATCAAACACCTTTCTGATCCATCTATCCCAATACATCCAAATCACCCCCTTCTACTTTGTTCTCGAATATTTAACCAGATATTACATATATAAAAATTTTCCTCAAATTTGAAGATAACATACTAGGAGGACTTTTTGGAATTGTTGCTACTTTTCTTAATCTTTAGACTAGGTTATACCACCTGTCGACTCTTTAATTTCCCTCAAAACTTCTCTCTTTAACCATAACAGATAAGACTGAGACTCTTCTAATAGCTTAATACCTCTGTCTATCTTGGCTAAAAGGTCAGCCGACCTCCTTATCTTCTCTTCAAATGAATTACAGCGCTTTATTCTGGTCAATTCTTTCCTTCCCTCAGTTAAAATTTGAATGACATCTCTATCAAAGGAAGGCTTAACTTGCGCAGTCAGATTAGAGGTGGAGATTCTGTGAATGCTATCTCCGAAGCAAAGAGAGAGAAATATGCTCTTCTTTAGGCGATAATATCTCCTGGGAAGGGCGTTTATGTCGCTTATAATTTCGTAACTTTCAACAAATCCTTCATCTTCCAGTTTTTTCAGGTGTTTGAGAATAGCTGTCTGGGAGACCATATCCCTTAACTCCTTCTGAAGCTCAAACAAGTATCTTGGCTGTTCAGAGATCAGCTCAATGAGCCTTCTTCTTACTTTATTTGACAGTATTTCAAATAATGTCTCAAGGTCCTCCTCCATCTGCCCTCCAAACTTCTTTGAAGCAGAAACCAATATATAAGTTTAGGTTGGGTATTGACTAAGAAAATAATCTAATGATCTGTGATGGCTACCCATCTATCCAGCATTTTTTCTTCGATTTAGTTCACCTATATCACTTTCTACAGAAGTTCATGCCCAAAGTATAGCTCAGGATTATAGGAGGAATTCAGAGGAGTAGCAATGATGGTGAACTTCATCAGCAGCTTGGTGAACTCCGCCAAGATTTTCCTAGCGTTATCCCGGTGCTTTACAGACGGCCTAGTTTCAGCAGGGCCTATAAAAGAAAGGATTCACAGTCGTACGTGGAATTAGTTTTGATCCGAGGGAATCCACTTTCTAATTTGAGAGCAGTATCTATTGATTTCTCCAAAAATCTCCCCAGGACATACTCTACACCTGCGGAACTGAGGTGATTTCCTTAGGGGGCAAACGGGAGGCTTGCCTTCGTTAAGCATCCTCAATATCTCGTAATCAATGAAATATCCTATCATGAAGTCGTTTTCTGGCGTAAGATTTTCAATTAATGCCGTTTTTCCATCTATTATGACTCGAGGTAGCATTCTTCCCACCCGATCTAGTGTGTCTATAAGGTCCCTGACAGTATTCCAAGGGGAAACGTGTTTATTGAAAAATACAGCCAATTTGAGAGTTTTTTCCTTAAGGTAAGGGTTTTCAGAGGAAGCAAGATCCCTAACCATCGCCTTTAGTTCCTTATGAATTCTGTCCATCCAAGTTTCGTAGGTGAGCCCAACCTGTCGTGGGTCAAAGGCCACCCTTTCCTTCATAAGGTGCTCTATAGTATCTGGACCGATTACTGTGCCTGTTAGTATAGAGAGGTCGCTGAGGAAGGAAACAAAGTCAAGAGACTCATAGATGTTACGAAAATGGTTTAAGAACTTCTTGGCTTGTTTTAGTGCTGTTGCAAAAACGTTTCGGTGTCTCATCCCATAGCTCTCATTTAGGCTTTCCAAAGCTGATATGAAGCGTTTCTCGTGCGTTTTGCCTGCAATCTCAGAGAATTTCAGATAAATCTCTTTTCCCGTTCTTTCATAGCTGGCAACATGAAAATCAGGCCAGCTTAAAGCCAGAAACTGTGTCAACACACCTGACATCTCCAACGCTCTAGCGAGAGGCTCAGCTCGCGGAGTACCGCGAGCAAGAAATCCCCGAAATCCTTTCTTAAGCTCATTAGATCTCTTTAAGACTTCTTTCTCAAGTTCTCTCAAATATCTAAGTCCTGTAATAGTGAAAACGTACTTAGCATGATCAGAGAGATGGCTCTTAGCGGAAAAAAGGTAGAATTTTGAGATATAATCCGGAGAAATTATGTTAATCTCTGACGATGACAAAAACTCAATCTTACTGCCAAATAAACCTCGAATAACTTGAATTGGGGCAGAAGGCTCATGTCGTAGATTAACTTCAAGTTCGGTTGTAAAATTAAGACTATTCCTTCTCGAGGCTGTTGTTGGAGTCAACAAGTTCAATAGGTTCTTTTTTCTTAAAAAAGGCAAGAAGCGCAATAGTACCTTTCTCTAGGCGGCATTTTGACTCTAATTCCCTGAATTTGTCAGGTACCGCTGTAGAAAAATCGAATCAAAGGTTTAAATCAATCTGGTGGTTCACAAATAGGTGCCATCTAAGAAGAGCATTCTTTCAGCCCTGCTATTGATCCTATCCCTCTTTCTATTCTACTTGAACTTAACTCAGTATAAACAGGAAGGTGTCCAAGAAGAACTGGAGCCCACATATTGGGAGTCGCCCTTTGGTTTGCATGGGATAGAGGAGGACTACAAGGCTATGACGGACATTGGCATCAGATGGTACAGGCTAGGAATCCATCCTGGACCAACGTTTCGACAGAAGATAAGGCAGTACGATGAGAGGTATGCCGAATTCTGTGGGTCTGGCCTGAACATACTTGAGAACTTCATGCTTCACGGATGGAGAAAACTCATAGGAAATGTAGAGTATGCTGAACTCGTGAGGTTCATCGTTGAGAGATATGATGCAGATGGGATTAATGATGCGCCTAAAATCAACGGAACCGAGCCAAAAATATTGTTTTGGGAGATTGGAAACGAGCCCAACATAGAAGGCAAGGGAGACAGTTGTCCTCCGGAGGAATATGCCAGGTTTCTAAAGTTTATTTATCCGGTGATAAAAGGGGCCTGTCCGCAATGCAAAGTGCTTTTTGCAGGGTTAGTTCCCTTCACTCATGATGAATATCTCGATATTGTTCTCAAAAACGGAGGAGGAGATTATTTTGATATCGTTTCGCTGCACTATTACGGAAACGCCACTGGAGATTACGCATATGGGGTCGAGATGATCAGCGAAGTGAAAGCTGTGATGGCAAAGTACGGAATAAACAAACCCATATGGATTACGGAAACAGGAACATATAGTGGATCTGTTAACGGAATTTTCCAAAGCGAAGAGGAACAGGCAGCAGATCTCGTAAAGAGGTACGTGGTCCTTCTGTCTGCAGGAGCAGAGAAGATCTTTTGGGCATGGGGTCTCCATGAGGGATTTTGTGGAGACGGGAATCAGTATTTTGATCAGACTGGTCTGATATACGATGGGAAGGGCGATTACGACAAGGGTTTCGGGGTAAAGAAGAGGGCCTACTATGCTTACGGCTTAATGACTGAGAAGCTGGAAGGCTTTACGAACATCGAAAAGGTTCAACTAGGCGAGAAAAACGTTTTTGTCTTCAGATTCGACAAGAAGAATGAGTACGTTTACGTGGTTTGGTGGGACTGGTGGAACGAACCAGAATTATCAGAGAAGGAGGTTAAGATACCAATAAGAGGTAGGGAAGCAGTGCTTACAATTGCAGTTCCTAACGAAAATGGTGAAGTCTACTCCGAGACCATAAGACTCCGAAATGGCAGCTTAAGGTTAAAACTTAACAAATCTCCCGTGTACATAGAAGTAAAGCATTAAGATGTTCAAGGATTCAAGAAAGCTCTTGACATTCTATTTATCCAGTCATTTCTTCGACTTCTTCCTTACCCTCTTCTAGCTCCTTAACTTGTTCTTCATCCATCTTCAACAGCAGAGCTAAGAACTCCCCTACATGCGTTTTTTCTTCTTTTGCAATATCTAAGAGAATTCTCTTGATTATTTCATTTCCAGCGACTGCTGCCATTTGCTCATAGAGGTTTATGGCATCGAGTTCGGCGATTATCCCAACTCTCAGAATTTCCCTGTCTAAATCCTCTTTTTTTACCTGATCAAGATTGATAGGTATCTTTGATAACATATTTTATCCCTAGTTCCTTTAAATCCAGGTTTAAATTAAATTTTCCTAAAATAACAGCTCTTAAAGCCTTACTAGGGATTCATACGTTAAATCTTCGGTTAATTAAATGAGAGAGCAAAATTAAATCATCAAAAGGTCGTTTATGAAGGTTAGATCATCTACGAACTGCAAAGAAAAACCTACCTATTTCAATAACTTCGTCTACATCCTCAGGAAGCCCATACCTACCTCCTTCCTTCAAATAGACAAATAAAGCAGGTCTCTCATACTTAATTTTCTCAAAAACAGGCTTCCAAATCCTTGGATCCGATACCTCTCCATACATTGCTCGGTCCGTTTTCTTCCCAGTAAAGACGTAGAGCATCTCCCCAACCCAACCCCTGTTCACATGAACAGCTTCTAATTCCCTAAATTCTGAGTTGATTATCTGAACTATCCTCTTGACGTCTTCCCCCAGCAAGGAGTAGTCTCCACGGGAGAGAATCATGATTTCTTCCCTCAATCCGCTAGGAACCCAGCCCTTCATCACCTTTCCTTTTGACAACATGATTCCAGGCTGGAACAGTACGGAGCATGCTAGAATGACGGAAGCTATGGCAACCTTTCTCACCTTGCTATGCTTGGAAATATTGTAAAGTGGAGATGAAGCTAACATGGCCCATATCAATGAGGAATGGGCCCAGAACCTTCGTCCATAGAGTAAAAAGGATGGAGAAAAACCTAGAAGGCAGGACACGGCTAAAAGGTCGGCTTTTTCTTGGCTTTCAATGGTCTTGAGGGCACCTAGAAACCCTAGGACTGTGATTGCCGATAAGATGAGGGGTCTATCCCCTCCCACCAGCCTAGATCCAACCTTTATCCAACTCACGTTGTTTAGCACGTGTAATCCCCAAGGCAAGAACAAGAGCATGGATCCAAGGAAAAATCGTCTGTATAAAGCAAAGTACTCCCTATTAGTGAGAGAAAAGATAAACAAGCCCAAAAGAAACAGATAAGGTATCCCAAGGTGAGTGTAGAGAGATAAACTCATCATCAGAATGCCTGGTATGAGTTTCTTTTCGTAGAAGTAAGCTGTTGCTAAGAACGCGAAACCACTAGCTAGAACCGATGGGAGCAATCCTCTATGAACCCCGAAAAATATGGGATCCATACAGATTATGAGGAAGGCTAAGAATTCCCTCCATGGGTTCCTGTATATCTTTGAAAAGCTTAACAGAGCCAAACCCGCTGATATGGGTAGCATTAGAGCATTAAACACCTTTCCTCCCGCTAAGACGTTACCTCTAAAGGGAATTGAGAGAAGAGCTACGCATACGTGCAGGAAAGGCGGATAAAGGTGGGGTCTTCCCACAGGATAATACTCCCAATCAGCGTATAATGGAATCCTTCTCTTGCTAAGAATGTTCTTGGCAACGGCCATGTGATACCAACAATCTACACCACCAGGTCCTTTTCTGATGTTCAACAAAGAAACCACTAAGATCGCGCCGAAGAGAGAGACGGAAGCAATTCTCCAGGAAGATGGTTTTTTCATTCCTATCTTCACCAAAACGGTAGACTAATTCTTTCGGTGCTAAATGTCGGTAACAATTAGACTATTCTAACAACCTCATCCAACTTTTTCCTCGGTCTTGGATTAGATTGTTTCAAGGGTCTCCCTAAAGGTAAAATGGCAATAAGCTTACATCCTTCAGGCGGTTTTAAGACGTTATTAAACTCATCTTCCAAGAAATTCACGACTCCTATCCAGCATGTTCCTAAACCTAAAGCTGTAGCTGCTAATGAAATATTCTCTATTGCTGCCGAAACACTTTCAATTCCCCACAGCTCCTCTATCTCAGAATAATCCTTCCTCAATCCTACTTTGTCCAGTCTAAGGAACGCTGCAATGTATACTGGGGCACGATACATGCCCTGATTGAGTCTTTCTTGGAGTTTTTTCAATGTTCGCTGATCTATTGACTCACTTCCTGCTTTTGCTTTCGTATAGTAATATACATGAGCCTCTTTCAGGAGTTCCCAAATTTTCCTACCTAATTCATTGTCCTTGACGACTACGAAGAACCACTGTTCCATCGCCATAGCTGTTGGAGCCCTTATTCCGGCCTCTAGGATCTTTCTAATTATGGATTCATCTAAAGAATCCTGTTTGAACCATCTGACACTTTTCCTTACATTTATGGCATCGAATAAATCCAAGATACCTTCCTCCCGATGATAAGTGATTTTGATGCCCTGTACTAAATTAATAACATTAACAGGGATGTGAATGTGAACTCCAATGGCAAGATGCATTCGATGCTACTTCTTGACAAAGGAGAGTTGTATATGTGTGGTTTCCTTTGCATCTTAATAGTTATTTAGAAACCCTAAATGCAAGTCTGGGGCATGTTTAAGCAAAAAGTAATCAGAATAATGCCAGACCCGAAGTTTTTCTTGCTTATGATTGCGGTTCTTGTGTCTTCAACTAGTAGCATATTGACAAAACTAAGTTCAGCTCCATCCTTGATAATAGCGTCCTACAGGCTTGGAATAGCCGCCATTATAATGGGATTTCTTGCAATACCATCTACAAATCAGATTTTGGAGCTTAACAGAGATCAGGTTCTCGTGCTCGTTGTTTCTGGAGCGTCTCTTGCTCTTCATTTTTGGTCCTGGATAGGCTCACTTAAGCTCATTCCAGTAGCAACTAGTGTTGTATTGGTGGATTCCGCTCCAATATCGGCAGGTATTATGTCAAGACTAATACTGAGAGAGCCGCCCTCAAAAAAAGAGTGGTTAGGAATTTTTATGGGTGTAGTAGGAGCCCTTGTCGTTGTTGGCAAACCTCAACGAGGGGGGTCTATCTTTGGAGCTTTTTTAGCATTAATCGGATCCATAGCTTTTTCAATTTACTTGATATCAGGGAGATATCTAAGAAAAACGCTTGATACGATCCCTTATGCCGCTACAGTCTATGGGATCGCTTCTCTCATCCTATTATCAATTACAATGGGTTCAAGAATTCCACTATCAGGGTACAATACAAGAGAATTTCTAATTTTTCTTGCTCTTGCTGTTGGACCTTCTTGTTTGGCTCACACCTCTTACAACTACGCTCTAAAGCATTTAAAGGCACACGGGGTATCAATAACTATTCTTGGTGAGCCTATTGGAGCCACTTTGCTGGCATGGATTCTATTAAATGAGCCTCCAGGCACGGGGGTAATCCTAGGAGGGATCATGATAATAATTGGCTCAATACTTACGCTAAAAGAAGAATGATGAACTTGAATTATCCTCATCTATAAGGGAATTTCTCCATATAATCTCTGCTATTCTCGTTTTTCTTGTTGATTTTATTTTGGTTAATCATATTTTTCAGCTTTTTCAGGCTAAGAGACATGTATTCATCATCAAAACAAATTACATCCATTGTTATAGTTCTTAGCTTGGGACACATGAGCGCTTCTTTAATCAAAGGCCCAAAATTAGTGCTTCCCATACCCAAGGGTAAGTGCAGATCCCACTCATCAGAACCTCCTCCGAAGTTATCATGGACATGAAGATGAATTATCCTGTTTGAAAACTCCCTTATGAACTGAAGAATTTCGGCTTCAGGGAAATACAAATGGGCGTGGCCTATGTCGAAACACATGTAAAAATCAGGAAAGAGCTGAAATACTTTTCTGAAAACGCTTCTTGACTCAGACTTGTTCTCAAGGGCCATAGGCACATCATAATCCTCCGAAATTCTCAATACATCATTAAGTAGTCTTTTCTTCATCCATAAAGAAGCGTGCTTACTCCCAAAAAGATGGATAACGAAGGTTTTCCTATAGGAAGAGGAGCTTGATATGGCTTCTATAGCATCTTTTAACGCGTTGACCTCCTGCCAGTTGCGAGCAATCTCTGGCATATGGATTATAGGTATAGGCATAATTCGCTCTATTAGCTCTGTTTTATCAAGAAGCTCGTCTTCTCTAGGTAAAGGACAAGAGAGCTTTAACTCTATGTAATCTGCACCCATATTTTTGAACTTAAACGCATCTTCTATAGGATCGGGGTCTAAACCTAAGGGGACCCCTACCTTCATACTATTTGAGGTTTTATTCCCTTTTTAGATATATCAGCATTTCGTTGGAATAATCCCCACACTTTGACACCTAAAGAGCATGGAGAACCGCATCACATAATCGAACGATAGGCATCGTTGAAATCGATCTTAATAGAAACAAACACATGCTGAAAATCACAATTGGGGGAATAGGAGATAAGACTATCCTCTCTTTAACTCTTTGGGTCTTATTGGAAGTGCTATGTCCTCGGGAACCAGTGATGGTTTCTCTTCAATTGTCTCAAGTACTAAAGAGGTAACTGTCTCAGTTACGCCAGGTACGGAATGGATTTTTTTGATGATCTCATTTAATTCATCGCTATTACCTGCTAAGACCTTGATAATTACATCATAAATCCCTGTTATTGTGTAAACTTCAAGAACTCTCGAACCAAGAACCTCTCTTATCTCCTTTGCAACATCGCTGTGCTTTCCGGCTTGTGTCTTAATCATTATGATGTATTTGTACTCTTTTCCAAGTTTTGAGTGGTCCACAAGGGCTGTGTACCCAGTTACGATTCCAGCATCTTCTAGCTTCTTAACCTTCTTCATAACTCCTGCTGGGCTCATACCTAATTTCTTCGCTATCTCGGTGTATGTAACTCGTCCGTTCTCAACCAACATCCTTAGGACGTTTATCTCCTTCTCCCCGATTCCTCTCTTCCTCTGCATTATATCACCAATTTCAATTAATTACTGAGGTAATCGTTAAAAAATGTTTCTTTTATAATATTATAGCAATAACTGATTTAATTTTTTACCCTAGCAGCTCTCGTTATTCTCATCTATGGCATGAGTGAAAAATTCAGAGCTGACCACTTCTCTGAATAAAACCATAGCCAGAGCGATATGTGTGCGAGGTTTATAACATTGTAATCCTTTGAACTACCTAAAAGATGCTCCAAACTCCTAATCGTCTCAAAATTCCATCTCTTTAAATCAATTAACCATACTTGCTTGCAAAAATTATCATAGCAATGAATCCTGTCAAGCCAGTAACCATGCTGTACGTGAAAGCCCCTTTAGCACCAAAGATATCCCAGAGATGTCCGAACAAGACATTTGCCATGATACTGCAAAGCCCGACAACTATGTAATAGAGACCATACGCTGTTCCTTTAAGCTCTGAAGGTCCAAATCTAGCGACAACAGCTCTTTGGACAGTTTCTATGATTCCAATATAAGATCCGAATAAAATAGCT
>CAYZRF010000008.1:0-68641 GCA_964480775.1 uncultured Nitrososphaerota archaeon
GGAGCTTGATGTAAGGTTTAATCTGCGAAGCGAGCTTTGATTCTTTCTAGGAGTCCCAGAGATTCTAAATGGGAATTGGCGCTACGTTCTTGTGATTGGGTAGACCCCAGAAGGAACGTTCTTGTAATTAAATACGCTCAAATCAGCGGGACATTGGCCAGGAGCATCAACGATTATTATTTCCTCGCCTACTTTTTCGTAAACAGCTCGAAAGTGGGTTTTGGATTTTGTGACAATTATGTCAAAGTCACTGGTCTTGTAACCGAATTTTGTAAACGGATCCTCATTAATTAGCGAGTGTTTGAATGTTATGAGCTGAATCCAGACCCCATCAGCCTTAATTATCGCAGTAGGTCCTAAATCTATTTCCAAGCCCTTCCACATAGGACCAGAACAGATATACCTCCCCTCCCCGACCCAAAGGACCCTGCCACTAACCCTAAGAGGACCACCATCACGCCACCCAGTGCTCCCTCCGATTTCGAGCTCAACACTGTTGCCTACGCCTGCTTTTTTGCATACCTCAACCGCTTTTGGATCGAAAAAGCAGGGCACTGCAGCGTTCTTGGCCTCCTGTGCAATGAGCTCACGTAGGACAAAAGTGGTATCGCCAGTTCGGTCCGCATGGTCTAGTATTATTATTGGCTTGGAGGCTCTTTTTGCCTTCCTTATAGCCAGCTCAACCCCCTCCTTCACGCTATACAAATTCTTTCCTCCTGTAAGAGCTTCACGATTTTCCCAAGCCATCTGGGCCAGGTCACTCGCTATCCTCTCAGCTAACTCTGGATCGTTGTCAGTAACGGCCACGGTAGACATGCCAATCTGATGAACATCTGACCAAGCAAACCCGAAGAACACAGAGACGTCCACAACTCCTGGATGCTTTTCCCACTCGTGCAGCCGAGCTATTATGTCCTTAGCTGGAGAAACTGTCGTTGCGCTGAAAACGCTTGGAACAACAAGTCCGGGCTTTACCATAGAGGTAGATGGCCTAATCTCCTCGTTTAAAGTAGCAAGCATGGTTCTAGCGGCTCTTCTTCCAGTTTCCCCCATGTCTACATGTGGACTACTTTGGTATCCGAAAACAGCTGTAGCTTCCTTTAGAATCGAAGGATCAAGGTTCCCATGAAGATCAAGGGTCACCATAACCGGTTTTTCGTATCCTACGACTTGCCTTATCTCACGAATTATATGGGTTTCAGTGTCTTGAAGGCTTTCCGTGACCATCGCACCATGGAGCGCGAGCAATATCCCGTCTATTTCATCAGCGACTTTTGCAAACTCCTTCTTCATCTTACCAACGTAGAAGTCATAGACTCTATCCCTGACAGTAGCTGTAGCGCCTCCTGGCACCTCACAGACTGGAAACAGTTCCACTCCAGCCTTCTCGCAAACGTCAATGAACCCTCCTACTGCAGTGTTTGTTCCACGCCTTGACTCAACGACCTGATCGCCGTGCAAAGCCACTCTCTCGAATTCGTCGAGATCAGTATAACCTGGCCAAAAAGTAACAGTTTCATGGCGTAAACCCGCAATACCAAGCTTCACCAATGCCTTATCCCTTCGAATATCTTTAGACGATAGCTAAAAGGTTTTCAGCCCTTACTTCTGGTCGCCTCATTCTAGAATTTCCTGCGCATTTAGCGTCTTTGCAGCTTCAAGCGTATGCATGTAACAACAGGGCTAGACCATTGGTTAGCGAGTGGGAAATCACGCAACCAAATATGTTCCTGGTCTTGGTAAACGTAACCCCATTTAGAAAACCCAACAAAACTGGAATTAGGATCAAAGGGGTCTTTGCGGTTACATACTTATGATGGCAGGCAATATGGTGCGGACAGTTGTCCTCCTTTCTAATGAAAATATGACGAACTGACCACAAGAGGACGTTTTTAGAATCATTTAAGATTATACGTAAGACAGCTCCTTTTTCAAAGAGTGTTCTTTGAAGAGAGTTAGAATAAGCACCAAAAGGTCAAACAGAACGAAAGAAAAATGTGAAATAAAGCCTATACTTGCAAATCGCTAGCTGAAACCAGTTGGGAATCTTGCGGTATTGATTGGAACAGTTATTTCTTGCGAGATTTTATTAGTTAGAAGTCACTACATATTACATGCAGGTGATCGCGGGAGGATAATGAAATGGCCGCGTTCTTCATGGGATTCATCTTTGGGGTTCTAATTAGCTACTTTGCAGTATGTCATGAGATGGGGGAGTTAAAGAGGCTCATAAAGGCGAAAACAAATTCCTCTTAAGCTCCCTTGAGAAAAAGTAAAGAGATCCGGTCGCACAAGGCATAGTCTTCTTGTTTTTGATTTTTCTTATTACTCGACCTTTTTTCTAATCTACTCATAACAAACTTACATTTGTTACTCATGATTTTAAGATAACAAAGCGTCTAGGCGTGGTGTCCCCATGCCATATACAATTGAGGTTACTGTAAAGAGTCAGAAAGGGACATGCGCATTTGGTCATAAAGTTGTCGATAAGACCGTTTTCGATGGTAAATCGGTTAAGGGCGAGATATGCTATAGTGCGCTGATGGTTTTGCTTCCAAAAGTCTACGCCATGAGATATGGGGTAGAGTTTCCCTGGGCTGAAGACAAAGATCTCATTTTCAACGCGTGTCCAGATGCCGAAAACCCTGTTGTGTTCGAGATCAGGAGAATCAGAGACTAAAAACACTTCTCTAGCAAGCTCAAATATCTTCGTTGGAAAGCAGAGTTATAACTTTCGATCCCTCCCATTATGAAGAGGTGAAAACGGTGGAAAAAAGACTTTTACTAATTGTATATTATTCTAAAACGGGAAATACTAAAAGGATGGCTGAAGAGATTGCCAAAGGGGCCAAAAAAGCTGGAGTTAAGGTTGTTGTAAAGGAAGTGGAGGAGTGTAGCATTGAGGACTTGGTTAAAGCTGATGGTATTATTATAGGATCGCCAACCTATTTCAGCAACGTCTCTTGGCAGATTAAGAAGCTCATTGACGAGTCAATTGCACTTTACAGAGGACGTAAGCTTAAAAACAAGGTTGGAGGTTGTTTTACATCTGCTGGTACACGTAGGGATGGTTTGGACTGCGTCAGAATGTTAGAGTTAGCCTTCGGCCTTCACCACCAAATGGAAATGCTTTCAGGGCTTGTTAGGGCATCTGGTGATGATTGGAAAGACATTTCTAGGAAGTGTCAAGAGTATGGGAGGGAAATAGCTAGAAAAATGCCCTCGTGATTTTTACAACTCCAATGTCATATGTACTGAAGGAAGCTGTTTGGATGCATTTTCTTTAGCTCCCTGTACCATCTACACATTGGATAAAGCAGGGCCAAACCAACAAGCCATATCAAGTAAGTAAGCCCGAGGGATGAAAATGTCCTCTTGTTTAGCCTTAGGTAAACAGGTATGAATGAGTAAAGAAGAAGGTGGGCACAGTAAAAGAAAAGAGGAACGCTTCCATAGGTTAAAACTGCTTTAATGGGCTTTAAGTTCAGGATATCTTTCTTTTCAACCTGAATACCAACGTACAGCATTAGCATAGTCCCTCCAAGAGTCCATAACAGGAACACGAGGCTTGGAGGGTACTTTGCAATAGTGAAGAAGTCTATTACTTCAAGCTCTAACCATGGAAGCAGGTTTCCGAACCCATTAAACCATCTCAACGCCAAGAAAATGGCTATGAGTCCTACTCCAATCATTGCGATGGTTTTATCCCTCTTGTAGAGCTGATCTCTGTCCTTCATGCTTAGGATCCACCGTCCAAAGCACCACCCCAAGCCCATTACTCCCAGCCATGGGATTATGGGGTAGAGGCCGACCCACGGTTTTCGATGGAATGATGGCTCGTGCAGGATCAGGTGAAGCAAGTATCCCCAAGCTGGTGTCGAAGGAATCCAATCTAGGTCAAGATAGGGATGAAGTAGCACTAAAGCTGAGGAAAAGCCAAAGATAGCTTGGGTCGGCAAAAACCTTAGAACTGAAAAGGCCATGAAGCAGGTTCCGATGCAGGCTAGAACTCCGAAGTAAAAGAAGCCTATTCTGAATACGGGGGCTATAAGCAGAAATTCAATCGCAAGCAGGATTATTCCTCTTATTACCATCCTACGAGATATATTAAGCTGAGACTCACCTCTCTCCAGCCTTTTTGAAGTTGATAAGGCCAGAGCGGTTCCAGCTAGGAATATGAAAGTGGGAGCACAATAATGTGTCACAAATCTAGTTAAGAACTGGGAAAATGAAGTGTAGGTTGGACGGAATCCATTTAGCCCTTCGCTCGAAACCCTTCCCGGGTTCCAGTAGATGGAAGCGTGATCCAATGCCATTAAGATCATAACTATTCCGCGCGCAAAATCTATGAAGGGCAACCTTCTTGCCAAGATGGATCCTTTTAGTCCCTGAGCCCTGATCAATTCACTGGATGATTTTGGTGTTTACAATTAACTTTTACGAAGCTTCGTTGAGGATTGTTCCTTGGTCAATGAGTTAAGGACATCTCCCAGGTGACAGATGATTTTACTATGAAATCCTTTATCTTAGAGGGCCTAAGGTCTTCCTCATGATTATTTCGGAATGTCCAGCGACTATGGCATCAGGTATCTCCCCAACTCTTTGGTATCCGTTTTTCTCGTAGAAAGTTATCGCAACCCGGTTGAAAGAAGATACCAAGAGGAAAACATTTTTTGAACCCTTAAAAATCTCTTTTTCAGCTGTTTTAAGCAAGATTTTCCCAATCCCCCTTCCTCTGAAGTTGGGAAAGACTCCTAGTAAGCTAATGTAACCTCCAAGAGGAAAGGCACCAGTAACGTAGAAAACGATGAAACCAGCTATTTTTCCGCCTATCTCTGCAACTAAAGCCTTACCCTCCCTCATACCTTTAACAAGACTTTTTCTTGCATCCTCTTCCTTCGTCCTTAGGGTTATCCAGGGTTCTGATGATAGCATCATGGAGATGCACTTAGGAAGATCCTCCTCCCTAAGAGGCCTCAGTTTCGCATTATATTCTCCCTTCAATTTCCTGCAAAATGTTCGATCTGTTCATTAAAATACTCGGCTCTCCTTATAGGTTAGGGCTTACTGGCTGCCTCTATAATGTAGTTTATGTAGTCCTCAGGCAACCCAAAGCGTCTAGCTCCTCTTACTATTATGTTCGCATATCCCTCGCAAGGCTTTAGGTTCTCTTTCGTCCTATTCGCAATGTAAGTCCACGCCATAACATAGCTTCCGTTCAACGTCTCCACCGTAAGCTCTATCCTGTAATACTCGGTTGGATAGCCCTCGTACACGTCCAACTTTCCGAGATCAGATCTCGAAATGAGGTACAAAACTCCGTAAACGACAGATCCCTTCTCTGAGACGATGTTTGCATAGCTACAATTTTTGTACTTTGACTTCTTGTTAAACAGAAGCTTGTAATCCCTCAGCATTGCTATAGTTGAGTTAACAGGTTCTATTCCCCTCTTGATTCTGAGCCTTTCCTCATCTATATTCGAGCCGTAAGCAAAGTACCAGACCAAGTCGCTTGTTTCTTGAGCCTTGGTTTTGGATGGTCTCCTAACGAGAAAGATTAAGGTAGATCCTGCCAAGAGGGTTAACAGGATTAATATGAGGGCAACTTTTGAGTTTGAATAAGGCACGATGCTTTTTCATCTTGAACAAAATAAAGACTTTGATAGGAGCAAGGTTTCTCGAAGCTAAGTTCTGTGGATCAGATTTCCTAAAGCCGACGCGGTTTTGTGCATAGATTCAGCTTATATTATTTCGATCTCGTCTACCACCGGTGCTGACAGTGGGCGAACTGAAGAAGAAGCTAAGGGAGGGGGAGGTAGCTCTCGGGACTTGGATCTCCATAAATCACCCAGATGTGGTTGATGCCCTCTCTGAGCTACCTTTTGACTGGTTCGTGTTCGATATGGAGCATGCACCCTTGGAGGTAAGCGATCTAGAGGTATTAGCTATGCCCCTTAAGGACTCGAAAGTAACTCCAATAGCCAGGGTTCCTTGGAACGACATGGTGACGATAAAGAGGGTCCTAGATGTGGGAGTGGAAGGCGTTCTTGTCCCATGGGTTAACAGCAAGGAGGAGGCTGAAGCGGCCATAGCTGCTGTGAGCTACCCTCCCAAGGGCATAAGAGGAGTTGGGCCTAGGAGGTGTATAAGGTTCGGAAAAAGGCCTTTTCTAGATTATTACGAGAGGTTTGAGAGGGAAGAACTTGTGCTAATTGTTCAGGTAGAGACCGAAAAGGCTCTGAAAAACTTGGACGAAATACTATCGGTTGAGGGCATAGAGGTCGCTTACGTGGGCCCTATGGACCTAACGGTGAACCTAGGGATACCAGCACAATTCGATCACCCAAAGTTCAGGGATGCACTTCAAAAGATCAAAGATGGATGCAATGAACACGATATCACACCAGGCATACATACTTTCAGCAGCAAAATGGCTGAAGAGATGATAAAGGAAGGATTTAGGTTCATAGGCCTAATGAGCGACATAGAAGTCTTAGCTGCAAGCTACAAGGATCTCTTAGGCAGCCTAAGAAAACAGAAGTAACCACTATTTGTTTGGGCAAGGGGTAACAAAATGTCCGTCTCGATTAGAGGCTATGGCACCTTTAACCTCTGTCTCTCATGCTTAGCTGCCGTTCCAAGAAAGGAGCTAGCTCCAATTTCTTAGAAGGATCCCAGATCAGAACCAAATTTACCAGAACATAAACATCCCATGCACCAAAACGATGGGAAGAGGATGATGCAAATCACAGAAGGAAATGGCAAAACGGATAAGGACACGAAGAACTCTCATATACGCCAAAACTAACATCTTTGCCTGTTACTGGGCCTCCTCCTGGGTTTCTTCCGGCTTTCTTTCTGATTTTGATTGATCTCTCGAGTATCTTTATGATCTCTTCGTAAAGCTGATCGGTGCTTGTAACTGCTCCGTAAGTAACTGCTTTTAGTGCTGCTCTAAACAACTCTTCACAGGCCCAGACGCTCATCCCAGGAACGTCGTACTCGTTTAACAAATCGAATATGCGGGAAAAGAGCTCCTTTGGTAAAAACACTTCCCTCTCATTCGGTGCTGTGGGCTCACCACGCATCGGTCTTACGCCTTCTTCGGATATTTTTTTCACCTGATCAGTTTCCAAGAAATCAAAAGATAAAAAGCTGTGGTTCCTTCCTTAAGACTCATTTTGTTATGATCCCAAAGAAGAAGATAACTAGTAGGACGAGGGCGCTTAAGAGAGTGTATTGCTGTAGTGCCACTGGTACTGAAAGCGTCTTTGAATAGATGTCGCCCCTCTCATGAATGGTAGTGACGAGGGTGAAATAGGCGAAAAGCCCACAACCAAACGATAGTACTAGGAGGATAGAGGCCAAGAAAAACAAAGGCAATCCAGGGACCGGCCCGCTTCCTCCAAAAGCAAATCCCAGTATAGCTTGCAATATCGTCAGACCGACCGCGGATGCAGAGCTAAGCATAATTATTCCATCACCTAAGACTTTGTAAACCAGCTCGTCTGACTTCTCTCTTTCATAGAAGGACTCAACGTGACCACAATTAGCGCACTTAAGCTGGATTAAATGGGTTTCCTTCATTTCAGCATTACACTCGGGACATTTCATGATTTTCACAAAGGAATCTGGTTGAAACAAACAAATAAACTATCAGAGAAGGCGGCCTAATTACTTGTTTTTTGATCTAACCAGGGCTTTGCAGTTTAAGAAAAGCGTATGGAGAGATAGTTTCTCTCCTAAGCCAACTGCTTTCAAAGAGAGCTCGTCGTTGTAATCGTTTGCTTGACCAGAATTCTTCTCTCTCTGAGTTCCTCCATTAACTTATGGAAGAGGTCTCCCCTTATCACCCTTACAGGCGGAACTAGGCCTTTCTCCTTTATTTCTCCCCTAGCTAGCATTCTGGCAATTATGGCTCCTGTGTAACCAGTTGTCCTCGCCATGGACGTGACTCCCTTTTCTTCGTCGTAAAAGTCAACCATGTCAAACCTGTAGCAGGTCTTTTTGCCATTTTTGATACCCTCTACAATCACCCTGAGAACGGTGATGTCCTTCTCCCCCTCTTCAAGTCGCACCTTAGGGTAGATTATCTTGCTGAACACTTCAAAGGGTACTATCTCCCGACCTTCGAACTCGATGGGCTCCCTACTTAGCAGACCGCACTCCTCCAAAAACCCCACTTTCTCACAGTACCCCGGATACCTCACGGTCTTCTCACTACATCTCTTTACGTCTTTGAACTTCTCGACCTCGTAGAGGGTTTCTGGAAAGCCGTCGTAAAAACACTCGAGTGTCCGGTCGATTCCTTCAAATTCAATGAAACCAGCATGAGTGTAGCGTCTCACTTCCTTTACCTCTCCATTCTCTATTACCTTCACCATCCCAGGGCGCAGAGGCAGATACTTCCCTCCAAACACGATCTTGTAGTCAAGAGGCGGTTTTGGGTCTTGAGGTATGCCTCCGCACCAGATATCAATCGTCTCAACTCTATCAAGCATGTCCATGCCGTATGCTGCAAGTATATCTGTCAAGCCCGGCTCCACTCCACAACCTGGCATGATGGTCACTCCAGCCCTCTTAGCAGCTTCGTCAATCGAATTCCAATCCTTCTTGGAGGGACCTGAGAGATCTACAGCGCTTACCCCTGCCTCAATTGCGTCCCAAATCGCTTCGACGTTTAGCCATCTAGGGAGGGCTATGCAAAGGACATCATAACCCTTAAGCGTGGCAGCCATCCCTTGTCTATCTCTAACGTCACCAACCTTAATCCTCAACTTCTCAGGGTTGCCAAGCTTCACAGCAGCTGCATTAAGCCTTTTCTTATCGATGTCTACGAGGAGGACTTCTTCAACCTCCTCGCACTCTATGCAGTCGCCCGCCATCGCGGGACCCATGAGACCAGCTCCTAAGACGACGATCCTCAAATTGATTCCCCTACAGCTTCTACTGTCCAAATTATAAATTGGTAATACCAGCAGAACCCTATCTCCACCAAAAGAGAACGACGCAACTTATGAAACGATGAAGCAGGCTAGGTTTTCCATGCCTTTTAAGTAGTTAGACTTCTACAACTACGGTTTCAAAGAAGGGCTATATTTTGTTCCTAAGATTCATTTTCTCTCTAACGATTATTCGAAATGTTCTGGTTCGCTTGCATTAGGTGTTTTTCCAACCTTTTGGAGATCAGAAACCTGTATTAAGTTCTTTTCAGCTTTTTCGAGGAAGTTCATGTTAAGCTCAATCATAACGATCTTTGATCCAGCCCCCTGGCCCGTATCGTAGGCTACCGCGGCAACTATCTTCTTGCCGTCTGGACTCCATGCGCTATCAGATACGATGGCCCTGCTACCGATGTATTCCTCGTAAGTAGGGTCGTTAAAATGAGTAAGTTGAAACTTGGCTGTGCCATCGCTTTTCATTACCCAAAGCTCGGTTATAAGATATTTACGCCAGTCATATCCCTCACAGGAGCTCCAATCTATTTCAAAACCTGTGCTTGACATCCAAGCTATCCAGTCTCCGTCAGGGGAATAGTGAGCATGTTCGTCCCAATCATAAAAGGTGTTTGTAAGCCTCTTTAGCTCTCCTGTGACCAAGTTCAAGATGTATATGTCGATGCCGTACTCTATCTGCCCTTCCTCCAGGTTGCCAGAGAAGATTATCCAAGAATCATCTGGAGAGAAGCCGTGGCTCTCATAGAAAAGATGTTGATCTCCGGGCTGATACGTTGTAATATTCTCTAAAAGTGGTCCGTTCTCATCAAATACGAAATCAGCTATTTTTAGGACCCATTCTCCCCACAAACCATCCCCGCCCAGCCTTTCAGCCCATAGAAGCTTTTTTCCATCATGAGAGAACTGAGGGTGAATCACCCCTTTCTGATTCATTTTCTTCGTAGGTAAGAAGGTGAGCTGCCAAAACTTGCTACCATCCTTTGTAGTTAGCCAAAGATTGCAGTTAAAGCCCCTTCCTGGGATGGCAAACTCGTCAACGAGATGGCCTTCTGCGTCTTCGTTTTGCGCTGTGAAAACTATGTATTCCCCAGAGGGATGCCAAGCAGGATTTCCGTTGTGCTTCTTAGGAGCCCCTGGCTTGTCTGTCAGGCAAATTTCGTCGGATCCATCCGGCTTCATAATGTAGACATCGTAATAGCCATCAGGCCCTTTTTTGCCGAAAGCAATTAGGTTGTTCGCTGCGCACCAATCTAGGCTCTTTCCATTTTCCTTGATCGTGATTATACTCAAGACAGCAGAGTTCGTCTTCCTCGCCTTCAAGATCCTATTTCTTATCACAAGAGCTCCAAAAAGTGCCATAACAACTACTAAAAAAGCTAGAAATGCTATTTTTTGAGAGGAACTACTCATTAGATCCTTAAAGGATTCCTTAAGCTAAAAAGGCTATTAATCCCCAACGAAATTTCAAATGGCATGTATCCTTCCAAAATAATCCCTGGACAGCGAGCTAACAAAGAGGAATTCACCAAGCTATCAGCCAGACCTCCTCTTTAATCTTGAATCCCTCTTTTTGGACCAAATGGTCTTCTATGGCTTTGCCGTGGGATGCCCCATAAAAGAGTCCCAATCTTTTTACTCCCGTTCCTAAGAACTTCCTTATTCCTTCTATTATGTGTCTGTCTCTGTACTCAAGCAAGGCCCTTCCTATCTCATCATAAGGCCATTCAATGAGGTATTCCGCGTATTCTCTCTTGTTGAGGAGACGTCCTAGCCCTTTCCTCTCGTATCTATCTAGTACTATGTTTTTAGCCCTCTCAATATCCTCCTGCGTTGGAAATCTTCTCCTGAACTCTTCCCACATCTCCTTCCAGCTTACATCCCAGTGAACCCAATTGTCTGCCGAATAGTCCATAACGTGGTGCACAAACCAAAGGTCTGATGGCCAAGCTGCCCTTGGTTCATGCTTGTCCCAGAAATCGAACAAATCAATATAGACCTTTAATTCCTTAGTTGGCTCGCATTTTTTGATCCTTTCATACAGTATTTTCTCGCAATTGTTCAAGATTTCTTGTAGAGACAGGAAATACTCTCTCCTCGCGATATGAACGTTTCCAGCAAAGATGACCGAGACATCATCCTTTGCATATGTTCTGACAACGGTCTCAATGTTTCCTCCACTATAACGGATGAAACCGCTCAAGGGCCTTGCATTTTTATATTGAATTCTTCAAGTTATTTATTCTTATTTTTTCGTAAAGAAAGCGTGTTAGAACTTGCTATTGATCTCAACGCTTGCTCTCAGAAACTGTTTATTCCTTTTTTGTTTTCTTAACTCCCTATGACCTACTGAATTATGGTCTCTAAGACTTTTCCTTAATTTGATGAACTTTATTAATTCGAAAAAGCTAAGATTATTCGGTGAATTCGAAAAATGATCGAAAGTCGAGTTGGTTCGAAAGGTGAACTCTTCCCGCCAAAGGAAATTAGGGAAAAGCTAGGTCTAAGGCCGCACACCAAGGTCATCTACAGGATAGAGGATGGAAAACTCATAGTTGAGCCAGTTCCAAGCATAGAAGAGGTGTTAGAAGAGCCTACGTCGGTTGAGATAACGCTTGAGGAGTTCCATGAGTCTAGGAAGAAATTATCCAAGAGGGCTGAATCATGAAATTGTTGCTGGATACAACTTATTTCCTTCCAATAATAGGTATTGGGGTCAAAAATGTCCCAAAAGGAGCTTTGGGAGAGCTGCTTAAGAGAAACTACGAGATCTTTATGAGCGAGATAAGCATCTTCGAACTCTCTGCCAAAGGGGCAAAATACGTGGCAGATGGAAAGATCCCTCCAGAGAGAGTACTGAGAGGTATAAGGGCCATCTTGTACGAAGACAAGGTGGTAAAAGTCCCGATACATGAGAGTAGAGGCCTTCTCACATCCTTTAAGCTCAGAAGAATGCTGCCCGATTTCATAGATTGCGTCGTATTATCCTCTGCAATGGTTAATTGCGAAGTTTTGATAACAGAGGATGAAGATATCCATAGACTGAAGCAGAACAAAGGGTTTAACGAGCTTCTAGATGTAACAAAACCAGGTTTTAAGATACTAAGGGTAGCTGACGTATTGTCATGACGTGAAACCGTTCTTTCACGCAACCAACGCTTGATCCATGTACCATTGACGATCATATGTTTTTTAAAAGGAACCAAGTTATATTCATTGATATCCAGAATTGGGTAGGTATAAATTTAGATTTTTGAATATAATGATCATCATAATTCTATTTCTTTTGAGTATGCGTGCTTATCCTGTTATTGCTGATCCACTGTGGTTAAGGAGCTTCAAAGAGACGACAAGAGCCGAAGTTTATATTTCCTCAACAGGAAATTTAATCCTACTATATGAGGACTCCTGCCTCCATATGATATCAAATAATGGTACTGAGATTTGGCAAATATCTAGTGTTAGCGATTTTGCCTTTAGTCGTAATTTCGAAAAAATAGCTTTAGTTAGAAGTGAAGACGAGATTGAAATTATAAATTCATCAGGAATCGTTCTTAACTTAATCAAAACACCTAGTCCGTATAAGGTTGGTATATCCGCTGATGGATCTACCCTTGTTGCGGCATCAACCAATGGATCAATCTATGTTTATGAATTCAATGCAACTGGGATCTTATCTGAGTGTTATTCTATGCTTTCAGGACACTATATATGGGAGGTTAGTTCTGTCTCTTTGTCTAACGACGGAAAATATGTAGCTATCGGGACTCAATGGGGGAATCTTATCCTCTTAGATCGTATAAAGAAGAGGTCAATTGAATATTGGGCCAAAAGAAATTGTCCAATAACTCCTTTTTTAAGTCCAGATGGATCTTACCTAGTAGTTTTGGAGAGGTACTCACTTAATGACTTCTTACTTCTTGTATTTAACCAAGAATTGCAGATTTTATTGCATAAATGGCTTTGGGTAGCTGCAGAGAACCCAATATCCATGTCTCCAGAGTTTAACTATATCGCGCTAACCGATTTCTCGTATGGCATTGAACTAATTACGATTACAGGTTATCGAATTATGTCTAGGTGGTTTCCTGCAAGATCTCATCCTTTTGAGTTTGAGACAGTTTCGTCCATTTCTGTTTCTAAAAATGCTCAATACTTGGCCGTAGGTACCTTAAACGGTACGATATATCTACTTAATCAGAACGGTACTTTACTTTGGAGATACTATGTAAAAGAACCAATAGTATCGGTTGCTATATCTGAAAGTGGAGATTACTTGGTTGCAGTAACATCTCACTCTCATCTGCTTTTTATGAGAGGTTCGTATCTTTTCGTTATTCCCGAGCATCCAAAAAAACGCAACCCAAGTATATCCTTCAGACAAATTATCTGTAAAGGTAATGGTTGGAGATAAGCCTTTACAAGGAGCAATAGTGACTTTTTACATCTCTAGATTGCCTATTTGGGCATTGTATTCGATAGTATTTGTCGATACCAATCTGACAAATTCAAATGGGATAGCAGAATTTTCATTACGTAACTTTGAACCAGGGAATTACACTTGGAAAGTGAGAGTGCTCAAAGAAGGTTTTTTGCCAGTAGAGTCAGAAGACTACTTTTTTGAGGTTAGAGATAAACTCACACTTTTACTTGAAGCCCCTCCTACTGGTTACAATAGTAATCAAGGTCCACAATTGCTAAAAGTACGAGTCGTAAATAAGGAGAACCATGCTGTGCCTGGAGCTTTAGTAACCTTTAGTGTCCGCCTTCCATATCCTCCCTATTTTGAACAGAAAAAAGTCCTTACTAATTCACACGGAGAGACTTCAGCAATAATTTGGCTAAGCGAAAATGGCATATATGAATGGACAGCAGTAGCAGAAAAGCCTGGTTTCGATAAATCGAATGAAACCTGCTGGTTTGTTCTTATAGTATCGGAGACCAAGATTGATCCTTTTATCTTAGTGGTTTTAGCCTTTTTTCTAGGTCTTGGTATTAATTATATAATAAAGAACCTGAAAATTAAAAAATCATCCATTATTAAAGAATTAATTAGAAAGGAAACATATATAAAAAGTCAAAGTTACAGAAAGAGTTGTATTATTGCTGGCTTCTCTCTTGGAAGCGCTATTTCAGGTTGGGTTGCAGTTACAATTTTTTCCATATTTAAAATTGAGATCATTAGGTTTCTAGAGCTTTGGTCATATTTTATGCTTCCTATGTTGCTTAGCAGCATTTTCGGGGCTTTACTGGGATATATAGAAAGAAAATCTCCTGGACTGGGGTGGGGGTTGGGTTTAACTCTTTCTCTCCTGCCTATCTTCATCAACTGGTATCAACAGTCTTGGATTAGCTTTTCTGAAAACATAGAAAAAATTGTTAGATATCTAAGATCGACACAAACATATGTCGATATCTCATTGGTCAGTTCTTCTTTAGATAGTAGGTTAAATTATTCAAAAACTTTATTTGTAATAATAACTGCCCTTTTTTCTTTCGTAATTTCATATATTGTAACCCGGCTTTATGAACTTAATTGCAGAAGTGCTTTTTCCCATAAAGAGATGACCTAATTATCAAGAATCTCTTTTGGGCATTTGTATAGTCTTTGGGCGTTATACATTTAGAAGGGGAACTTTCTGAGATCGAGTGGCTAATTAAGGTAAGAGAATTCTGATAACTCGTAAACAGCACATGGATCATTTTAACCTAAGATCGTTATTACTTTAGTAAGAGTGTAGTAGTTAGAAGATCCATTCGGATTTCTGCCTGATCTCAACTTGTAAAATAACATGTAACAACTTCGAGAACAGCAAATAAGACCTATGAATGAAACTGATCTATTCAAGTTCAAAGACTTAAGAGAAAGTTAAACATACACTTACAACTTTGAACTATTTGAAACTTTTTCCTGTGAAATACAATGTCCCTATATCCCACCAGCCAGTCCATCCGCTCTTAATTATTCCAACCCTCTCCAGGCTCTCGTCTTCCAGCAATACAGGGGTTCTCTCTCTAATCTTAATCTCCTTCCTATCTTTTAGCAAAGGAATCATCCCTATACTTCGCCCTTTTGGCCCTCCCCTTTGTACTTGAAGTATGTGAAGCCTCCTCCCAAAGTATCGGAAACGCTCTCTTCGCTTCTATTCCTAGAACATCTCCTGTATCCGCACTAATTTCAACTCAAAAGGCGTAATATTCTAGGTAGAGACCCGTATCATTGGATAATAGCAATACTGCCGTGAGGAGAAATGAAAGCTATTCGAACGTTTAACATATCGTGTAATTTCTTGTTATCCCATCTGCTAAAGGTAAGATGATATTGAGTGCTTTTCTAACCAAGAGGTTGTTGTGTGACGAAAGCATACCCCGGCGATATGGCCATCCTTGTGACCTCCTTTATGCTATTCCCTGCAAGATCAACGGCCCGTATTTCGATCTCTATTTCAAGCTCAAGTATTTCAAGCAAATTGTCAATTCTTATGCTTAGCACAAGAACCTTCCTACTCGAACTACGCTTCTGTTTCCGGAACAAACGTTATTGATTGAACCGTGACTTGCTCATCCATCAGTTCAGAGAAGCAGATCTCTATCTCATTGGCAAGCAGCTCGCTCATACAAACGATGTTACACTTTTCAGTGGTTTATTCTCAGCTCTTTCAAAGCGAATGTATTTAGGTGAGTACCTTGCTAAAGTAAGAGAGATCGTTGGTTTCGTATGTCCGATATATCACGAACACTTTACTGCCCTGTGCTTGCTTTCGCGGCTTCCATTATCTTCTTTGCAAGCTCCTTCTTACTCCTAGCGGCCTGCCCAAATAGGAACGAGTAGGCTATGTCCTTCCCTCCTGCTTCATATTTTACCATCAAGTAATTAGTGAAAAGGTAGGCCTTCCTTGCTTCAGCCTTCTTAACAGTGCTAAGCGAAATTTTCAAGAAATTGGAGTCCTTTGGCAAATCCGACCCTGCCAGGTTAACATCTCCTTTGCCTGAAGAAATCTCCGAAGCGAAATCTAGAATGTCCTTTATTAGTCCTTCGTTCA
This sequence comes from uncultured Nitrososphaerota archaeon, assembly GCA_964480775.1. Lineage (GTDB taxonomy): Archaea > Korarchaeota > Korarchaeia > Korarchaeales > Korarchaeaceae > QMVU01. The sequence goes on from CAYZRF010000008.1 coordinate 15,998, forward strand.
GGAGAAAGGCTAATGGTTCCAATATGCTTTCGGTGAGAGATCTGCTTGGTACGAAAATTATTCTTTTATTGGTTAGAATGAAGACTCCCGCAGCTTTGGCTTCTCCCATCGCTGTCAGATCTTTGTATTTAGGTTTTTCACCCTCAAACAGCTTAACTCCCTTTTCATATACCAAAACAACTTCATCCTTATGAATTAAAATCCCTGAATTCTACGCTCTTATAGATTAAAAAGGCAATGTTTGAGAATGTTTTTATTTTTCTCGATGATAAAAGCGTTATGGAAAGAACTCTATCTGTTAGAATCCCTGAAAAGCTCCTTCTGGAGATGAAGAAGCATAAGGTAAATTGGGATGATATAATAGTAAAAGCGATAGAGGAGAAGCTTAAGCGTTTGTCAATGGATCCTCAACCTTCCCCGTAAAAACATTGCAAGAGAGATTGTTAAATCTCCTGAATAGTCTACGCAATCACCGCAATAAAGCCAGGAATATCCAAGCAAATCCTTTTTATCTCTCATGATTTCACCTAACTTCCCTTCTTTCAGTGAATTCAAGGAGAGATTGCTTTTATGAAAGCAGTTATGAAAAGAGGTTAACTCGAAAAACTATAATTTATGCGGATCTCTGTTTTACCAACTCACCAATCATGAGGGAGTTGGCGAAGATTTGAGGTTCGAAACTAAGGCTATTCATGTTGGAGAGGAGCCTAACCTTAAGGAAGGTGGATGTGGTGACGTGGTAGTCCCGATACATCTCTCTTCTACCTTTGCTAGAAAAGTGTTGGAAGAGTCCGTCGCTGGTTACTCATATTCTAGGTCGGGAAATCCAACGAGAAATGCGCTGGAAAAAAGGTTGGCCGCCCTGGAAAATGCAAGGTTTGGCTTGGCATTTGCATCCGGGATGGCTGCGATAAGTGCTGTATCCTTTGCCTTGCTGAGGCCGGGGGATCACATCGTCGCATTTGACGATCTTTATGGCGGGACAAAACGCTTGTTAACCAAAATTATTAACGAACAGTTTAACATTGAACTGAGTTACGTCGATGCAAGGGATGTAAGAAAGGTTAAGAATGCAATCAAAGAGAACACAAAGGTCATCTGGTTGGAAACTCCAACCAATCCCTTGATGAAGCTTTGCGATATTCGAGCAATTTCGGAGGTTGCCAAGGACGAAAACGTGAAGGTAGTTATTGATAATACCTTTGCAAGCCCATACTTCCAGAGACCCCTAGAGCTTGGGGCGGACATAGTGGTTCACAGCATGACTAAGTACCTTAACGGACACAGCGATTCGATTGGAGGGGCTGTCATGCTCAGCAATGAAGAACTATACGATAGAATAAAGTTCTACCAAAAAGCAATGGGAGCCATTCTCTCTCCATTCGATAGTTATCTTGTTTTGAGGGGGATAAAAACTCTTGCAGTGAGAATGGAGAGGCATAACGAAAACGCACTTAAAATAGCAGAATACCTTGAAGCCCACCCGAAAGTAAGAAAAGTTAACTACCCCGGGCTAAAGAGTCATCCTCAACATGATCTAGCCAAAAGGCAGATGTCTGGATTTGGTGGCATGCTTTCCTTTGAGATAAAGGGAGGACTAAGGGAAGCAAAGACCTTCTTAGAGGGGCTTAGGATTTTCTCGCTTGCCGTTAGCCTTGGTGGAGTTGAATCGTTAATTGAACATCCGGCCACGATGACACACGCCTCAGTACCTCAAGAGGAGAAGGAGAGGATAGGAATAACCGACTCGTTGATAAGGATGTCAGTTGGAATAGAAAACGTCGAAGATCTTATTGAGGACCTAGATTCTTCATTAAAGAGAATATAGAATCCATCCAATGTCCTTTTGTAACAATGCAGGTATCATTACTTCAAGTTGTCCCTCTTACAAAGATTGAACTATTCTAATGAACTTAAATGTTATAGCTGATAGGATAAGGGCAGTAAAAAAATGAATATACATAAAGCCTTTTGTCAAGTGAATCGAGAAGAGAATCCAAGACAGGAAAATGGCAATAGAAATCATAAATATTATTTTCTCTTTTCTCTCAATTGGCTTTGATTTTTTATTTTTTAATATTAAAATCCCCGCAACTCTCATCATGAAAAAGGCTGACGCAATTAAGAAGACTGAACAAGCCCAGCCAGTAACCATTATCATGGACTCTTTCACTAATGATGACAGATCCATACACATCCCCTACAAAGATGTTTCAAAAAACATTGCTCTCCATTCATAATAAGCATTCTCTATGGGCCAAGCATACATTTATTTTACTCAATAGACCCATTGAACCAATTAGTAGATTCAGTTAAGGAAGGTGAGGCTTTGGTTAAAATTCAATTTAAGGGTAAAACACCAATAATTGAGGACTTATCGGAAGAATACACGATAGAATATCTGGCGAGAAGTCCAAAAGGGATTTTATACCTAGTCATTTGGCCGAAGGACCCTACAAAAAGAAAGGGGTTTTATGAAACTTTCCGTCTCTTCATAGGCAAGGGAAAAAACATGAAAGAAGCAGAAATTTTGGATGCAATGAGGTTTCGAGATGGAGGAACCACTTACATAAAGTTCCGTTTTGAGGGAAGAGAATGCACGCTACACTTTCCAGCGGGGCGTCTTGCTAGAGCTAATCCTAATGTGACGTGCGATGGCAACCCCACAAAGGCAGTGAAATTAGAGTTGTTCATAAGATCTGGTTTTCTTCTTACAAAAGAGCCTGAAGGTAGATCTTTTATTGAATCGTTTAAGGAAAAAGTTGGTTTCCTGAAAGTTTTTAAGATGTGATATTATTCTGCCTGCACACCTTTGCGTTAGTGAAGTCGTGTTCTGCATTCCTTTACTTTGACTTCTTTTCCAACGTAAAGCCACCAGTCTCAATTGCCTTCGAATACACCTCATCTCATCTTCTACAGCCTCTTCGATCCAAGAATGCGTAGGCAAAAGACACAAGAACTTCTTTGCATTCTCGAAGGGGTCAATTATTTAACCATTAGATGACGCTAGAGTATAAGAGGATGTTTTAATGGACAAGATCATTTAGGATGCCGAAAATTGGCTAGGAAACAGGAATGTACAGCACATTCCACGGATCTCTATGGGCGGTGCTACAAGCTCTTGGGAATCCTCAACCCTACCATTACTTAATGGGCATGTCTGGGCAAGCCTTTAGGGTTCAAACCTTCGAGCCCTTCATTTGCCCCTGCTCACCAGATGCTACGTGCGGCTTCAACACCGGGGAAGTTGCTCTAAGAACGCTAGGATACGAGTATGTCTACATGTTCGGAAGGGAGGACGACCCTGTTGCAGGTGAGATGAGGAAGGAAATAGTAGAGAGCATAGATAAAGGATTTCCTGTCTTAGCAATCGACTTGAGGAAGGTTGCTGACTGGGGAGTTATTGTGGGCTACAGAAGAGACGGAGAGGAGTTCATATGTAGAACCTATCATGATGAGTCCGACGAGTACTCTACAAACGAGAAATGGCCCTGGGCGATTTACGTTTTAAAAGGGAAGAGAGAGGAGCAGAAAGAAAGAGAAGAAATTGTCTTGAACTCTCTGCTAATAGCGATCAAGTTAGCTCACACTGAAAAGTTCCCGATAGGCGACAATTTCCTAAAAAGTGGTTTTGCTGCCTTTGAGCAGTGGATAAACCATCTCGAAAATGAATCCTACTATCAAAGCCTTAAAAAGGAGGAATTCTATAACGCGAGGCTATACAACGCCTGGAACTACATTAGCCTTATCAATGCTCGGGACTCAGCTGTACGATACCTCCAAGAGGAAGCAAGCACCCTAAAAAAGGGTAGTGAAAACATGCTTTACGCAGCCAAGATTTACTCGCAGGAGGTGGATATACTGGAAAAAGGAAGGAGATACGCCCTTTATCCCTGGGAAGAGGGTCCTTGGGGACCTGAAGAAAGACAGGAAGAAATTGAAACTCTTAAGCAGGTTTTGAAATTAGAGAAGGAAGCAGTTGAAGTGATTGCTGAAGTAGTAAAAAATATGGGCAGCTCGTAATTTGAGCCTGATAATGTAGATGTTGCCCTTACGCATCGCTATAGTTACGTGCGTGCTACAGCAAGCCTTCTATCGGGCTATTGTTTATATGTCTCTTACCCTCTCGTTGAAAAACTGTACAGCTCTTTTGATAGAATCTATTTTGTTTTGAATTTTAAGGAAGACATGACCCTCATCTTGATACAATATGTAGTCACAATCTTTCCCCATCTTCCTCAAAGCAGAAACAATTTGTTCTGCTTCAGCCCTTGGAACTCGTGGATCGTTTGCTCCTTGCTGAATCTGTAGAGGAGCCTCAATTTGATCTACAAAGTTTATCGGAGAGCGATCGTAGTAAAGTTCTGGGTTATCCTCTGGCCTGCCAAGCTGCATCTTTAGATATCCCCTGAGATCTCCTCTTGTTGTATCCCACAGCGTCTTTAGATTCACTACCCCGCAGATGCTACAACCAGCTGCCCACTTTTTCGGGAACTTGGTCATTGCCATCAGCGTTAGGTAACCACCGTAAGATATCCCCACAATACATATCTTGGAACCATTAACCAAACCTTGCTTTATGATGTAGTCTACTCCAGCAACTAAATCCCTTAAGTCTCCACCTCCCCAGTCTTTCAGGTTGAGATCTCGAAACTCGGCTCCATAACCTGTACTACCCCGAACGTTAGGTGCTAAGACGGAGTAACCCTGTGCTACCATGTATTGAAGGTACGGGTTCCATCGATTCACAGATTGTCCAGTTGGTCCTCCATGCGGCCAGACGATGCAAGGAGGTTTTCCAGGACCAGCATAGTTAGAGGTTGGATAGAATAAGCCAGGAATCCTTCTTCCATCGAAACTGGTCCACCAAAGTTCCATAGGCTCCGCTAAAAGGCTCAGATCAATATTACCTTGAAGTGAGTTTGTTAGTCTAGTCCAAGTTCCTTCTTGCAGCTCGAACCTCCAGAGATCAGGCGGTGACTTAGGTCCGCTATGAATTACCACAAGGAAATCTCCAGTGTTGCTGAACTTAGGTGAACTGCAAATTCCTGGGGGAATGTTCAGCGGGATCGACTCCCCTGACTCCAAGTCATATACATAAATATCCATCGTCCCATTTTTGTTTAAGATGTAGGCAACTCTCTTAGAATCCGCGCTAAACCTCGGCTCTTTAGCTTCCCACTCTCCATCGTATATCCACACGATCTCTTCGGTTAACATGTTGTAGAGTCCGATGTGATTCTGTCCATGTACGTCCGAAGCAAAGGCAACCCACTTACCGTCCTTAGAAATATCAAAACCCCCCCAATGAAGCCTCCGTCCTTCGTGTTTTTACCAGTCGAGATTAGAACGCGAGTCTCTCCTGTCTCCAGGTTGGAGATGTAGATTTTTTCTGATTGAAGGTTCTTGACATCCATTGAGGAAAAAACAAGATATTTGTCATCGGGTGTGAACCTTAAGATAGGGAACAACACAGGTCCATAGATCCTGCGCGGACATCCCTCTCCCACTTTTGTTATGTAGAGATAGAAAGTACCTTCAAAGTTCGCCTCAAATGCTATACTACAGCTATCATGAGACCAAGCATGGGATCTGATGCAGTGATCGGGGTCTTCGATAATTGCGTGTAAATCGGATCCATCTGGACGCATCAGATATATGTCAAAGTTCTCATTTCCTTGAAAGTCCTTAAGGAAGGAGACCCATGCTCCATTAAAACTGTAGAGAGGAATCCTTTTAGCCCCTTCACCAAAGGTGAGACGTTCTGCTTTTCCTCCTTCCGCTGGAATGCTATAGATATCAAAATTTCCTGTCTTGTTCCAACTGAAGACTAGTTTTTTCCCATCGGGAGCTATGTCAAAGGATCCGACCTCAAAAACCTTGCTAAGATCCTCAAGTGAGAAAGGTTCTTTCTTTAGTCTCTTCCTTTTCGAACCTTGACCTTGCACCATTTTAATTTCACTTCTGCCAGTTTTGATTTTCGGATTTTTTATTAAAGTGAACGATGCGCGCTAAAGTAGGTGATTTCTGTAAGATCGTGAAAAATACGAGAGACTTAAGTTGACATTGCTACTGACATCCGATTAGATAGAGTTCTGAAATCTAAATAATTAAAGTCGCGTAGTCATAATTTACAGCTATCTTGATGACTTTTCGATTGTTAAGGCTTATTATGAGTATCATAAAAGAGCGCAAGTAGGCTTCTTTTACTCCCTTGTGGATTTTACGCCAAAAAATTGAAAGGGAAGAAGCCTCAGTCACTAAAATTAAACAAAATGAAATTGGTACTACATGATTCTTTAGAGTTTTTCAGTGTAATATCTAGGATTATGATACCCACTATACAACGAAGCTACGGGGTTATGACCAGTAACCCTATCTTTGACTATCAATGTCGTTACTGGTGCATTTGAGTATTTAGTAAACAGGATATCGTGACCTATGCAGAGACCTACTATGATATTTAGGTCAACGTTTTCTGAGTTGAGCACCTCTGCCTGAACTATTGGATTGCAGGCAGCCTCAAATCTCCCAAGCTCTCCGTACAAGCTAACTATTTTGTGCTCTTCAGGCACTCCTAGTTCCGTTTTATCAATTCCTCCACATTTGCAACGAACAGAACAGACCTCAAAACCAGCCTTTTCAAGTATCTCAACAACCCTTCTTGCTTCATCGCTTAGACCCGTGCAAAAAGCGACACCTAGCTTTTTCCACCCCATCATTTGAGAGAACTTAATGATCTCAAGCATTCTAGGCCTTACGCTGATTATCCTGCCCCTTATCATTTGATATGCCAGCTTCTCAGTGATCGTTGAGTTCAGGTAGAGTAGTCTATTCTCCTCCTCTTTATACTTCTCTATAGCCTTACTAATGAATTCTTGCTTGTTTTTCATGGGACAAAAATTGGGAAGAAGTTCTTCCTTCCACTCTCCCTTCCTACAATAAGGTTCTGGGCATTTAGCACAGTTTGGACTTGTCAATTTAACACACCTGCAGCATCATTTGTATTTTTTACTTAATTGCTTTAACAGATTAACATCTGAACTTGCGATGGAAATCAGGAAACTCCGATAAAAACACTTATTACTGTTAGAAAACTAACGTTTTTCTTCTATTTGAGGTTCACCATCCCAATTTTTGGGTTTTTAAAATATCTAAGAGTAGAAAGTTAGAATGACATGAGCTTTAGAGTAGGAATTGATGTTGGCGGAACTTTCACAGACATCGTAGTTCTTAACGAGCAAACTGGCGAAATCATTGCTACAAAAGTCCCATCTACTCCAGAGGATCAATCCATAGGAGTTGTAAAAGCCATTAAGAAATTAGGAGAGATGTTTCCATATAAGAACCTCTCCTTTCTAGTTCATGGAACGACTGTAGCAACTAACGCGTTGTTGGAAAGAAAGGGCGCGAAGACAGCTCTTGTGGTAACGGAGGGATTCAGGGACATTTTATACATAGGCAGGCAAACGAGACCCCATCTATACAACGAGTGGGTTATGAAGCCCGAGCCCCCGGTTCCTCGATACCTAACCTTTGAGATACCAGAACGAATGAGATACGACGGAGAGATCATCAAAGAATTGGACGTAGAAAAGGCTAGGGAAGTAATTGAGAAGTTGAAAAGTCTAAACGTGGAATCCGTCGCAATCTGCTTCCTTCACTCTTACGTGAATCCTTCCAACGAAAGAAAGTTCGCAGAGATACTAAAGGAGGAAGCGCCTGAGATTAGAGTTTCTATATCATCTGATATAATTGCAGAGTTCAGAGAATTCGAAAGGGCAAGCACAACTGTGCTGAATGCTTACTTAATGCCTCTTGTTGAGAGATATCTTACTAGATTAGTCAAAAGAAAGAATGAATTGGGAATAAAGAAAGAACTGCACGTTATGAGATCTGATGGGGGCATTATGAGCTCAAAAACAGCAGCAGAACAAAGCGTTCACACCATCTTCTCAGGTTTAGCAGGAGGAGCCCTCATAGGTCCCTTGATTTGCGAACAAACAGGAGTCAAGAACGTAATAACCCTGGATATGGGGGGTACTAGCACAGATATCTGCTTGCAACACAATGGGAAGTTCAATTACACTAGCAAAAGCGAATTTGAGGGATTCCCGATAAGCATCCCCACCATAGAAATTCACACTATAGGCGCTGGCGGAGGGAGTATAGCATGGATAGACAAGGGCGGAGCTCTTAGGGTTGGTCCGCAAAGTGCCGGAGCAGATCCAGGTCCAGCTTGCTACGGAAAAGGAGGGTTGGATCCTACTGTTACTGATGCAAATCTCGTGGTTGGACATATAAACCCAGATTACTTCCTAGGGGGCGAGATTAAGCTTCACAAAGAACTTGCTATAAAGGCGATCAAGAGGATTTCAGAGGTTCTCGAGGCAGGTGAAGAGGAAGCTAGCGCTGGGATAATAGATGTTGTAAACTCCAATATGGTTGGAGGCATCAAGGTAGTTTCAGTTCAGAAGGGATGGGATCCGAGGGAATTTGCCCTAGTTGCCTTTGGAGGAGCTGGGCCGATGCACGGCGTTGCACTCGTTGATGTCTTAAACATGAGCAAGCTCATAGTTCCTCCCAATCCAGCAAATTGCTCTGCATTAGGCCTGCTATTGACTGACATAAAATGTTCTTTCGTTCAAACCTGTTTTGTCCTAGCCAGAGAGCTTAGCTTGTCGAAGTACTACAAAATTGTCGGAGAACTAACTAGGAGAGTAATGGAATACATGAAAAGGGAGGGCATTCCAGAGGAAAAAGTGATATCTTTGATTAGCGCTGATATGAGGTACGAACTCCAGTCTTGGGAACTTAACATACCTATAACCCACGAGGTTAAAGACGAGGAAGATATTGAAAAGATAATTGATGATTTTCATGCCGCACACGAGCGAACATACGGATACTGTATGAGAGATGAACCAGTGATGTTCGTGAACTTCAGAATTCAAGGAATAGCAAAACTTCCTAAGATCAAGTTCAAACCTACGCTTCCTCATGGAGGAAGGAAGCCTGATAGAGCATTTAAGGGCATAAGGAAGGTTTTCTTTGAAGGATCTTTCATCAAATACGAAATTTATGAAAGAAGTAGGCTTGAGGAAGGAAATTTGGTTGAAGGACCAGCAATTATAGAGGAGTATGCGTCAACCATTCCTATTCCGCCTGGATGGGAAGCAAAAATAGATGGCTTTGGAAATCTCATTGTAAGTCGTCAGTAATACGAATTTCAGAATCTCTTTTCTCCAAGATTCTTTCTCCTCTTTTTTAATTCTTCCCTCAAGAGTCTTGTTCTCTCATAGTCTATCTGGAAAGTATCTTTGTCAATGACCACTCCATATATTTTCCTTGCACTTTCGATTGTCACAAACTCATTTAGGACATCCCATCTTACTTTTTCAGGATCCCTTTCCAACGGGTCCCCCCAACCTCCTCCACCAGAGGTTTCGACGAATATTTGCGTCCCAGCAGGGTGTGGCTTGTAGCTGGTAGATCCTATGAACTTCTTTCCATCCGGCGTAATGTAGCCCGTCACTGCCCTACTACCAGGTAGACCTCCACAAAGCCCCCAGGGAGGAACTCTGTAGCGTTGTACTGAAAATCCCCCAGTGCAAGGGACAAGCAGAGTTATCACTCTGGTTATTCCTACCCCTCCCCGATATTTTCCTGCCCCTCCAGTGTCTGGAAGTATTGCGTACTTATTCACCAAGAAAGGGAATTCCAACTCTATTGATTCTACTGGAGCGTTAAGGGTGTTGGTCATGGTTGCGTGAGCTGCGTCCATCCCGTCTTGGTTGTGCTTCGCACCGTGACCTCCAGCATATGTCTCAACAAAGGAGAAGAAAGCTTTCTTCCTTGGATCCCACCCTACAACTCCACCTGCTGGCCAATCCTCCGTGCAAGCCGTTACCCTATTTGGAGCAATTTCGAAGAAGGCCTTGAATATAACATCCACAACTCTGTTAGTAGGACAGCTTGTGCAGGCTCCAACGGCCCTTGGCCACTTTGCATCGAGAATTGAAGGCTCTTGGGGTCTTTTTACGTGTATCCTTCTGTAAGTTCCTGAGTTCGTAAGTATGTTCGGTGCGACAATGGATTTTATCGCGAAATAGGTTGCTGAAAGCGTCAGCGACCAAGGAGCGTTTATGGAAGTTTCAGTTGGTCCTGCCGAGCCAGAGAAATCGACGTAAACATCACCGCCAGTCTTTTTCACCTTAACCTTTATTGGAAGGAGCTCTTCTCTAAGCTCAACGTAATCCTCAGCCTCTCCTTCGCCATCTTCTATTTCCATAAGAGCATCTGCCATCATGGTTTCAGAGTGCTCGAGAATGGCTTTCATGTACTGAAGTATCGTTTCTTTACCATATCTCTTTACCAATTCTCTTAAAGCTCTATCTGCCCTGTTTATCGCAGCTATCTGCGCCATTAGATCTCCCTTCACTTCCCTGTAGCACCTTAGCTGAGCCGTTATCAGCCTTAACAGGTCCTCCTTAAGTTTTCCTTTTTCTACCAACTTCACTGGCTCAATTCTCAATCCTTCATCAAATATCTCGGCCTTTTCCTCGCGTAGGAAGTCCCTGCCTCCAATATCTATATGATGGGCAAGGTTTCCTGCAATTGCAATTGGTTCTCCATCGTAGTATAAAGGAGAAAAGAGCATCACGTCCCACAGATGAGAGCCCATTCTGTACGGATCATTAGTAATGATCACGTCTCCAGGGTTCAGTTCCTCTATTGGAAACTCCTTCAGTACCTCTTTTATTGCGTTAGGTAGGATACCGAGGTGTACTGGGATGAAATGACCTTGAGCTACCATTTCTCCTCCAGTTTCATATATCGCACAAGAGCAGTCCCTTCTAATCTTGATATTGTTAGAATAAGCTGATCTAATTAGCGCAAAACCCATTTCATCTGTTAGGGCCGTGAATGCGTTAATTAAGACGCCAAGCAAAACGGGATCTACTTTCATAGCACTTGCCTTCGATCTTTTATGGGGGATTTTGAAAAATTTTAGCGTTAGTTATAGAAGAAAGCTCTTTGCACTTTTTCTTCACCCAAGTGATTTCTAAGAACCTATTTTGATAATTTTTGTGAGAAGTTATGCTGTATCTAATGCCTTCTACCCTGTGAAAGAGTGTTTTAATAGACGTTAGAGAATCCACTAGGCGGTTGAATAAACAATGGAAGGAAGAGTCAGGTACAATACAGATGGAAATTGGTATAAGGGAAATGTTCACATTCATTCAAATTGTTCCGATGGCCTTCTCTATTACGAGCAGATCGCTCAGCTTTATGCCCGTGCAGGATATGACTTCATTTTCATAACAGACCACAATTATACTTCGACAATCGAAGATCATGAAAATCTACCACTTCTTGCAATAAACGGGGTTGAAATACACGGAAAAGATGAGTATGGGAGCTTTTTCCATGTTGTCGGGCTTGATTTCTCTATTCCGTTGCCAGATAATATCTCTTTCCCTGAAGCATTTCGGATGTTGAAGTCCAATAACGCCATTACTATTCTTGCACACCCTCACTGGTCAGGCAATTCGCTATCTGATGCATTAAGACACGACTTCGATGGGATAGAGATCTATAATCATCTGTGTCATTGGCTGAACGGAAAGTCCTATGGTTTATTCTTGTGGGACCACATGCTGGAAAGGAACCCAAACACACTTGGATTTAGCGTAGACGACGCCCATATGTTACCAGAACAGCCTTGGTGGAACGGAGGCTGGATCGTAGTAAACGCCGCATCCTTAGAACGAGAAAACATAGTCACAGCTATAAGGGAGGGCAACTTTTACTCTACTCAAGGACCAGAATTTAAGAAAATCGAGGTAACGGGCTCAAGAATATATGTGGAAACCTCACACGTTCAAGCAATCCGACTCGTGGGTCCAAAATGGAAGGGAAAAAGAATTAGCGCTTCAAGCAAAAAAGGATTAAGGGAAGCGGAGTTTAGTATTGAAAGTGCCGATCACTACCTCAGAATTGAAATTGAAGATTTCTACGGCAAAAGGGCCTGGACAAACAACATCTACAGATGAGACTCAATTAAAGGATAATAAGAACCAAAATATTTGTTTCCTCTTTACATCATAGATTTAGTCTGAGTATGGTTCTAGGATGTATAGCTCCTCAGTAAATGAGAGTTTGAATCTATCCCTTGCTAATGTCCAACACTTCAGCGTTCTGATATTCAACGATTCTTTTTGGATCAAGCTTAGAAAGTCTGTCGATGCGCCCGCCTCCTCCGATAACATAAGCGTTGCTAAGGACTCTTTCGTCGACCACCGTCTTTATCTTCAATCCTACTGGTGGAACCTCCCCTATCTTATACCCAGTTATAGACAAGACCTCATCTGGGTTTGCCAGCCTACAAGAACCAAAGAGCTTTGAGAGTTTTTCTACATCAGCTTTGGTGTCGCCCCCTACTACGGCAAGAAAAGGACCTATTTTCTCCGAAATAAAAACCAATGACTTTATTATCTGTTTTGGGCTTGAATTTGTATGTTTGGCTGCCTGTGCCACCGTTTTGACTGGTTTCCCAACATCTATCATCTCTCCACCCAGTTTTTCTATCAAGTTCTCGAACTCATTTCGATCCATGTTCATCCACCAAATTCGAGAACAACCTAGCTTGTTCTCTATCCTTTGATGCCCTCTCTTTTAACTCTTTCTAAGCTGATTCTTCCTACAAGCGGGGTCGTTCTGTTAGCAGCACACTAACTTACGGTAATGTAGTTAATTAAGCGTTTAAGTTTTTCTTGTACTCTCTTGGGCATCGTCTTCGTTTCTAAGTGGATAATTAGCCGAACGAACACAAATCTACGAAGAAAAAGTTGATCACCCTTTTACTTAGAATATGATAAGCGTGTTGATAGACACGGCCTATGTTGCCCTTTGATGCCAAGGGGTGAGGGGGTAATGATGGTAAAATGTTGCTTAAGGCCATCTTTTGGAGGGTCAATGATCTAACAATGTGGGAAAATGCCTCATCTTATGATAAAAAGCTGTTTTAGGAGATTATAAAATGAAATATCGTTAGCAAGATCAGTTTACATATCTTAGGAGGGATAAAAAGGCTTTCTTTCTATTATTTTTAAAACTGCTTATTTTTCCGTTTTTCTATATCTTTTAAGCCTTGTTTGTGATAAATATAGGTTTTCACATTTAAGTAACTCACTAACCGCTTAGAACGCAGATATAAATGCCAAAATTCTGTCTAAGTAAATTTAGTTTTGAACCTAAAAAGGCCCAAAAAAACAAGATGAAAGTTGTGCACCAGATTATGGCTTGTGATTCCTCTCATAAATTAAGAATCACTGGATGGTCTTGTTTCATATTGTCACTCCTTTAGACTTCTTCCCGGTCATATAGTCTATGTCAATCCTTCCGATTAGAACCTCATCCAAATCGTGATTTGAAAGCTTTGATATGAGATCTTCTGGGTTACTATCAAGATGTCTTATCATGCATTCAAGGGCATGTCGCTTCTCATCAATGTCATCGACAAAGGTCACTTTTCCAGAAAAGTGTACAGAAGCATAGAGGTGGTCACATTTGCCCATCGAGTAACCAAAATCCAAGAGCACTTGACCCCATACCAAATTGTTTTCCCTAAGGTAATCCAGTTTCTTGCCCTCTCTTGCACAGTGAAAGTACATTCTATTGTTTTCTTCATCATAACCGTAATTTAGCGACACAAGATATGGTTTGTTTTGCTTGCACATAGCTATCGTTACAAATTGTGCCGATTTCAAGATCTTCTTAAGAACTACGGGATCTTTTATCTCCTTGTCCTTTCTTCTCAGGTGATATCTCATGAAATTGCCCCTTTTCCAATTAGTACATGTAAAATAAAAAGCTAAATTCTTATTACGTTTCAGACAAAGCAAAAAAAGCCTTTTGAAGCTGTAAACTACACGATCCCTTTTATTAATAAAATTACTTATAAATAGGAAAAATCATAAGAGAATTCGAGCAGACCGTTAAGATCCATCCCCAGATTGTTTTGTCAGTTTCCTTTTTGGTAAGATCTGAGTCTAAAAAGGTTGATATTTCCCAAGTCTGCGCAGTATCACTCTTTCTGGATCTATTTCTTTTCTAATCAATCTAATTTCCTCTTTAGTTGGTTCTGGAGTCTTTTTCGCCCTTGAAAAATCTAAAGGGAATCCTGTCTCCTCTTGAATTAGCTCTCGGCTTACTCCAGGATGTATTTCCGCCACATACGCGTGTCTATCCTTATTGTCAAATTTTATTACGCAAAGGTCTGTTACCACAGTTACTGGGCCGCCCCTGTTCAATCCAACCTCATTTCTACTATCTGAGCCCTCCAACCAGCCCACGCTTGTAAGATAATCTACTTTGGGTGGAAATCTTCTTTTTTCGTGTTTCATAATTATTACAGTTCTCTTTGCTAACGCTGCAATGTCTCCAGCACCCCCGCTTCCAGGTAAACGCACTCTAGGCTTCCAGTAATCTCCTATGGCTGTTGAATTTAGATTTCCATACATGTCGCATTGGGCACCTCCAAGAAAACCAACATCAACGCGTCCTCGTTGTAAGATGGTTCCAAAAACGTCAAATAGCCCGCTACATATGGTTGAGCCGTGAACGCATCGCGGATCCCCCACGCTACCTGGAAGGTGTAACAGCTTGCTATCGATCGTTCCTGCCTCGAAAATAACTATAAGATCAGAGGCATGCGTTTTTTTAGCGAGCATTGCGGCGATCATCGGAAGACCAGTTCCGATGAATGCTATTTCTCCGTTCTTGAGTTCTTTTGCGGCTCTGCTGATCATGAGTTCTACCGTGGTATATTTGGTTAGATCATCCTCGTCCATTCTTTATCACCTAAATGGCTCTCCTCTATGTATCTGGGTACTATAACCCAGAATTGAATCTGCTTTTAGTCTATAAAGCCTCTTCTCTCCTCCAATCTTTTTCAGGTATTCTGAAATTCCGTCAACGCTATAAACGTATTCTTCTAGGTACTTCTCGAAAGATTCACGGTCTGATTTGGCTGATCTTATGTATGTTGCATAGTGCTCTGGATCATAGTCGTAGTACTTGTAAACAGCTGTTGGATGGGCTCCATATGGGACTTGAATGATGGCGTCTACTAGGTAGAAGGGAATTTGGTTTCTTTCAGGTTCCACGCGTATTATTTCCTCAGATATAATTTCTTCGCAGGTTACAATAACTCTTTCGGCTGCTCTGGCCAAAAATTCGTCAACAAACGTTTGTCCAAGTATTCTTACTGTACCTTTTCCTCCACACATCTGAGCGTGAATTATCGCAACTTCTGGCCTACATGCTGGTACTAAAGCTACTTTCTCACCCGTAAACGGACACTCTACTACTGCTATTTTTTTCTTAGGGAGTTTTGGGTCCTTTCTTCTTTTCCTTTTTCTCGAAGAAATTCCCCATTTAGTAATCATGTCAGAACCTAACATGCTCTTTGTAGGCATGAACGGCAAACCCAAGGCTCCAGCCACAAATCTAAGCGTTGCACCAAAGTTAGAATAATCCTCCCATTCGATCCGTCCCTCTTCTATGGCTCTCCTGAAGTTTGGACTCGGACTCACAAAGGGCTCATCTCCAACATAAGCCATTTCTATTCTTTTCACGCATCCAGCACCAATAAGCATGTCCGCATCTATTCCTTGGGAGCACCCGTATAGCACGAGGTTTCGCCTACGCTGTCTGATAATTTCTCTGATTAGCTCCATCGGATGCCTTTGTACAGTGAATCCTCCGAGGCCTAAGTGGCATCCGTTCGGTATAAACTTCTTAACGGCCTCTTCAACTCCCATAATCTTATCTTCAACGTTTTTTTCAATCTTTTTTGTCATCTAAAATCTCCCATCTAATTCTAAATCTTCTTGATTAGAATCATTTAAAGATAAAGGGTGAGGAAGAGTTGACCCTTTTAATCTCAATGAAACTAACCTTATAATAAGAATTCAAATTTTAGGCCACGCGACACCTAACGGTGACATTAAAGATCGTTTAAAGCGTTAGTCTGTTATCTTATCTCCCTAGTTCCAATGTGCTCGTGATCCTTCATTAAACTTTCAGAGAAGTAGAAAATCAGCGTCTTATATCGACCAGCTTCAATGAATCCCAAGCTTTTGTAAAGAGAGATGGCTGGTTTATTTCTAACATGAACACGTAGTCTTGCTCGTTGACATCCAGAATCTTTTAGTTGCTTTAAAACAAAGCACATAATCTTTCTTCCGTAACCTTTTCCTCTATGTGTTTTGTCGATGCCTATGTTGCTAATTTGACCGGTCTTGGGATTAAAGTTGACTATTCCTATGATTTCTTCGTTTTTTCTTACCAAGTAAAATTTCTCCATAGCATGATAGAAATCAAGAAACTCTTTCGGCAACCCATGAAGGTGCTCCAAAGCTATCGATAACGTCGCGTCAGGAGAGGCTTGAAGAAAAATCTTAGCTAGCTTAATGAAATCTAACATCTCTTGCCTTGAAATTTGTTGAAACAGAAGACCATCAGCAAATTCAAATTCTTTTTCCTTGAGGTCACAGATCATTACATAGGCATCATCGATTTCTCTGAAACCCATAGTTTCAAGGAGAGCAATTGTACCCCCTTCTGCTGAGGGTAAGACTACCGAAGCGTAAGCAACATTGGATTTTGAAGCTAGATCTAATGCTTCTTTGATGAAAGCTTTGATCCTGTCTTCTGGTTGACGTGTGTCCACCACGTACATCATTGCTAAAGGGGTTCCAACTTGAGCTAGTAACTGTACAGGTTCTTTTCCAATTGCAATTATTCCTATTGGTCTCGTATCATCAGCAAAAACCCAATAAGGCATGTTCATAAGTTCTGCTTGCTTTGTATATTTTGCAACTTTATCTAAAAGGGGTTTTGCATCCGGATCCGTATGTGAATAAAATCTCGTAAGATCACCCTTTAGTTGTTGAATTATTTTTCAGAGAAAATTTAAACACCAACGCTAAGAACGTTATTGTCATAGGATAGCCTCGATAACATGGAGGAAAGGATTTCATTGCTATATTAAAGAACAGCATCTCTACAAGCAGTTTGTCCCTTGGTTGGCATCGATTTGTTAAGTAAATTTCATTGATAATTTAAAGAATATAGACTGTGAATCCCTTCAGCTGAATTATTTAATTGAAAATGGTTTATTCAACCACGGAAGAGGAGGAAGTTTGTTATGGCTAAAACCACAGAAGATGACGCTTTCTTAGATGCTCTGTTATCTATCCCAGCCATACTCAATTATCGAATATCAAAGGACTCAAAATACGTCGTTTATACATGGAAAAACATACATCCAAATCTTGATGTCTTTTTAGTCCCTACCGACGGATCATCTAAACCCATTGCTCTAACGGAGACCCCAGAGGCTACATTTGTCGTCAACTTTGCTCCAGACTCCCGGTCTGTCATAGTTGGAGAAGACAAGAACAGAAACGAACGAGTAAGGTTGTTCGAGGTCAAATTGGATGAGCCAAAGAAGATGATTCCTCTGACTCAAGAAAATCCGCCCTTCTTCTTGAGAGGAGGAGCAATGCACCCTAACAGGAAGTGGCTTGTTTATGGAGCTAACTACGATTTTGAGAGTGGAAAGGAAATTGAGCCTACCTGGGTTTACAGGCAAGATCTACGAACTGGAGAGATTGTAGCTTTGGCAAAACCAAAGAAACCAACGTGGCTTTATCCTCAGCTTAACAACCAAGGAACATATGTGCTATATAATCGAAAGGAGCTTCATCCCAAGGGAGATCAGTACTGGTTGGTTGATATCGAAGGAAGAGAGGATAGGGAGATACTAAATTTTGGCCCAAAGGCTAGGATTCAAGCGACTTGGCTGCCTGATGGAAGGCGAGTTGCGTTCATCACTGAGACTAAGAACAATAATGTCCAGAAATACTACTCCCTGGGCATCTATGATATAGAACATGAAGAGATAGAGTGGGTGATCGACGACCCAAATAGAAATATCGAAAGAATACACAGCCCAATAAACAGCAACCATCTCGTGGTGCTAGAGTACCAAAAAGCAAGGGTAAGACCATCAATAATAGACCTGTCAACCATGGAGGAATTGATCCTACCAAGAGTTAGAGGTTCTCTTTTACCTATAGGTCCTGTCTCAAATGAAGCATGGGTGGGCTTATATTATTCATCTACTCAGCCAGATGAGATCGTCAGGTTTGACGTTAACAACGTCGATGTCTCAAATTTCCAAACATTAACTCACGTTTGGGAGAGAACTGATGTCAAACCAGAACAGCTTACTCCAGCAGAGGATTTCGAATGGAAAGCTAAAGATGGTCTTAATATTCACGGATGGCTCTATCGTCCAAAGAAACCCAGTAAGAAAGCTGTAATTTACGTCCACGGAGGACCGACCGCACACTCTAGAGACGCAATATACCCACAAATTCAGTATCTTGTCTTTAGAGGATTTAATGTCTTAGCTCCAAATTACAGGGGTTCAACGGGTTACGGGGTGGAATTTGAAGATCTTATCAGGGTTAACGGGTGGGGGAGCGATGAGCAGGAGGACATTTGGGCTGGAATTAGGGCATTGATTGAGAGAGGAATAGCAGAAGAAGGGAAGATAGGGATTACTGGGACAAGTTATGGTGGTTACTCAAGTTGGTACGCCATTACTAAGGCTCCAGACCTGGTGTCTGCGGCGGTTCCCATCTGCGGGATGACGGACTTGGTGGTTGATTATGAGACAACTCGTCCTGACTTGCGCCCCTATTCCGAGCAGATGCTTGGAGGTAGCCCCGAAGAGGTTCCTGAGAGATATTATGAAAGGTCTCCAATAAACTTCATACATCAGATTAGAGGCAAGCTTTTGATCGTCCAAGGAGCTCAGGATCCGAATGTAACACCTAAGAACGTGGAGGAAGTAATAAAGAGATTAGATGCAGAGGGAATTGGGTATGAACTGCTGATCTTTGAAGATGAGGGTCATGGTATACTGAAAACAAAAAATCAAAAGGTACTCTTTAAGAAGATGGCAGATTTCTTCTCTAAAGCCTTGATTTAAGCTTTTGAATGTTTTTGGCGCTTTTTACAGGTTAATTGGGGGGTCTAAGGGGCGAAGTCAATGGCTCTTTATTCGAAAATTAGACTTCCGAGAGGGTTTGATAGAGACTTAAAACTCATCCTCCTATCGCTCGCATGCAGAAGGGTTGTTATGGGTTTCCTTGAAGTAGTAAGAGCGATCTATTTTGCTCTTTTGGGTTTTGGTCCAGCTCAGATAGGTGTATTGTTCACAATCCCTATAGCCCTCGGAGCGTTTCGATCCATTCTCTTTGGGCTACTGTCAGACAGATATGGTAGAAAAGTCTTCATAGTCATAGGAAACATATTTTCTACTCTGAGACTAATCATTTACGTTTTTTCCAAGGAGTATTGGATGTTAGCCCTTAGTCAGGCTATTGGTGCGTTTGGTGAGGGCGGAGGACCTGGACAACCATCCGTCTCAGCCCTTATCACAGATAAGACGCATCCAAAAGCTCGAACGAGGATATTCAGCACCTTGGCCTTTTCAAATGCGGCCGCTGCAACTTTAGGCTCTATGATGGCAGGTCTCCCAGCAATCTTCGAAAAAACGCTTGATGTTGCAACGATTGAATCATATGAACTACTATTCATGATAGGAGTTCTTTTCTCCATTTTTGCAACGTTTTTAGCCATTCCAATAGTCGAGAAAAAGCCGATTGTGAAGTTTAAAGATAAAACTCGCAGTCTGTTTCCTAAGAAGTCGTTAGGTGCTATAGGGAAGTTTTCCCTAGTTAGATGCATCGGAGGCCTTGGATTTGGGATGATCAGCCCATTACTCCCCCTTTATTTTTACATGAAATTTTCTATAGGACCAGAAGTGCTTGGCCCATTTTATGCAATTTCAAGGTTCCTTTCCATGTTTTCTTATCTTTTCGTTGAGAAAGTTGTCTCAACCGTGGGTGAGATTGGTTGCATAGTTCTCTCTCGTCTTATTTCGCTTATTGGTATATTTCTTCTTCCAATAGCGCCTAATTACCTCGTAGGCGGAGTATTGATCGTTCTGTTTCGAACAGTTCTTTTGTTTACCATGCCAGTAAGGCAGTCGTTCATCACATTAATAGTAGATCCATCCGAGAGCGCATCTGCCGTTGGAATAAGTAATACAGCGAGAATGGCGGTTAGATCTGTGGCTCCAGCTGTTGCAGGATATATGTTTGAGAGCATCAGCTTGAATCTACCGTTTTTACTTGGTGGTCTTTTGGTAGGTCTGAATGCCGCTTTGTATCAGATCTTTTTTGGAGGAAAAAATAATGACAGTGAAGCAAAAGATCCACATATTTGATCTTTTAAGGCATGCAGGGCTATGAATTTAATTGAATTTTTGCTCGTCTCTTTTGCGTTGGACTTTCTATATGCAACATAAATATCCGCCTCTATCATCTTCATTTCCTTGTTAAAATAGTGATGAACGAAGTATATGTTCCCTTGGCTGTCTAAAGTTGGTTCTCCAGCGAAATTTGAAACTATTTCTTCAGGTTGACTCCAGCTGCCATTTTTCAACTTTATGCAACGAAATATTGCTGGACCCGGATATCCAAGCTTGCTTTCACCTGTAAACCACAGCTCTTTACCATCAGGAGTTATAAAAGGCTGATCCTCATTTTTATCACTGTTTACATTAGAACCAAGATTAATCGGCTTTCCCCATTCGTTGTTGTCTTTTTTACACATCCACAAATCTTTACCCCCATAACCGCCCTGTCTTGATGAGCTAAAGTACAAGGTCCCATCGGGACCTATGTGCATTTCTCCAACACCATATTGTAGGTTCAACTGTTCACCAGCGTTCTTCCAAGAAGTCCATCTTCCATTTACATATTTTGCAGTATAAAGGTCCACCTCTCCGTAATTTCCTTTTCTTATAGAGCAGAACCAAAGCGTATCACCTTGCACAAAGGGACAACCGTCAAGGGACACATCATCACTCAAGACAATTCTCTCAGGTTCAAGCCAAATTCCGTCAACCTTTCTAGTCCACCAAATTCCAGTAACACCATCAATCAGTTGTTTTTCAGGGGGTACATTCACATCTGGAGTGAAGAAAAAGAACAGAGTTCTTCCATCTGGCGTTATAAAAGGAGAATCCTCGGCACCTGCCGTATTTATAGGACTTCCAATTGGTATTGGATTTTCCCACTCATCATAATGGATGATTGGTGGGAAAAAGTCTGTTTCTGGCGACATTTTAATCGCATCCTTAGGTATAGCCTTCTCCCTATTTGAAGCCTTTTCCTGAGTTGTTGAATATTTTTTCTTTGTTCTCATTAAGATAAATCCAATAATTACTATTGTTAGTAAGATTATGGCATAAACAAGGGGTTTTTTACTATTTGTAGCATTGGTCAACTCTAACTCTTCAAGCCCGAGTATATTGGTTGAATATAATGCCTTGCAAATTGAGTTATAACAGTGGTTAGACCAATGATTCAGGGCTAATTCTGATAGATTTTGGATTTTAGAACTTAAAAAACAACAGTTATTGGAGGAGTCAACATATTTTACGTGTTGAGTCTTGGACAAACTTAAATCTCACAGGTTCAGTTTGATAAGGGCCATAAGTTATGAGTATGCAGATTACTGAGTTAATCGATAAAGCTATCCAACATGCACTGGAAATAGGAGTCGATTTCGTTGAAGTGAGAGGAGAGGATACAATAACTGGAGAAATAAGGGCCGTGAATGAGGAAATACGTATAGTTTCGAAGATGCGCAACATAGGAATTGGTGTGAGGGTTTTTTGTGAGAAAGGGGTAGGTTTCTCCTTTTCAAACGTCTTGGATAAGGAAAACATCTTCCGTACAGTAACGACTGCTCTTAAGATAGCTAGGGCTTCTAAAAAGAGGACTTTGATCAAATTAGACATGGCTGAAGTTGAAACAACTGTGATGAACAAGCATACGTCAGTTTGTAAACACCCAAAAGATATTTCGCTTGATGAAAAGAAAGATTTATGCTTGAGACTGTGCAAAACTGCTAGAAAACTGAGTAGTCGTGTAGCAAATGTTACCAGCTCATTTATGGAATACCACGGCAGGCTCTATTATGCAAACAGCGAGGGAACTAAGGTCTCTTATGAGCCACTTTTAGTAGGATTAGGGATTACATGTACCGCTAAGGAAGGAGAAACCATTGTTGATGCTAGGGACAGACATGGTGGCTCTTTTGGACTCAGTGTGTTTGAGGAAGAGGCTTACATGCCTGAAAAAATGGCAGAAAATGCCGTAAAGTGGGCATTAGAGAAACTTAACGCAAAAACAGCCCCGGCTGGGCGATTTTCCGCCCTTATTGATCCAAGACTTGCCGGGGTTCTTGCACATGAATCTTTTGGCCATTTGTCTGAGGCCGACATGGTGGTTGTGGGTACATCTCCCTTGACTGGTAAAATTGGCCAGCCGCTAGGTTCTGAGATAGTAACTATAATTGATGAAGGCTTACCCGAGAAAGGAGGTTACAAGATATATTTTGACGATGAAGGGGTAACCTGTCGAAGGGTTGAAATTCTAAAGAGAGGGATACTGAATTATTACCTGCACAGCAGGGAAACCGCAAAAGCCTTGAAGATGAGGCCCACAGGAAATGCCAGAAGTCAAGATTACTCCTTCGAGCCAATTGTAAGAATGAGAAACACCTATTTTGATGCTGGAGAATGGAAACCTGAGGAGGCCCTTAGCGAGATCAAACGTGGAATATATGCAATAGACACTGCTGGCGGACAGGTTGAGGCCACTGGTACTTTCCTATTCAAGGCTGTTAGAGGGTATTGGGTTGAAAAGGGAGAACTAAAATATCCTTTGCGAGATGTTGCTCTGACAGGAAACATCTTTGAACTACTCAAAAAAGTCGATGCGGTATGCAATGACTTAGAAATTTCTAGTACTCCCTTTGGGGGATGCGGAAAGATGGATCAAAGGGTCTTCGTGGGGACAGGGGGGCCTCACATTAGAGTGAGTGAAGTTCTCTTCGGGGGTGCTCGTTAGATGCAAAAATTATTAGAAATAGGCAACAGAGCTATAAACTACGCTGAAAATCTTGGGGTCGATGAAATTGAGATTTTTCTTTATCTAGAAAAAGGTATCTCCTTAAAGTTCGTTAGTGGGATCTTTGTTTCAAGAGGAGGGAATATAAAAGGAATAAAGGGTTCTTTAGCCAAAATAGCGGAGCCGTGGATTAAGAAAAAAGGTATGCCATTTATTACAAGCGGAACAAGAGCGGGAGTTGGTATTAGAGCCATAATAAACAAGTCAATAGGATTTTCCAGTGTTTCAAGCTTGGAAGAGAAGAAAGTCTTTGATGCTATAGAAGAAGCGGTAAATATAGCTAGAATACGGCCTTCTGATCCCAATTGGGTCTCTTTACCTGAGCCTAAGAAGGCGTTAGGTCAAAGCGGTACATTTGATAAGAGAATTACTGAATTAAAAGCCGACGAGCTGTTGAACTTGTGTGTTGACAGCTGTGTTACAGCGGGCGATGTTGATAAGAGGATTACGCAAGCGATGGCAATGATCTCTGCTAGATCCGTTCACTTTGGTATTGTAAATTCTCATGGCATAGAGGCTAGCGATAAAGGTACGTTTTTCACTGCGTTTATTGGTACAAAAGCCAGGTCAGGAGAGGAAGAGGCATCAGGAAGCGATCAACTATTTTCAAGGAATCTTAGTATGAATTTACGAGAAATCGCAATTAGTGCTGCTGAAAGAGCTGTTGAGTCCCTATATAAAAGAACCTTAAGCGAGAAATATGTCGGTCCAGTATTATTTGAGAACATAAGCTGGTATCAACTTTTCTCAGCTATCTTCACTCACGGAATTTCTGCCCTGAACGCTCAAGAGAACCGCTCGGTCTACAAAGGAAAAATAGGCGAAAAGGTTGCTAAGGAAGATCTGTCGGTTCTAGATGATGGAAGGCTTCCAAATGGCTTTGGAACAAGTGCCGTAGATGACGAGGGTTGCCCGAAGCAGAGAACCTTAATAATTGAGAAGGGAGAGCTTCGAAGCTTTCTATACGATAATTACTCTGCAAAAAGAGAAGATCGAGAGAGCACAGGAAATGCAAGCAGACAGAGGTTCTATGGGGCGCCTAGCTACGCTAACCAGCCAACAATAAAACCATCAAACCTCATTTTAGTCCCAGGAAAGGGCAGTCTAGAAGATTTGATGGGAGAGATAAAGGAGGGTATACTAATCAAGGGTCCACTGATTGGCGCCTTACACTCAAATGTTTTGACGGGAGATTTTTCCGTAACTTCCAATAATGCGTTTAAGATAGAAAATGGAGGGATAGCTTACCCTATTAAACCCTGTACTGTTGCTGGAAATCTCTACAAAGCCTTAAATTCTATCATGACTATAGGGGGTGATCTTAGGTGTTTCGGAAACTTTATTTGTCCATCGATAATCGTAGAGGGAATCGTTGTTACAGCATAAATTCCTCTACTTATGTTAAATGAAGTATCTTTACTTCTGCTACTATAGCGATTGAGAATATCTTGCCTTGCATGAGATCTCTAAAAGCATCCCATGAATAGACATTGAAAAATGGATTGAGTTTTCAACTGCCCTAGTAATCCAGAGAGGTACTTAGAGTTTGTTAAGTTCGATGTAATGAGTCCTAGGTAATAATGTATTTAAAATATCCAGTGCTTATCTGGTTGTAGACTTGAAAATGATTGAAGACATGTTAGAAGATTTACCTGATAACGTCGCCATTAAATTGGCCCAAAGGATCCTTAGAGACGAGTTGGACAGAATTAGAAGGGTGTTCCCCTACTATCTTATTATGATAATCATTCTTTATCTAGGAATCTTCTTCGTTCGCTCTGATATTTTGAAAGTCTTCTTAAGCCTTTATCTTATAATCATAGGCTTCTTCTATTTTGTAAGGTTGGATAGGGAGCTTAGAAAAGCAAACTATTGGATAGAATATGTCTCCTTTATATCATCCGAGAAGGAGAGGAAGAAAAAGGTTCCTTTAAAGGCAGCTCTTAGGGAAACAGTTTCGTTGACTAGAGATCTTGAAAATCTTTGGAGAGTAAGTTCGCTATTTCTGTTCTTGTTCATGGCGCTTCTAGCTCTGTCTCAATACATGACCCTTCTCCGTTAGTGATAGCCTTAACATCATTCGCTAGGCAATCACACACCGAGAATGCTAAAACTTCATCTAGAGGTTTGTTTTTGTACTCTTTGATGGCACAATGCTCGTTGTATTACCAAGGACGATGTTTGGCGTGTATCTTTTAAGATTCTGACCTCTTTATGACAAGGTGATTTCAACATGTCTTGGTTTTTGGAAGAGATAGCCGAAGGAGTTACGATGGTCAGAATCCTGAACACTCAATTTAAGAGGTTTGAAAACTTCTGGCCTATTCCAGACGGAACTTCTTACAATTTCTATGTGATACGAGGATCTGAAGGGGTAGCGCTCATTGACGGTACAGATGAAAGGGTATCTTCCTATTTTTGGGAGGCACTGAACAAGATCATAGATCCTAAGGAGATAAAGTACGTAGTTATACAACACACAGAGCCTGACCACTCGGGAACAATATCAGAAGTCATGGAAAGAGCTCCCAATGCTGTTTTGCTCGGAACGAAACAAGCATTGCAGATAGGAGAGAAGTTGGCTGGTTTCCCTTTAAACAGAGCTAGAGAGACCACTGATGGAATGGAGATTAGTTTAGGAGATAAGAAGCTCAAGTTCATCCTTACCCCCTTCGTTCACTGGCCAGACACAATGATGACGCTACTTGCAGATGAAAGCATCCTATTCACATGCGATATGTTCGGATCGCATGGAGCAAGCAAAGCAGTCTATTATGATGAAGATCCAAACGGATTTGATCTTAGAGATTATTATGCCTCGATATTAATGGTCTACTCCAACATGGTGGCAAGAGCCCTTCGGATAGTAAAAGAGATACAACCAAAAGTTATAGCACCATCGCATGGTGCCGTTCACAGAGATGTATCCGTTCCAATTAAGGTTTATGATAGATGGACGTCGTGGAGACCCATGAAAAAGGCTTTAATCGTCGTTGGCAGCCAGTACGAAAGGGTTACGAGGTTAGCTGAAGCAGCTGCAGAAGGAATTGTCCAAAGCGGATTGGACCCCATTATAATGGACGCTGCAGAGGCAGATCCTGATGATTTATTAGCAGAGACGCTAGAGGCCGCCGCATTGCTTGTTGCTACGAGCACACACAATGGGAGGCCTTTTCTTGGGATAACATTTTATCTAGATCTTCTTGAAGAATACAAACCTAGAAATAAGGTTGCAGCAATTATCGGAACCTACGGGTGGTCTAACGTTGTGCTTAAAACTGTTAGACAGAGGCTTGAGGGAATAAAAATACCCGTTGTTAAGGAATTGCCTGTAAGAGGAACCCCGATTGATGAGGAAATTAGAATGGCAAAAGAGTTAGGAAAAAGCTTAGGTAAGGAAGCATCTAAGCTCTTAGAGTAAAATATCAACGCAAATATTAGATCTTACGCTTGACTTTCTGATGGGCTGAATATACAAATACAAAGGTCTTACTTTCTCTTTTTCCTTTCGTACTTCTTTCTAAGTTCCTTATAGGTTTCTTTGCTTATTCTGCCTTCCTTTAACGCCATCTCAAGTTTTCTTATTTTCTCGTCCATTTCTTCTGCAGTAGTAGGCTTCATGCTTTTCTTCTGCATAATGAAAATGGCCGCAATTACAACGAGACCTATGATAATACCAGCACCTATTATTAAGGGATAAATTCCCTGAGATGGTTGAGGTGTAGCAGGAGGAGTCGTTGGAGCTGTTGGAGCGGATGTAGGAGGCGGCGAAGCAGAGGGAGTTGCTGACGGGGTCGGTTGCTGAGTTGGCGGTGGTGATGGAGTTTCGCTTGAGCTACCTATGGACCTTCCCATTAGTTGTGGACATCCTCCATCTCCCTTCCAACAATGATAAGCTATGTTTAACAATTGAACGAATTCTCCAGTCGCTTTAATGTGACCTGCTGCAGATGGATGATTGTCTGGTTGCCCATCCCAATAGGTAGGATAAGCAAGGAAGTTATTTGGATAACCTATTATGTGTTGAACTTGCCCGTTCCAATATCTGTGGTGGTTTCCTGATTCTGCTCCAAGGTCATTGGTGTTTGGATCTCCACCGTTTGAAGTTAAGACGTTATAATAGTCAAAGACGAATACGTTGTTATACGGATAATTGTCCAGCCAGTGGTAAACTAACCAGCTGTTTATCGCTCTGAGTTTCGCTGCCATATCTGGATCTACAGCCTGATCATGGGATGGTGGCGTCGTTATCAAGACGAACATCTTGTCCTGTCTTGTTGCGAAGTAATCTAGAAGATCCCTGTAAAGGCCCTTAATGTTGCTAACTGTATAATAATTAGCTCCACTACACTGGGGATCATCGCAAAGGCCTTTTCCCCAAAGCGGATTTGGCTGACCTTTGGGGAGAGGTGGATCATCAGGGTTACCTAGTATGTACTGACCGCTAGAAAAGCAGGACTTAAACATTATTATGACGTTTTCTCCCCCAGGATCTGGAATGGAGTTCTCACCCGTGGTGTAGCTGGATGTGTAGAGAGCCTGGAGGTATGTATCCCTGTGTGGTCCCAAGAACCAGTTGTACCAGTGTCCTATATCCGTGTGATATCCTATCGGGTTCCCATCATTAACATCCAAGTCAGGTGGACCCCAGTCATAGTTTGTTTCGGTGACATAGTAGTTGTTCTGGTTTAGTGCCTCCCTAAGGCCGCCTATGTTCAACCAATCCTCGCCAGTTGAGTGGTGAATGAAGACCAATCTCACCGTAGTAGATGGAGGATTTGGGTTTAGGGGCTTTATTGGGCTAGAAAAGAGTATCTCGGCTGATGATATAGAAGAAAATGCTAATAATACTATAACTGTGACTGAAAGAAGGCCTATGCGCTTGGATCTTATAGTTTCCAAGGAACATACGCCTCTAAATTTCCTTAGAAAGAGTTCCATCGGAACTTACTCTAAAAAGTTTAGGTGTGAATAGCCTGTTTGAAGAGTGACAAATTCAGACTCTCCATGATTAAATCCCTGCTTGTTTTTGCTAATGGTGCTATCTTACCAGCCACGTCAGGTCGTCTCCCAAAGCTTCTATTTCATTAAGATCCAAGATTTTTCTACTATGTCTTCAACCAGAAATTCTATTTGTAGATCAAATCCTTAGTCTTTCTGCTCAAACATTTTGATTATGCCTCTTTACATCCAACATCTTTTTCTCATGCACTCAATCTGCCATCGGCTTTTTCATTCTTTAACTAGGAATCGAATAATTACATATGCTGGTAGCGCCCACGACATAAACCAACAAAGAGAACTAACTAGAACGGCGGCCAGTAACTCAAGGCGCGACATCTCGATTTCTCCCAATATTGCTTGAACCCAATTGGGTCTAATCCATGTGAACTCGAGCATATAGCCTAGAACCCATGAATATGCCCCAATTATCTTTGGATTATTTTCTTTTTTGAGGAAAATTCCTACACCGAGAATACAATAGAGAACCCAGAAGAAGAGGGCTCCTGCCCACATGTAATTGGTGATGTAATCATAATACCTTACATCCAAGGCCATTGGTGCACATATAATTTCTATAGACATTGTAAAAAGAGACCCTACAAGCACGAAGATACCAACAACAGTCATAGTCTCTTTCTTCATATCCAATGTTTATCATTATGGGTCTTTAAGAACTATTACTAAAGAATTAGCCCGACAATGGTGAAAGAAGAGATCGTTGTGACTATTTTTCTTTGGCTTTGGGATTATAGCGTTCTTCGGAGGTTGAATTTTGATTTCAGAAAAGCTCTTCTAGCAACATTCTAGAGGGGAAACGGACAAATGGTCTCTTAACTCTCTTCTACAAGTAAAAAAGATAATTCTACATCAAACCTATCTCTGATTGAATTTCTCTCAACTTTGACTTAACTTCTTTATCATCTACCATGCTAACTCTCCAAAAAACATCCGGAACAGAAATGCCCTCATATAATACGCCCGATGGAATTGACCTTGCCCTGTCTGCTGGGTAAACAGGGACCTCGTATCCTATCCAATCTCTCATTTCCTCTTTGATCATCCTCAAGGAGAACTTGTATATTGGATCCTTTTCAGTGCCTCCAAAAGACATTAAGATGTCAATTGCTGTCTCAACAGCCTCTCTGTTGATTTCTGGGGTTTCGGCTTCTCTAACTTTTCTCTTGAGGTATGAGAGAGAAACATACTGCTCCGATGGAAGATGAGTTAAGTATACAGCCTTAACTCTTAATCCAAGGTCGGAGAGAGCTTCAGCTACGTAAGGAGCTTGAAACACAGAAGGATATGTATTGTGCTGTCTGAAAATCCCTCCCATCACAAAAAGCTCTACTTTCTGGCTTTCCAGCATTTTGAGATTCGGCAACATGTCTTCTATAGGTAAAAATGACCCGTCCCTTGTCTCAGCTCCGTCACTCATGAAGATGTACGCTGTATCCTTGTGTTCAAGTGAAACTGATATTGGAGGCTCCGGAGGGCTATGAGGTGCCTCTCCAAGGCACATGAATCTGAACTCTCCATCTCTTAACTCGACCTCTGAGAATTGCTCTCTAAGTTTCTCAGTGGATGGGTCAATCCATTGAACCCGCCTCCCCTTCTCTGGCGCCATGTACCTGATTAGATCCTTTACATCCCTTCCTATTCTTTGACTGTAGACGATGGATCCTGCAACTGCAAGCAATAAGCTTTTTCTCGATGCAAAAATGTGCTTGAGCTTCCAGCCATTGGTCGAGTTGATCAGACCCGGTAGGCATCTTGGCGAATGATCTTCGTGGGGGTGGCTGTATATTGCGTACCATGAGCTGAGTTCTTCCATGTCGAAAATGCAGGAAAAGTTTGGAGGTAAGACAGTATCGTGCATGACAATGGTGGCACAGGGAGAAGGGATCAAAACTACAGCAGTAGTTGGAGGCGAAGCCCAACCGAATCGGTCAAGACTTTTGCCACAAGATCCGGGAATTATGACCCTTGAAACACCTTCTGGATCTTTAATCCACTTCTTTAAGTAGTTAAATAACTTCAAGAGTTGAATTTGACTTATTCTGGCGAAGAGAAAGGGAGAATTTTCATAAATTATCGAACTAAGGGCCTTCCCACTCCCTGAGGTAACCACCAGATGCCTTATGGCCTTATCAAGCGGAAGGAACTTTCTAAGAAGGTCAATAGCTTTCTTTTCATCCACAATAGTCAAAACCTCAAGAGGAACTTAATAACGATGTCGAATGGATGAACTTAAGGCTTAGTAAGGCCATTTTGGCTGAAGTTAAACCGAGGGGTTCTCCCTCGTCCATATAATGCGGGATGCATGGAGAGGGCCATGAAGCCTCTAACCTTGCTAGTATATCTGCTTTTGGCATTGCTAATTTACGTGCTAGTTGGCAAGGGTCTTAAGGAGATTTTTTAAGACTCCCTGACCGCATCAGGCCGCCTATTTAATAGAAAATCCCATACGAAGGGTGTTTTTTGGTCAAAAAAGATCTTGAAGAGGGCAGGGATACCTTCCCATAACAGGGCCAGAGAAGGGACAATTTTGGTTGACTTGATTCATGAAGTCAAACCCAAGCGAATACTTGAGATCGGTACTTTTATCGAATATTCGACGATTATGATGGGAAAAGAGCTTGGAAGCGAGGCAGAAATAATCACTATAGAGATCGATGAGGAAGAAGCAGAGATAGCAAGAAAGAACATAAAAATGGCAATTAATGCGTTAAATTATCGTGAAGAATCTCCTTAATCTCCTCTTTTAAGTCGTCTAATCTTCTCTTGCAAGCTTCTTCCTGAAGAGGATAGTAAAGGGGGCTCGTCTCTATTTTGCTTATGATTCCCATCAGGTTTTTCTCTGTTAATCCTTTGTCCAAAAGAGACCTTATTTCTCTGAGAGTCAACTCAATCGTTCTGCCCTCTATGCCTCTAACGTACTCAACTATGATGTTCTCTGCCCTCCTCTTTGCCCACTTTTCGTCCCACGTAAACATAATCATTTCAAACATAGTTAAACAAACTTGGATAAAAATGAATCTCCATTCTTTTAGCTTATGCCTCTTGAGTTAGTCAATTGTTTTGGAAATTATATATCGCTTAACCCTGTTAATTATGTCAATATCATTTAACACTCTTTCTCGTCAACTGGGTATGTAAAAAGCTTGAAAATACCTAACACATTTGACTAAGCACCATTGAGATTTGCCAGCTTAAAGAGTAAGACCTAATTCATCAAAAAGGTGCTTAAGTTTCCTTAATTCGTTTAAGACCTTCATGCCTTCAGAGTTATTGTATAAGTGAGGTAGTCGCCACTCCTCTCCGAGCTAACAAGACCTTTCTCCGATAAGTGATTTAGGATCTCTTTCAATCTTTCATAAGAGAGGTTAGCCTCACTCATGATCTTAGTAACTCCTGCTTTATTGCTTATCACTTCCAAGACATCGAGTACTATGGAAGCTTGAGAATGATATTTTCTCCTCACTCTTTCATCGACCTCTCTACTGCAATGAGCATGGGAATGAACGCAAGAGGTCTGGCGAATTCAGCTAAAAGGTAAAAAGAAAATAGGTTCAGGAAAAATGAGGCCGCCATAAGGACATGAGAAGTAGCCATGAGGAGAAAAGCAATGAAAAGTAGACAGAGGTGTCCTTTTCTCGATGACGTCTTCCAGATTATGTAAGAAAGCGGAATCAGTGAGAAAACATCAGCTAGGATCTTAAATTTGAATTCAGTGAGAGGTATCCACTTCCAAGGAAAGCCTATCAGAGCCTGAAACTTGAAGGACTCCATGTATGACAGAGAGATCAGAATGTAGGATATGGGAAAGAGCAATAAATAAAGGGCCCAAGTCCAAGAAGGCTCTTGAAACCAACTCCATCCAAAACCTCCTTTTGGACCAAGGCATCCCACATGTCTACTGCACCTGCCTACATATGTTGAGATCAGTGTGTAGGAGCCTAGAAGTAGAGCCAGCGTCAAACTTAGAAATCCTAGAGAGAAAAAGGAAAGGCGTTTAGAGCCCAGAGTGTAGGCTCTAAATGAGTTGAATGTTATCATCCCAGCTATTAGAGCTGCAAAGAGTTCCATCACACCTATGGCAAAGGCAATCTCTGAGGGGAACAGGATCATCCCTCCGGGCAGTAAGACTTCAATAACGTGCCATCTTCCAGCCCTATCTCTTCCACTTTGAGTTCTCTCTTACCCGCGTGCTTATAATGTCCAACAACTTTGATTCTCATCCCTCTTTCGATTGGGAGATCTTGCCATCTTATTATCTGATCTCCCATCACCCACTTCCCTCTTATAATGAGAGTGATATTGCTCCGTTGTCTAGCTTTAAGAAATACTCGTTTTCATCTACTATGAGCAAACCAGAGACCTCAACCTCATGACAGTGACTCTCTTCACACTCGCACTCTTGCTCATGCCCGTGGCTCTTTTCCTCATTCCTGCACCCGCATTCATGTTCGTGCTCTTCCTCATTCTCGCATTCATGATGAGCAGAGATTATTATGGAATTGACTAAGATCAAACTCATCATTGCTACTACAAACCCATAATGAGGTATCCCGTCTTCACACATCTTACCCTTTGAAAACTCTCTTCAAGTATGCTAGAAGCGGCCTTCTATTCAAGATCGCATGAATTAGCACTAGACCAACCATTATGTAACCCGAATAATCATGGATCGATATCCATTGCCATTTCGTAAGGCCCATTATGATAACCCCTCCAGACCCTTTACTAGTTGGAGCAAAGTACAAGATAACCCCAGATGCAGCCACTAGCACGCCCGTAAACAGCAAGGAAAGAGTGATGAATATTCTTAGCCAAATTGTATTGCTTGACATTTCACATCTCTCATACCAAAAAGCTCGGCCTAATTAGAGTTATGGTCGAATTGTTCAGAAGAGATGTTAGCTTGATGGAGATCACAATCTCAATAGGTTTCGCTCTTTTGAAAAGTTTTATCTTTTTATGAAAAGGTCGTTTAGCAGGTGACCTTATTGATAGCTCTAAAAGGTGGGAGGATCATAACGATAACAAAGGGGGTTATTGAAGGAGGTACGATCCTTATAGAAAATGGAAAGATAAAGGCAGTGGGCAAGGAGGTTACGATCCCTTCTGGCACTGAAGTAATAGATGTTACAGGAAAGGTAGTCATGCCAGGAATAGTGGATCCACACACCCATGCTGGTATAAGCATGGAGGAGGTTGGTTGGGAGGGTAGAGATCATAACGAGATTACGGATCCGGTGACACCACATCTTAGAGCATTAGACGCAATAAAACCAGAAGATCACGGTTTTCAAGAGGCAAGGGAGTACGGTATAACAACGGCGTGCGTTGTACCAGGAAGCGCGAATCCAATTGGTGGTTTGGGCGCAATTGTGAAGTGTTATGGAAACACCGTTGAAGAAATGCTTATAAAAGAGCCTTTCTGTCTGAAGATGGCTTTTGGAGAGAACCCAAGGAGTGTCTATGGTCAAGGGATGAAAAAAGCCCCTTACACAAGGATGGCCGTCGCAGGTCTCATTAGAGAGTGGCTAACTAAAGCTCAAAATTACATGAAAAAGAAGGAAGCAGCGAAAAAGAAACCTGAGGATTGGGAAAAATTCGAAAAGGACATAAAGCTAGAGGTCCTAGAGAAACTTCTGAGAAAAGAGTTGGTTGCTTACCCTCACGCACACACCTCTTACGATATCATGACGGCAATTAGACTTTCGGAGGAGTTTGGATACAAAATGATCCTACAGCATTCAACAGAAGCTCATCTAGTGGCAAACGAATTGGCAAAAAGAGACATATGGGCCGTATGTGGTCCCCTTCTAACCGCTAGATATAAGGTTGAGTTAAGGCATAGGACTCCACAAACTCCAGCTATACTATACAAAGCAGGGGTAAAAGTGGCTTTCACTGTAGATCACCCTGTTTTACCTCCGAAAATGCTTCCTATAAGTGCAGCCGTTGCAGTTAGAGAAGGTTTACCTGAAGAAGAGGCCCTAAAAGCTCTAACGATAAATCCTGCTCAATTCCTTGGATTAGATCATAGAATTGGAAGCATAGAGGAGGGTAAGGACGCAGACCTTGTTGTCATGACCGGACATCCGTTGGACGTGATGAGAAGCAAAGTTGAGATGACCTTCATCGATGGCAAAATAGTTTACGAGACGAAGAGTTAATCTACTACCTTTTTCCCTTTCTTTTTTCAAACCTACTTATCGAGACCTAATTGATCTCTATTAGGTATTTGTCTCTATCGATAATCTTTTTACCATCGACCCAGACGGTTGCTTCCTTTATTATACAGTCGATGTGGGTTTTCGACACCCAGTCAGCTCCAGTTTCTTTTGGATAGGGATTACCAAATGCTAGATGCACTCTAGCCTTCTCATCTTGGAGCAGGATACCTACTAGGGGCATTTCGATTAGTTCTAAGTTTGTAGGTAGGGCTATCTCGCCTGCTTTATTGCTATTTTCATCGGTCTTAAGATATTCCTTTAGATCTGCCTTTAACTCATTCAATTCGCACTCTATGCTCTCTACATTTGCTCTTGAATCAACTATATCAATGTGAACTGGGGTATCTCTATCAGCCTCTGGCCTTGTTAATGTCCCATATTTCTTTGAGAACCAGTCTCCTAGTTCATCTGCAACAATATGGCCGTTTGCATTGAATGGTGCTGTAAATATCTCTCCTTCGGGTAGATTTCCCCACTCTCCTTTCTTGTGGTATATCCCATCACATGGTTTCCATCTCCATTCAGGATTTAGCTCAATTTGAAGGTTTGTTCCTGCCGGGTTTCTTACTTCAAGCTTCTTTGCATTTTTTAAGATCTTTTCCAACTTTTTTGTAAAGGATGAAATCCTCTTGTAATCAGAACACATTCCCTGTTCCATTAAGAGCTTAGTAACTCCTGGCATGTGAGCATGCCTTGCATATTTAGTTGCAAGCAATCTGAAAGACCTTCTCATAGGAAGTTCGCCTTTCTTGCTTTCTGCAGCCCAGAAAGTTACGTTGGCCCAAGGTACTGCCTTTTCGATTTTCTCAGGAAGCTCCGTCATGGGTCTTTCTCCGTAGTCTTCGAGAACATAGAGCTTGACATGTTGGGTTACTTCCAGCGCAGCTCTTCTTATGGCATCGCCAACTTCATATTGGAGCCTGTCTGTCACTATTAGAACGTGTTCCCCTGGTTTAACCCCCATACAAACTTTTACAGCGTTTTTGGCCCCTTCATCCAATGTTCCCATTTTATTCACCTCAAAATAATTTCAGAGAGAATAAATTAATCATTACCGCCCATCAGTTCTGTTTATCTCTTTCCTCCGTTCCAATGCCCGGGTGGTAGCTTGTCCAGTAAGCCCAAGATTCTAATTGAGAATGGCATTATTATGGATGGAACGGGTAATCCATGGTTTAGAGGAGACATTGCTGTAGAAGACGGGAAAATTTCAAAAATAGGAAGAGCAAAGGACTTTCAAGCGGATATAAGGATAGATGCAACGAACTTCGTTGTCTGCCCTGGATTTATTGACATACACGGGCATAGCGACTTAGCTGTGATTGTAGATCCAAAAGCTGAGAGTAAGGTTATGCAAGGAGTTACAACCGAGCTTGGAGGGAACTGCGGTCATTCTCCAGCTCCATTGGAAGGATATGCTCTTGAAGAGGAGAAAAAATCTGCAGAAAGGTATGGAATAGAGATAGACTGGAGGACTTTTGGCGAGTATCTCGATAGGATAGATAGGCAAGGTTGCTCAATTAACTTCGCATGTCTTCTCGGTCATGGAACCATTAGGTGGTGCGTGGTAGGTCCAGATGACAGAGATCCAACAGAGGAGGAGATGGAGAGGATGAAAGAACTAGTCGACAAGTCGATGAGAGAAGGGGCGTTTGGACTATCAACAGGGCTCATGTATGCACCAGGATGCTATGCAAGCACTGAAGAAATCATAGAACTCGCTAAAGTTGTGGCTAAACATGGAGGGATTTACGCATCTCACATAAGGAGAAGAGGTGAGGGTATAAGGCGCTGGGGACTAATAACTCCCAGAATCGACACCCTCGTAGAGGCGGTAAGAGAAACCATTGAAGTAGGGGAGAGAGCTGGTCTTCCTGCTCAGATAAGCCATCACAAAGCCATGGGTAGGGTAAACTGGGGTAAGGTAAAGAAAACACTTGCCATGGTTGAAGATGCCAGGCTGAGAGGCGTTGATGTTACTTGTGACCAATATCCATACACTGCAGCAAGCAGCAGCCTAGCTTCAGCATTTCCAGCGTGGGCTAGGGCAGGGGGAACGAAGAAGCTAATCGAGAGGCTGATGAATCCAGAAACGAGAGCAAAGATAAAAGAGGAGACTATTGAAAACTTGGAGGGCATAGGAGCTGAATATGGATGGGGAGATGCCTATATCTCTTACCTTAAATCAGAAAAGAACGCACATCTAATAGGTAAAAGCCTCAAAGAAGCTGCAGAGCTGCTTGGAAAAGATCCGTTTGAAGCTGCGGCCGATCTTCTGATAGAAGAGGAAGGCTCTGTTGGAATAGTCTATTTCGCAATGTGCGAAGAGGATGTCGAAACCGTAATGAGGAACAGAAACGTTATGGTAGGATCCGATGGCTATGCTCTCTCACCAAAAGGAATTCTCGGAAGAGGAAGGCCCCACCCAAGGAGCTATGGAACCTACCCAAGGGTGTTGGGGGTCTATGTAAGGGAAAAGAGAATTATACCTTGGGAAGAAGCCATAAGAAAGATGACTTCCATGCCTGCTCAGAAACTAGGGCTCTTCGATAGGGGGATCATAAGGCCAGGGATGCGTGCTGACATAGTTGTATTTAATCCGAGGACAATCAAGGATAGAGCTACTTTTGATAATCCACATCGATTCCCTCTAGGCATCGAATACGTTCTAGTGAACGGAGAGATCGTAGTCGAGAATGGAAATCATACGGGTTTGACTCCAGGAACAGTATTGAGGCATAGAGCATGACTTCAGCTTTCAATGCTCCTCCTTAACATGACAACGTCCTTCCCCAAGTATCCCTCCCTAACGAAGCCATAGATAGTAAATCCTAAATTCAGATAGAACGAGATGAAAAATCTCTCATCAGCAGGTACTGATGTTGTGAGATAAGTAGCAGAGGGTACCTTTTCTTTTATAACCTTGCTAAAATGATCTAATAACATTTTTTCTACGCCAGCCATCGAAGCTTCCTTGCTAAGGACATGTATGAAAACTACGCTTGGTGGTAGAGAAGCAGTCCCAGTTATGATGCCCACGATTTCGTTGTTTTTCTTAGCCACAACAGACACCTTGAGGGGCCCCCATATCATCCTAAGGACTCCTTCTTTTCCCTTTATGGGTGGAGGAAGGGTTCCTTTAAGGGAATTATACAGCACTTCAGCGCACTTATCCGCATCTTCGGGCTTCAACTCTTCGAGGACATATTCTGAGTTTTTCAAACTACTCACCATGAAACCCCGTACGCTAACCTTAATTATGATTTCTGCGAAGGTCAAACTGACCAAAGGATAGAAAATTTACACAACTTTGAAAAGCAACTACTATAGTTAATTCTTAATGAAGGCCAGAAAGCTGAAAGGAGATCCTGTTAGGCTTTTCTGGGACGAAGCAAGCTGCTGGAGGAAGTTAACTCTTCTAAGGCTTTTAGGAGTTCTTGAAGAAGAACTATCTCAGAAATACCTAAAAGAAATATTACAGCTTCAGAATCTAGATGGAGGGTTTTCTAGAAACAAAGGAGAAACCTCCTCGGTTATAGCAACTGCTGAAGCTGTAATTAACCTAATTACATCTGGCAAAGAATCAAGTTCCCCGACAATACGACGTGCAATAGGTTTCTTGTGGAACTTACAGAAGGAAAACGGGGGATGGCACGAGAATCCTGAGCTATCAAAGGACAAAACCCCCTTTTGGTCAAGTTCCGAAAAAGGAGTCCCAATTCTTACTTCTGACTCGATAGAAGCTTTAGTAGAGGCGGGATACAGAAGAGATTTTCGTGTTCAAAAGGCCGTTGAGTGGCTACTTAGCATGCAGTCTTCTTCTGGAATGTGGTTAAGCATTGAAGGCGCGGATCCTACCGACATAGAGTCAGATTCAACACAAAGGGCAATATCTGCTATGATAAAGTTTGGAATGCAGGTTGATTCGCCCACAATTAAGAAAGCCTGTCTAGCTTTGGAAGATTTTGTCGTGACTGAGGTAGAGGAATGGGCAAAGATATATCCGCCTGTGTGGCCATGGGTAGCCGCGTTAGATGGACTTATAGCAGCTGGTTATACCCTAGAAAACGAGATAGTTCAGTTATCCTTGAGTAAAATCTTAGAAAAACAAAAAGAAGATAGTGGGTGGCCAAATAAATATGAGCTTCGCGTTGTTCCTACTTTAGTAGCCTTAGAGTTCATTACAAAAGAGGAAGTTTTGAGATTCATTGAAACGATGTCGTAGGAAAATGATATATCTTGGGATCACTCAAGGAACAAATAAGGAGACTTGAAGGAACTCAATGTAAAAGCTTCTGATTCAGTAAGATAACAGAGTTAAAAAGGCAATTGGCACAATCTTAAGAATAGGCGGCCCACTCTCCAGCAGACGCACATCCCGAAAAACTTAAATCTCCTTTCAAAACCGAGATTTTAATGGAGACTTTTAAGCCCTTCCTTTTGAAGCTTCTTGAAGCTCCTCTTGTGTTAACATTTAGAGATGTTATTCTTTTACCAGGCAAAGCCGTTGTTGAACCTTCAGAAGTAAAACTGACCACAAATTTCACCAAGTCAATAAAACTAAAAGTTCCTTTAGTTTCAGCTCCTATGGATACGGTGACGTCCTCTAAGATGGCAACAGCTATCGCTAGATGCGGTGGAATAGGAGTGATCCACAGAAATATGCCTAAAGATGAACAAATTAAAGAGGTCAGAGAGGTTAAGGCATCTAATCCTTTTGAAGGGATTGGAAATAAAGAATCCCTTAAGCCAGCAATGGATAAGGACGGAAATCTTCTTGTGGCCGCAGCAGTTAGCCCTTTTGATTTGGATAGAGCAAGGAAATTGAGCAGATGGGCTGACGCTCTAATAGTAGATGTAGCACACTTTCACAACGAAGCTGTGATTGTGGCAACTAAGAAGATGATCTCAGAGATAGGAATAGATATCGTTGTTGGAAATGTTGGTAGTTATGAAGCAGTCGAGGAGATAATCACTAGGATCGAGGCAGCTGCATTAAGAGTGGGTATGTCCTCTGGTAGCATCTGTATAACTGGTGAAGTGACAGGAGCGGCCTCTCCCACATTGTGGGCAACTGCTCAAGCTTCACAGGCCTTAAAAGACTATGGAGTAAAGCTACCAGTCATCGCTGATGGAGGGATAAAGGGTCCAGGGGATGCGGCTAAGGCCTTCGCTGTAGGAGCTTCTAGTGTGATGCTTGGTTTCGTGTTAGCTGGATCTGAAGAATCTCCGAATGAACCTATTATGATAAACGGCAAGATGTTCAAGTTGTATAGAGGCATGGGGAGCCTTTCGGCTAGAGCTAAAAGGTACGTTCTTGACAGATATTCAAAACCCTCTAAGGAAGTGGCAGAGGGAGTTGAGATGCTCGTTCCCTTCAAAGGAAAAGTGGTATCCATCATAAAAGAGTTTGTAGGTGGCCTGAAAGCAGCTTTCGGATATGCAGGAGCCTCAACCATTGAAGATATGTGGAAAAAGGCTAGATTAGGGAGAATAACTCCGCTAGGAATAAGAGAAATTTCAGCTCACGGTTATTCCCATTCAATGGTTGAAGGGGGTTTATGGGTAACATCATAAACGACCCTAGTAACCCCAGCCACCTCGTTTGTAATCCTAGTTGATATCCTCTCAAGGAGATCGTAGGGGAGCTTTGAGAATTTTGCTGTCATCGCATCAACGCTTTCAACGGCTCTTATTGCCACAATATGCCCGTACTCTCTGCTGTCGCCCTTAATCCCTGTACTTCTGTCATTTAATAGCACTGCGAAAAATTGCCAGATCTTAGAGGACAATCCCTCCTTCTCTATCTCCTCCCTAACTATCTTATCTGCCTTCCTAAGTAGCTCAACCCTTTCAGGAGTGACCTCTCCCAACACTCGCACTGCCAGTCCTGGACCTGGAAATGGTTGTCTTTCGATTATTTCCTCTGGTAGGCCAAGCCCTCTTGCAACAGTTCGAACTTCATCCTTGTAAAGATCCCTGAGCGGTTCAATAACCTTAAGGTTCATTTTTTCCGGTAATCCTGCAACATTATGATGGGTTTTTATTCTGGCGGTAAGCCCTCTCCCAGATTCAACCCTGTCTGGGTAAATAGTTCCCTGAATAAGGAACTGAGCCTCTATATCCTTAGCAACCTCTTCAAATACTCTTACAAACTCATTTCCAATTAGTCTTCTCTTTTCTTCTGGATCTTTAACTCCTTTTAGCATATTGAAGAATCTTGAGCTAGCGTCAACGTAAATAACCTTCAATCCCTTTCCTTCAAAGAATTTCCTTACCTCTTCTGCTTCGCCTGCCCTCATTAGTCCGTGATCCACAAATACAGCGATTACTCTATCTTTTAAGGCTTTGTAAGCTATCATGGCCGCTGTGCTTGAATCAACGCCTCCGCTCAGAGCTACTATGGCTCTGCCAGACCCCACTATCTCTCTAACCTCATCAATTGCTTTTTCCACAAAGCCTTCCATTTTCCATTCAGGAGAACACTTGCATATATCGAAAACAAAGTTCTTGAGAATTTGTATCCCATTTTCAGTATGGATTACCTCAGGATGCCACTGAATTCCATAAATTTTCAGTTTCTCATTCGAAAAGGCGGCTATAGGGCATGAGTCAGAAAATGCATCAACCGAGAAACCTTTAGGGACCTCTATCACTAGGTCTCTGTGACTCATCCAAACTCTTTCTTTTTCTTTAAGTCCCTTTAGAACACCCGTTCTCCTATTTAGGGAGACCAAACAAGTTCCAAATTCTCCCTTTGTTCCTTTGCTTACTTTTCCTCCAAGAATGTGAGCTATAAGTTGATGTCCATAGCAGATGCCTAGAACTGGAATTGATCCATCTAAAAGTCTTCTATCTATAGTCGGGCCTCCTTCAAAGACACTAGCAGGCCCTCCAGATAGGATTAGACCTTTGACAGAAAAACCTACTGATAGCACTTCTTCTTTAGAGATATCACCTGGAGCTATTTCAGAATAAACAGAAAGTTCTCTTATTCTTCTAGCAATTAGATGACAGTATTGTCCTCCATAATCTAATACAAGTATCCCGTCAACCATCTAGAAATAGAAGAAAGACTAACTAAAAACAATTCAAGGGCTGTTTCCCGTCGAGATGCTTTTATGCATCTTTTAGCATTAGAAATAGAAAAACAGCTTAGAAACTGATTATTTATGTCGGTGAATAATCAATAGTTAGGGTGTTATCGATACTTTCAAGACCTTTTTGGACTGTAAAATCGAATCAAATACCTCTTTTATCTCCTCTAAGGGTTTTTCCATAGATATTATTGGCTTAACGTTTATTTGACCTGAACTAATGAGATCAAAGGCCTTTGAAAACTCCTCTGGAGTTGCGTGGAAGGTCCCTAATAGCGTTACTTCGCTGTAGTGTAACAGCTCCGTATCTACTTCTATCTTTGTTCCAGAAGGACATCCGCCGAACTCAAGGACAGTACCTCCTTTCGCAACAAGTTCTAAGGCCTTTTGCCAAGTTGTTGGTAAGCCGACAGCCTCTATGACAACATCAGCTCCAAGTCCCCTCGTCTCCTCCTTTACTCTGGATGCGATGTCCTCTTCAGAGACGTTTATTGTAACATCTGCTCCCAATTCTTCTGCTATCTTCAGCCTTTCCTCCACTAGATCCCCAATTATCACCTTTTTGGCTCCCATTCTCTTCGCCAGCTGAGTGTGAAGTATGCCTATAGGACCAGCTCCTATTACGACTACGGTATCTCCTAGCTTAATCCCTGCCTTAAGAGCTCCGTGTAAAACGCATGCAAGCGGCTCTGTTATGGCTGCTTCCGCATAGGAAAGGTTAGGTGGTATTATATGAAGGTTGTGCTTGACTATTGGGGCTGGAACCTTCACGTACTCTGCATATGAGCCCCATAGCCAGGTCCTGTTCTCACAAAGGTTGTATAATCCTTTTTGGCACATTGGACACTTGTAGCACGGTGTGCTGTTACCAGCCCTTATCCTCATGCCTTCTTCAATTCCCTGAACTCCCTCCCCTACTTTTACCACATCTCCAGCCCACTCATGGCCGAATGGTTGAGGGTACTTTATTATTCCCCCAACATAACCCCTCTTGTATATCTTCAGATCAGTTCCGCAGGTCGTAGCAGCCCTGACCCTAACCAAGATCTCTCCTGGTCCTACTTCAGGTATATCAACCTCCTCAAGCCTCAGGTCTTTAACGCCATAAAGCAAGGCAGCCTTCATCTTACCCATCTAACATCCCCTAAACCTTCATCTCAAATCAATTAAGGTTTCTCTACAGTGATGAGAACCTTCAGACATTCCTTGGTCTTAGCTGCAAGCTCGAAGGCTTTTCCCACGTCATCAAGGCTGAACCTATGGGTTATGATCTTAGAGGCATCTATCCTTTTGGATGAGAGCAAGCTGAGGGCTTCTCTTGTCTCTACATGGCTGGTTGAGTAGGAAGGTATTATTGAAATCTCCTTGAAAAACAGCTCGTGAGGGCTTATCTCAACAAACTCCTTTGGGGAAGTGGGAGCAAAAAGAGATATTGTTCCTCCTTTTCTACAGGCATTAAGAGCGGTTTGAAATGCTTTAGGGCTTGATACTGTGAGGAAAACTACGTCAGCGCCCCTACCATTGCTCTCTTCCTTAACCTTTTCGACAAAATCTTCTTTCAGAGGGTTAATTGCTGGGCCAACTAGTTCAATAGCTTTTCTAACCCTATAATCTACAAGATCGCAGGTTATTACCTTTGAGGCTCCTTTCAGCTTGGAGAGAAGGCCTAGCATTATGCCTGCTGGACCTGCCCCTATTACAGCAACGACATCTCCTAACTCCAAATCACACTTGTTTAAAGCCTTAATACAACATCCAAGGGGCTCTATTAGCGTGGCTTCCTCAAATGACATGTCCTTTGGAAGTTTTAGCGTGTCAAATTGGACATTGGGTGCTGGAACCCTGAAGAACTCTGCAAAACCTCCAGGATCCAAATGAGTTTTCCTAAACTGTTCGCACATGGTAAAATCCTGATGAGTACAGTAATAGCATGACATGCATGGTACGTGATGATGAACGAAAACTCTGTCTCCAACGGAGAAGTTAGATCCCTCTTCTGCCTTAACGACAACTCCTGAAGGCTCATGGCCCAAGACTAATGGTGCTCTATCTTTCAGATACCAGCTCATAAGGTCAGATCCACATATTCCACAAGCTCTCATTTCTACTAGTATTTCTGCTGAAGATATTGTAGGGACAGGTCGCTCTTCAATACGAAGATCTTCCAAAGAGTAGTAAACGGCTACTTTCAACTTAATCCCATAATCCTTACGAGGTTAAACTTATCATCTTGTCGAATGTCTAACGTACTGTATCCACTTCAATGACAATAGGTGAATTTCTAAGAGCGTTCTTTGATTTTACACAGAAGCATGACTACGCAGAATAGAGCGATAATTGCCCTAACAACGAGAAATAACTTAAATGCGTTTCCAATGGAGTTCCCGAACACGGCGGAGATCATCCACCACATTGGATTTTCATTTAGAAGATAAGCTAAAATTACTCCAATGATATTTCTCGATTTATGATAGGCGTAAGAAAAGAGAAGACCAAAGAACAAAACATCAACTGGATCTAGTTTCCCTGTTATAAAAGGTGAATTGTACAGTCCCGACCAAAAAATAGCAATTATTGGAACCGCCAGTTTTCCTAAAAGAGGTGACAAAATCTCGTAAGGAACTGCTTGATAGAAAGCAAATGAAAGTATTCCGATTAATGTCCAAAACAAGATCGCTAAAAGTATAGTTCCCGAGGAGATTGGTGCTTCAACCCAACTAGGCTTTGCTGCAGAAAGCACGATGTCTATGCTCATGAGTTGTATGCTAACTATCCAGAGAACAGGTATAGGCAAGGAGAAGGCGTTGGCCCACAGAAAAGAATCAATTACTTTGCCTTCGGTACCAATAAGCGATTCAATGCTTTTCTGCAAGAAATTTGAGGAAAACCAGGTAAGGACAAACATTAGCACGAGCAAAGCTGCAGTATACACTAACAGGGCGTATATCCTGTTGCTATGAATTCCTAAATTAGATTGAAGGAGAAAAAAGGATGCGACATAATTTAGCACGTACGCAACGACATAAAACATCAATATGGCCTTTATTTCCC
Organism: uncultured Nitrososphaerota archaeon; assembly: GCA_964480775.1. GTDB lineage: Archaea > Korarchaeota > Korarchaeia > Korarchaeales > Korarchaeaceae > QMVU01. The sequence continues at coordinate 60,518 of CAYZRF010000008.1, forward strand.
TATTACGAGATGGTTTCGCTTCAATCAAGCTACTCATATATTCACCTGTCCCTTGAATTCCTTGGATCATTTTGAAAAATCTGTGTAAGGACAAACTATAATTCTAATCTGGCCTATTTTTGATCTTTTTCAATTATTTCTAGAAATTTATCCCTTACTGGTTTATACACCTTTTCGAAAAAGCCTCTTTGATCTAGAAGCACCTCACTTGGAAAATTGGAGACATATCTTAACGCAGCGCTCCACGCTTGATCGTACGATATAACAGAGTTTATTCTTCCCGCTATCTGTCTATCATAGTCCTCTGGTCTCTGAATCTGATCGCCTATCGAGAAAAAGCCTTCTTTTGAGAGATAAGCGACCTCGTTTCCAACATGTTCTTCCAATCTCTCAGCCTCTTTGACCTCTACCTCTATTCGAGGTTTAGCTGCCTTTGCTTTAGCAGCCCTTCTTCCTACTCTCCCACCAGTTCTTTTGGCCCAAGCATAGAAGATTGCCCTGTTTAGTCCAAAGGATTTCGCCTTCTCTAGATCCCCTTTTAGAACATAATATCTCGCTGCCTGTAGGAGACCCATCACTTGAAACCTTCCCAGTTTCTTGGCCTTCATTCTGGGTCTTTCCTTCCTTTTTTCCTTTGTAACAGGTGCTCCAGCTCTCGTCCTAACAGCTCCGACCACCCTTGCTTTAAAGTATCCTCCAATCTCACCAAGAGCTCTCTTCGCGAGATCATCTGCTTCTCCAACTTCATGTTCTCTCCATTCTGTGTTATGCCTTAGTTCACGTGGATCCAGCCAGCTTAGCGAGAATTCGTCAATTTCATTCGGTTTAAAGCAAACAGCTGCCAGATCAAGCGATCTATGTAGAGATAGCGGAACCGTAAAAACTCGCTTGAGATCCATATCATTTTCAACAGCTAGTGGCCTTTCTGCTCTCTCAGAAGATTTAGCTATATCCTTTATTTTATCTTGAACCTTTCTAAGCACGTATTCGACAACAGAGTAGGATATGTCAAGTGGGTTATGTTCCTTAAGTAGCTCAGACGAGAAGGCCTTCTCATGAATATGCACATGACAACCTCTACCCGACCATTTGAGATAGACGGACTTCACAACTCCGGCCTTTTCCAACTCTTCAATTATCGCCATAGCTGCTTCTGTTGTCTGTCTCCATCTGTCTAACTCGTTGTCGATATCCCAAATGGGAGAAGATAGAACTATGTTGTCTGGTTCTTCAAGATCCTCCTTAGAATCCAATTTTTCATAGAGATTAGCAGTCGCATAGTAGGTTCTTGGTTTAAAGAACTTAAATCTCTTGAGAACTGCTTCTACATCATTCGCTTCTTCAATTTTCAAAGGTTTTTTACCCAGATACCGGAAGAAAGTTCTTTTTTCTCCTGAAGGAGCCTCTACTGCCACCCATCTACTCTTACAATACTCTGAAATTTCTTTTTTTACTAACTCCTTTGAGTAATAACCAAGAACCTCATCGTACTCCAAAAGGCATCATACCATATTCCACTTACGAAGGAAAAAGTTTTTGTGATGCCCGTTTGAAGGCTAAATGGATGTCTATAGAGTATAAAGTCAAGATATGTGCTATTTTGCACATAATTTCTGTATTTGCCTCCTTTATCTTCGTTTTTCTCCCTTTAGGCATAATAGTTGATGGTGATGGACCCGTAGAGGTGTTTTTTGGAGATGCAATGAGATATATCGAAGCTGAAATGTGGTTACTCAAGTATGTTTATTGTCTTGGATTTGGAATATTGATTCAGCTCAACGTCCTCATGTTTTTTGCTGTTTGCAGAAAAGACCTTCTTTTACCAGAGAGAAAAAAGGATTTGTTCGTTTCTTCGATAGTAATGCTCTTTGGAACTTCTTTGATAACCTACATTGGAATTGAGGCAAAAAAGATAATTAGAGGAGTGGTCTGGCATCTCTTAAACAGAGGCCCGAGCACGATTTCGGTAAGAATAGGAAGTGGGGGGCTTATCGCCTTATTACCTGGCGCTTGTAGTATAGCAGCATTGTTAATATCTCGAATTGATTAATTCATTGCCTAGCACAAGCAGTCTTTATCTTATAGACTCTGGATGCCACTTCTTTTGGATTCTTAGCCTATCAGCCACGCCTTTTTCCTCTAAGTATTTGAGGATCCTCTTCTTTTCCGTGTGTTTTATTGGGAACTCTTCCTCATTTGCTATTCTTATAAGGAATTGGCTTAGAACAAGCGATGCTTCCTTTAGCGCCCTAGGATCCACTTTATCAACAGTATCAGCCGGTGTATGGCCCCAACCTCTTCCCATTGACCTTACTAAAGGTTCCAGCATGGGATCTGGAACGCTCTCAAGGGAAGCCGCGGGTACCCCCTCTAGATAGAAGGGCCAATGGTCAGAAGCCGTGCTTAATGTAGTTTTCACCTTCATGGGATAGCCTATCTCGTCTGCAATTTTCTGCAAGTAGGGAACGAGTTCTTCTGGACCGTGAACCTCAAAGTTCTGTCTGATAAACCTTCCTCCCCCATCTACATTTATCATCATGTTGAAGCGGGGTATCTCATCTTTATGTTGATCAACGTAACACGTGGACCCCGTAACGCCAAGTTCTTCAGCCCCAAATGCAATAAACCTTATTGTACGCTTAAACGATCCTTTGTGCTTTGCTAGAGCCCTTGCCACTTCCATTATGCTTACAACGCCCGAACAATTGTCAAGAGCACCTTGTGATATGTCATGTCCGTCGTAGTGACCTCCAAGAATCACTACATTGTCTGGATACTTGCTTCCGACGATTTCCCCCACAACATTCCAAGAGGTAGCATCCGGCACAATCTGGCTCTCGTTGTACATCCTGACCCTTAGTCTCCTACCCTTCATGTTACGGATTATGAACTCTCCATCCTCCTTTGAGATCCCTATTGCTGGTATCTCACCAGCCATCCGGTAGGCTGGTCTTAAGGATCCAGTTGGAGGCAGCTTCCCAGGGTTATGATTCATAAAGATGAAGCCTATGGCTCCAAACTCAACCGCATACCCGTACTTTGTCCTTCTGTGGTATCTCTTCCCATCTGGAGATGCTGCACTAGAACAAAGTACGATCTTTCCCTCTATCTCGTCTTTCTTCGCCTTGAACTCATCCGGACTTCCAGAGCCCAGGTAAACTACTTCTCCTTCCAAGCCTTCCTTTGGGGTTGGAGGCGAAAGAACAAGGGATATTACCGGTATTTTCTTCTCAAACGGTTCTAAAACCTCCAAGGATGCCTTGCCCCTCTTCCATCCAAAATACTTGAAAGGCTCCACTCTGACGTTTTCTAAACCGTATTCCTCGAACTTCTTCTCAATGAAGTCTCTAGCTAGCTTTTCCTCTTCTGTAAATGCGAAACGGCTGCCAAAGCGATCGCACATTATAACTAAATTCTTGTATGCCTCAAAATTGCACCAGATATCTCCAACAACTTCTTCCTCAAGTGATGCCAAGTACTTCACCTGAGCAGAACCTATTGGACTAACTTAAGATATTTGAGTATGGTAAAGAAAGCCTTCTAAACAGTTAAATCATGCAAGATAGACACGACGACTTAATAGAGGGCCGTTCATTTCTCTGTTAGTCTAGTTAAAGCAGGGCTCTGCATGTTGCTCTTAAGTCCCTAATATTAAAAGTGATCTGAGCTTCGATGGACCTGCGAGGGACTTCATGATAAGAGTTCTTGACTTAGAATATCCAGAGCATCCCTATCTGAATCTCGCTCTTGAGGAGGCCATCGCCTTGGCTGTAGGAAAAAGAGTTATTCCTGAAACCCTTAGGTTTTGGAGGAATGCTAATGCCATTGTAATTGGCAGATTTCAATGCCCTAGTCTTGAGGTAAATCTCGAGGAGTGTATCAGTTACAAAGTCAGGGTAGAAAGGAGGTTTACGGGAGGAGGAGCTGTATACCATGATCTTGGAAACCTGAACTTCGCCTTGACTTTAAGGAGAAACAATCCTTTAATAGGAGAGAAGCTATTTGGGGGGTTTGAACTCCTTGGAAAGGCAGTTGAATTTGGCCTTAGGAGTTTAGGCGTTAAAGACGTGCACTTTAAGCCTGTTAACAGCGTTTTGATAGGAAAGAAAAAGGTTTCTGGAATGTCTGGGCTTATTGCAAAGGAGTTCATATTCGTCCACGGCTCAATACTAGTAAGTTCAGATCTAGAATTGCTTGATCGAGTTCTAAAAGTTCCTTACTATGATCGAAAGGAAAAGTTCGTCCATTCTAAGCGGCACGAAGTAACAACCATCGAAAAGGCGCTTAAAAGGGATGTGGAGCTAGAGGAGATTAAGAGAGCGATAATAGAGGGTTTGAGGAAGGTGCTGGGTTATGAGTTCCGGGAAAAAAGCATAATGGCCTTTGAAAGAACGCTTGCTAGAAACCTTTACAATGAGAAATACTCCAAACTGGAGTGGAGCTTGGGCCCTTGCACCATGTGTCCGAGGAAGAGGATAGATGAGATCATATTCAGAGAGCTAACGCTAAATAAAATCCATCGGGCTGATGAACTATTCTAGATAGCTGCAAAGTATAATTCTGAAGCTCTGATTATATAGGAATTCGCCTAGCCATCTATTATTTCAAGTACGATCCTTCCAAGCCTAGATAACCTTGCAGAGCGCCTCCCATTTAGCTCACCTACATATATCAAGCCCAGATTCCTTAGGACTTTGGCATTAAGTTTAAGCGTCGACAATGGGACATTTTTTGTCTCTGAAATCTCGATTAGGACAGAAGTGAGGCTCCTATCGAAGTTAAAGGCTAACTCTCTCAGAATTAATAACTGATTCTTATTTAAGGATCTCAGTAAAAGAGGCTTTAATTCGTGGGCATCTACGCCCAGAACAGATATTGGCGGTCCATAATCAACTCCCTTGATATTCTGTATCGTCACGGATAATAAGATCCTCAATTATAAGTCTTGTGGACAGGTAAGCTTGTCCAAAACCTTTGAAAGCCCTATCATCAATTTTTACTACTAAAAAGGTCCACAGCAAATTATTTCGCGAAAACACACATGAATGTAAGTTGAGTTAAAAGTAGATACCGCGCGTGGTTATAACAGCTCTGAGAACCTAAGAAAAATTTATTTCACTAAGATATTATTCATACGAAAACCTGTATGCTCAGGCTTTTTATTATATTGATGAACGAAATAGGCGACCAGTGCTATGGCTATAACCAAAATTTTCATCTCTGAAAATATATCAAAAGCAGTAAAGGTGAACAGTTTAATTATTTTCACTCATTTTACAGATACCTAATATTTTTGAATATTTTGTCGACTCTTTTCCTGCCATCTTCAGTTAAAGTGAAGTTTTTTCCATTTTTAGTTATAAATTTCTCCTCAATTAAATATTTGATTATGTTATCGAATTCTTTCTCGAAATTTATGTCTATTGAGGGTCTAAATCTAAACTCGCTTAGGATATAGGTGTATTTTGGTTTGAAGCTTCTTTTCAATGATTTGATTAATTCTTCTTTTGTGGTTAAGTTGTCCTCTTTTATAGAATAGAGTATCCATGCTCTAAACGTCTCTAGTCTACTTAAGTGCCTATGTCTTTCAAGCGGCATTTTATATTTGGAGAAGTCTATTTCTTCTCCTTTGGCTGAAGATAGCACTTCTTTTGATAGCCTGAATCCATCTATAAGAATTCTGCTTGCTACGAATGTACCGATCAGAGCATCAACAAAGTGTATTCCAAATATTGAGAATATAGCACTTATAATAACGGCGCCAGCAACATAAACATGGTTTTTAGAGTCAATTGACTGAGAGATTAACACTAGACTTCCATTGTTTTTCCCTACGTAGCGTTGATAAAAATGTAGGATGATTGCTGTTATAAGTGCTATTCCTTCAACTATGATAACTAAGCATGGCATTAATATCGGTTGCGTGGTCGCAGTAATGGTTTCTATAATCTTGGTTATTGATTCGTATCCAACACTGGAGGCGGTTATAAACATCATTAAAATGATAATTAAGGTTCCTGCAAGTTCTTTTTTGAACTTTATCCCAGCCCATACAACTGAAGCCGAAACAGTATCTATGGCAGCGTCTGCACCATCTGCAATTAAGCTGACACTATTGCTAAAGAATCCGGCTAAGAGTTTCATTATAGCCAGAAAGAAGTCAGCAATAACTGTGTTTCTTGCAGCCGCCGTCGGACTTAGGTACTGGCTTCTAATCGAAGTCAATGCTCTTTTCATTTCTCTTGCACTTTTTTCAGCCTCTTCCACTCCATTCTCTGTTAATTCATACTTTTTTTCTTCATTTAGCCTAAGAATCCCTTTCTCAATTAGATGTTTACACTCCAGCTGAACGTTGATTTGCTGCTCATGCTTTTCGCGCCATTTCTTCATCTTCGCAGAATAATCTTCCCGGGGTCGATAACCCAGCCAAGATAGAAAACTGGTCAGCTTTTTTTGCACTACTGCATGTAAGCTATATCCGAATCCGTGAAAATGGTAGACAAAGATAAAAGTTCTTTCTTCTAATTCTTTTAGATTTAGGGGACCTTCCTTCAGTAGAACCATTAGAATAAATCTTGAAAAACTTGCACGCTCGTGTTTTCTCATCTAATTCGCATACCGTAGAATTTCTATACTTTATTGAATTTAAAGATTCTATTTTTCCTTTCTATGAATGAGAAAAGCTTGCTTCGGGTTACAACGTTTATTAATTGTTTTCCTGACCACCACGATTTTTGAACAGACAAAATTCCCTTTGCCTTTAAAACACGATGCATCTCCCGCATGACAGCATCCACATCTTCTAAGGCATGAATAACACCGAAAAGAAAGGCTAAATCGACACTTTCATCTGGCAAACCTGTTTTAGCAGCGTCCGCAAATAAAATCTTGACGTTATCTAGGCCTTCTTTCTCAACCTTACGTTGAACAGTCTCAACGGCGAAGGGATTAACATCAAGCGCGTAAACCACTCCTTCAGCTCCCACAATTTTCGCTGCGGGGATCGTGAAAAAGCCGGGTCCACAGCCAACTTCCAACACTTTTTGCCCGGGCTTTAGCCCAGCCGCATCTAGGAGCTTATAGGGATTCACAAATATCCCATAGAGAGTGTCATGAACAAACGATATTATTTTGAAATGCAACTTCTCATACATGGACATTTCCTTCGCACCTAACCCATACTCACCGTTAGTTGAGGTTTCTTCCGATAAAGACAACTTTTCGGCTTTTTCATATTAGTCTACTCCTATTATGAATCCCCAGAATAATGGACTAACGAACATTGCTAGAAGAACTAGACTCCAGAGCCTTCCCTTAAAAATATTGTAGTCTGCAAGCAAGTACTCCCAAGAATGCCCCATAACATAATGGCCGAAGCCAAACTCGAATACGACAGTTAAAGTTAACCAAAGAGTTCCTATAAGAAGAAAATCGATTTTTGTTGCGCTCACTTTTATGTAATCGACAAAAAAATACGTTATAATTAGAGTGTAGCCAATTGCAATTACTGAACTGATGGCGTGGCCAAGATTATCGCCAAGCTTTGGTTTGTAGAGTGCTTCCCTAATTCCCGCATTTATTATGGCCAATACAAGAAGAAGCAGCCAAATTCCCAAAGAGTACAAGAGGACTTTAGTCTCCAACTTTAATGCCTCTAAGTTCACTTCCTAATTTCCTTCTAATATTTAAGGGGTTTCTCTTTTATGTTTAGAATACCAATTAACGAAAATAATCCAATATAGGAAAAGCAGCGCAACGATCGAAACCCAATTGAATTCCTCTAAAACTGCTCTTGGCAATGTTATAAGATAAGCGATAACAAAAATTGTTACTATTGCCGAAACTATTCCAATAGTTATCTTAATTTTTTCCATCCCATTTCCCGCCAGTTTATGTTTTTATTATTTATTAAAATATCGTGCTAGTAATCGGCTTCGGGAGACCTGAAATAAAAAGATATAAAAAGAGGTTATGACTAACTATCGATATGAGTAATAAAACAGAGGGTATAATTGCCATCTTAGCAGCTTTCTTCGTGTTGCTTTCAGCAATGCTTGACCCAAAAATTTCTGCGGGATTGGCTATTGTTTTCCTTGTCGTATTGGCTACATACAAATTATATCA
>CAYZRF010000009.1:0-66363 GCA_964480775.1 uncultured Nitrososphaerota archaeon
AGACAGGAACGAATGTTGCTGTAGCAAGTCCATGATAGGCCCTTATGGCAGCTAGTTGGAAAGAGTTTCGTACGAATAAATAAAACAAAGGAGCAGTAGCAAAAACAAAGCCGCCCGCCCTTAACAAGACCTTTCTCCCATATTTATCTGATAGAGATCCAGCGATCACGTTCGTAAATATTCCAACGAACGTGGATATTGAGGCTATGAATCCGATTTCAGCTGTGTGTATGCCTAAGCTCTCAGCAAAAAGGGGAAGAGTGGGAGATTTGGACATAGTTGAACTTAGTATGGCAAAAAAGCCAGCTATTGAGAGGGCGGTAAATAACCTTCTTGATCTAGAACTCAAATCCTCTTTCACCTCTTTTATCAGAAATTCAATTCTTTCTAACTAATTGATACCCTTTAACAGCTCTTTATTCTCTTCTTTGAGCCTTTTTGCTTTAAAGTTAGCATATTGAATTCCTTGATTAAATAAGTATTTGATGTCCTACCAACATTAACGAAACTTCCGATCATCAAATTCATGATGTGTCTGTTTATTTTGAACCATCTAAAATAAAATCTATTATTTCATTTTATAGAAACGAGACCTTATGCTAGAGCTGCGAAACCATTAAAGAATTTCTTACCAAAATAAGTTGCCAAAGAGGAGAGGGAATGCCAGAACAGGAGGAAATCTCCTTCAAGAGAGAAGTTGGCTGGCTAGGATCCTTTGCAATGGGAATATGCTAACGTTGGAGCAAATGAGTTAAGAAAGGAGGGTTTTAACACGAGAGCGAAGGTTGCAGTTGCCAGAGATGTAGCCGGTGCCATAGTAGAGGATGTAAAAGAAGGAGATTACAACTTGGTGGTTATGCTGAAGAGAAAGAGGGAAAGTTAAGGAGGTTGATCTTAAAGGGAGTTAGTGAGAGGGTTGCATCTGTAGTAAGAGTTCCGGTCATTACTTTGTTGATGGAGTGATTGTCAAACACCAAGCAAGCTTTGAGGGTTTGATCCCAAACTATGCTGGGAACCACTCTATTTCCTTTGTTTTTTCAACATACGCAGATATTATGTCTGTCTTAGCGACAAATCCGACCAGTTTCTTTTTGTCTTTCCTATCCACAACTGGAAAATGGCTTCCTCTCCTTATGTCTATTCTCATTAGTGCTTCTCTTAATGTTTCCTCAGGATAGAGAGTTAGAGGATCTCTTATCATAATTTTCTCCACGCTAATGTCCCAGAGGCCAGAAGTCATAGCATCATTTATCTCGTTATGAGTAACTAGGCCGATGAGCCTTCCTTTCTCATCTAAGACTGGAAAGCCGTGGAACCCTTTCTTCTCCATAAGTTCATAAACTTCCTTTACTTTCATTTCTTTCGTTACAGTAACTAGATCATCTCCTTTCTTCATTATTTCTTTTATCAGCGTCATATCCAAAACATCTGGTGGCTTTTCTGGCTTCGCCTTTACTCCCTTTCTAATAAGCTTTTCGAGATATATGTTTCTACCAGAAAATACGACTATGGCATCGCTTACAACGCAGGATAACAGTAGCGGTAGAATTATCTCATAGTCCCGGGTCATTTCAAAGAGTATTATTATTGAGGTCAAGGTAGCCCTACTTACTCCAGAGAAGAGGGCAGCCATACCTGCCAAGGCGTATGCACTCGAGCCAGCAGTTAAGTTTGGAAACAACAAGTTCATTACGTATCCATATGCGCCTCCTAACATTCCGCCGATGAAGAGAGAAGGCGCAAAAACACCTCCAGAGCCCCCAGCCCCTAGAGTTATTGATGTAGCCAAAATCTTTGCGAAAACAAGCAGTATCATGAGTTTTAGTTCAAGTTTTTCCTCTATAACAGCTACTAATGCGTTCGTGAGAGGAGGTAGAAGATTTTCACCATAACCGACCCCTAAGACGTGGGGTAGAAATATTCCAACTATTCCAAGAATAAAACCACCTAGCGCAGGTATCAAATAAGGAGGAATTGCTTTTAGCTTTTCGAAAAAGTCTTCAAACCTATATAAAACATCTATTTCAAGTATTCCAACTAGACCAGCAATAACTCCAAGACCTAGATATAAAGGTAGTTCGCTGTAACTCCTCAAGGAATAATTTAAAGGTCCTAGCGCCGGATAATCCCCTAGAAATCGTCTTGCAAGGGAAGTAGATGTTACTGTTGCTACAACTGCTGGTATAAATGATCTAGTCCTAAATTCTGCCAAGATAACTTCCATAGCAAAGAAAATGCCAGCTATCGGTGCGTTAAATGTTGCAGCTATTCCAGCGCCAGCACCACATGCCACCAAAACCCTAAGTTTTTCCGGAGAGATTCCAAGGATCTGTCCTATGGCGGAACCTGCAGACGCTCCTATTTGAGCTATGGGCCCCTCTCTCCCTGCAGAACCTCCAGATCCTATGCATATGGCTGAAACTAATGGCTTAACTAACGCAACTCTCGGTCGGATCCTCCCTCCTCTTGTACGTACTGCTTCCATGATCTCTGGGACGCCATGCCCCTTTGTTTCTGAGGCAGCAAGATATATGATTGGCCCTATAATTAGTCCGCCTATGGCTGGAGCAACTATATAGTAGCCTTTACCTAAGAACCCAAATATTCTCGGTCCCGCTCCGTAGAATATGTTTATGAAGAAATTGATTAGCCATCTGAAAAATATGGCTCCGATTCCAGATACAAGACCAACAAAAACAGCTAATAGAGTAAGAAAGAGATAGCTCTCCCTGAATCTCTGCAAGTCAATTGTTCTCATTTTTTCATCTAAATCGCAAAATACTCAGAAGTAGGATAAAATATTTTTACTTTATACTAACTCACGAATGCCCAGCCCATTTTATATAATAACGCCCAAAGGTTTTTACAGTGTCTCAAAGGCAAACTCAGAAACAATTTTTGCGATTTTCTCTGATGCTCTCCTGAGTTCAAGCATGACAAGACCCATCTTAGCATTTTTGGGTAAAATTGCCATTACCATTACGTCTGGACCCGCCCCCATAAGCATAGCATAGCCAGTTTCCCCTATTACTAGAACCCTTTCAACTCCTCCATGTCCAAACTCCATTGCTACTCTTTCTCCAATAGCTAGCATGGATGCACTCATCGCACCAACTACTTCCTCTTCTGGCCCTTCTGATCTAAATTTGCTTGCTACTGGGAGACCATCCCTCGTCAATATTGCTACGCCAGAAACTTCTGGCACTTCACCTATGAAATCGTTCAGGATCTTTTCAAGTGCAATTCTTTTACTCATCATAACACAGAATTTTGGAACTCAATAATCCATAAATCTTATGAGTGAATGAACCTAGTACTTCTTGAATTAGTTCCAGCATAGTAGTCCTAAGGAGTGGTTTTAGCTTGAATAAACTGAAACAAGAGCCGCTGAAGGATTTAGCATTGATTCCATGGTTTTTAAGATCGTATCTTTTGATTCCTAGTATTTATCTTGTGTACTTATCCATTGGTATTTTAGCTAGGTTCGTACCTCCACTATCAAAACTTCTTTCAAAGATGTTCCCCAGCTTCTGGTTTCCATCAGTAATCATCTGTTTTTTATCTATTTTTGTTTTGTATGTGTCTGGGAAGAGTTTATTTCCATTAAAAAGGGAGTTCAGATGGATAATACTGTTTTTTTCAATTCTATTGGATTCTCTCGGAAGCTTAGGTATCTCTGAATTTCTAGGCGTCATAGCCCAGATTGTAATAGTTCTTACGGTAGCAAAGTTCTGGAGATATGAAAGAAGCTTGCTTTGTGGAGCCCTGATAGGTTCTACAGTTTCATTCCTGTTTCTGATTATAGGAGGAGTGCCTCTTCTTAATCCTAGATTAAGAGTCTCGATATCCTCTTCTCCTCTTAGAGCTAGCTTCCAAGTCAGTTCAATTTTTGCTGCGGCTTATTCCTCTTCTAAGTATGGAAAAAGAGGTCTTTATGTTCTTTTTCCTCTTTCTATCATGGCTATATTGCTAGGCTATAAAGGAAATCTGGCATCAATTGTGATAGCTGCACTCATTGCAGGAATGATATCTTCAGAAGTAAAAATCAAGGAAGCTCTTTCCATTTCTACAATTCTTGCTCTAATCCTGTTCTTTGTAGGAACCTTCGTAGCAAGGCTAAACTATGGATCCTGGATGGTTCCCTGGTTTCTTTACCTTGTATATAGGGCAGGATTGACCGTCCATGTCTTTCAGGAGGTAGCAAAAGCATCAGTTCCCTTTGGATTGACTCGTGGTTGGGCTATGCTTGATCCGACTAAAAAGGTCATAGCCGATATCATAGGTACGCCGAGGAATGTAGGGATAACAGCCACTCTTATAGGACCAGCTACACTAGATTTTGGCGTTTTAGGTGCGGTTTCTCTTTCGATTCTTTTAGGAATCTATATGAGAGCAATGCACCCCTCAAGAAAATCTAACATTCAGGTTGCCTTGTATTCGGCATCTCTATCGAGAATCGTAACACTTATTGATATAGGCGTTAGTTTTGTGGATCTATCCTTTTTTCTCTCTCTCCTCTATTTGTCTCTGGAGTCAAGAGAAGAATCTTGAGAGCTTTACCTTTTTAGAATTGAAAGATGTTACTTTCAAGATGAAAAATGGGGATTCAACCATATATAATGTGTGGGCCAGGGGATGTTGCGAAATATGTTCTTCTTCCAGGAGATCCCAAGAGAGCTGAGAAGATAGCTAAGTTTTTTGATGAATACAGGTTAGTAGCGGAATATAGGCAGTACGTCACTTTCTCAGGGACTTACAAGGGAATATCTGTTTCGGTTACTTCAACGGGAATCGGGTGTCCTGCCGCAGCTATTGCTGTTGAGGAGCTAGCTAGAATAGGCGCGAAGTATTTCATAAGAGTAGGAACTACGGGCGCCATACAACCAGAAATAGAGATAGGAGACATTATAGTTGCTACAGCCGCTGTTAGAGCAGATGGAACAACAAGAGCGTATGTTCCATTGGAGTATCCGGCAGTAGCGAACTCTGAAGTCGTTAATTCTCTCTTAATTGCTGCAGAAAGACAAGGCATTGATGTAAGATCTGGAATAATACTGACTGGAGACGCCTTTTATGCTGAGGACTTAAACGCTATGAAGATGTGGGGTACATCAGGTGTGCTTTCAGTAGAAATGGAAGCGGCAGCCATATTTGTCTTATCTCAGATAAAAGGGCTGAAGGCTGGAGCCATTTTAGCTGTAGATGGAAACATAATAAAAGGAACAAAGAAAGGTGAATTTAAGAGAGGAGAGAAAAAAGGTGAATTAGATCCAAGAGTTCAGAAAGCTATTGAACTTGAGACTAAGATAGCACTTGAAGCTATAAGAATTCTGGAGGAAAAGACCTAAACTACACCTCGAGAGGAAGGGAAACCAAAACAGAGGACGCAACTCCTCTAAACCTCTCGAATATTTGGGCTGCCCGTCTTGCACCTATCAGAATCCTTTCATACAATTCTTCAACAGTCAAACCAGCCATCTCTGCCTTCTCTCTATTTAGATCATAGGGTCCTCTTATCCACAAAGATATCATTGTCCCGAAATTTCCAAGCCTTATATGCGGCAAACCTAGGACATCAGCGTTCTCACAAGGGAAAAGTGCGTGTCCCTCTGCTCTCCTTGATGGAATGAAGCCAACTGCCGTTAATTCATGAAGGATCTCCTCATAGAGTCTAGACGCAGGTTCCCCCGAAATCGAGGCAACGAGTTGGATCTGAGCCAATCTATCTCGCATATCTTGAATTCCTGGCATGATTACCATTATGTATAAACTTATCACATTAATAGCTCTTTCCCTACTAACAAAAGTCTAAGAATGGAAATGCTGGAAGTGGTGAACTTTGAAGAGACTTAAGCGTCAGTTCGAAGCTTATTCAGGGATCATTTTGGACTTAGATGGAGTAATTTGGGTGGGGAAAAGACCAATTTTAGAGGCTGTTGAAGCTGTCAAGGAACTAAGAACTTACGGAAAAAAGGTGCTTTTTGTCACAAATAATTCAACAAGAAGCAGAAAGGACTATGAAAAAAGACTTAGAGATCTTGGTCTGAAGGTTAGCATAGAAGAAATTATGAACAGTGGTTATGCAACGGCCCTACTACTAAAGGAAAGGTATGGTGGCGGGAAAGCTTATGCCGTCGGTGAAAAAGGGCTCATTGAAGAGTTAGAGGGCCAAGGACTACGAGTTATCCATAAAGACGAATGTTGGGAGAACGGCGCTGATTTCGTGGTAGTTGGCATGGATAGAAGTTTCGATTACTGGAAAATAGCAACAGCCATGAGAGCTATAAGACAAGGAGCTCTTTTCATAGCAACAAACGCTGACAAGACTTTTCCAAGTGAGAAAGGATTATTACCAGGAGCTGGCACCATGGTCGCTGCAATATCCACTGCATCAGGAAAAGAGCCAGACATCGTGGTTGGTAAGCCCAGCAGGCACATTTTTGAGATGGCTATCAGAAAGTTGAACTTGAGGAAAGAAGAGACTTTAGTAATAGGAGATAGGATCGATACTGACATAGAAGGAGCCCATAAGGCTGGAATCAAATCTTTGCTCATCTTAACAGGAGTAACAAGTAGAGAAGAGGTTGAAAAATCAAAGATAAAGCCTGATTTCATTCTGAATTCAATGAAAGAACTCTTTGTTTGAAACTAACTTACTACTCCCAATAAAGCAAGCTTTTCTTTCTACTAACTTTAATTTCTTTTGCCTCATCATAAGGAGTTGTAAACACCTCCACGATGTGTCTGGCTATCTTCTTTCCAATTCCTTTTACCTCTGCTAACTCCGCCAGATTTGCGTTTGCTACTCTTCTCAATGTTTTGAATCTCTCAATTATAGCTCTTGCCTTTACAATCCCGAGACCACGTATTGTACCAAGAACCTCAACTTGCTCATCTGCAAGCGTCTTACTCTTCTTTACTACTCTTAAACTAGGTTTAACCCCAGTTTCCATCTTTTTAGCAAGGAGATAAAGGGTTTTTGGTACAAGGTATTCGTCTGGAACCACTATCGTAGGAACTCCAGAAAGGGCTAGCTCGTTCTGTATTCCGAGGTAAACATTCCAAACTAAGCTTGGATCTCTTCCCATTGATCTAAACCTCCTCCACACCACTTTAGGATCTCCTGTTATCATTAGAGAGAAGGGCACCTCTTGGTGAGCCAAAGCGTCAAGTTGGTCGAAAAGCCTCTTAGATATCACGCTGTTCACTAGATCCAAAACGCTCTTTCTTTCGAGCAATAAAATGTGATCTCCCCCTTTCACCAAGAAGTCTCCCGCTTCTAACCATGAGATTTCTACTGTTACACCCATTTCTCTTATTTTTTCAGCCCATCCCTTTGACAGATTCTCCCTCTTGTCAACGAGTATTTTCATCGCTCTGTTTTCAATTACCAATCACTCCAAATAACTCTTGATATACCAGTCTAGTCCTGTCAAGATAATTCCCAAAATTATATTCTGGGTTTGGCTATTATCATAGGTTCGGTGGTGGATTTGAGCAAAATCGTGTTCATTACAGCAATTTTCGGAGATATTTCCGTTGATGTCGATCATTTACTTCACGATCCTAGAGTTCAAGAGACTCTTTTGAGAATTGAGAGAGGAGAAGGGCAGGAATTAGAAGAAATCAACGGAGTTAAGGAGCTTAAAGAAATTGGTCTCATCGAAGAGAACTCGCTTAACTTTCCGCTGATTCTGAAGGAGAATTTCTCAGAAATGAACCCTGAAATTAGCTCACTAGCCAACGAGATAGCAGAGTTGGTTTATCATGGATTATCGGGGCTTGTTGGCAATTCTAAGAAATTGTTAAGCATTGCCGCACTAGGGGAACTGGATGTGACCTTGGATGATGTTCTCTTAGGAAGAATAAATGCCCTAGCAATCGATTCTGGGCAACTTATTGTTTGTGGGTTTGAAGGAGCTGAGCCCATGGCTTATAGAAGTACATTTACCGATGTAGATGAAGGGCTCTCGTGCAAGATCGAGGTTGGAAAGCCCATGTCTGAGGTGAAATCTTCTTTAGATGCTAACTCACAAATCTTTGCTGGTAGTAGTTGGATGCTTGACCTAGCTGAAAGTATACTCGAGTGGTGCTTGCCAGAAGCAGAAACTTGGGCAGAAGACCTGAATTTTAAGGAGTTAAAGCTTGATATGTTCCTCTATGGTCTAATTAAGCTAGTTTACAACAGAGCCATGATGTTGCTCGGAAAGAAGGGAAAAATTCTCTGGGATGTAACTCTAAAGTATACTATCGTAGGACTATAAAGGCCTCAGTCCGCCCATCATTCTTCATTGATCCGCTGAAGGAATTTTCATCACAGGCCACTTTAGATTTTAAGGAGGTTGGATAAAAGATTATGTTCCTAAAGATAATTTAATCTCGGCGATTTGGCGTCCATCTCATCTTGAACTTTCTCTCGAACAATTTTGGATAGAGTAGCAGACCTCCTGAAGATGCACCAAGTACAATAATCCACTCTTTGAGACCTAGACTAGAAGTCTCGAAGATTATTTGTAAGAACGGAACGTAAATTACTACAAGCTGAAGGAGTAGAGATATAGTTACTGCTAAAAACAACGTTTTATTTGCTATAAGTCTTTCTTTGGAGGCGAAAATATAGCGTTCTGGCGATCTACAGTTAAAGGAGAGGAACATCTCGAAGAAGACAGCAACAGTAAAGGCTACAGTTCTTGCAAGAGAAATGTCTCCTGTTGTTTTGTATAGATAGTAGAAGGGTAGTAAAGATGCTATAGCAGCTATAATTGCAGCAACAAGTATAAATTCGAACATTCCGTGATAGATCTCCTCTTTGGGATCCCTGGGTGGCTTTTTCATCACATCTGGATCTGGAGGATCCATCCCCAAGGCAAGTGCAGGCAACCCGTCGGTGACTAAGTTTATCCACAAAATCTGAACTGGAAGAAAAGGAACTGGAAGCTTGGCCAAGGCTGCTATGAACACTACCCCTATCTCATCCCAATTTGCTGAAAGTAGAAGTCTTATGAACTTTCTTATGTTTCCATATATCGTTCTACCCTCTTCAATGGCTGCTACAATCGTTGAGAAGTTATCGTCTGCTAACACCATATCTGCTGCCTCTTTTGTAACATCTGAGCCCCTAATTCCCATAGCTATCCCTATATCAGCTCTCTTTACTGAAGGAGCATCATTTACGCCATCTCCAGTCATTGCTACAATGTGATCCTTTCTTTTGAGGGAGTCAACTATTCTGAGTTTGTGTTTAGGAGATACTCTAGCAAAAACAGCTACTTTCTCTATCACTTCGTCAAGTTCCTCATCGCTCATATTTTCCAGCTCTTCTCCTGTGATGACCATGGAGTCTCCTTCCTCTATTATGCCTACTTCCCTTGCTATAGCCTCAGCAGTTAGTTTGTGATCTCCTGTGACCATTATGACTTTAAGACCTGCTTGTTTAGCTAGCTTAACGGCCTCTCTTACCTCTGCTCTAGGAGGATCTATCATCCCCACAATACCTAGAAATATCATGTCCTTCTCGACTTCTTCCCGACCATATCCATCTTCTAATGCCTTAGACGCCATTGCCAGAACTCTCATCGCCTTTTTAGCCATATTTTCAACTCTTGAGAGGATTTCTTTCTTAATATCCTCGTTTAACTGTTCTATCTTTCCGTTTATTAGAATTCTATTACATACTTTCAGTACAGCCTCCGGTGCCCCCTTAGAATAGGCAATCAGACCCTCTGATGTCTCATGTATTGTAGTCATCATTTTCCTAGTTGAGTCGAAGGGAACCTCGTCCACTCTTGGCTCTTTCTTCTCCAAAGATTCTTTCACTAATCCTCCCTTTGCACCAAGAACCAAGAGAGCTAATTCAGTCGGATCGCCACTTATGTGAAATTCTTCCCCAATGGAAACTAAAGAAGCGTCGTTACAGAGGATTCCTGTTTTCAAAAGCAATTTAAGGTGAGGCAGGTCCTCCGGGGATATCTCGCGTGAGGAGTTTCCTTCTTTTAGTATGAATTTTCCCTCTGGTATGTATCCTTCCCCGGTAACAGTTACGTCCCTGTCACAAATCCAGACCTCTCTTACAGTCATTTCGTTCCTAGTTATAGTTCCTGTCTTGTCGCTACATATTACGGTTGCACTCCCAAGTGTTTCTACGGCTGCAAGCCTTCTCACTATGGCTTTTCTTCTTGCCATCCTCCTCATTCCCATAGCTAATGTTACAGTTACAACAGCAGGTAGACCTTCTGGGACAGCTGAAACTGCTAGGCTTATTGACGTAAGAATGGCATCTTCAAGAACTCTGAGGCTGTGCAGCCCACCATACTCGATTATCTCGGATATTGCAACTATCGCGCATAACACAAGGATAAAAAGCCCTAGTTTCTTTCCGAATCTGTCCAAACGTTCTTGAAGCGGAGTTGCTCTTTCTTCTTCCTCTTTAAGCATCTCAGCTATTTTACCAACCTCTGTTTGCATGCCAGTTGCGACAACAACACCAAGACCATGACCATATGAAACTGTTGTAGAGGAATAGACCATGTTTTTCCTTTCTGGAAGAGGAATCTCTTCATCGAGAATGATAGAAGGGTCTTTCTCTACGGGAACTGATTCTCCTGTTAGAATAGATTCATCAACTCTTAAATTGTAGGATTCTATGAGCCTGCAGTCGGCTGGGACTTTATCGCCTACTCTTAAGACTACAATGTCGCCCGGGACAAGCTCCCTAGCCGGAACCGTTATTTCTAGACCTTCTCTTATCACTTTTGCTTTTGGAGCTGCAAGTCTCTTCAATGCTTCAAGAGATTTCTCCGCTCTATATTCTTGAAAAGTTCCCAAGACTGCGTTAAGTAGTAGTATTGTAGCAATAGCTCCTGCATCGATATAGTCCTTCATAATCAAGGAAAAAACTATGGCAAAAAGAAGAATCCCAACAAGGAAGCTCTTAAACTGAGCTAGAAATATGCTAAAGGTAGTCTTCTTCTTTTTCTCCTCTATCTCGTTGTACCCATAAATTTGAAGCCTTTTTTTGGCTTCTTCTTTGCTTAATCCTTTTCGAGATGAATCAAGTAATCTTAAGACTTCCTCGGAGCTTAACGTGTGCCATTTTACGTTTCTGGGGTTGGAGTTATCTCTTTGATTCATTTTATCACCTTAGAACTTCTCGAAGCATTATTGGAACCGCTTATTGACCCTTCCTTAGATCTATTTATTTGTGATGTTTCGGTCTAAGTCAAATTTCGTGGATAGACTACTATGTTTAAGGCGATCTAACATTTATGATGAATGGGACTTTGAGTTAAGTTAATAGCTGTTTCTTTCTTTATGAGATGATCTAATCATCAGGGCAAGGGTTGAAGGGTGGAATCCATTAACAGTGGAAATGAAAGGGAAAAACCAGGCGAAGTAATTAAAGATGATACAAAAAGAATAGAGAACATAGCGAGACGCCTTCTTAAGGAAACGAAGGGTTCAAAAGAAGAGATAATCAGGTGGATGCGTGAAGTTTTAGATAGAAAAGGTCTGGAAGTCTTAATAGATCTTCTTGAAGGGATGACTGACGCTTTAAGGATGTTAATACTCATAGTCAGCGGGGAAACCATCGAGTTCCTACCTACTTTGGGCGACGTCCACTATCTCAAAGTTATGACACATGAAGACGGCATGGAGAGAAAATTAGGCCCTAGAGGAGATATTGGAATATACAGTCTTCCTTTGCATGAGGGAAAGTCAAGCAAGAAGGTTGTTGGTCACATTTGCGTTGCACTTCACATTCCAACTGGAAAGGGAGTTTTGTGGCTCGTACCTAATGTAGTCTCTGCCGCAGCATCTATAGAGTCGGACTTGCTTGCTTGGAAATTTATGGAAACTTAATGGATTCAGTGAGTATTAGTTTTCAGTGTCAAAATTTCTCGGCAGATCCCACAGATGCTAACACAGCTACAGCGAATGCACCAACTATCCCGTCACCGTTTCCACCTAATTCGAGCAATTGGATTCCTGTTTGTTCTGACACTTCTAAAACAAGTTTTTTAGGAATTTTCGAATTTAGGGATGCCTTTGCAAGCTTAACAGCCAAAGGAAACGCTCTATCCATAACTACCGCTAGGCCAGGATCGCTTTCGTTCGATGAAAGATCCATCACCAGCCCACCCACAAAATCCATAGCCTCTCCTGGATCCATTCTCACCTTGATAGCGTATGCTGCATTATCGTTGTCAAACCCTATCTCTTTGAGCTTAGGAAGTTGTAATTTGAATATCTCCACGTTATATCCCTGCAAACGAAGTTGGTGTGCTATTTTGCTGGCTATAGAGCCAGTGTCCTCGGAATCTTCACCATCTAAGTCATCTAGTCCTATCCATAAGATGGGTACAGACATTTAAATCGCCTTTTTCCAGAGAAAAAATGAACCGTTCTTTCGAATTGTTTAGTAATTTAAATGATATCCCACTCTTTCAGGGTGTTGCTGAAGTGTTTTAGACCACGTTCAAAATACTCTTCTTCAAGGATACCATGAGGTGTGGGAACCTCCAAGATCCTTCTTGGAGCCTTTAGTTCTGTTGGATCGAACCCCATTTGAATCTTAAGGGAATATCTCTGTTTGTATATGTCTCTTCCAAGTCTATGGAGTTCTTCAGGAGGAACTGGTATGCCTAAGGGGTCTAGTGCTTCCGACACCGTCTCGACATCGTATATGCCTCTCGCAAACAGACAAATTACTAGGCTGTTGAGAACCATTCTCCAACTCTCCTCCTTGATCAATTTTTCGACTAGCTCTTCTGGAGGTGGAAGCTCACTGATTTTTTGATCAAGGGAGTATCCAGCATTGTCAAGATGACTATGCCTGCCTCCGACAAGAAAGCCGAGGTAAGCTGCGGGTCCTGTGTGATATCCGGGCATTTCATTCCCACCGAAGAAAAGTGCAAATTCCTCTCCTCCAAAACGTTTAGATGCATTCCTAACTCCTAAAGCCAACTCTCTATAGAACTCGTTTGGCTGTTCTACGACCATTTTTACGGCCTTAATATATGACTCATAGTTGCCCCATTTTAGTCTAAGGAGAGTTTTTCTCTCGGAAATCAGCCCCCTTTCAAGGGCTTCTGTAGCCCAAGCAAGGCAAACACCAGTGCTTATGGCGTCTAATCCAACTGACTCGACAAAATGCAGAAGCTTCAAGAAGTCCTCTCTATTTCCTATGCCTAACATGCTGCCCAGGGCGTATGCCAGCTCATAGTCATACGAGATGAATACAGTCTTGTAGAAGAAGGGTTCATGTGGGTAGGGTTCCCTTAACGCTGCAAGATGAATGCACGCAACTGGGCATCCTGAACAAGCAATTCTTCTTCCTAAAACCTTTGAAGCCATCTCTTCTCCGCTTATGTTCTCAGCCTGCTCAAATCTGCCTGATTTAAGGTTCATAGTTGGTAAGGCACCAAGCTCATTTAACGGCAAGACATTCATCGTGGTTCCTAGTTCGTGGTACTTTTTCATCAACCCAGATCTAACGGCTTTCTCGAAGATCTTATCGTAAACTTTCCTGTAAGCAACCTTATCTTCTACCTTTAAGGCCTTCCTTCCCGAGATAACGATGGCCTTTAGTTTTTTAGAACCAAACACGGCTCCCAAGCCTAGTCTTCCGAAATGTCTGAAAGATTCTACCATTACTGATGCGTACCTAACCAGCTTTTCTCCTGCGGGACCTATCCTAAGAATGCTTCTGTAACCCGCACTTGGCTCCCTTTCAGCAATCACTCTTCCAACTGTAAAACTGCTTGTCATTCCCCACAATGCACTTGCGTCCCTGAAGTGAACCCTGTCCTCGTGAATTGCTAAGTATATGGGAGTTTCGCTAGCCCCTCTTATTACAATAGCCATGTAGCCTGCAAGCTTGATCGAAACGCTACTCCTTCCACCCGCATACGATTCGCCTAAGTTCCCAGTAAGAGGACTTTTGAAGAGGGCAACAGTCTTGGATCCAAGAGGATACGCTGCATTGAAGGGGCCTACTGCGAGTATTATGGAATTCTCTGGACTCAAAGGATCGACTGACGTCATGTTCTCTTCTTTCAGTAGTTGAATTCCTAAACCGATCCCTCCAAGCCATTCCTCTACTAAGTCATCTCTCTCTTCGACCCAGCTCGTTCTTCTGTTTAGATCTATGTACAGAACTTTTGAGAAAGGCTTCGGTTCGTACATTCATCTCACCTCCTCAAGAGCTATCACATTGTAAGGGCAGTAGTTCGCGCAATAGCCACAGTACACGCAGATTATGGGCTTGTTTACCTCTTCATCCCAGAAGATTGCTCCAAAGGGACATGCTTCAACACAATAACCGCAAGCTATGCATTTTTCGGGCTTAAGGATGACGCCTCCCCCTTTTCTAGGCACGAGAGCATCTTCAGGACATACTTTTGCACATGGAGGCTCTGAGCAGGCTCTGCAAACCACTACGATAAAGCCTTTCTCCATGCCTCCGGCACTTTTAACGTGTATCGCTGACTTTCCATAACCAACTTCAGCGAATCTTCTAGTGCAGGCAAGCATACATGAAGCGCAGCCTACGCATAAATCAGAATCTAGAACTGAGAGGCGTTTCGTCAAATATATCCCAAGTTTGATGTAAATCCTCACTCAAAAACACATCTTTTACATTTGAAAAATAGTGGATTGCTTTCCTCCAGAAAATTAAGATATTATGTGCTGGAAAGGTTCCAGTCAGACAACTAAGGATCCTTTTAACAAACAATTGAGGACAGATTAAACGAGGAATCCTTTTTATTGAAAATTAACGAGTTTTGTTGGAATGAGAGATAGACTTCCCGTAATTCTAGTGAACCTGAAGCTTTACGAACAGTCTATAGGTCAGAAAGCTTTTGAAATAGGCAAAGCGGCAGAGTCAGTTTGGAAGGAGAGTGGAGTTCTTATAGGGATTGCACCCAATGCTTTGGACGCCGCTACGCTAGCAGAGAAGCTGGAAATTCCAATTTTCGTTCAACACGTTGATTCTACCCCTTTTGGGGCTTTTACTGGTCATATAAGCCCACTACAACTTAAAAAATACGGAATAGCTGGAAGCCTATTGAATCACAGCGAAAAAAGGCTGAAATTAAGTGATATCTCTTGGATTAACCAAAAACTGGTGGAAGAAGGCTTAATTTCCATAATATGCGCCTCTACACCAAAAGAAACTCTCTCAGTCGCTCTACTGCAGCCTACTTCTGTTGCTATAGAGCCTCCAGAACTTATTGGAACTGGAATCCCGGTATCCAAGGCAAGACCAGAGACTGTAACCGAAACCTTAGATTTAGTTAGGTCGTTCGCTCCTGACGTCAAAGTATTGTGCGGTGCGGGTATTTCTACAGGAGAAGACGTTGAGAAGGCAATTAAGCTTGGAACAGACGGTGTCCTTCTTGCTTCTGCTGTGGCAAAACACCCAAATCCAAGGAAAAAGTTGATGGAGCTAGCTAATGGGGCTCTGAAGGCTTCAGATGCATGCTCTAAAAGGTAAGTATCTGCTACTGCTATTTCAGCATAAACAGATCATATCATGATACCATCGCCCTATACGTGTTTATCTTCAATATTCCATTCTAGAAAGACCTCGCTGCTTTCATAAACGCGTGTATATTCTCCAGAGGTGCAAAATAGGGGACATCGCATCCTGTGCTTACTATTAAGTTTCTGAAATCAGACATTCGTTTCAACATGTCTCCAACTTCCGTCTCTACCACGCCTTGTGGTCTTGTAGCCAACTTCATAGGAGAGTAATTTCCGAACAGAATTACAGCTTCAGGAACTTTTTCGGCAGCAACTCTAAGATCTATATTGTCATCAAAGCTCAGAATGTGCGCTCCTGTCTCTACCATATCTAAAAGCAGGTGATTTGCCCTGCCACATATGTGTAGAGCCCAAGTGGGCCCTACTTTCTCGATTATCCTCGAAATGTAGGGCTTGGAGAACCTTCTGAAGTCTTCATTTGAGATGGAACTTGACATGGGTTCTGCCAAGACCAAAAGGTCTGTGATGGGAGCTAGTTCCCTTGCATAGCTCAGAATAACATCTGTTGAAAAGGACATGATTTCATCCAAGAGATCGGGTTTTTTCCTAACCATTCTCATCAATCTACCGAATCCAACAAGCTGGCCAGCAAGGGTAAAAGGTCCTGACACGTAGAACCCGACAAACGCGTTTCTTCTAAGTTTTTGCATTAGTTCAGCTGTTCTAATCATGAGAGGGAGCCTTCCGCTAGTTTTCGGATTGGGAACCTCTAATCCCTCAAGATCGGCGCTTGACTCTAGCTTCAAGTGCTCGACCACAGTAGGGGCGCTGTTTTCCTTCATGGAAACTTTTACGCCAACTGATTCGGCTTCTACAGTTAGGTCCATGAGTGGAAATACTATATCAAGACCGAATTCCTCAAAAGAAGCTTTCATAAGCTTCATATGGAGCTCTGGCTCTCCAAGACATTCGTTTGCCTTTCCATTTATTAACTTAAGGCTTGGATAAGCTACCAGCGGTGCTACTAACAACTTCTCGCCCGATAGGACCCGATCTACTATATCCATGAAGCCTCCTCCTGATTAGATTAAGGTTTACTTACGCCTAATTCCTCTAATTCCTTCCAAACCCTTTCATATATGGCGAGCCAGTCTGGAACTGGTTTAAGAGTTACCAGGTTAGTGAGCTCCTTAAAACTGCGTCCCTTTGGAGGATCCCTTAACCTTCCCTCGTACTTTGGTAAGAGCTCCTTAACGACATAGTTAACATCGGAGAGCTTCATTCCGGCAGATGCTTTCAATATTTCTGCGCAGAACTTATTCTCAAGCCCACTACAATAATTAGGATATTTACATGCAGCTGGTCTTGTTCCGATCACGATAGCAGCCCCAGATACTGCTTCGGCGAGGGAGATGCAAGCTGTCTCATACAAGATCATATCAGTTCCTGGACCAGCCACCTGACTGGTTATTCCTAGAACCATTGAGCGGCTGTTTCTAGATTTGGCTTGATTAGCTACGCTCGTAGCCCAAAGAGCTTCCCTTCCGCAGTTTCCAAAGTATCTTCCATCTAATATTGTGCTCTCTATAACAGTTGGTTGCATTGATGCTGCCTGTAGGATGTGGGCTGCAATTGCGCCTAAGGCTGCCCCTTCAGGAGGGCCGAAATATCCACCTATAGTTGTCATGTGCCCTGCTTCAATTGAAGTACCTGTAATCAGGGCAACGGCTACTCTGTGCAATATCCTATGTGGTAGGGTGATGGGCTCAGGTATTAGACATATGGCAAGCGTGCACTCTGGCTCAAATCCCCCTGGTAGGAAACCTCCGAAGAAGCCATACTCTGTAGGTGCTCCTTCAACCCCAAACACAGGCATTCCAGGCCTTCCAGCCCTATGAAGGGCCTCTTTAACAAGCTTTGCCTCGTAAAATCCCGCCAGGGTCTCATAGGGCGTCCTTGATCTAACCTCCCTTCCGTGAAGCCTGTCTAGACAGGCACCTAGAAGCATGTCCACAACCCTGTATTGGGCGATTGACTGACAGATTGGGACATAAAGCTCCTCTGAGACAGAGAGCCCTAGAGCAGACATGGCTGCTATAGGAGGACTCGGGTCCTCGGGCACCCTGACCTTGATAGTGATCCTATCCTTTCCCTTTCCCAATGAGACCTCGGATACTGCATTTTTTAGCGCTTCCTCTATCTCCTCTTCGGTGAACTTGACAATTCTCTCAGTCTCAGGGCAGAACATTCCCAGCTCAACCGCAAGAGAGAAACCTGCCTCCCAGAACTCATCAGCTAAACTGAGATCCATGTTTATGGGATTGTTTGGATCGAACGTCCTCTCTAACCCGTGATCCTTTAATACCCTCATGGTTGTTCTGGGAACTAACTTGTAGTCCCACTCCTTTCTTGAGATGGGAGGTCCTATTAGGGTCCTGTCCATAACCTCTAACAGCTTCGATACCATTGAATTGGTCACCTCCACTCCCCAACTAGAACGGGCTTCTCAACCTCCTTTCCTCTTTCCTTCAATAGGTTACAGAGCTTTACAGCACCTTCCGCGTCCTTAGCCCATCCATCTGCCCCTATCTCCTTAGCCCACTCTGGATAGACTGCTGCTCCACCGACTATGACGTAATATTTGTCTCTGATTCCCATGTCCACTAGTCTCTGAATTACATCCCTCATGTAAAACATGGAAGGGCTCAATAGACACGAAATCGCAATGAAATCAGCCTCCGCCCTCTCAGCTTCCTCCACAAACTTCCTAGGTTCAACGTCAGATCCAAGGTCGAATACCTCATAGCCATTTGCCCTAAGCAAGGATGCTACTATGTTCTTCCCAATGTCGTGGATATCCCCGTAAATCGTCCCTATGACAACTTTTCCTTTCCTGAATTCCTGAGCTCTTTCACTTAACTTTGGAATTATGATGTTTAAGGCTGCATAAGCTGTATCTGCTGCTAATACCAAATCAGGTAGGAATAGCTCTAACTTCTCGTATTTCTCCCCAACTGTATCAAGGCCCTTCTTTAATCCCTCATTTATTATCTCTAGCGGGTCTATTCCTGCTTCAAGCGCTCTTTTAGTTGCTTCTTTTATGCCTTCTTCATCACCATTAACAACCAAGTCTTTTAATCGATCTAGCAGTTCCTGCTTTCCCATATTCCCCTTATAGGCGGCTAAAAAATAAAAATAGGATTAAGTGCAGAAACCGAGATATGAGCCTTCTTAATACCTTGATTTTCAATTTAGATAGTTGGAAGGTAAATGGACCCTATCAGATAGATTAATGTGGGTATTGCGACAATAAAAGTCGCTTTATAGTAAGATAGATTGTGTTCTTCCTTAACAGCTAGGACAGAGAGAGCCAGAAACCAGATTAACATTACCAAACCGAAGATCCTGTTTATGGCCATGCCTACCTCGGTTGGCTTAGTAGCCATCAAGTTCTTTAAGAACTCAGCTTTTTCAGCAGAACTCATACTTTCAATAGGGATATCAGGAATTTTTGGAGAATACAGAGCCATAGCTAGCAAATTTGATGCTGAAGAGAAAATTTGGGGGGTGCGACACCAACCAATAAGTTCTAAAAGCTTTTCAAATGTACCTGATCCCTTTATAGCCTTAGCAATTAGGTGAAAAACTCCAGAGATTACGAACCAAGCTGTAAATGAGAAAATAAGGGTTCCATACACAAGTCGGATTCCAGAAAAGCCCTCTAATCCAACTTCGCTTGGATCAATTTGCATTATATCGAGAATTTTCATAACAGAGATGAAGGTTGCCAGCCCAGTCAGCAGACCTTGAGATAGAATTATGACAAATGGCCCCAGGAGAGAGAGTTTCCCTTCCTTCATTTCCTTCAAAGTTGGTACAGGTCTTAGGATGATGCCCTTGATTTTCACCAAGATCCTCAGCATCTCTCATAGTGAGTGAGGGGTGCTATTAATGGTTGCTCTTCCAGACTCGTGAGGTGATAAATGTTTATTCTGATCAAAGCTGTCATTGAGAACTCGTTAGGTTACGTTTGGTAAGGAGATTTTGAGGGTTTTTTGTTGTATGTTCTAAGTTCGATTGCAGTTGGTATTGAAAAGACAAAAGCTACCAAAGCCAGCCATCCAGAGATGTTTGATTCAACAATCTCTGCATTGAGAATTTTTTCCCACGAAATCTCATTTATTTGGCCGTCTTTCCCTATTTTGATCGTTGCTACATTCTCATAAACTCTCTCTTGCCAAGTTCCCAAATGATACAACCAGATTTTGAGGGAAATTCCTCCCTCTGTTATCCCGCTGTGACGCATAACCTCCTCTAAACTCTCTACATAAATGTTTGAAACTATCTGATCAGATTCCACCTCCGATTCTCCTGAGGAAATTTCAACCACGTCTACGCTCAAAACCCAACGGACTTTGATCTCATGGGCTTCATCTCGCTGTTTAACCCAAATCTCAATGCTTGAAGGCCTTCCAACTACCCTCAAATTTGAGGGCTCAGTCCTATGACAGCCGCAGGAATATTGAGGAAACTCCACGAAAGTTCCGTCCGGCCATCTAACAACCACTTGAGCTTTCCAGCTTGGAATTGAGAGAGAAAACCAAAGTATGGACATACAAGTTAAGGCAAAGAGAATGATCGCTAGATAACGCTTGCCTTTTGACCATATAGCTGCTGATACTAAGACAAATGGGAAGCAAAAGAAGGCCTTTAGAGGATCCGATCTCGCCAAACAAAGCGAGGCTATTGCTCCCATCGAAAATATTAAGGTGAGACGGGAATTGAATGACCTAACTTTTTCTAAATCCAAGAACGGAATAATTACTCCTGCCGCTCCTAGAGAAGCTCTAATCAGCACAGGAGTGTCGTAACTAGTTGCTAAGAAATATGTCCCCAGAGACAATAGCAAGATGCCTGATATCAGGTCAATAATAGTTACCTTTGTTCCTATCCATCTCTTCATTGTTCTTGACTTTAATCCTGCCCAAACGCTAAGTAATATGGCAATTAAAGGCGAGATGAATACAGAGTTGTAAAGAATGAGTGCTAGAAAGGCTCTAGTCTTATTAATGCCGACTAAGAATGAGGAAGCAAGAAGATAAGGTCCCATGGAGCAAGGAAGTAATGTAAAGCTAACCAAGGCTCCTAAGGTAATTGCCTCAACGGAGCTTGCAGAACCCTCAAAGACCTCAAATCTTCTAATAGTGATTTTTCTCAGAGGCTTAGGCAAAGGAGCCCTATGAATCCCTGATTGAAAGTTTCTCAACTCGAAAACGCCTAGAGCTATGAGGGCAGCACTGAAGAGGGGGATGAGGGTCCTCAGAAGGGAGGCAATGGTCAGGAGCCCCAGACCCAGAAGGAAGTAACATAGATAAACTGTGGCGATAAAGGCAACACCTGACCTAAGCGCTCTTCTCCTTCCACCAGAAGCCATAGAGAGGACCAAAAGGGTAGCAAATACCACGAAAGTGCAGGGGTTCACTGAATCCGCAGCCGCTAAAATAAAGAACTCTTTAAGCTCAAATTGAATTGAAGATGGCTTTGATTTGAAAATTTCCTCTAATCTCTTAACTTCTTCTCCTTCTAGATATCTTAGCTCATGTTCTTTGTAAGAAACTAACACAGATCCAGGACTTATCCTTCCTTCTAGTGAACTTAGGAATTCTTGGTCATGATAACCAGCCAAGATTGCCACAAGACTGTCCTGAGAAAAGACTACAACTAAAGGAGCTGCTCGAACCCCTTGAGGAAAGGCAAGTTCATAGATCTCATCTACTATGGCGGCTATTTCAGCTCCTTCTGGACCAGATAACTCATAGAAAACAATTGATTCATTTCCGAATAGTTCTGATATGGTTTTAAGCTCCGACCCGCACTCAGAGCATCCAATTGTTCCGTATACAACAAAAGTCAAATTAGGCTGTGCATAAATGGAAGCCAGTTGTGTTGAAAAAACCATGGCTATTAGCAAAGCAACTAAGATCTTCATCAAGATTAAGCTTGCGATCCTTCTTTTTTTGCCTTTCAAAGGGTCCTCTGTTTGTTTTAGAGTTGGAAATAATATAGGGTTTTCCCATTAAGAGGGTCAAAGTGATAGGTCTTAAGAGTAAGCCCATGTTAGATCTTAACTCGACAAAGGGAGGAATACCACATGTCTAGATTTGAAAGCTTTTACAAGCTATTTAACACAAAAAAGCCAATCATAGGAATGGTCCATCTGCCGCCTCTCCCAGGCTCACCCCGATACAACGGGGATATGGAAGGTTTGATCAAAAGGGCCGTCTCAGATGCTAGGGCTCTTGAGGATGGGGGGGTAAATGGACTGATTGTGGAGAACTATGGCGATAAGCCTTTTAGAAGAGATAAAGTCGGACCCGAAACAGTTTCTGCAATGACTTTAGTTCTGAAGAGCGTGTTAGAGGCAACATCTCTGCCAGTCGGAGTTAATGTGCTTAGAAGCGATTGTGTCTCTGCTCTAGCTATAGCTTCAGTAACTGGAGCAAAGTTCATCAGGTGTAATGTTTTTACCGATACCTTGGTCACGGATCAAGGCATTATTCAGCCCTGTGCATGGGAAGTCTTGAACTTAAGGGCGTTTCTCAAATCTAAGGTCATGGTGTTCGCTGATGTTCTTAGCAAACATGCTAGGCCCTTAGTCCACCTGACAATAGAGGAATCAGCAAGAGCTGCCGCCTATAGAGGAATGGCCGACGCCATAATAGTAACTGGAACGGAGACCGGGGTTAGTCCGGATCCTGAGAGGGTTAAGAGGATTAAGGAGGCTGTTTCGGATGTTCCGCTCCTAATTGGAAGTGGTCTCAACCCAGATAACGCTGTAACACTGTTAAAACATGCAGATGGGGCTATCGTTGGCACATATTTCAAGGAAAAAGGTTTTGTAGAAAATAAAGTCGACACGGAGAGGGTAAGAACCCTCATAAAAACCATAAAGATGCTCGATCATAGGTGAGTGAATGGATCTCCTGAATGGAGACTGGTGGAAAGCTGGCGCTGGCCCTGGAGGTTTGTGTCTAAATGGTCTAAAGGCCATCATTACTATGGAACCCTCAAATCCGATTATTTGGAATGGTCACATTTGTGTCGAGGATGGATTGATAAAGAGCATAGGTGTTGGTAAGGGACCAAGGGCAGAGGTAGAAATAGAGACTCATGGGAAGGTAGCTATTCCTGGCATGATAGATCTCCACTCCCATTCTACTCAATCTTTTCTAAGGGGTGTATTCGATGAGATATGCCTCATGGAGTGGTTAAACGAAACCGATGTATCCTATTCGAGAGCAAAAAGAGAATTGCTTGAAATATCATCTACGATCTCTTTTCTCGAAAGATTGAAGGGAGGAGTCACCACAGTAGTGGATATGGAGCCCTTTCCCGAGATAATTGCTCGAGCTTCTGAAAAGATTGGTTTGAGGACCGAAATCTCCGTTCTGATGGCTGATACCCCAGAACTTCCTAGTCAAGAGGTTTCATCGCTAGAACAGGAGTTGAAAAAGGCTAAAAGTGCTATACAAAAGTTTCAGAGAAATCAAAAGTTATGGGTATCTCTAGCTCCCGTAGGTTTTCCTGCAGCCTCAAATGAACTTTTTAAGAGATCTGCAGAACTCGCAAAGGAAAAAGGACTAAGGCTCCATACTCATGTTGCTGAGAGCAGAATAAACGCAAACCTATGCAAGAGAAGAAATAGGAGGAGCGAAATTGAGCTTCTAGAGGATCTTGGATTCTTAGGTCCAAAAACTCAACTTGCCCATGCTATCTGGATAAGCGAGACGGATATCGAGACTCTTTCAAAATATAGAACTGCAGTCGTTCATTGCCCTTCAAGCAACCTGAAGCTCGCAGCAGGCGTGTCGAAAGTACCTGAGATGATAAAAATGGGAGTTAAAGTTGGACTTGGGCTTGATGGAGCAGCTAGCAACTCCAGCCAAGATATGTTCCAAGAGATGAGAATCGCATCAACATTACATAAAGGGGTTAAAGGAAATCCAAAAGCCGTGAAAGCCGAAGAAGCACTTAATATGACGACTGTACAAGCTGCAAAAATACTTAGACTTGAAAAAACGTTAGGAAAGATATCTCCTGGCTATTGGGCTGATTTTTCTCTAATTGATGTGTCACAACCCAGGTACTTACCAATAGAGGCCATAAGGTCGCACATAGTTTATTCAGCCCAAGCTTCCGATGTTTTCGGTGTAATAGTTGGGGGAGAAGTTCTTGTTTGGGAAAGAACGCACACCAGTTTTGACGAAACTTCCCTCTTAAAGAGAGCAGGTGAACTTTTCTCAGAGTTCCTGAACGGTGTGCTCCTTTGATCTCAAGGAAAAAGTTTACGTCACTGTACATTTCGACTTTTCTATTGACAACAGGCGTGGGAGCAACTATTCCAGCCCTAGCTCAAAAGGTCTACCTAATATCTTCATCAGACGAACTTGTCTCGCTAGTGATTGGAACTTGGGGTCTCTCTTACACAATATTGAGCGCTCTTTCTGGTTATTTAATTAACTTTTTTGGAAGAAAAGGGGTTTCTTTCCTTGGTTTGCTAGGTGCGTCTGTTTCTGGTATTATAATGGAGTTATCTAACTCTGTATCTGCGCTTGCCTCATCAAGATTCCTTACAGGGGCTTCTGAAGCTCTTGTCCTTAATTCTTTCATCACTATAACCTCTTTTGAATCCTTAGAAAAGAGAGAAGGCTGTCTTGGTCTACTGTATGCTTCTATGGGTCTTGGATTGTTCTCGGGACCTTTTTTCTACTCTTACTTCTTGGGATCAGATCCCAAAAAAGGCTTTTTCTTGTTGATTCTTCTTCCTCTTATGTCAATACTCCTTCTTCCATCATATCAAGAGGGATTTTCAATGGATAGGTCGTCTCACCCTAACTTAAGAAAAGTAGCTATCCCTTTAACTGTGTCTCTACTAATAGGGGCATTGGAAGGATATTTTCAAGGGTCGGGAGTGAGCCTTGTTAGAGCTTGGGGGCATGATCCCTCGGATTTTGGAAAGATTTTGTCCCTCTATTTTGCGTTTAGCATTGTCGTCCAAGGCACGATGCCCTTCTTGACCAAAGTTTTTAGGGCGGATAGCTGGGCAGTTAGCTTTTCTATATGGACAATCTTCACATCGAGCCTGCTCATCGAGTTAAGGTCCAAAAAATTTCCTTTCTTATTCTCTGGCTTATTTGGGGCTTCTATTGCCGTTTGTAGCGTAGCTTTAACTTCATTATTATCTGAATTAACTACAGAGAAGGAAAGAGCATTTGCTATAGGGATGTCGAGTTCAACTTATTCACTGGGCTACTTTATTTCTCCTATTTTCGTCTTTATATTCAAAAATCAGGTTTTTGGAGTGTTCTTTATGTCTATACTACTTTTTCTCTTAGCAGCAATCATTAGATTTCCGTTAAGACCTTCTAACGAGATTTAAGAAATTTCCGAATTACTTCTGCGGCCTCGTCAACCGTCAAGAACTTTTTTGGGAATTTCCCAACCTTGAGGTTTAGCTCCACAACCTGTGGAGGTCTTATGAAAGCCTTTCGCAAAGTCTCATAGTCATATAAGACTTCTTCTACCGATCCATCCTTCAAGATCCTACCATCTGCCATCAAAATAACTCTTTTAGCAGTTCTGGCAACGAATCTCATGTCATGAGTTATTACTACAACAGTTTTACCTTCTTCATTGAGTCTTATGCATAGATCGCTTAGAACCTTTCTTCCAACATGATCTTGACCTGTTGTTGGTTCGTCTAAAACGAACACCTCAGGATTCATCGACAATATTGAGGCAACCGTTAGAAGCTTCCTCTTTCCGAAATCTAAATCATAAGGATGCATTTCTTCAGTTCCTTCCAATCCAACAACCTTCAAAGCCTCTTTTACTCTTCTATCCACCTCTTCCTCACTTAAGTCCAAGTTTCTAGGACCATATGCAACTTCTTCGTAAACAGTACTCATAAATATCTGGTGAGCTGGGTTTTGGAACACATATCCGACCTTCGCTACTATTTTATGGGTTGGGGTCTCTTTAGTGTCCATTCCTGCAACAACAACTCTACCCTTCGTAGGTTTTAAGAGTCCATTGAAATGTTTCGCCAAAGTTGTCTTTCCTCCACCATTCTGGCCTATCAAAGCAAGGATCTCTCCAGGATGGATCTCTAGGTTAATCTCTTTTAACGCAACGACTTCTGGACTGTATTCGAACCAAACGTCCTCAACCCTAATTATTGGTTCAGTCATTAACTTAACGCCTCCTTATAGAGATCTATTGCTTCATCTAGCGTTATTGGGTAATCTTCTCTTGATACCCCCAACTCATTTCTGAGAAGGTGCGTGAGTTCAGTTACCGAAGGCGGATCTACCCCTATCTCCTTAAGTTTCTCTACGCTTGACAAAACTCTCTTTCCCTCACCTTTTAATACCATTTCCCCATCATATAGCGCTATAATCTCATCTGCAAATGTTGCAAGTTCCTCTATCTCATGCTCAGCGACTACTATCGTTTGACCTCCAGCAGCAAGTTCCTTAACAGTTTCGAAAACCTCAAACTTTCCTATGGGATCTAGTTGGGCAGTTGGTTCATCAAGTACCAGTATCTCGGGTCTTACTGCTAAAACGGTTGCTATGGCTAGCCTTTGTTGCTGTCCTCCAGAGAGTTCGTAAGGTGATCTTCCCTCCAGACCTTTTAATCCAACCGTTTCTATAGCTTCTTTGACCCTTTTATCAATCTCTTCTTTAGGAAATCCGAGCATGGCAAGACCAAAAGCAACTTCTTCCTCTAATGTAGTTGCAACTCCCGATAGCTGATCTAGTGGATCCTGAAATACGATTCCTACCTTCGTCGAGAGCTCCGCTATGGTGTGTTTAAGGGTATCCATTCCAGCGACGATAACTTTGCCAGACATTCTGCCGCCAAAGAACTGAGGCACAATTCCGTTTAGAGAAAGGCATAAAGTTGTCTTTCCAGCTCCGTTTGGACCTATTATCCCTAAAACTCCTCCTCTCTTAACTTTGAAGGAGATGTGCTTAAGCACATTCTCCCTCGTAGGGTAGGAATAAGTGACATCTTCAACAATGACCGGATACTCTTCCAATCTAATCGCCTCTTCCCATAAAACTATCTCCCATAAACAACTCTGGAAACTAGGAGATCAATGAAGGCCTTACCATCAAGGTCAACGCAGACATTGGCATTCGCAGGTCTCTTAAAGGATTCCGGAAGCCATTCTCTAAGATCTGCCAGAGTTTCGCCGCGCGTTAAAGTACCGCAGACTTCAACATCTACATGAAGCCTCTTAAACTTGAAGATTTCTGGCTTTATCATATAGCTTAGGGCCATTGGATCGTGCATAGGAACTGGTTCTATAAGATAGACGAATCTTCTCAGCATCTTTTGTATTAACTCTCCCGTCTTAGTTCCTGCCTTGCCTATCTCTTCATAGAGGGATTTGCTTATCCCCGCATCTGGCCTCATGGTAACATCAAGACCGAAGGCGTAGATCTCTGCTCCTGAATTAAAGACTATTTTCGCTGCCAAAGGATCTGTAGCAATGTTGAACTCGGCTCTTGGACTTTCATTTCCATATCCCCAAGGAGTTGTTGCATAGGCTCCACCCATTATAACGATAGAAGACAGTTTATTGGCAATATTGGGTTCAAGAAGCAATGCCATTGCAACATTGCTAAGAGGTCCAGTTGCTACGATACTTATCTCCTTTGGACCACTGTCCATAACTTTCTCTCTTATGAAGTCAACAGCATGGCCCTTCGCAGGTTTCATACGGGGTTCTGGGAGATTAACGTCTCCAAGTCCATCTTGGCCGTGAACAAATTCAGCTGTCCTAAGTTCTCCAAACATAGGTCCTTTCATACCAGCAAATACTGGGACTTTCTCTAATCCCATAAATTCAAGCATTTTGAGGGCATTTTTCGTGGTTAATTCAAGAGGAACATTTCCTCCTACCGTTGTGATTCCTAAAATCTCCAATTCTGGAGATCTGCAAGCAAGCATTATAGCGATAGCATCGTCTATTCCAGGATCCATGTCCAGAATTACTTTCTTACCCATATTTATCCCGCTACCACATATTTGAGATGAACAATGGGTGAATTCCCGTATTTCAAATAGATATACACAACTAAAATGGTCAAAGCTGCCATTCCAGCCATGAAAACGAAATCTTCCATTTGAAAAGTTATCTCCTTCAAAGGAGTCTTTTTAGTGGGGGCGGTAAAACCTCTCGACTCTAAAGTTATTGCTCTCGTCTGAACTCTATTCAATGAAGACAGAGTTAAAGGAACTACCAAAGCTATGTAATTCTTGAACTTCTTTACAAGACCCACATCGGTCTTAAGACCTCTAGACACTTGAGCCTGAAAGATTGTTCCAACCTCATCTGCTAAAATTGGAATGAGTTGGACTGCTGCAGTAAACATGTAAGCCAGCTTATACGACATTTTCATTTTCGTTATGGTAGAAGTTATCTCCGCCAGTGGAGTAGTCAAGTAGAAAAGCATCGCTGAACCTATGCAAACTCCCACCCTTGCAGGCCAGGTTATTGCATACGCTAATCCTTCATAATAAAAGGAAAATTCTCTGCCAAATAACTTAATCGTAAAGAGAACTGTTTCATTACCCTGAAAACCTGCTGAAGGTGACAAGATAATTATCCCAACTAATATCCACGGAATCACTATTACGGCTTCAGTTAGATAGATCTGTTTGTGTATCTTTGCAATTCTTGCGCACATAAGTAGTGCGACAAGCAGCACTGAGACAAGTACATAATCATAGAAAAGGTAGGCTATTATAGATATCCACCAGAAAAAGATGAATTTTGTCCTTCCATCGAGCCGATGAAAAAAGGTGTTGCCTGCTGTATAAGCTCTCTTCAATAATAAGCTTCCTACAGCACTCAACTACATCACCAAAAAAGAGGAAAGGGGGAATTTATATAAACAATTATCTCTTTGCCAAGACGAAGCGCTTAGGAACCCTGCTTGCGACGATAAGAGCTAAGATCCATGAGATTGATTTGTCTATTAGCTCAGTCGCCACATTCTGAAGATAGTATGCCAGAAGCTGATTCCCGGTGGCACTCAAAACACCAAAGTAAACTATTGCTGTTGGTTTCGCTAGAGGACCGGCACCAAACGTGTAGAGCCCTATTGCTGTACATTGGATTGAGTAAACAAAACCTAACCATAGGAAGGCAGGAATGAGCTTCAATGGTTTCTTTAGGTCATCCCAACCGAGTTTCATGAACATAAAGGACCATATGGCTATTGCTATGTTACATGTCCCCCAGATCCAAGCTGGTAGACCCCACACAGTCATAGCCATAATAAGGTTGTAAAGGAAACCTCCTATTGCTCCAACCCACACACCCGAGATCAGTGTTCCCAACATCGTAGCCCAGGTGTCTCCCCAAATGGGTAGTTTGAGAGTCTCTACTATTACCCCTGTCACGTAGTTCAGTCCTGCAATTACTGGAATCATTACTAGAGCCATTATCTTTGCCCCAGTAGGCACAACTTCCCTACTTTCTGACATACCGCATCATCTTCCTCGTTTCGTTAGTTGGCTAACCTGTCGCCTGATATAATATTAAGATTTCCCCTTTTTCACCAAAAAAGAAATGTAGGTGTGGTAAAAGGTTAAACTATCAAACCACCTTTGTCCAATAGAACAATAGCTTCTAAAGCCACTCTTATCATGTTCTTTTCCCCTGATATAGCCTTACCTTCTTTCGTTTCAGTTGCTTGAACCGCATATTCCCTAATTCCTTCGGCTGGTTCCTCTCCGAATTCATCAACAACATTTACTATGCATCCTGCCTTTATTCCTCTGAGCCTTCCTACCGTCATAAGTGTTGCTGCTTCCATTTCAGCAGCTATAACCCCCATTTTGTGCCAAAATTGATCCATTTTTCTTATTTTACCTGAATAAAGCGCATCTTCACTTCTAGTGATTCCTACCCAGTATTTGAAGCCTATTTCGTCTTTGAGCGAATCTGCTGCTCTAACTAGAGCCACATATACTTCTGGATCTGGAACTGCTGGATATCGGACTGGAACGTACTGCTTGCTAGT
Organism: uncultured Nitrososphaerota archaeon; assembly: GCA_964480775.1. Classification (GTDB taxonomy): domain Archaea; phylum Korarchaeota; class Korarchaeia; order Korarchaeales; family Korarchaeaceae; genus QMVU01. The sequence continues at coordinate 29,589 of CAYZRF010000009.1, forward strand.
TCCATCCTCTCTTACGACTCCTTGGGATATAACGAGGTCCCCTATTTTGATACCTGGCTGAAGAGCCCCACAGCTTCCTACACGAATTATTACTTTTGCCCCCACGTTTGCAAGCTCCTCTACTGCTATAGCGGTGCTAGGTCCACCAATTCCTGATGATGTGGCTGATACTCGAATTCCCTTGTACGTTCCAGTTATTGTTCTGAACTCCCTGTTGAATGCAATTTGCTTGTAATCATCTAACAGCTCACCTATCCTTAGCACCCTTCCTGGATCACCAGGCATCAACACGTATTTAGCGACATCTCCCTTCCTGCACAAAATATGTGGCTGAAGCGTTCCTTCCATAGATTCTGAAGGTTCATGTAATTCTAATAAACTTGTTTGAGATTCCAGATTATGAAATCTCTTTTCACGAAAAACTATAAACACCTCCTTGTTGCACTCACTCTCCACCCCTCAGTTTCAAAGCATGATGGTGCGTCTTCGCATTTTTATCCACGAAAACTACTTTGTTTCTCCTTAAGAAAGGCCTCAAGCTCTTCCAAGGTTGGAAGGGCTTCTTGGGCTCCTATCTTAGTGGTTGCTAGAGCTCCAGCATGATTCGCCATAAAAACAGCTTCGTTTAGGTTTTTTCCTGAAGCCAAAGCAAATGCAAGAGCACCACAAAAGGCATCACCAGCACCTGTTGTATCAACGGCTTTAACACTAACTCCTGGGATAATTTTATGCTCATTCTTATCAACAAGCAGGGCTCCTTTTTTCCCAAGCGTTATAACTACGGCGTTTATACCAAATCCTAATAATTTTCTTCCCGCCTCTATAGCAGAATCTAAATCTTTTACAGGTATTCCAGTGAGAATTTCTGCTTCTACCTCGTTTGGAACAATTACATCCACTGATTCTAATAGCTCCTTAGGTAAGGACCTTGCGGGGGCAGGATTCAGAATTACCCTAAGGCCAATCTGTTTTGCGAGCGTAGCAGCATATTGAACAGTTTCTGTTGGAATCTCTAATTGAAGAAGGAGCACAGATGTCCTTTTCATTAGATCCTTTATCCTATTAACATCTTCAGGTGAACACCGAGAATTGGCTCCAGAGGCTACAGCTATCAAATTCTTTCCAGCCTGATCAACCATTATAAGAGCGACTCCTGTATGTGCATTTTTGTCAATTGTTAGATAATCCACATTTACGCCTTTATCCTTGAAGTTCTTCAGAAGTATTCTTCCAAAATCATCGTCTCCTACCCTACCAACAAAATAAGACTCTGCTCCCAACTTTGAAGCTGCGACTGCTTGATTTGCACCTTTTCCTCCTGGAGACATCTTAAATTTCCCGCCAATTACAGTTTCTCCAACTACTGGGAGTTTTCTTAGTTTTACAATGAGATCCATGTTAGCAGAACCTACTACAACAATCCTAGGACCCAAGGAACCACCGGCATTCCTTTCACGAAGAACTCAAAAAAGTGTTGCAGTTTGAAATACTTGTTGACACAATCCGCATTTTAAACCTATTTGAAGCTCCTAAAGACAGTTTAATAGTAGTTTAGGCCCAAAATTCAGATTATTTTCAAGTCTAGAATGGAAACAATCTCACTAACCAAAGAGATTAATTAATTTCTCAAAAGTTGGAATTTAGATGGCTGATATCCTTATCAGACGTGGAATTGTAGTTCCCATGACTGAGAGAAAGATCTTGAAAGAAACTTCAATTGCGGTAAGAGAAGGAAGAATTGTTGCTATGGGACCAGACGACACCATTAGAAGGGAATTTCCATCGGATATAGAGATAGATGCGTCCGATCACATAGTAATACCTGGTCTCATCAATACTCACACCCATCTCGCAATGACATTATTCAGAGGGGTGATGGATGGAGTTTCAGGCATGGAATGGCTCGACAGAGCGTGGTCCATAGAATCAAATCTCACTAGAGACGATGTATACTGGGGATCCTTGTTAGGTTGCTTAGAGATGATAAAAGGAGGAACCACCTGTTTTGCGGATCACTACTTCTTCATGGATACAGTGGTAGACGCTGTTAAGGAGTCCTTTATTAGAGCTGCCTTAGCTCAAGCAATAATTGAAGAAGGAGGGCCTATGGGCATAGATACCACGCTTGAGGGAAGTTTAAACTTTGCAAAGCGATATGATGGAGCGGCAAAGGGAAGGATAACTTGCATGCTTGGTCCACACTCTGCTTACACTTGTAGTCCGGATCTATTGAAGGAAGTAAGAGGACTATCAGAGGAAACAGGTCTAAGGGTTCACATACACTTATCTGAAGGTATGTCTGAGTTAAGGATTGTAAAAGAAAAGTATAAAACAACTTCAATAAGGTTACTCAACCAAATAGGACTTCTTAACCCAAAATTGCTGGCAGCTCATGTAGTCTTTGCCGATAAAGAGGAAATTGAGCTTTTGAAGGAAAAAAATGTCAATGTGAATCACAATCCGATTTGTAAGATGAAAGGGGGTCATGGGGCCTCGCCAGTCGCCAAGATGCTTAAAAAAGGGATTAATGTTTCTTTGGGCACAGATGGAGTCGGAAGCAACAATAATCTGGATTTGTTGGAGGAGATGAAGTTTGCAGCTTTACTGCAACCATTAGTTGAACGGGACCCTAAGGCCATATCTGCTTGGGACGTGTTAGAGATGGCAACGATAAATGGAGCGAGAGCTTTAGGCATAGAAAGAGATGTAGGAAGTATAGAGATAGGCAAAAAGGCAGATTTAGTAATTATAAGGAGAAGGGTACCCCATATGGTTCCATTGCATAATATCCCCTCTTTGTTAGTGTACTCTGCTAATGGAAATGATGTAGACACCGTTATAGTTGATGGCAAGATTGTGATGAGTAATAGGAAGGTTCTCACAATAGATGAAGAGGTTGTTATGAGAGAAGCTCAGCGAGTGTTTGAGAAGCTGCTTGAAAGAAGCGGCTGGAAGTCCATTATGGAGGGGATTCCGGAGAAAATCTGAGGTTGTCATAAAGAGAACAAAAAGACCCAAATCACAATAATCAACCTCTGAACTCAATTAAGCTGCTTTTCGGATAGCTACCAAAATCCTATGGCTTTGACTCCATTCTTCTTTATCCAAAGGTTGACTAGCTTCATTGCAAGTATAGCAAAAATTAGCATAATTGCGCACACTATTATCGAGAAGAGGAGGGCCTCCCTCACTAACTCGGGCGGGGCTGAGGATATTGCAACCTTCACCAGATGAGAAGGAGCTGTGTATGGAATGCACAGGTAAATTAGCCCCGTTCTTTTTGGAAGAGAGTGAACTGGAATCATCATAAGTCCGATAACACCTAAATTTAGTATTTCAAGCAAATTGCCAGGTATACTTGTTCTCATAGAAATGGCAGCAATTGTAAAACCATAAGAAAGGCTCTCTATGGCAAGTAAGGTCATACCTGTAATTAACAAAGATATTTGATCCACTGTTAGCAGATCAACATTGAATGCTCCTCTAACTAACGCTGCCATGAACAGAAGGGAGGACGCAATTACGGTGGACCCAGTAACAAGTCTTCCGAGCAAAGTCTTGAAGGGGGAGAACCCCCTAAGCAAGTGTTCTTCCACCATACCTATAGAGATGAAAAATCTCATCCAACCACCTACAAGCGAGGAGAAATTGGATATCATACTCCAAGCTACTATCACCCAAAAGGCACCCTTAACAACCGTAGTTAGTTGTTCTTTAGGTACAAATAGCAGAGATCCAAGTACAAACAGGAACACCCAAGCAGCTTCAGAAAGTATCATGTTCAAGAATGACCATTTGTACCGCCAAAGCCTAATGGTATGGAGGTATAAGACTGCTTTCATTCGAACTAGGGCAGGTTTTAACTTCATATGGCTCCCTTCCTCATAGCTTTTCTCTCTCCCGCCCGAATGAACAGTCCCGAGGCTGAGTTATAGATAATAGACATAGCTACGAGGGCACCGATAAGCAACGTAATTTTCCTAAGTTCTGGAGAACCCATAACAGCCGATAGTCTAGCGAGTTCAATCGTGTATGTAGATGGAAGGGCTTTGGAAATTATTCTAGCCCATCTTGGTAGGAGATATGCGGGATAAAATGCTCCAGAGAAGAGAAGGATGAGTGGGTTTAGCCAGCCTAAGACGTTTGATTCCTCTTTGATGGAAAGTAAGAACGACGTGAAAAGAGCAGAAAATCCCAGTAAAGGTAACATACCTAAAGTTACAGCAAGAATCATAATGCTAAGCCTAAACAACCCCCCGCAGAATCCTTCCATTACAAAGATAAGAGGAGCAAACTCGACAAGTTGAATGCTCGCGTTTAGCAAGTATCTAGGCACATAGCTTAGAACCAGTATTATCGAAGTTCTATTAGGAGATAGAAGTATGTACGGTAGTGTTCCTATCCATCTGTGTTCCAAAACACTTCCACCAATCCCCCACATAACATCTAGAGATACCATGGTTGCCAGAGTAGAGGCAATAAAGTACATCAGTGGATTCACCGATACACCTACGTTTTGTTTGAAGGATTCTGTGCTACCGAACAGGTATCCCATGCCTAATATTAGTGCTAAAGTCAGATACGGCCAGATGAGCATGGAAAAGAAGGCTAGCCTGTTATTCTTGAAGAAGTATATGTCAAGCATAACGCCAGACTTGAATAATGTTCTCAGAGCCATCTTGGCTCCCTCAGAATCCCTTTCTTCCCGTTAACTGGATGAATACATCCTCTAGATTAGGTTCTTTTACCTCTACCCTTCTGATCTTGCATCCATTCCTATGTAGAATATCCAACACCGTTGAGGTTATGTCTTCCATCCCTTCTGGGGGCTGAACGACTTTTAGCCTCACCAGCCCATTTTCAGGAAAGGCTTCACATGGAGCATCTATTAGCGATCTTACTGTTTCTATAAGTGAAGCAACAGAAACTTTGGCTGGTGGAGCTGCAATGATCTCCAATGAGATCTTACCCGCTAAACGTCTTTTTAGTTTCTCTACTTCATCGAGAGCTACTATCTTACCCTCATTTATGATGGCCACCCTATCGCACAAGATCTCAGCTTCAAACATGTTGTGAGTCGTTATGAGCACGGTTTTTCCATCTTTATGAGCTAACTTTACTAAAAGCTCCCTCAAAGTTCTCGCTGATGGAGGATCTAACCCCAGTGTTGGTTCATCGAGAATTAATACTTCGGGATCCGTTATCAAAGCTCTAGCTATGCTTAACCTGGCTTTCATTCCTAAAGAATACTCTTCATATAGCTTGTCCGCCACTCCCAAGCTAGTTAACCCAACGATTTCGAGACATCGTTGTACACTTGTCCTTAACTCTTCGCCATCAAGCCCATAGAGCATTCCAAAGTAAGAAAGGTTTTCTCTCCCTGTAAGCTTCCAAAAGAATCCTTTCTCAACTGATAACGAAACCCCAATTAATTTTCTAACTTCAGGAGCTTCTTTTACGACATCATAACCCAATATTCTAGCTTCTCCACTATCTGGAAGAAGAAGTGTACTGAGAATCTTGACAGTCGTAGTTTTTCCGGCACCGTTTGGTCCTAGAAGACCGAAAACTTCTCCTCTTTTTACCAAAAAGGAGACTCCTTTTAGGGCGTGGACTTCTTGTCTCTCCCTTCTAATCAGCCCCTTTCTTAGATAGGTCAAGTAGATCTTTCTAAGATCTCTTGCTACTATCACATCTTGTTCTAACATTGAATATCCCCTGTTTCGAAGCCCTATTAAGGCATAACTTGTGTCCCAATTTTAACAGTTAGTCACTAAACATCATTACTTTAAGTTAACTAAGTACTCAAATCTTATGATCTTCTCTGTTACGTAGAGTTCTCAGTTGATATTTGGCAGTCAAACCCATTTTCATGGCAAAATCTGTAGCTGTGATAAGTGATCTATCGTTCAAACATTAGACTCGCATAAATTACTGCAACTGGGTTAATCGAATTAGTAAACCAGTAGTTGTTTAAGGCTTGGATTTAGCTCGATGGCTCTTTGCGTTAGATCTCTTGCTGCTTCAATACCCAAAGATATAATTGAACCTACATCGTGCTTAGTGAGAGATCCTTTCTTAACCACAATCTTGCCATCAACTATAACGGTGTCTACATCATTTCCATTAGCATTGTAGACCACATTGGCACGAGGGTCAAACCTAGGGTTCATATGGGGCTTTTTCATATTTATTAGAATCAAATCTGCTATTTTTCCTTTTTCTAAGGAGCCTAGCTTGTCTCCTAAGCCCAATGCCTTAGCAGAGTCAATAGTTGCCATTCTTAACAGATTTTTAAATCCCATTGCTGAAGGATTTCCAGTAAGTTGCCTCTGAGTCATGGCTGCTGCTCTCATCTCTTCTATCATATCTGCTGGCCTGGCGTCAGTTCCTATTAGGACCCTAATTCCCAATTCTAACATTTTTGTAGCTTTTGCGTAGCTTCCTCCCAAAGCATATGTTGAGGGGCAATAAACAACATTTGTGCGGGCCTGAGAAAGAAGTTTTAGATCTTGTTCGTCTACATGTATGCAGTGTGCAGCAATCAGATCTGGTCCGAGGATTTTAAGCTTATGAAGTAGGTCAACGGGGCTTCTAGCTCCCTTCCCCCATGCTCCTCTAACTTTACTAACTTCCCTTCTCGATTGGGAGAGATGCATATGGATCTTGACGTTTTGTTCACTTGCTATCTCTCTTAGTTCCGCTAACCAATCAGGACTAACCGTATCTGGAGCATGAGGGGCTAAGCAAGGGATTACTAGCGGATGCTTCCCCTTCCATCTCTTAACAAAGCTAACTCCCTTCTCAAATTCGGCTCTTCCAGTCCAAGGGCCATCTTCTGTCATTATTGTGTGTCCTAAGACACCTCTGATTCCTAACTCCGTCGTAGCCTTAGCTATTTCTTCCATAAAGAAGTAATGATCAACTATACAAGTAGTTCCAAAGAGAAGAGCTTCTGCTGCCCCCATAAGAGCTGCTTTATAACAATCCTCAGGAATCCAAGCTTTTTCCATCGGCCAATAAACTTTGTACAACCTGTCTTTTTGCTCTCTACCAAGCCTCGATATAATACACATTGCTATGTGGGTGTGGGCATTGATAAAACCCGGGAGGACTATCATATCGCTAGCATTGATCTCTTCTTTTGCATCATAAGATGCTATAATCTCTTTTGAAGGACCTATATCTAAGATCCTATTTCCTTCAATCGCTATAGCTGCGTCCTTCAAAATCCTATCATTCGAGTCCATAGTCACTACATATGCATTTTTGATGAGGATATCACACATTGGGCGGTTCTTCATAGGCTAAAAGATAATCTTTGACGCTAAAGCTAAGGGTTGATACTGCTATCCAAAAGGTCCATGACCCCCCATCTTTTTCAATTAAATCTCAAAGCATGTTAGCGGAGGGTTAGCCCTTGGAGTTTGAAGTGAATTGGGCTCGTAAGTTTTATGGCAAGAGGATGAAGTCGATTTCGGAACTTTTCGAGGTTGAAAAGGCTATTATAGGAATGGTTCATTTGCCACCGCTACCGGGTTCTGTTGCCTACGAAGGAGAAAGCATGGACTCAATTATTGAATTCGCCCTTAAAGACGCAAGATTGCTTCAGGAAGGGGGAGTAGACGGCCTTATAGTAGAGAACATGTGGGATTTACCTTATTTTGTTGGAGAAAATGTTCCTCCAGAAGAGATAGCATCAATGGCGGTAGCTACGAGGGAAGTAATTAAAGAATCCTCAGTTCCTGTTGGAGTCAACATCGTACACAACGGGTGGAGAGGAGAGCTTTCCATAGCCGTTGCTTCTGGAGCCAAGTTCATGAGAGTTTGTTTACTGGCTGGAGCTCTTGTTTGGGACACTGGAGAATTTGATCATGGAGTATGTGCTAAGCTACTTAGGATGAGAAAGTTCTTGCATGCAGAACATGTTAAGCTCTTTGCAGATGTGACTAAGAAGCATGCGGTCATGTTTCCTGGAATAGATCTGAAGAAGCACGCAGAATGGTTAAATTTTTACATGGCTGATGCTCTTATAGTAACAGGAACAATGACCGGAAAGTCTCCAAGTGTAGAAAAAGTCAAGAAGGTTAGGGAGTACCTGCCAGACAGGCCTATACTGGTCGGAAGCGGAGTTAATCCTTCAAATGTCAGGGATTTCTTTAGGTACGCAGATGGTGCCATTGTTGGCACGTACTTCAAAGTTGGCGGCTTAACCCAAAATCCTGTGGAATTAGATAGAGTTAAACGATTGATGGAAGAAGTAAGGCGTATAAGAAGGGGGGAATAGGTTTCTGAATGAATTCTTTCTTATCCTAGGAGACATAGACGTCGACATCATCTTATATGGAGAAAGCTATCCAGGAAGGGGAAGCATAGCCGTATCAGATGATGTGAGAATCTGTAGCGGGGGTGTTGGCGCCAATATCGCTGTAGCTCTAGCGAAACTGGGGGCAGAAACCCGACTTACTGGGGCAATAGGAGACGATTCATGGGGTAACCTTGTAATTAGAGAAATGACAGAGAAAGGGGTTAATTTAAATCTCCTACAGATAAAAAAGGGTGAATTAACAGGCTTTATGTTTATTTTTGTTGATAAAGAAGGAGAGAGAACAATCCTAGGATATAGGGGTGCAAACAAGAGATTTAGGGCCACAAGAGAGGTTTTGGAGGTAGCTTCCAGAGCGTCACATGTTCACGTATCAGGTTATTCTTTAATGGACTCAGAAGAATTCCCTCATGCATTTTCACTACTTAAGACTGCAAAGAAGTTTGGTAGGACCACTTCAGTTGACATTGAAGGCATTGCATTTCAAGGAAAAGCAAAAGTCCTTCAATTAAAGGGACTCATTAATTATTGCTTCTCAAACGAGACAGAAGCAAAAGCTCTGTGTGGAAAATTTGACAACAAAAGGTTTGAATCTTTTAGGAAAGAATTAGGGGCAGAAGTATTTGTAGTCAAAACAGGCAAAGAAGGGTGTCTTGTACTATGGGACTGCGGCATAGAATTGGTATCTGCCATGAAAATAAAGGTAAAAGATACAACTGGCGCGGGAGATGCTTTCAACGCAGGTTTCTTATTTGGAATTTCGAAAGGTCTGAGTCCTAGCTCAGCATGTAGGCTAGGAAATGCTGTGGCTGGGTATAAATGTGAAGGAGAAGGAGCCCAGCACCTTCCGAGCATAGAACAGTTAGTTAAAAGGTGGCCAGAATTGAAATCTATGCTATTAAAATGATCAGGGTCAAACACTCTTATTCTTGTTGCAGAAGCATTAATGTGATTAATGCACTAATAATTGGTAAGCTGTATCTATCCTCTTCTGCTAGTTTTGGGTGATAGAATGAAAGCGTGCAGAAAGAAGTTTCTAGCGTTAGGCCACCTCACAATAGATGAGTTATTTCACGAAGGAAAGAAAATTAGAGAGAGAATGGGTGGCTCTGTTGCATATGGCTCTTTAGCTGCTGCCTCCATGGGATGGAAAGCAAGCATAGTTTCAGTTATTGGAGAAGATATGCCAGAGAGCTTTCTTCATAAGCTTCATTCCAGCGGAGTTGATCTTTCTAATGTAAGGATGAGTGGTAAGCACAGTACAAGATTTCAAGTCGAAGTATCAGGTTCAAGAAGAGTTCTTTCGAAGCCAAGAAGCGCTCCAGCTTTACAATCCTTCGACATTCCAAGAGATCTAAAGGACTATGACATCTTCTTCTTTGGTCCAATAGGAGGAGAAATTGGTGTGGATCTCATAGATAAAATCAGAAAAGAAGCAAAAGGTATTTTTGCCGTCGATTTGCAAGGTTTCCTAAGGAAATTTAGTCCTAGTGGGGAGATGATTTTGGTAAAGAACGAAGATGCTCTCATAGCCTGTTCTTATTGTGATGTTGTTCACCTAGGCTTAGAAGAATATTTTGCTCTAACAGGAACAGCAAAGTTGTATAAAGGAATAGAAATGCTTCTAGACGTGGGAGCCATAGTAATTTCCATAACTATGGGAGAAAGGGGAGCTATAGTTGCTGACAAAGAGAAAATCCTTCACATACCAGCAATTAAACCTAAGAGAGTAGTAGATGATGTTGGAGCTGGAGACGTATTCTTAGCAGTTCTTTCTGTGTGTATAGCAGAAAATAAGGGTCTTGTGGTTTCTTCAGCTATAGCGACTGCCGCCGCATCTCTATCAATAGAACTCGACGGACCACACCTACTTAACAAGAACGAGATAGATAGAATGTCAAAGATCGTTATACCCTTGATAACTCGCGCTTCTGATAACTTTCAATTTTCGAATTTATAGGTGGTTATTGGTGAGTTTCTCTTCTCATTGAATTTACTTATAACTAAAAGACAATATAGGAGAGAGGAAACTGAATATTGCAAGCTTTTAGGTGAACAGGCGAGTTGTAAAGTGATGTCAATACCAATCGAGATCGTTGAGGTTGAGGGAGAAAGCTGGTGTACAGTACTTAAACAAATGGCTAAACAACTGGTAGATAAAGGATATGTCAAGGAATCTTATGTAAATGCCCTTATCGAGAGAGAAAAGAACTATCCCACTGGAATTAAAATCCCTTCAGGGATCAATGTTGCCATACCTCATGCCGATATAGAACATGTCTTGAGACAGGCACTAATAATTGGTGTACCTAAGAATCCCGTTATCTTCCACAACATTGAGGAGCCGAAGGAAACTATTAGCGTAGAACTCATTCTTCTACTTGTTATTAAAGAACCAGAGGGTTATGTTAGCTTTCTCTCAAAGTTAACTCGACTCTTTCAGGATAAAGACTTTATAACATTTGCAAAGGGGAAATTATACAAAAAACTTGCTGATCTAATAGTAGAACGATGTCTTAAAGGAAAAAGTAAGTGATCTCGATTTCTGCCAAGGCAAAACCCTCCTCATAAAACATCTGTTTGAAATTAGCCTTCTTTTCTGTTTAAATCAGGTTTACAACATTAGATTGCTTCTCTTAGTTATAATTTAAAATAGAGGCGCTTTATTCATCTTTCAAGATGCGAGTTTCCTTTCCATATGGAGAAAAGATCCTAAAAGCCGAGATATCTTGCGAAGTACTTGTTTCAAAAGAGATGCCAACAATCAAGAATCTTGAGCAAAGCATTTGTGACTCGCTTGAGAAACCGATTAATTCTCAACCCCTTCCTAAGCTCGTTAAGAATGCTAAAAATGTGTTGATAATAATTCCTGATATTACAAGAGCATGCCCGACTGAAATACTCTTAAGAAATGTTATTTCAGTTATTGAAAGATGTTCTAATGCGGAGATTAGAATACTGATTGCCACGGGACTCCATAGACCCGTTAATGAGATGGAAAAGGAGAGATTAGTCGGAAAGGAAATAAAGAGCAGATACGAAGTTTTAAATCACAGTGCAGACGGATCTGAGGACTTAATTGATCTGCAGAAGAAGACATTCTATGGTACTCCAGTTGAGGTCAATAGATACGTAATGGTTAGCGATGTAGTTGTAGCAATCGGGCTTATAGAGCCCCACTTCTTCGCAGGTTATAGCGGAGGAAGAAAAGCATTGCTCCCTGGCGTTGCAAGTGCAAGCGCTATTTTCAACAATCATGGATACAAAATGATAGGGCATCAGTTCTCTAGGTGCGGGATATTAGATGGAAACCCTGTTCATCAGGATATGATGGAGTTTATGAAGGTTACAAAGCTTGATTTTATTGTAAATGTTATATTAGACAAGGACAAAAGAATTTCTGGAATATTTTCTGGAGATCCCATGGTTGCTCATCTCACTGGAGTTAGAGAATTGGACAAGTATGTTAGAATACCTTATGAAAGAGAGGCTGAAATAGTAATAACCACTAACGGTGGCTATCCTCTTGATAGAGATATTTATCAGACTGTAAAAGGCATGGATACAGCGTCATATGTGGTCAAAAAGCAAGGCGTGATAATAATCGCATCAGAGTGCAGAGACGGTTTAGGAGGTCACGAAAGTTTTCTCAAAATCTTGGAAGGAACAAGCAATCCAAAGGAAATCCTGGAACGAATTAAAACATTAGAACCCATCTATGACCAATGGGAAGCCCAAGTTTTGGCCAGAGTCCTGTCCAAGGCACGCGTTATTGTTGTCACAGAAAATATATCTGAGAAGACACTCAGAACTCTACAACTAATGCATGCAGATAATTTAGAAGAAGCATTAGAAATAGCTTATGGCATTGTTGGAAGAGATGCTACAGTAGTATCAATTCCAGAAGGTCCCTACATAATTCCCAGCAAGTCTACAATATAGACATTAGTAGAAGTAGAAAATTCCTTATAACAAGTAGCTAACTAACCAATATTTCGCCAACGACCTCAACTGGAATACAATGCTCTATACTCCTGGAGATATGACAGTAAGCTATTGCTAAGTCTAAACACTTTTTCGCGCCCTCAACATGCTCTTTCGGAGCATATCCTTTAACCTTAACCTTCATTTTTTTCAGCAAGTAGGCCCCTTTGACAAGTTCTACGTCAGACTCAGCCTCTAAATTAATGTCTTTTATCTGAATTCCTCTTTTCCTTATGAACCAAAGGAACGTTGTTAGGACACACCCACCTACCGAGGCCAAGAACAATTCATCTGGGCACACTCCTTCTCCAAATCCACCAAAGTCCTTAGGTGTATCTATTGTAAATGACTTTCCTCCCTCTGTTACTACAGAGGCACCAGTTCTACCATCCCACTGGATTTTAACCCTAAATTTCAATTTTTCTGCGAGTCCTGCCATGTTCTCCCCCTCCACCCAAGCATCAAATTAATTTAAGGGTAAATTCTCATAGCTGAAAAAGACAGACTACTTTGTAAGACAGTTACTCCTATAGTATCTAAGTTTTAGCTTTTAAGAACCTCTGGATCTTCTAATTTCTTCTTTATTTTTCCTAAGAACTCAGAGGCTGGAACTCCATCAACAACTCTGTGGTCAAATACAAGGGATATATGTATGGTCGGTTTCGCACATAATTTATTCTCTACCACAGCAAGACTATGTGTAAGTGTTCCTACTCCCAAAATTGCTGATTGAGGAGGGTTTATTATTGGTATAAAGAATTTAACGTCTTTAGCTCCCAAGTTAGAAACCGTAAAGGTGCCATTGGCTACATCCTCAGGAGACAAACCCTCTTCTCTAGCCTTTTTTGATAGATTTTCGATCTCGTTGCTGATCTCGACGAGCGATTTCTTGTCGGCGTTCTTTATCACAGGAACCACAAGACCTTGGGGCAAACTTACTGCCACTCCTACGTTTATATCTTCATATACTATTATCCTGTCTCCTTCTACACTGGAGTTTAGCATTGGATCTTCCCTTAGAGCTAAGGCGACGGCTTTAACTATCATGGCCGTAATAGAAATTTTCTTTCCATCTCTTGTTAGTCTTTTTCTCATTTCTAGCACTTTGGTCATATCTACCTCAGCGATTATAGCAACACTTGGGATGGTTTGATGACTTTCAGTCATCCTTCTGGCTATTGTTTTTCTCATTCCTTCTATTCTAACTATTTTCATTATCTTTGGACCTTTTTCCTCCTTCTGTGCCATTTCAAGAGCTCTGATAACATCTTCTCTAACAATTCTTCCACCAGGGCCAGTACCCCTTATTTTTGAGATATCTAAACCATATTCCTTAGCTAATCTTCTTGCAGCAGGTGATATTTTGATCTTCTCCTTTGGAGGCAACTCTTCGCTCATTTCTTCGCCAGGAGCTGCGATTATAGCTATCGTCTCCGTAACAGGAACTTCATCTCCCTCTTTTGCTATTATCTTTCTTAATATGCCAGAGGCAGGGGCTTCTACGGAGAAAATGGTTTTTTCGCCCTCAACTTTGACTATCGGTTCTCCCTCTTTAACTTCATCTCCCTCTTTTTTGAGCCATTCCACTATCTTTCCTGTCTCCATTCCAGGATCTATCCTTGGTAGGATCACTTTCTTCATTATATCACCGCTATACTATCTCTTTAATGGTTTTCACTATGTCATCACTCCAAACCATATATTGTTTTTCCAACGGAGGAGAAAAGGGTATAGGGACGTCAGGGGATGTAACTCTCATTATTGGCGCATCTAAGTAATCAAATGCTCCCTCCACTATGGTTGCTGTGAGTTCTGCTGTCACACTTCCTGTTTTGTGATCGTCTGCGGCTACTACAGCTCTGCCAGTCTTCTTAACAGAATCTACGATTGTTTTTCTGTCTAGTGGGCTCAAAGTCCTTGGATCTATGACTTCAACGCTAATTCCATCTCTTTCAAGCTCTTCAGCTGCTTTTAATGCTTCAACAACCATTCTAGAAACAGCTACCACCGTAACATCTTCTCCCTCCTTTTTTATGTCTGCAGAGCCTAATGGAATCTCATAAGGTTCTTCTGGCACTGGTCCTTTGGATCTGTATAGAAGGCCACACTCTATAAACAGAACTGGGTTATCATCCCTTATAGCGCTTATTAGCATTCCTTTGGCATCATAAGGCGTAGAAGGTAGCGCCACCTTAAGCCCTGGTACGTTCATGTACCAAACAGGGAAGAACTCAGAGTGTTGAGACGCATGAGCTCTTCCTAAGCTATATTGAGTTCTAACAACTATTGGGACTCTTAGCTTTCCTCCAGAGGTAAAGGACATTTTAGCTGCCTGGACCACCAGTTGTTCGGTGGCAATCGGCAGAAAGTCCATGTACATTATCTCGGCTACTGGCCTTAAGCCCATAAGAGCTGCTCCTATTGCTGCTCCAACTATCGCTGCCTCTGAGATGGGGGTATCCCTGACCCTCTCCTGACCGAACTCGTCCAATAGACCTTTTAATACTTTAAAGGCGCCCCCATAAACCCCAATGTCTTCTCCAAGAAGAAAGACATTTTGATCTCTTTGCATTTCCTGCCTTAAAGCTTCTCTTATTGCTTCTGCATAGGTGATTTCCCTCATCTAAATGTCACCTCCTCAAGAATGTCGAAAGGTGGAAAATCACTTCTTTTAGAAAATTCCACGGCTTCTTCTATCTCTTCTCTAACCTCGCGCTCAAGTTTTTTGAGTTCTTCGCTGGATAGTATTCTGAGTTCCAATAACAATCTTGAGAACCTATTTATGGGATCTAGCTCTTGCCATCTTTTTTCCTCTTCTTTAGATCGATACTCAGCTTTGTCATAAACTCCATGGCCTTTCATTCTGTAGGTTAAAAACTCAATTAACGTCGGACCTTCTCCTCTTTCTGCTCGCTCTTTCGCCTTTATAGCAGCCTTATAGACCGATAGAACGTCATTTCCGTCCACGATCATACCTGGAATCCCGTATGCAATAGCCCTAAAAGCAACTCTTCCGCAAGTAACTGCCT
Organism: uncultured Nitrososphaerota archaeon; assembly: GCA_964480775.1. Taxonomy (GTDB): domain Archaea; phylum Korarchaeota; class Korarchaeia; order Korarchaeales; family Korarchaeaceae; genus QMVU01. The sequence goes on from CAYZRF010000009.1 coordinate 44,928, forward strand.
TGTTCGCAGGCATCGATATCGCATATTGATTATTTTCACATGCAAAAATTACAGGAAGCTTCCAAAATGAAGCAAGATTAAGGGCTTCGTGCCAAGCACCAGTGTTTGCCGCTCCATCGCTAAAGAAAGCTACTGAAACTCCTGATTTTCCGCTGTATTTTAAAGCCAAGCCCGCTCCTACAGCAATAGGCACGCTGCTACCAACTATTGCTGATGCCCACATCGCTCCTTTTTCAGGATCTATGCATGCATGCATAGATCCGCCAAGCCCTTTGCAAACACCAGTAACTTTGCCAAACAATTCGGCCATCACTTCTTTTGGAGAAATATCCATTGCTAGGGCGTGACCATGACCTCTGTGTGTGCTAAAAACATAGCCATTTCCCTTTATCGCAGAACAGACTCCAACTGCTATTGCTTCCTCGCCAAAATAGAGGTGAGCCGCTCCCTTTAAGGCAGCTTCGTATACATAGAGTTTTTCTACTTTTTCTTCAAATATCCTTATCTCTAACATTTTTCTGAGCATTTGAATCAATTCACTTTTCTCTAATCCTATTTCGTAAATTTCCGAAGGATCTATCCCTTTTATTTCCTCTATTTCCCATTCTAGTTTAGTCAAGACCTTATCCCAAGGTGATTTCAGGCCTTTACTATTATATTTTTGTGATAATGGTTTTCAGCAACCATTAACTCGAAGGTAAAGGTAAAAAGATCCAAAGGATACATTGATCGTCCTTACAGTTAAAAGTGCTTTAACAGGAATGATAATGTAGGATACTAGGTAGAAGAACGAGGCCCCGAGATGATGTCAAGGAGGGACAGAGATGGCTAGGGTGGAAACGACTGTAAAGCTCCTGAACAAGGTAGGACTACATGCCAGACCAGCATCGTTATTTGTTCAAGCCGCAAAGAAGTTTAAGTCTCAAATCAAAGTCAAGAAAGATGGAAATGAAGTTGACGCAAAGAGCATCCTAGGAGTTTTATCCTTAGGGGCTGAATGCGGACATACCATAACAATTACTGCAGAAGGACCTGATGCAGAAGAAGCGATTAATGAGCTTGTCTCTTTGGTTAAGAACAAGTTCGGGGAGGAAGAGTAACAGTGGAAAAACTAAAAGGAATACCAGCATCGCCAGGCATAGCAATTGGAAGGGCCTTCATATTCAAGAGTGAAAGGAGGGAGGTTGTGAAAAAAGAGATTCCTCCCGAGCTTATTGATACGGAAATAAATAGATTTAATCAAAGTTTAGGGAAAGCAAAAGAATTTCTAACAGAATTGATGGAAAAAGTTAGAAGAGAGGTAGGAGAGGAGGAGGCGAAGATTTACGAGGCTCAACTAATGATGCTTGAGGACGAATCTTCATTTATCGAACCAGTGAAGAAGATGATTTCTAATAAGAAAGTTTGCGCAGAGTTTGCCGTTGAAAAAGTTCTCGATGAGATTATTGCCATATTCAAGAAAATGGATAACGAGTACATGAGAGAACGCGCAACTGACGTTAAAGACGTAAAAGAACTCGTAATAAGCTTTCTGTCTGGAAAAAAGAGAGGAGTCAAAGAATTAACAACAAAGTGTGTTATAGTAGCAAGTGAACTCTTACCGAGCGACATAGCTGCTCTTAACAAAAGAATGGTCTTGGCGTTTGTGACAGAGACTGGAGGATCTACCTCTCATGTCGCGATAATAGCTAGGACTCTTAAGATTCCAGCAGTGGTAGGGATAGAGAACCTGTCTAACAGGGTTAAAGAAGGAGACATGCTTATCGTTGATGGATATGAGGGATTATTATTACTCAATCCAACAGAGGAGATTGTGTCTCTCTATCAAAAGAAGAAGAAAGAAGGGGAAGTAATGTTCGTTGAACTGGTTAAAGAAGCAAAACTACCAGCAACTACAAAAGATGGATTTAGATTTAAGGTCTTTGCTAATGTTGGCAATTTGGAAGATGTAAAAAAAGCAATTGAGTATGGGGCTGAAGGCATAGGTCTTCTTAGGACGGAATTCATGTATACGGAAAGAGAAAATATGCCTACCGAAGAAGAACTCTTTCAAACCTTTCTCGAAATAAGCAAGTTAATGGGCGACAAACCAATCATCATCAGAACTTTGGATATCGGGTGTGATAAGCCGCTTCCATATCTTGAAATGCCCAAGGAAGCAAACCCTTTCCTTGGCTGGAGGGGTATTAGATTAACTCTAGAAAACCCTGAGATACTAAAAATCCAGTTTAGAGCGGTCTTGAGAGCTTCAACAAAAGGGACCTTCAAGATTATGTTTCCCATGGTAACAACGTTGGAGGAAGTCGTAAAGGCAAAAGAAATTTTAAAAGAAGTCTCAAAAGAGTTAAGTATCGAAAAAATCTCTTTTAAAGAAGTTAAAGTAGGAACTATGATCGAAACTCCAGCTTCAGCTATGATTGTAGATATCCTTGCTAAGGAGGTGGATTTCTTTAGCATTGGAACTAATGATTTGGTTCAGTATCTAATGGCTGCAGATCGAGGAAACGCAAGAGTTTCAGGACTCTATAGGCCTTTTCATCCAGCAGTTTTAAGGATGATACACAAAATAATTGAGGATGCTCATAAAGCTGGAAAAGAAGTTGGAATGTGTGGAGAAATGGCATCAGATCCAAAAGCAATTCCTATCCTTGTAGGAATGGGTTTGGACGAGTTTAGCATGAGTCCGTCTTCGATTCCGAGGGCTAAAAAAGTGATAAGGTCCATAAGTAAAAAGGAGGCTGTTAACCTCCTGCGAGAAGTCTTAAAGGCTAAGACTATTTCAAATGTATTAGAAAAAGTTTCAAAATTTAGAATTGAGTTTTGATCTTCTTATTGGGTTATCTAGCCGAGCATTCATTTTTAAAGCTAGATATGCAAGCAAGTACAAAACAGTTGAAGCATTGTTTATTACGAGAGCAATGTACAATAAGCTATGCCTAAATTTCATGTACGCATCCAAAGAGAAGAGTGCATTATGGATGGTGTTTGTTGGTCGTTGTGTCCTGATGTATTTGAAGCTAATTCTGAGGATGGGAAGTCCCAAATAACGAAAAAATATAGGATAAATAACAGGATAGATGATGGAGAGGTTCTAGAGAATTTGGAAGCTTGCGTTAAAGAGGCTTCTATGGCTTGTCCTGTACAGATAATACGCGTTGAGGAATTCGGAGACAATGATTAAACGTAGAACTCATCATAAGGGCTAAAAGTTCTAGAAAATAAGAACTTGAAAATCTTTAATTTTCCATTTAGAGAGCCGAGTTCTAACAGATGTGTTAAGATTATTAACTTATTACTAATCGCATGTAGAAGCCAATAAGCCAAAGACCCAGATAGAAACCGAACATGGGAATTGATTAATGGCGGAAATTTAAATAAAATAGGGGAAAAGTGATCAAATGTGCCAGATGTAGAGAGAGGTGTTGATATAAGACTTCTCGTTGTATCTTTGGTGCTATTTTTATTTGTACTTAATTCTTTTTCCTTATACGTCTATACTTACGCGCAGTCTTCTTCTAGAGGAAATTTTGGACCCTCTCTTAGTATTAACCCTAGAAATCAAGGCCATATTCCCTTTCTTCAAAGGATCGAGGACATCTCAATTGAAGTCGATCTAGATGCACCTCAAGAGGTTGGAGAGTGCTCTCCTTCTACTTTTATCATAGAAGTTAAGAATACAGGGAATGAGACGGCAAAAAACCTGAATGTAACTAATGTAATGCCTGAGGGATTCTTTTATCAAGAAGGCAGTTCTTCAATAAATGGAACCCCCCATGAGCCCACCCAGAGTGGTAGAAATCTTACTTGGAGCATAGGAGATGTTACTCCTAACCAGACTTTTATCTTAGAATTTAACTTAACTGCTGGATGTGAAGCACATACCGGGGCAGTAGACAAGGCCGTTGTAGAATATTCAAATGGGACTCACACAGATTACAGGGAAGATGAATCGTTGGGAATTAAAGTCCTTCATCCTTCTCTTGTCGTTTACAAAGAACCTATTGTGATTCCAGCCCATAAAGGGGACATCGTGAACTGGACCGTCAGGGTCAAGAACGAGGGATTTTTCGCAGCCTCAAACGTGACGATTTTAGATTCTTTGGGGAGTGGTCTTTCCCTTAATTCTTCGAATCCATCTTATAACGGTTCTTTCCCTAATGGGACCATCTATTGGACCAATATCTCCCTAGATGTGGGTGAAGAGTTTGTTATTCAGCTCAAAGTAAAAGTTGTAGGTTGCGAGAATCTTACCAACGAAGTTAGAGCCTATCCCACGTGCAATGGTCAAGTTTGTAGAAGGGTTGATGGGGTCCTAACAGAGCTTCCAAACACTCTTGCTTCCATAGAGTTTCTCAAAAGAGTTCCAAACATACAAATTACTTCATCCACATTAAATCCAAGTCTAATAGGACCATGTAGTCCCTCAAACTTCACAATTTTCTTGGAAAATCAAGGAACCGGAGCTTCTTATTCAACCAACGTTACACTTGAATTGAGAGGTGGATTACAGTATGTAAACGGGAGCGGAAATCCAACTCCTACTGTTAATGGCGAAGTCTTAACGTTTCATATAGGTACAATAGAGCCTGGAGGAACCAGTAAGATATCCATGAACTTGTCCATCCCTTGTGGGACAAGCGGGACAAAACAGATTTTGATTCATATGAGATATTTCGATGAATGTGATAATCTTTGGCTCCCTCCAAGCACTTACCTTGGTGTTGATACATCTTCGCCATCGGTAAGCGTCAGCAAAACTGGACCTCATGAAATAATCAACACAAGTTCTGGAGAGGTTTATACGGTAGATGTGGCTTGTAACGGCCTTAATCTCTGTCAAAACGCCCATGTGATTGTTAATGATTCAATACCTTCAATGCTCACTTACGTGAACAGCACCCCTCCGGGAAATTACGATCCAGTCAAAAACACCGTAACCTGGAATCTATCTGCAGGGAACTATACACTAAACATCACATTGAAGCCCTCTCCTTCAGCAGGATGTGGGGATCATGGGATGAACGAAGTTACTGCAACGCTATTCTGCTGTAAAAATTGTAGCATTTCGGATTCCTCTTCCATATCCATAAGAGTAACCTGTTCTGAAATTCCGTCAGATTGTTTTCAAATAAGGTCATTCTCAAATCAGTCCTCTGTAGAACCCTGTAAAGGGTTGAACTACACCTCGACCATCAATTTTCTGGTCGATGGTATAAATTCCACTCGTTCCAACATGATATATTTCCATTACAATGAAAATGGGTTGAAGGAGGAGTACGTTGGTCCAGCTTACCTCTACCTTCCAAACGGGACTCAAGTTGCATTAGGTCCGCCTTTGCAGAATTCAACATGCCTGAGCTGGAATCTCAGCTCTTTGAACTTCATAGTCAATTCCGGAGACTCCATAAACATAACGTATGTCCTCAGAGTGAAGTGCAACGCTTCTTCATACATTCACGACGTCCAAGGATTCTCAATGACAGCAAGGGACTCTGCTGGAAACGACCTTAATTGCTCCGGTGTTGCGAGATGGGCAGCCTATATCTTGATCATAAGGGCCTCTATGTCGATTTCTGAGGAAATACCTCCCCTTCTGGACTTGTGTAGGGAGAGAGAGTATGAGGTGAGAGTAGAAGGTGCCACCAGCGCAAATCCGGGGTATAATGTTACCGTGGCAAAATACGTTCCTCCTAACTTCATTTATAACTCTACTACAGAAGTAGAGTTCTCGAACGGAACTATAGTCCAAGTCACTCCTTATTTTGAGAACAGATGGCTAATTTGGAATAAATCAATCGTTTCCCAGCTTTCTAAGGTTGACTGTGATTTTTGGATAAGAGTAAATATGACTGCATGCTACAACAGGACCCCTGGCTTCCACTTTAAGGCAAATCTTACATGGGATGATTACTGTTTATATATTGGAGGGTGTACACCGGATTGTACTTGTAGACGTACGGACATATATGACAGCGGTTCAATTCTCATCCTGAAACCTGAGTTCGTTATACTTAAGACTCCAGAGGTTATTTATGCTATACAACAAGAAGTAAAATGGAGGATTCAGCTCTCAAATGTAGGAAACGGCTCTGCATATTCACCAGCTTTCAAGCTTGTCGATCTCCTTGGAGAGGGTCTCGTATGCGTTGGAACTGACTTGCCAACTGGTTGGTCTGCAACTATCTCGCCTGACAGAAGAAACGTGACCTTTACTGCTCAATCCCTTGACGCAGGGGAGACTGTCGAGTTTAACTTGACCGCTAAGATGGTTAAGTGTGAGGGACTAACGAACAATGTCTCTGCTTTGTGGGGATGCTGCGGTAAATGGTTCCAGATGGATTTCGATAACTCTTCCGTAGAGGTCCCATCGGCAGCAGTATCAATCACAGATCACTTAGAACCGCAAGCAGCCAAACTTTGTTACGATCAAAAAGTAACAGTTAAGCTGAAGAACGTAGGTAAAGTTGCCATCTATAACTGTACCTTAAACTATACGCTTCCAAATTGCTATGTCTACAATAGCAATGTCCAGGCCTATGTGAACGGAACTCCATTTAATCCAAATCTCTCAGGCAATAGATGGGCGCTCTGGAACTTCACGCAAACAACATTCGATGAAATTCTTCCGAATGAGTTTACAGAAATCGTTTTTAACGCAACAGCAACGTGTCCATGCGACATAGATAATTCTGGTGGCTACTCAGCAACGTTACTTTCCTATGCCAAAGCCTGTGGACAAGTCGTCGGTCCATTCAATTACACTGGAACTGCGCTTTACACAGTAGATGCTCCGGACATCTACCTTGTAGTCCCATCCTATATCTGTGGGGAGGCCGGAGATATTGTATGGTGGAATTTAACAATTAGAAATAGAGGAAGTGCTACTGCAGAGCTTGTTAATGTTACGGTCGAGATTCCGGCAAGCGTTTCAGTGATATCTACGATTCCTGCTCCAGACTCAGTTGCAGGCAACATTTACACCTGGTTAACTCAGTCAGTTGGTGGTAAGGTTCCTGACATACCCCCGAACGGGGAATTTGAGATAGACATGCGCGTTAGGGTTGATGATTGTGATCCTCAAGATTATCTTAAAGTGAAGATAGAAGATGGTTGCCCTGGATGTTTCTTTGAAAGGGAATGGTACAATAATACTACCTATGTCCACAGTCAACCATTCCCACCCGAAATACATCAAGACTTAGAACCTGTTAACGCGTGTGGAAATGCAACATATAAAGTGCAAGTAGCAAACGAAGATCCCTGTCTCTCGTTGTACGCAACTCAACAAGGCGCAAATTATGTCCTAACTTTCCTCGATTATCTGCCAACCGGGATATCATACAGAGGCGAGTCAGGCGACTGGGATGTCCTATTCCATGATAATGAGACGGGATCAAACACTAGCATGAATGCCAATACGATTTTTTCTTATGATCAGGTTAATAACGTCATAAACTGGACGATCGTCCTCTCATCTTTTGAGATGACACCTGGAGATTATTTCATATTCACCTTCAACGTTACATCTCAGATCTGTGATCTTTCGTCAGGAAATAACGTGTTTCAGGCTACAAAGTTCAAAGATTCTTGCGGATATGATATTTCAGCAAGTAACACCGCTAGAGCACCGATTTTATTACCAGATCTATCGATATCCAAGACTCCTAGCGTTCAATACGGTGATCTTTACGATCAGGTTTGCTGGAACATACGGGTCACCAACAACGGTAACGGCACTGCCTACAATGTTACAATATGGGATGTACTCTGCCAAGCTTTGTCTTTTGATGAGAATGCTCAAGCATCAACAACGCCCTGGGACCTAGTTTATCTCCCTGGGGTTAATGCGTCCGGGGCTGAGACGACTATAGTCTGGAAGAATAGAGTTATACCACCTGGAGGTTATGTCACATTAGTCCTATGCGCAAATATCTCGGCTTGTCCTGTTCCTCCACAACACCCATACGATGATGCTTATGCGAACTGGGGGTGTGACTCCTACTGTAATTACTCAACTCCAGTCCATGCTCATGCCGATGTCTACATGTATGGAGTTCCAAGTCCACTCTCGAAGTCTCCGACGTCATTTAATGTTTGTGGAAATGAAACGATAGAAATTTCAGTAACCAACGCAGGCGCGACGATGTTTGGAATATGCATAAATGAAACGCTTCCGTATGGTCTTGATCCCATTTTCATTGACACCTCAGGAAATGTTCTTGCAAACGTTACCTTAGGGACGACTACCTACTATAACGTGCCGAGTAACTATACTGTAAGTGTTTCAGGGCTGTACGAAAGAATAATTTGGAATCTAACGAAAATTAATGTTTCACAAGGTCAAACACTATATTTGAGATTTAGGGTTCATGCAAATTGTAGTTTTGATTTCTCTACTGAGACAGTTAACATCACGTATTGGGACTCCTGTGGAGAAGTTTATTCTATGGAGAGAGAAGATCTCCTCAGGCCCCTCAGACCAGATTTATCGATAAGCTATAAGACTAAAACCCAGCCAGCTGGTAGACCCGATAGATTTGAACTTGTTGAGTGGGAAATTCATGTGATAAACTCTGGAGACGGGGATCTTTACTTCTTAAACGTTTCAGACAAGTTGGGATCTCAATTCAAATTTATTTCATCATCACCCTCTCCAGATTGGGTTGATGACCCATTAGACCCTCACATCCTAAAGTGGAGTTTTGACTGGAGTAGCAGTCCGTTATCTCCTGGAGATGAATACGTAATAACTATCAGGGCGAACCTTACTGGTTGTGCAGAGCCCGGATGGAACAATGCATCTCTAGTTTGGGGTTGTGATTCTGTAGCTTGTGCACCAATTTCTTGGGCAAATAGCTCCGTTGAGAGAGCAAAACCCGACCTAGTTGTTTCTTATTCATCTCCGCCCTTCTTGATCTGTGGAAATACTACTGTCAATTTCTACGTTACAAATATTGGTGATGGGTCTGCTTTTGGATTTAACTCCAGCCAGCCATTTAAATTGAGATATCTCTTCCCTGTAAGAGCTCCAAATCTTGATTGCATGAAATATGTTTCCGGAAGCACGAACATCTCGTTCTCAAACGGGACCATAATACATCCAGAGCCTCAGATATTGATGGTTGGGGGAGAGAAGTTCCTTGAATGGAACCTGTATTGGATACAAGTTGGACCTGGAGAACGGATAAATGTCAGCTTTAAGGTCATTGCCTCTTGCTGTTTCCAAAAAGGAGACAATGGTTCGGCATATGCTAGCTGGTATGACTTATGTGGTAATTTCGGTGAAGACGAGGATATAGATGCGGCCTCTCAAATACTAATTCCGGACATTTCCTTGAGTAAAACGCCAACCACTGTTGGGGCAGATCGTTGGGATAACGTCTCTTGGCTTATCGAAGTGCGGAATGATGGGAATGGAACTGCTAATTTTGTGAACGTCACGGAAGTATTTGGATCGGGACTTACATATATCACAGATAATGCCTCTCAATACAGAGTTTATTCAGACCATAACAAGGTTGTCTGGAACTTAACAGAAATACCTGCAGGAGATAGGATTCTCATAGTATCGTGGGCAAATGTCTCAGGATGTAGTGGACTGACAAACGATGTTTACGCAAGCTGGGGATGTATTGGGGCAATTTGTCAGGAGAAGAATAGCTCAACAACAGTTTATTTGATTTGGCCAAACATATCAATAAGCAAAAAACCGGTTGGGGGTACTTGCCCAGTTAGAGTTGAGCCAGGAGATGTTACCACATTTGAGATTTTGTTAAATAATTCTGGAACAAAAGGCACGGGGTATAACCTCACAGTAGAGGACGAAATGCCTTCGTTCATGGAGTTTTTAGACGCAAGCGATGGAGGTACTTACAACGCTAGTACCCACAACGTCACATGGAAGATCTCAAAGCTAGGAAATGAGACTATGATGTTAACCTTGACTATGCGTGTTAAACCTGGAACTCCAGACGGAGCTGCTGAAATTAACAACGTTACTGTCACTTACTTTGACGCCTGTGGCAATACTAAGAACCCAGACACTGGCGCTCCTTATTGGGACAAAGCAGAGTGTAAGATGATAACTGTTGCTGCTCCAGAGTTAAGAATCAATAAAACAATATCAGAAAATCCAATAAATGCTTGTCATAACGTCAGCGTCATTTTAACAATTAGAAACATTGGACATGGAACTGCATATTCTGTAAATGTCTCAGATATTCTTCCACCAGGAATAGAGTATGTCAAAGGATCAACCGAGGTAAGAAACTCTTCTACAGGTGCCATAATATCAACGGCAGATCCTGTGGTAACCACGATGGGAACTTCTGGGAGAACTAACCTTACATGGCCTCTTAATTTAAAGATGAACGGAAAGGAGAATATAACCATAAGCTTTAATCTAACTGCTGGGTGCGGGCTTAAAGCAGGGTTAGAAGAGTTTTCTGTTGTTGGTAAGGATGGAGGAGGGTTCATTAAGAGAGACAGTGGTTCTATGGATATTTTGGTCGTAATACCAGTTCTTGAAGTCGAAAAAGAGCCAGAATCACAGACAAAGTCCCTCGGGAGCGTTGTAGAATGGACGATAACCGTCAGAAATGTTGGAAACGGGACCGCACACAACGTGACGTTAGTAGATCAGCTTGGTCCAGGTTACGAATTTGTTTCTGCAAACGGTTCTTACAGCATATCAGGAAACACAATAACGTGGACTAACATCTCTTTGACTTCAGGATCCTCTCAGAGCTTTAACATTAAGGCGAGGATCTCCAAGTGTTCTGGTCTAAAGGAGCACGTTGAAGCCAGTTGGTGGTGTAGAAACGTATCTTGTGCCTCATCCGAGGCAGAGGCAAGGGTTTCTCTTAGAGCTCCCAAATTAACGGTTGAAAAGCAATTCAATGCCAGTTTCGTTAAGATAAGAGAGCCAGTTCTTGCAACGATCAGGGTCAGAAACGTTGGAAATGAAGGGGGAACAAATCTAATGGTTTTTGAACCTCTACAAGAATGTTGGACTTTCCTTGGAACGGTTAGTGTTCTGGACGAATCGGGTAGGCCAGTTGGATACAAAGAAGAAATCACTACAGAGGGAGTGGTTTGGAGGATAAACTCCTTAGGCAAAGGAGAGGAGGTCGAGATAAAATTCGTTATAACTTATGATTGCAATTCGCTTCCAGGATCAAGACGTCAGCACAACTTCACAAACTGTGTTCTAGCAAATCTTACAGGAAGTTGTGGTCCAGTGTCGGCGACCAATTGTTCATGGATTGTCGTGGAACTCCCATCGAGAACACCGACACCTACTCCGACTCCCACTGTTACTCCGACTCCAACACCCACAGCCACACCAACCCCAACACCGACACCTACTCCGACTCCCACTGTTACTCCGACTCCAACACCGACGCCTGCCCCACCGATCAAACTGAAGGTTTCAAAAGCCTCTAAGAAGATCATAATGTGGGGAGATCTGGTAAACTACACGGTTATAGTAAGGAATGAAGGAAATACCAACCTAGTAAACATAGCGGTGACAGACAATCTTCCTTCTTACCTTGAATACATACGTGGAACTTCTACGATAAATGGTCATAAATCTGAACCAAAAATTGAGCAAGATTCGCTTATTTGGATAATTTCGTCTCTAGCTCCAGGAGAAGAAGCCATCATAAAGTTCAGTTGTAGGATGCTTGAATACCCAAGAGGAGGCATCATAATCAATCCTGTGAATGTAAGAGGGTTCGAGACGTACGCACGGTCTCTAATATATGCCCCAATTTCATTACTTCTATTAATACCGTTATTTGTACTGACAACAAGGAGGAGACCTGTAGTTGTCGACTTTGAATATCTAAAAACGCTATTCAAAGCAACGGATTTCTTCCTTCCGTTTCTCTTCGGAAAAATTATAATCTCAAAATCTACATTTGAAAAGGCTACAAGAGATAAGAAAATCAGCAACATAGTTGAAGAACTCGTTTCAAGAGGTCTAATTCAAGTTCACGAACTATCACAAGAAGCTAGGGAACTCTCAGAAGAAATTACAAGCATCTATCAGGTAGAAAAAGAGGAAGGCGATGCTATAGCACTATCACTTCAATGCGAAGCTGAGAAAGCTCTGTTAGGTAGAATTAAGACAAGAGAGGTTGCTATTTCATTGGGTATAAGAGCGTTGGGGTGTGGAGGTTCGATATTTTATCTAATCGAGAAGGGCTTGATCACCAAAGAGGAGGGGCGAGTCCTTCTCGATTTTTTAGTTTCTGAGGGATATCTTACAAGTTCCGAAGATATAAGTTTGGGAGGGGTGTGAAATGATAAGTCTAGATGAGAAAGAATTAGAGAATATGAAAAAAGAAAGGTTAGATAAGCTCATAAAAAGATCGGAGGAAGTGAGAAGAACTCAAAGAACTCGCAAACTGATAGCGTCCGTACTTATCATAGTTTCTGTGTTTCTAGTAGTGGTTTCGTGGGTGATACTAGGGTTCACATATAAATACACCATAGCAGGAGCTATTGGTTCTGTCTTACTTGGAATAGGGTTTTATCTACTTTTCACTGAGCCAGGGCTTAAGCCCAAAGCGACTTTGATAGATGAAGTACAGTTAGCAGTAACACAATATGAAGGAAAAAGATTGAAGGAAGAAATCAGAGCCGCCATTGGAAGACATAGAGATGAACCGCACTTAGCTGCAAGACTTGAATCCATTCTTTCTACTAAAGATGGAGAAGAGCTTACTAAGGCATTAAGAGAGTTAATAAGCGCCTTTAAGGGCTAATTGGACTATAATGGCCTCCTAGCATTTTTATTCTGCTAAAAACTTAGGATGTTTAGAAATTTAGCCGTCATATAGCCCAATCTATGGCAAGTTGATTAGAGACCGAGAACATCTCTCTTACAACCCGAATAACGCGTTATAATTGACTATGTCAAAAAATAATTGACATTATACCTTTAGAATCAAAAAAGAAGGAGAGATATCATAAAAATATGTTGTCATTAAATCGATTCGAATCTGTCCTTTAATTTCTCCAACACTTCTGGTAGAGTTGTATATTCCATTTCTGTAGATCCAAGTCTATGCGGCATAAATGGTCCATGCCTCCTGAGATAATCGGCAATTTCGTTTGCAATTTTCCTTGCCCTGTCAAATGAAACGTCAGAAAGTAAGTCACTAGGTCCGATCAGTTTGCCATTCTTAACGTTAAACCCCAGACCCACAACTCGCGGAGGGCCATCAAATCTACTCGGTCTAGCGTCTTTAAGCGAAACAGGCATTAATGGACCATGATGCGAACCCCTCATCCAGCCAGCAACGAGATGGGACATGGCAAATGGTTCTAAAATCTCTCCCAACGCAGGGAATTGGCTTTGTGCACGTACAATTGCTACTGGATCATCCTTTCCGACGTATTTTCCTGCTATGAGGCTTAATTTTGTCGTACTAATGGCTGCTGCAATATCCTTCTTCTCTCCCTTTGTATAGACCCTTCTCACGATATATCTGCTGGGAGTACCAATAAGGGCCAGTATATCATACATCTCCTCGGGACTTGATAACTCAACCTTTTTCCCTTCATGAACATCCAAAACCTCGAAGATGAAGCCATCATGAAGTTTAGGCGAGATTACCAGTCCGGCTGTGTTGAAAGGATCGGCAAATATCTTGAACATGGGCAGGTTGAAGGCTCCGGGTTCTGTTTTATCAGCCATAAATACGACAAATGGCTCCGCTGGTCTTTCTTCGATTTCTATCTCGGCAAAGCCAGGTCCCATTCCACGTAAATTTCCTGAAAAGGCATCTGAAAGCAAATCTTGGCCAGCTCCATATAATCCAAGCTCTTTCGAGACATCTGTTGCTTTCTTGAAAATCTCCCAAGCGAGACTGTGTATATCTGAGGAATTCTCTCCTTTCTTGTGAGTCATTATGAGTTGTAAGTCGTCTCCTACCGCAGTCACGAAATAGTCAACTACTTCTCTTTTTCTCTTGGCTTCTGCTAACAAAGTCCGAGCAACTTCTAGCAGTTGATCTGGAACGATGTGATGTCCCGCTAAACTTCCAATATCGGCCTTAATTACAGAAATCGTTATCTTGGCCATTTTTCGATCCCTGAACAATAGTTCATGCACCTAAAAAAGGATTTGTCATGTTGAAGTAATCTGTTAGCAAATATTCGGAAATCTGTCTTAAGGTTGGTATATCGGAATGATTATGATTATAATGGCTTTTATGTAGTTATCTGTGACTTGAAGTTAGTAAGGATAACAGCAGTGTTCCTTATTTCCGCTCTTGCAATTTGTGGAGTGGTAGAGCCCATAGCTTCCTCGCTTTCTCAAGAATTTAGGATATTTCATGGCTTAGACGTCAAAAAACCAATATTGATTGTTTATAGAGACAAGTTTTCAATGCCTGCCAATCTAATGGCTCTTTCCATAAGATATTATGCAGTTAGGCCAGAGGATCTTAGAAACATAGATATATTCGATTTTTCAGCCGTTATATTTGATTATGGTGTCGGGCACGAAGACGTCAGCGGCTGGATCATATCAAACAATTGGAAACTCATAAAGTGGCTTGAAAATGGTGGAGCTTTTTTAGATTTCACATCTGGAGAAAGAGTTGTTTTCTTTGATTTAGAAATAGCTATTCCCGAAAATTTTGAGGTAAAGATAGTAGAAGATCACCCACTTCTGCATTGCCCTAATGTTCTAACTGATGTATCACCCGTGGCGCAAGTTGCATTCACTGGAGGCTCTGATCTGCAGAATTTTAAGGTTATAATGGAAGCAGGAAGCAAGCCAACCTTATTGGTAAGGGAAATAGGGAGAGGGAGAGTTGTAATTTGTGGTCTTTACGGGGTTGGACCTTGGTTTAAGGGAGGTTTTATTGAAAATGCTCTTTATTGGGCTACAAAAGGCCAATTTTGGTCATCAACAGTATATGCGATGAGAAAAGATACTGAACACTTTGCTGTCCTCTATCCTCCTTTTGCGAACAAGTCAATACCGTTAATTTTGCCTTATTTGGATCAGGTGTACAATCTATTGGCCAAACTCTCAAGAAGACATCCATATAATGGAGATAGAATTGTATTGGACTTTACCAAAGACATTTACTGGAGACTTGGTATGCCGGTGTCTGCTCTAGGAGGAAACCCGACTTTCATCGATATATGGATGCTTCCTGAGGTTGGAGGCGATCAAGAAAGGCTGATCTCTGTAATCTTCCATGAGATGGGTCATGTTTTCTTAGGAAGTTACGATTTCTTGTATGGGGACTTCTCGGAAATGCTTGCTGAGGTATCAAAGCTCTATCTACTCGAAAACCTTGGATTCAATGAACTTTTTGAGAAAGAGGTGAACGAGGCTTTAACTGCGCTTGAGATCTACGAAATAAATGGCGCAAATTTCTCCGAAATAAATGTGGAGGTCCTTACAGGTATGATGTTTAAGTTAAAGGAGGAGTACGGGTGGGAACTCTTCTCAAGATACTTCAATCTTGTGGATAGATACGCTGTTTTTCCAAGGATTTCCTTCGATAGAAAAGTAAGTGCATTCGTTTATTTAATTAGCATAGCAGCTGGAGAGGACTTAAGTGACAAATTCAAAGAGTGGGGTTTCCCCATTATAAAAGCTCGGATCTCGTGTAATTTAGACAAGGTTTGGGGGCAGACAGGAAAGCCCATTAGAGTAGTTGGAGTTTTGGAGCCCCCAGTTGTGGGAGTAATTTTCATTGATTACAGAGTGGAGGGATCTAATAGATGGAAAGTGTTAGGAGTGACATCTACAGATGAATATGGATATTACAAATTTGAGTGGACGCCTTTTATTGAAGGGAGGTATGAGATAAGAGCTAGATGGGTGGAAGGTGTTGACAACGAATTAGCGAGGTCTGAAATAAAATCCCTCACCACAGCCAAAAGCTTTCCTCTTAGTGAGCTGGGGGTTGGAAAGGTATTAATTCTTCTACTAAATCCTTTAGGTGCCTCTATCCTTTTGCTTTTCCTTCTTTTCATACACAAGAAGTTAAAACGCTAGTCGCTGGTTCCTTAGCTAATAGAATATTTTTAGACAGAGAATCTTTCTTATATGGGGGGATGAGCCTTAACTCCCGGCACTGACCTTGGGAATGAGGAAGCCGGCATTGAGGCGACCCTTCTTCCGACTTCCCAGCCAAATCTGAACTTGACTTCCTTTTAGAATTACCTAGTACTAACAAAACATGGTGATTGGGTGACTCTGCTAGTAGGTGTTAGGTGTAGAGACGGAGTTGTTGCTGGTGCTGATTCTAAAATCCTTAGAGGGGGCGAGGTAGAGTACTCAGATAAGATTTTTGAAAAGAACAACGTGGTCATGGGAATTGAAGGACTTACTGGATTGAGAGATGATTTTCTACTGCTTTTAGATGCTGAGATCGCAAGGAGAGGGGAGAAGATAACAAAACTGTACGAAATGAAGGTCGTCGTTGAAGACATAATTTCAGATCTTACTAAGAGATATGCAAGCAGGGTTGGTGATTCTTCCCCAATTGGGGTCCTTTTGGCTGGTCTAGAGAAAATAACTGGAGGGAAGGCTATCCTATACTTTATACATGGAATAGGATACGGTGAGAGGGTTAACTTTATCTGCAGCGGACACGGCGGGCCTTACGCGACCGCTTTGGCGAAATATCTTTTATCACCCGGTCTTAGCGTTGAAGAGAACGCAAAGTTGATAGCTTTCGTGATATCTTGGGTTAGCGAAGAGCTTGATGCAACGGTTGGTGGAAGACCGCTTGTGGCGATGATAAAAGACGAAGATGCTAGCATAACATATCTAGACGATAGCGTAATAGATGATATGATGGATAAAGCCCAAATTGCTAAGAAAGAGCTTAGAAAACTCTTTCCACTTGGATTTTCTGGGAATGATGGCCCTAAAGGAGTGAATAGATAGAATAGTTGGGGAAAACGAGTTTCAGAAGTTCAAGGCATGTCCCGATTTAACTTGAGCTTGAGTTCTTCCAGTCTAACAAACAGCTCCACTATTGCGCTCATCATCAAAACCTCTCTTGCATCGGCTGGAGGATCAACTGAGTACGCATCCAACAACCTGTTAGCGGAAGTTATTAGCTCCTTAAGGGCTTTTTTGGTATGTGGATCTCTCTCAACTCTAGCTATCTTCTCAATTCTCTCAATCTCTCGTCTTAAAGCCATTCGGAGAGTAGGTGCTGACCTTCCCATTTCAAACCCTCCAGTTCTCTCTTCTTTATCAGAGCTAAGGCAGGAGGAAGTGAGGGGTGCTTCACTAGCCTGATCTTAACGGTTCCTCTTCCACCTATGGGGTCCAGTCTTACGAGTATGTGCACAGAATGGGCATGATAGTTCCCACCCTGGGGAGAAAACCTATCCTCTATGGGCCTATTGAATACGATTACGGTTCTATCATTAGAGGGCAACTTCATGAGCCAAGTAAGCCTTGAAGCACTCTGTAAATCGCGGAATTCAACGTGCAAGTAAGGATCAAACACTAAGAGGAATTCAGAATTCTCTTTAACTGCAGAGTTAACAAGTTCTAAAGCATCCTCAAACTTAAACGCTCTAGCGATCTTGAGGTTGCTATCTACTAGACTCCAAGAGACAGATAATCTTTCAGCCATTGTTTTTAGGAGGTATGGATCCAGCCCACCAAACTCCTGGATATAGAGCAAGAGCGTCTTTCCTTTTTCTGCTGATAAAACCGCAAGCCGATGGCATAAGAGCGATAAAAGCTCGTTATCTGGAGAGTAAAATTCTGTAAGTGAATTTTCTTCTATACCTCCCCCAAGTAAATTATCTAGTGCTCCTATTCTAGTGGATAAGGCTATCCCCCGGCATGTCACTTGGGCTAACATAACCCAGAGTGCGCTAGCAATCACCGTTGAAAAAGACTGAGGAACTTTTTGTAAGTACAGAGATATCAGAGAAAAGTTTTCCATAAAGATTTTTTAAGTTACTCTAGTGTCCATTATTTACCATTAAATACAAAATACCTCACATTGAGGTTTGATTATGCTGGAAGGATGGTTTCTGGACGCAGAGCTGACGAGGGACTTGGTATCGGTGAAGCTTGTCTCTGACTCCAGTGAAATCATTAAAGCTGAGATACCTTGGTCTGAAAGGCTGTATCTAACCCCGAAGAACGGATTTTGTCTAGAAGAGTTGGTAAATGTACTCAATCAGGCAAATGGAGTTAAGAGACTAAATGTTGAAAGGTGGTACCTTCCTCCTCGCTATAAAAAGGAAGCTAGTGTCCTAGTAGCTGAAATCAAGCCCTCTGAGTCAAAGAAAATTCTCAAATATCTCAAGGAAAGCGGGGTAGCAGAAATATGGAATCTATTCCCCTCAAGAATCCAGAGGGCATTGAAAAGCCTAGGAATTACAGCTTCATCATACATTTGTATAGAAAAAAGCGCAGTTAAACTATTGGAGGAACCAGACTCCCTAGAGTACTCTTTGCCTGAGCTTCGACCTCTATGGCTAAGATTTGAGGGTTGGGTTGGAAGACCAAACAAGCCATCTTGGCATGCCATCGACAGGATTGTCTTGGAATCAGATAGCTGGTCAAGAGTTATTCCTGTAAGTAGGATGGAGGAAGTTATTGATCTGTTGGTGGATCTGAGTCCACACTTGCTTATTTTCGAGGGAAAGGGTTGGAGAAGGTTAATGGAGGAAGTACCTGGTTTCAAAGCAGCCGTAGATGCCACGAAGCTCGTGGTTCTAGACAAACCTCCTCCTTTAGATGTGGACCTGCTTGGACTTATCGAGTGGAGCAGATTATCTGCGATTCCCCTGAGGATAGCTGTTTCTACATCAATAGGGAAGGTTCTCACGAGTATTGAGGCATTTAAAGCTCTTGAATGGAGATATCTGGTACCGGAAGTAAGGGTAACGATCGAAGGCTGGAAGAGTCCTAGCGAGCTTTTGAGGGCAGACAGAGGAGGGGTTGTTCTAACCCCTAGGCCAGGAATCTACTGGGATGTTGTCCAGATTGACTTCAACTCGTTGTTCCCTTCGATAATGGCAAAGAATAACATAAGCCCAGAAACTGTCAACGATCTTGAATGTTCGGGCCCCAAGTTAGAGGTTCCGGAAGTAGGACACACGATTTGCCTCGGACGCAGAGGGCTTGTGGCTGAAGTGGTGGGCAAGCTAGTTGAGAGAAGAGCACAATTGAAGGCATTGGCCAGGTCTGCTTCATCAGACGAAATCGGGAGGTATGATTCAGCCCAAAAAGCAATTAAATGGATCCTTGTTGCCTGCTTTGGTTATCTAGGATATAGAAACGCGAGGTTCGGGAGCATAGAGGCGTATGAATGTGTAACTGCCCTTGCGAGGGATATAATGTTCAAATCGATTCGAATAGCTGAAAGGATGGGTTTTAAAGTGCTTCATGCCCTCGTAGACTCTCTTTTTGTCCAAGTTAGCTCAAAGGACCGAGAAAGTGTCCAAAAGCTTATCAGAACTATGGAAAAGGAGACTGGGTATGATCTCAAGGTGGAGGCCGATTACACCTGGATTGCTTTTTTCAGCGACGTCTCCGGCATTTCGGGAGTTCCTTCCAGATATCTCGGCAGATTAAGAGAAGGGGGAATTAAAGCTAAGGGCTTAGAACTTTGTAGGAAGGATGCTCCTCCTCTGATTAAAAGGACGATGGAGAAATGTCTTTTGATGCTATCTCAGGCAACAAGTGAAGCGGAGCTTAAAGAAGCCCTAATAAAGGCCTTGGGGCTAGTAGAGAAGCGCGAAACTGAGCTTTATTCCGGGCTTGTGGAGGAAAACGAACTGGTTATTGAAAGGAGGATATCTAAACCTCTTGAAAAGTATTGCAAGAGAGTATCGCATGTTTTAGTCGCTAAGAGACTTGCTTCAGTTTCAGAAAGGGTAAGATACATAGAGTCCCAGATTCCTTATCCTGTTGACTTTGGATTCATGGGTTATTCTGTCGATAAGTATGCCTCTTGGCTTAGAAGGTCCGCAGAACCATTAAGACAGATGTTAAACACGGTTTTTCATGAAAATCAAGAGCTTCACAATCAAAGCAAATTAATGGCTGAGTAGCCTATAGGGACTCTATCCATCTTATGAATGGTTCTTTTCTTGGGGGTGGTCTTGGAACCTTTTCTGGGTATCCTACAGCTATCAAGGCCACAAGTTCCTTGTCTTCAATTCCAAAGAATTCGTTTATTTCCTTAGCTACCCACAAAGGGCCTGTCATCCAGCACGTCCCCAAACCTTCTGCGTAAGCCAAGAGCAAAAAATTCTGTATAGCTGCTGAGCAACTTTCTATTGCACCCGTCTGGTATACCGGTTCCTTCAATCGATCAGTGTATACTGCTACTATCAAAGGCGCACCACCTAAAGTGGAGAAGAACCATCTCACGAATTCAACATGCCTATCGGAAAAGAGTTCCCTTAGCCTCTTTTCCAATAAATTGAAAGATTGGCTGCAAATTTCAACGAGTTTCTCTCTCGCCTCTCCAGTAACCACATAGAAATACCAAGGTTGAGTGTTCATGGCTGATGGAGCCCAAGTACACTCCCTTAGAATTTTCTCAACAAGATCTTTGGGAACAGGTTTATCTAAGAACCTTCTTATGCTTCTCCTTCCTCTTATAGCATCAAGAAGTTCCATTTTAGCTCGACCGCTATCAATACCTAATTGGAATTTATTAAAGGCAATAAGAGCAAATATCAAGTGCTATCAAACGTTAGTGATTTTTCAACAAGCTTCCGAGACCTTCTAGCTTCTTTTTGACTCCTATCTTCCTCATCATGTACCAGAAAGTTGCCGTGTTGCTCGATATTACTGGTACTCCTAGTTCTCTTTCAAGCGAGGCTATAACCTCAATTGTCCTGAAGTTTGTGCAGCTAATGAAAATTCCGTGGGTTCCTGAAACATAAACCTCCTTCGCTAGTTTATAGGCCGATCCTGGATCCATTCTCCCTACCTCAATGTTATCGACCATGCCCAGCCCCTTTATTCTCAAGACTTTTATCCCGTTTTCCTCGATGAACCTTTCCTCAAGATCGTTTATCTCCTTAGTGTAAGGGGTAGCTACGCACACTCTCTCTACCTGAAGTTTTTTCAAAGCCTTGATAACGGCCCTTGCTGTGGTTATAGCAGGGATTCCAGTTTTCTCCTTTATTTTTCTCTCTATCTCCACGTCATGATCTTTTCCCCTGAAGAGACTTCCTGAAGTGCAGCCATATCCTATTACATCTACATTTGCATCCGCCAGACGTAAGGCTGCTTCTAACATCCGCTGCTCCATCTCTTCTAACTCATCCACCGTTATTCTTTTGAGCCTCATCCTTGCGGTGTGTACTGTTGCCCATCCAAGAGCCATTCTCCAAAACTCAGCTTCCATAGTCGTATTTGAAGAAGGGACAATCAACCCAAGCCTCATACTCAGTCAGCAAG
>CAYZRF010000010.1:0-64944 GCA_964480775.1 uncultured Nitrososphaerota archaeon
TGATGGGCTTGATCTGGGTGAGTTGGCAAAGAAGGCTGATGCCAGAGGAGCTGCTTATCTGATATGGGAGCTCAGATTCGCTGGGTTTAGGGAAGAGGTTAAGGAATTTGTTGATGGGCTTGATCTGGGTGAGTTGGCAAAGAAGGCTGATGCCAGAGGAGCTGCTGATCTGATACGGGCGCTTAGATTGAATGAGTTTAGGGAAGAGGTTAAGGAATTTGTTGATGAGCTTAGAAATTGCCAAATCGAACTTCCTCGCCTTCCAAGTTAACTAGATTCATCAGATACGTACCTGAACTAAATCTTCGTGAAACTGTGATTTTACGACAAGATAGACTTACAAATTTATATACTTTCGCAAACTTTTCTAATATGGCTCCCCTCACCATTGGTCTTCACCAATTGACTTTGGGGGGCTCAGGGGCAGGGGGGGTTGGGCTTAGTTTTCCCTGGCCCCTGCCCTATCATAACCCCCATCATGATTGCTGCCTATACTTTTTAAGAATTTCTGCCATACAGAAAATAGGGGTTTGGCATGTCTGAATGGGTAAGCATGAAGATCAAGAGAGATGTTTATCAGAGATTGCTTAACCTAAAGGCTGATTTGAGCAAGAAAAAAGGCAGGGTTGTCGATTTCTCTGAGGCAATGGCTTATGCTCTTGAAAAAGTTGGCTATTGACAAATTGACAATAATATATTAGAATATGGCTCATGACAATTTGGCAGATTTGAGCCTGTAAACCCCTGGCTTAACCCTCTCAATAAGCCCTGCTTCAATCAGCTTGTTTATTTTTCGATAAACAGATCTCTGGCTCAATTTAACAGATTTACAGATCTGTTTAATCGTTAGTTTGCCCCCATCGTTTTGGGCAATCTGGCAGAGATGTTCATAGAATGGATCCTTTTTGTAATGCTCTTCATGCCCCCAGGATGCAAAGCTTTTGCTGATTCGATCTGTCCAAAAGCTTGGCAAGGAGTTCTTGCATTTTATAATCGCAAATCTCCTAAGGAGCCATGTAAAATAAGATTGGGTATAATATTGCAGGTATTTGCTATATTTGGCCAGCAAATACTTGAAGTAATCATCCTTCCAGGTTACGAAATACTTTGGACGTTCTGATTTTGGCAAGTTCGCAAAGAATAGCAAGGCATAATTAACAAAATCGCTAAAGGCATCATGTTCAAGGTGCATTTGCAGGGCTGCTGGCTCCTTTAGGAAGATGTAATCAGCTTGGGATCTGATCAATTTATCTATAAGGGCACCTGCCTGGGTTATGAAGATCAAGGACAGGCCTTTATGCCTGCTTATGGCAATGATGTTTGCAGCCTGAACGTTGATGTTACGCATTGCCCTGCGTGCATGAAACGTTAATTCAGCCTCATCTATTACTGCAAAGGATCCATTTGGGATTTTAGTTATGTCTCTGGCAGTTTTGAATGGGGTATTTTCCAGGTTTGTCCATACATCCCTGGCAAAGAATCCCTTAGCAAGTTCTCCAAGCCTTAAACCTAAAGCAGTCTTTCCAGCCCCCCTTTTTCCAACGATTACAACAGTTTTAGAGCCTTCAAAGATGTCCCTAAAGAAATACATCCAATCAAATTCATCCAGGATAAGGCCATATCTCCTTATGGCAGCTTCATCCTCAACAAGCTTAGGAGAAAAAAGCTTAGGAGAAAAAACAGGGGCAGGGATAGCCATTTTCATCTACGCTTTTTCCTTGCCTGGCTTATTATCCTTGCTCCTTGCTGTCCTGGGAATTTCTGCCAGAATATCTTGCCTGCTGTCCTGCGTGCAATTTCTCTTGCTTGATCTGGGGGATAACCCTTTTTCAGGTAGAAACGATAGATCTTGTTTTCAATGTCCTTGAATCTAACGCCCTTTTTCCCAACGTCCATTAAGATCGCCTCTTACGCCATTTGAAAAAACGCCTTGCATTATCTGGCCCAAACTTCCTGAAAATGACCTTTGCTGCTGCCCCCTCTGCAATTTTCTCTGCCTGCTGAGGATCCATGCCCTTAGATATGTAAAACTGCTTGATGTTCTCTTTTATGGTGTTATAATAGCCCTCTGCTTTTTCAGGATCAAAGCTCATTTTCTTTGCCTCTTGCTCGCTTTTAGCATCTCTCTAAGCTCTTCAATTTCTCTTTTGTTTGATGCCCATGCCAGGATGATTATGATGATGACCAGGATATGCCCCATCATCTTAATCTGCCCTCTTGTTCCATTTTTCTAAGGAATTCCTGGATATCAGCTTCTCCAATCCTTATTGGGCTTGGAACAGCCTTCATCTCCTCAGTTATCTGATAGGGCACAGTAAGCCTTGTTAATCGTCTCATTAGCTCTGGCGTTTCATCAAGGACAAGAGCAAGCTTCTCTGCAAGCTGCTTATTCTCAAGCAATCCAAGCATGTCCTGGATGTCATAAAGCAGGAAGATCCAGCCCAGAAATGAGGGTTTTGTAAGGTAAAGGACATAATTGGGGTTTGCATCAACTATCTTAAGGCCTGCTGATTCTAAGACCGTTACGGTTCCAAATGCCCTGATCAAAGGCATTGGGATCTGAATATGCACAGAATAGCTTTGCAGGAATTCACGCTTTGGAGTTAAGTTTATGCCCTCAACTTCAAGCCCTTTAAGCCCAAGCCATGCAAGATCAACGGTAATGGGCATTACTGAATCAAGCTGGAAGTTATACCATATTCCATTGGTAAAGACTAACGAAATAGTTTGCCCTGGCCTGAAGATTGAGCGTTTTGCATCTCTTAGGGCAGCCCTGATTAACTCTTGAAGCTGCCCCATTACCTTAGCCCTGGCATGCTCATAGGTGTCGCTTGCTTCTGTTTCCATTTCCATAGGATTATCACCAATCCCAGGATGCAGGGCACAGCAATGCCAGCAGAAATAAGCAGGATCCTCTTGCGTTTGGCAGCCTGCTGCATTGCTATAAGCTGCAACAAGGCCTGCTGTTTCTCTTGTTCGCTTGTGGAAGGATCCAATATTACCATTAGGATGCCCATCTGTGGATTTTCTTGCATTAGCTGCATCATGACAGGGTTCTGCATCATGCTGCTGCTTGATTTCTCAAGCTTGTTGATCTTCTGCATTATTTCGTTTAGGTAATTTTCAACAATCGCATCCTCTGTCTCCCTCTTTATCAGTTCTTTGTTTGCATCAACGATTTTCTGAGCTATCTGCTGGGCTTGTTCCTTTGAAATGCCCCCAGAAGTGTCTATTTTGCTTATTTCCTGCTGGATTATCTGCGTTATCTCCTGCCTGATTTCATCTTCAATTTCCTGTTTTATCTGATCCTTTAAGGCTGCAATATCCTGGCTGTTATCTGAAACCTGGCCTTGTTGGTTCTGATCCTGTTGTGCATTAACTGTTGATGGATCTGCAATTTTTACATCATCCGTTGTTTCCAGCCTTATGATGCAATAAGATGCCTTAATTTCCGTGAAATAGAGGGTAAAGCTTACATCTTCAATTGAGTATTGCAGAAATGAGCCCTCATTAACTTCATAGGCATTTGCTGTTGGATAGATTTGGTTAAAGACCGCTGTCTTATTTTCTCCAGGATAAACAATAAAATCAAGGCTGCGTTTGCCATTTACTAATATAGTGTATGTCTTTTCGTATGAAATTGCATAGATCTGTTGATTTGCAACTTCTCGCAAGTTACTCGCGAGTACTTGCGAACTAATCGCGAGAATCAAAAAAATAAAGGAGAGGGTTGTTTTTTGCATGTTTGCATCACCAAGGTATTAATTCAGCTAATGGATTTCCTAAGTTGAAGATTCCATAGATTATTCCTAGGAGCGCGAAGAAAGTTATGAAGTAAATGATGAAGAAGTCCGTTTGATCGCGAAAGATCTTGAAATCTCCTATTATCCAGTCTAAGAACAATGAAATAGGTATTGCTGCGACCGCTGCGATTATAAAGCTTTCAGTTAGGCCAAATTGCGATAGAACGGTCGTGCTAAATTGTATAGCGATTCCTACGATGCTGCCAAATAAAATGACTGCGATTGTTGCTATTACCGTCTTAATTCTAGGTTTCAAATCAAGCTCACCCCCCCTAATATGTACGTACAAACGATTATTATCAAGCCAAGAGCTAGTAGGCCGCTACCTAGCTTTCTAAGTTCTTTCGTTTTTGTTAGAGATCCAAGAACCAACATAACGAATCCTAAGACTGCTAAGGCAATTCCTAGCCAATAGAAGGAGCCAGAACCCATGCCAGATTCTAGCCATGCAAGCAGCGCAGCGAAAGATGCGCCAGATTCTCCTTGAAATAGTTCTGCTTGTGTTTCATATTGTGTCGCTTTTTGTTCGTAATCTTCCGCTTTCTCTATATGACTTTCTGGTTTTCCTTGTAAGAACCAATCGAAATAACCAGAAACATCGGGATCGTATGCGCTCGCTGCTTTAATTCTTTCTTCAGCGCTCGCTAACCATTGATTTGCTGCCATTTCATACATCATGCGCTCGCTAGTACTGTTTGCTGCTTCGGCCTTTTCCATCGCTTCCTTTGCTTTTTGTAGATCGTACTGCGCTAATTTCAATTGGGCCATTGCTTTGGGATCATCTACGTCTGCCATCGTCTTATTTAGCAGTTCTTCCCATTTCTGCCAAAATGCGCTATTTGCTGAAGGAGTTCCTAATGTACCGTTTCCAGATGTTGTTTCTACGTTCCATTCGCTAGGATAGATGAGAATAGGATATGTCAAATAGGCATCTATGGGATCGCCAAAATGCAGCGTTATATCGCTTGCTGTTATGCTAGAAACGTCTTCAGGTATAAAGTCGCTAGAAACGTCTTTATATGATGTCGTTAACGTCACAGATTTTGATGCTGGATCAAACGATCCATCTCTGCTAGAAAATTCTATTTTCAAGCTAACGTCCTTATTTGCTTTAATTGAAAACGTTACTGTCTTCTTTTTGCCGCCTTCAAAAGCGTTAGTCGTCTTTTGTATTATCCAAAGTTTGTAGTCACCAGATTGAATAAACCAAGTCGCATTAGTCATTTTAGCTGTTTGTGTTTCGACGTAGATGCCGCGCCAATACGTTTTCAAATCTCCCCAAGGATCTGGATCGCAGAATCCACAGGCATGTCCAAATTCATGTAATAGCTCATCTAACATCCCAGCGTTTATTATAAAGCCATGCATGCAATATAGAGCGCCTGCGCCTGCAGGAAATGGCGGAGTTGGTACTCCGTTCCATACTGTTAGCTCTTCCCTTTGCGGCAGCTTGTTATATAGCTGATTTGGAGTTGCGTTTTCTAGTTCTGTCCAGTTTAAGTCTGGTTCTGAGTGAACGGAATACTGAGAAATGTAACAGATGCCGCCAGATGCTTCCGCTATCGTTTTGTTAAATTCTTCGACTACGCTGCTTGGAACTCCATAGAATACTGCAGTAAATGGTTTCTTTGGATCAATATATCCATCTCCGCATCCTTCTGCAATGTCCCATGAGCCTGCAATGTCCCCGTGCTCAAAGTATGACATTGCAATGTTATCAAGGTCCAAGTGCAACGTGAACGTAACGCTTGTAGGCTGAACCTGGACAGTTCCATAGATTGATGATGATATGTTGATTGGTTCCTTTGGAAACGTTACGTTGAACGTTAGATGCACCTCATGGACATCCGTTAGGTTTTCCCAAAGCCAATTGATTAAGCTGAGATCAGTTTTGAACCTAAATGTGCTTTCCTCGCCCAAGTACCAAAAACCCAAGCCGCTGAAATAATAACCTTCGATTATTGGATCCCAGGGGGCTGAATAGCTGCCTGAAGTTCCATCAGACCTTGTGTAGTCAAAAACAGGATTATCCTTGTAATAGCAATGCGGTTTTATCTCTATCCATCTGCTGTTCCCCTTAGCTGTTATTTTAGTTACGCATCTGGCGTTAATAGTGATTTTATTACGCACATCCCATGCTGCGGCATTGCTGGGCTCTGCTGTTATGTTCCAATAAACCGTTTGCCCATCAAGTTCTGTTTCTTTTACTGTTAGTTTGACATGGCCATAGGTAAGCCCCAGAACATTAAAGGCCGCGATTCCAAGCATTAGAATTAAAAAAACGGTTATGACTGCCTTTTTCATCTTGCGATCACCTTTAGATATATCCTAAGAGCGCGAAGAACATGTAAAGAATCCATAGAATCACTAGAAACTTCCAAATCTGCTTAATTGCTCCTATAATGAATCCCGCGGCTGTTATCACTAGAAGTATTATGCCAATACCTATCAGCCAGCTTGGAAGGCCGCTTAGATCAGCGAGATAATCAGGAATAAGCCATAAGTACGATGTATATTTTGATATTGTGCTAGAACTGATTACAAAGACGTATCTGCTTGTTGAAGATTCTAAGTGCGTTCCATCGCCTAAGAACTTTGCAACTAATTTCTTTGCACCTGTTGTCGTATCTTCTGGAACCTCAAGGGTTTTAGTGTATTTTCCTG
This sequence comes from uncultured Nitrososphaerota archaeon, assembly GCA_964480775.1. Taxonomy (GTDB): domain Archaea; phylum Korarchaeota; class Korarchaeia; order Korarchaeales; family Korarchaeaceae; genus QMVU01. The sequence goes on from CAYZRF010000010.1 coordinate 6,468, forward strand.
TGCTATCGGTCTTTACAGCATAATCAACTCCAAGCCAGGATATGACAACAGTCCTGTTTGCAAGTGCAGATCCATCGACAAGCTTCAAATAGCCCGTTATTGTAAATGATTTGCCTGGGTTCACTTCTAAGGGGGATGATGTTATTGTTATCTTTGTTTCGATTATTAAGCCTACCGTGAATGCCCTCTCCTCCAAAAGACTGCTCGATAAACCGTCTTCCTTTGCCAGCACCGTGATGTTGTAATAACCTTCATTTGCATCTGGCTGGGGTGTAAAATAGTATTCGAAAAGCCCTGTTCCGCTGTTATATACCATAGTTGCGTTTTCTACAACGTTTGCACCCTTAGGATCCGTTATGTTAATTTTAACGCTTGTTGAGCTTGGAGATCCGCATGTTATGTTAGCTTCTATTTTAACAGTTTCCCCTATCTCTATGCTCGTAGGAGAAACGCTTATTTCGTTGATAACAGGAGCATCTGAATAAGTTATGTAGAAATAATCTACCCAGTGATAATAATTTTGATCTGAGCCGCTGCCGCTTGTATATATCTCAATTTTGTCGAAATTATGCGTTTCCGTGACAGATTTTGTTGCATCGGCATCTCCAGATATCTGAACCGTTAGGCTGTCACCCTTCCTGGTAATGTTGCAAACAAAAAGGCCGTCTGAAGGGGCTGCTATGTTTGTTTTTGTTCCGTTCTGATCGATGGTATATTGCCCGAACCCAGATGTGGATTCATCGATATAGCCTATTCTTAGTTCATAGTTATTTTCCGTATCCTTCAGCTTAACGACCAGCATTGACCAGTAACTACTTGTTAGCTTTACTTTTCCCTTGAACTCTATTGAGAAGTCTCCTGTCAGATTTTTAACGCCTGTTTCTGTTTTGTTTAGTTCGCATTCAACGTACCCGCTGTTTGTTTGCGTAATGTTCATGCTCAAATGTGTTCCGTTCACTCCAGCAACAGAACTTGCTCCCAATGAAACAATCCAAGATGGGCCAATCTCTGTTCTGTCGAAATCATCCTTCCATGTTCGCTTGAGAGCTAAAGTAGGCATTAGGGGGCTTACTAATACCAGGGCGATAATGCCTAAACTGACGATATACTTTTTACTCAGGGCTCTCACCCTATGCTTATTTCTAATCAATTATCTATTTAAGAACATAATTCTCCTTCATTTTTTGCATATTTAGGTGTATTATAACAACACAACAGGCAAAAGCTCTTACCTGCCTAAGTTTTGGTAAAACAAGCTTGCCCTTTTTGCTCAAGGTTTGGGTTTTGCATGTTAAAGTGTCCTGAATAAGGGGTTTGACTCTATGAAGCTTGCTCTTTTGCATGTTGTAGTTTAAAAAATCATTTTACCATGCAATAACGTATGCCAAAGACATTTGGCTTAATTAAGATCCATCGTGATACCAGGATAATCGAACCTCAGGACTTTCTGGATCTCATTTTCCCAAGAAAAGCCCATTATGCCCACTACGCTGCCCAATTGTTGCCTTTAATTGCAAAGGGGCAGGTAAACAGAGATAGCTATAAATGGCTGCCAGAACAACTTGGGATCTCAAAAAGGACATACTATTATGTTCTGCAAAGGTTAATGGCTTTAGGGCTTGTTATCAAGGAAAATAACGTTTACAAATTGAGCAAGAGATTTGCTAAAAACATGCAAAGGCTTGCAGAGTTCTGGGAAGCTTGGGCAGAGAGATTGGGGGCAGAATAAACCCTTTCCCTCTTTTTTGCAAGTTATTAAAATTCCACTTACTCGAGAGGAGTTCCTTAATAACTTCCTGGTAATGGCCAGGATATAGGCCAGGTTATGAGGATCCAAATAAGGCAGGTAATAATAAAAAAGAGGGTTAAAGCAGGCTTGTTTTAAGCTCTGCAATTGCCTTTTTTCTCAGATCCTCTTTTAATTTCCTTTTAGCCCTTGTTATGCTCTCAAAAGCTGGCATTATCTTCAAGCTGCTGATTGGGATTTTTAGGATCCATGTGAACCCATCGAATTCAACAGTAACGCAGAATTGGTTCTGGAATCTTCTTAGCACCTTAAACATTAGTTCCCAATCGTTTGCAACGTGCTCTGTTTCATAGATCTCCTTAATCATTTCTTCAAGGGTTTTGGGCATAAACAACCCCAACCCTGCTTAAATACCTGCAAAATGCGATTACCTTAGAGCTAAGCCTTGATCTGCTTTGTCTTCCTGTTCTGCTTATGTTTAGGATGTGGTTGAGCATTTCGCAAGCTCTTGGATCTATTATTTTGTAGCTTCCAGGTTTGAAGTTGTTGAATTGCAGCAGCTTGTAGGCAAGGAAATAGGCAGGGGCACCAGGCTTGGGTATTGGATCACGCAATCGTTTGCCATTTAGGAATACATGATAAGTGAATCCGTCCTTTTTTATTTCAACTTCAAAGATTTCAGCCCTATCAGGATCAAATGGTGCATAAAAAGGGCATAGGTAGCTGCTGCATTTATTGCCTCTGATTAGGCAGCTTCTGGATCTCCAAAGGCATGTTACGCATCCTCTAAGTTCAAGCTTCAATGTCATATAGAATCCCTCAATTTCCTTGCAATAACAAGAAACGGAGTTCCTCCTATCTCAAAGCATCCAAGCTCTAAGGTTTGGTTCTCAAATGGGCAATCTTCCTGGCTGCAAGTGAAGTAATAGCCCCCTTCAAGCTCTACAATGCCAGAAACGTTGATCTTTCCGCATTTATCAAAGCAAAAGTCAATGTCCTTTTTCCTTCCTATTATAAACAGTTTCTTCAAGATCCTGCCCCCCTCAAAGCAGAGATTATCAGCTTGTTTTGCTCCAAGATCCAACGTTGCTGCTGCAAGAATTCCCTTTGCTGATCCAAGAGCATCTGAAACTGTTTCATGAACAAGGCAAGCCATTGGGCTGTGTTGTAAACGCCAACGCCCCCAATTAGCATGGTCATAACGCTGCCAGCATCCAAAACTGTGTTTGGCTGTATTTCTTCCCTTAGAACATTATCAGATTTCTGATAAACCCTTTTTAGTGCGTTATCAAAGGATTCAACAGTTATTGATTTAACCCCATCAAGCTGCAAGCCAAAATGATCGTTGTTCAAGTGAATCCTGCTTATCTTGATCTCGTCATCCTGGGGCTCAATTCCTAATGTATGGTAGATTTCACGCTTGAAGAGCCCAATGATAAGACTAAAACCATCATAATCAAGCCCCTGATCTGCATTGACAAAGGCAGAAACCTTGCCATGTTTTCTGCCAAACCTTATCTGCATTGTAATGTTCCCAAAAGCAAGATTTATGGTTCTGCTTAGATAGGGCTTGGTTCTGCCCTTTATCTCGTAGATTAATATGAGATCATGAACCTTAGGCTTGATGGGCTCTGGATGCCATTGCTGCTGAGGATCCAACCCCACTCCCTGGGTTTGGATATTTGCAGCATATAGCCCCCTGGAAATTCGCTTAATGAATCCTGCCTTAGATAGTTTTTGGGCATATTTTCTTGCTGTATGATATGACAGCCTTGCTTTTTCAGAGATCTCCTTAATGCTTAAGGGCTCTTTTGATGCTCTTAGTATTGATATGATCTTCTGCTGTCCTGGTGTAAGTGTTGATACTGGAGATGTTTGGATATATCCAATTGGAGATTTGGGCATTTAGGGCTCCCTTGCCCCTGATTCAGCTTGAGCTTGGTGTATTTTCAGAACCTTAAGCCCTGCTGGGGTTATGATGTAGTAAGCCTTTTGTCCCTCTTTGAATTTCGATAAAAGCCCAAGTTTGACAAGTTTCTCTGCAATATACCTTATCCGCTCATAGTAAAGCCTGTTGTCTTTTTCAAATAGTTCTTGCTTTATCTCTGAGATCCTGGCGTTGTCTCTGGCTGCAATGCTCTCAAGAACCATGAAATAGAGTTCTCTGCCCATGAAGTTGTTGATTGTGTAAAAAAGGGTTAGGGGGTTGGGCTCTGGCATTAGATCACCTTTTTTGGCTCTAACTCAATGTTTAGAGCATATGCAAGCTTCCTCAGAAGTTCTCTCGCTTGGTTCTTATCGAGTCTTATTGTAGCATAGTTAGAACCCACATCAAAGCATAATTCTAGTTCTCCGCTCATCTGATGATGAATTTGAATGTCGATAGATAGCCATTGAAGCTCTAAATATACTGTATATCTTGGTAAAACGGTCATCATTTGCCCCCCTACATGTAAACAGTAAGCTGTGGTGCTCTCTTTGCTCTCTTTGGCATGTAATGGTTCTTTTTGTAATCTTTTATCTGCTGAGCCGCTTTTTCTGGCTCCTTTGATTCTCCAACGCCATTGATGGGCAATTCCAGCCTTGCAACCGATCTTGTGAATGGTGCAAAAACCCTGATGGGTTCAATTGGGCAGTAATCCCCTTGCAGGAAGATCTTGGGATTTATGCCGTGCTTAAGGCAGATCTGTTCATATTTCTCAAGACATTCCTGCAATGAGTTGGTTACAGTTGTTGATGAAGCTATTGAGTAGGAGCCGCATTTCCTGCTTACTCCTAAGCCCTCAGAACCCCCTTTTGTGTAATCCTCATGGTGAACAACATCAAGCTGGCTTAGGAATTTGTCCCTGAGCTCATCAGGCAATTGGTAGTTTACCTTATCAATCGTGAAATAGCCAAAAACAAGAGCCTCTTGCTCTGTGCAATCCTCTTTTAAGCCCTCAAAGAACGCCAAAAAGATTTTTTCGCCCCATTTCATACTTTTGGCAATCTTGATGGGGATTGCCCTGCTTACGCCATATTTCCTTGCTTCTGTCTCAAAGGTCTTCCTTGTGTAAAGCCCTTTGCCGATATAATGCAGCCATTGGCCATTTTCCTGAATAGATTCTTGCCCCTGAGCCATGTTTTATGCCCCCCTGAAAAAGTTTCCAAAGGCAGGGCTTGGGTTGCTGATTTTAGTTTTGCAAAGTATTCTGGCTAAAATAGTTATTTTACTGTGTTTTTTCGCCAAATCTGTGATTTCACGCCTCCTTTCATTAGTTATAATATTAGTGATTACGGCTTTTTCAGCTTGAATGGAACTTCTACGATACACGTACAATCGTAGAGCTTGCACATCTTGCCCCTGTGAGTCTTAGTTAGTGGAACGAGGAATTCTCTCCCTCTTTTCCTGTAAACCGCTGCTATAACTCTTCCTTCTACTCTATCTCCTGGGTTCCTTCCAATCAATCTCTACACCTCTGGTTCTACAACTCCCTTTTCCACAAGTTTCTCTAAGGCTTCGAGAACCTTGAAGTAGGGAATTCCTAGCTCTACGCAAATGTCGGAGGGATATGCTCTTCCTTTATCCTTGAGATAAGATATTATCTGCTTGTAGATTTCTTCATCACTTAGATCTACGGCCTCTATCACTTCAATCTCCTCTAATTTCTCCCGAACTGCCTCTCTTATGAACTCAGCCTCATTGTTGTAAAGCCCAGTCTTCTTAACTACTTCACTTATCCTCTCCCAGAGACCTAGCGGGATTGCTACGCTCTTGTACTTCGCCTTTGCCCTCATCTGGAATCATATCTTATAACATGTTATAATATTTTGCAACAAATCTATTCTTCGATAATGCTTCGACTTTCTCTATTCATCTGTTCCTACGTTAAGATAGTCAACTCTCCATTAATTGTGTGAGAAAGATGCATTACATAGCAAGCTGCCGACTTTAGTTCTCTTTAATATCATCCTTTGCTATTAATTGAAGTTAATGAACTCTAAACTCAAAGGCAATAGAAAACCAGCTTTAATTCTCTTCTTCCTATCACCCGCAATAGCTGAGTTGCTCTCTGGTTCCGCTCCTCCTGCTGAGTTCTTCAACCTACTTGGATTTCTGCTAATAGTCTCCCTATACGGCAGCGGCTGTTTGATCATGAGGGAGCTCACAATAAGGTGGAGGAAGTCCGTTTGCACTCTTGTTTTGTTAGGATCGGCTTATGGCGTGATAGAAGAGGGTCTCATGGTGAAAAGCTTTTTTGACCCAAATTGGCTTGATCTCGGCATTCTAGGTCAGTTCGGGAGGCAGTGGGGGATTAATTGGATCTGGGCTGAGATGTTAACGATCTATCACGCGATTTTTAGCATAGCAATTCCAGTACTGCTTGTTGAGCTTGCATTTCCAGAAAGAAGAGAAGAACCTTGGATAAGTAAGAAAACATTTAAGCTCCTCTTGATACTGCTCGGAACGGTTGTCCTCATTGGCTTCCTCTTCTTGACCCCTTACAGGCCTCCACCAGCCCAGTACTTCTCTTCAATCATTCTGACAGTAGTGCTTCTTTACATTGCCAAGAGGATGCCCGTAACTTGCGGAAGGAAGGGTGCTCAAGAACTCAAAAGGCCTGTTTTTTACTTCATCATCGGAGTCTTTTGGAGCGCTGCCTTTTTCCTCACTTTCATGGCTCTTCCCTACTTTGTCGAGGATCCGTTTACTGTTGCCCTGCTCGGAGCCCTGCTATCTTTTGGAATTGCAACCTACTTGATGAGGTTCGATTGGAAGAACTCAGATTTGCACAAGCTTTCGCTGGCTGCAGGAGCCCTTTCATTCCTAATACTTCTGGCTTTTCTGCAGGAATTGGACAAAAACAGACCAGACAATACATCTGGCATGTCTCTGGTTGCTATCTTTGCCATAATTGGGTTGGTGTTGCTGAGAAGGAGGGTAAAAAGGCTATCAGCAGAAAGAAGAGGTGTCTAAACCAAAGTTTTCATATTTTGAGTTATTCTGAAACTTTGACTCGTAGTGTATAATCTCAGTGAAGCAAGCATATACTCTATTGTTTTTCCTTTCTCATCCGTCATCCATGTAATCTAGTGAAGTTTGGGTTATTTCTTTCTCATCAGGTAAAGTTGTAAGACGATTGCGAACAAAGCTCCAAGGATCAAAGGTATCAGAACCAAGACTACCTTAGAAGGCTGTTGTTGAGGTTGAGGAGTTGGCGTGGGAGTTCCAGCAAGTGATGGAATTTCAAGCTCCCAGAAGAAATCGGCTTCGTTTCCAGCAGCATCTACCACCGTTGCCTTTATGTAAAGCGGTGAACTGGTGGCGTCTAGCCGGTAGAATGGGTGGTCTTCCCTTATTATCGGCTTAAGCTTATTCCAAGTGCTGTTGTCTTCGCTGTAGAAGAACTCAATCCCTAGAGCTCCCAGTCCTTCATCTTTTAGTTCATAGAAGAGCGTCACCGTATTCACGACTATTTCAGGGAAAAGCTCAACCGTCGGTGGTTTGTCGTCTGGTTTTTGGTATACCTTTACAAGCTTGTCTTCTCCAGGTGCTAGGATCGTCTCAACAAGCATTGCAATCTTCTCGTTATTTCTGTTCATCCAAAGGATCTGAGCGTTTTCAACACTCGGTTCCTGGCCCTCATCTTTCAAGAGAATTGGTAAATGCAGTCTTAAGATATTCTCTTGCATGAAATCTTCAAGTCCATACTTCTCCTCGCTTTGACCGTACTCTACCAAGACTCCCGTGCCTTGTGAGGATCCATCGTTGCTCTGAAGGTAGGTCACGTTCAAAAGCCAGTTTGGAACGCTTTTCTCAGGTGTCTCAACGCCTTCTTTGGAGATTTTTACCAGCCTAAACCCTCCTTTTATGGGCGAGTGAGTAGTTAGAGGGGATATTGTGAGGACTGGAACCTCTGGAGGTTCTTTCACCTCATCTGTGCCGTCTTGGCCAAAGAAAACTAAGTTAACACTTCTTTCTTGGAATATCGTAGGAAGCCTCGCTTTGGCATTCGGAGAGACGTCCCAGTAGGCGTATTGGAAGAAAACAACCTTAACAGAGGCTTTATCATGGGCTGCCAAGTCCGCATCTAACCAATCTAAGCTCTCGTCCTTGACAGTTTGGGTGTCCGTGTTTATCGTCGCGAAGTGGATCCATTCCCAGTCAGTAGAGTACTCCATTGGAGCCAGGTAGCTCTCCCAGTAGTATAGGTTGTGCTCTACCGTGTCCCAATCTGCATTTCCTAAAGTCAGCATGACTGGCACTTTTAGCTCAACCAGAAGCTTATAGAAGGCCTGGAAGGTCTCCTCGTCATAGGCATTTCCTATCACGTCCCCAGTGTGTATTATGAGGTCAACTCCTAGAGCTTCAGCGCTCCTAAGAACGTCCTTGAGCGATTCAGAGAAGGCAATAAATCCAAACTGCCTTTTTATCCCGAAGTGACTCTCCCCTAAGAGGGCAACTCTCAACTCGCTCATATTCGATTTTATGACAACGCAGTTGGGTTCAGTGCGCTCTACTCCTCCTTCTCTCCAAATAAAGGACAGGTTGTAAAGTCCATCTGGTATATCTGACGGGGCCCTAAGCGATATTTCCCACGCTCCAATTTCTTCAATGAAGGTAGTTTCGAGGACATCCAACGGGTAGTACACGTTTTGGGAGAAGAGGGATGATATCTTTGCCTCCCAAGTTACGTCTTTTTGGCCCTTGAATTCCTCTTCCTTATGCTCCACATATGCTCTGAAGCTTCCGCTGGGAGAAACAAGAACGGGAGCTCCTATCCTCGGATACAGGACTCCGTTAACGGTTGCAGTATGGTAAGGCTGGAAAGGAAGCTGGTCATTATCTGCCAAAGCCTCGGGGTTCGTTTGAGAACCAAGGGCTGTGGTACCTGCCAGTATGATAAAAAGGAGGGCTAACACGAAGTTCTTTTTCTTCCTGAGATCCATCAGTTTTCTACCGTTCAGTCTGAACTTCGAAGCTTTATTATCTCTTCCAACAAGAAACAAGTCGAGCGTCACAAAGATGGACTGCTAAGGTGTTACTGCTTTCGATATCTCTCATAAAAAGCTTAAATCAACTGCGTCCTAGGGTAGAGCCCCTCTTGGAATCTTCTCTTAGCATCAGGGCAAACGGTATGGTGCAGACTATGAGTATTATGGAGCTAAACCAAAATAGCGACCTGAATCCAAACTTTCCGACTATCAAACCAGCGAAAGAAGGTCCTAAGAAGCCTCCTAAAGCGAAGGCCATGTCATATGCTCCCATAAGCGAGCCCCTTGTGCTCTTGGGAGAAAGGTCTGCCAACAAAGCCATGGCTGCGGGTGCAAAAGAGCCAGCTCCCAGCCCAATCAGGGCAGAGCCTATCGTCATTGATCTGTTAGATCTTCCGAGCCCTATGAAGAATGCTCCAATGCTGACCATTGCAAGGCCAAAGGAAGACATCCTTCCCTTTCCCACAGCTTCGGAGATCCTGCCAAATATAATGTACGATGATACGAGTATTGCTGCAAGAATTGCAAAGGCCCAGCCAGCTTGATACTCGGTGAAGCCCAAGCCTCTCAAATAGACCGGGATGAACGAAGCTCCTATAGCCAATATCGCCGATGCCCCAACCCATACTAGCAAGAGGATGGCTGTTCTCAAGTCCCTGACGGCGCCTATGAATTCCTTCAATATGTTCTTAGCCTCCATCTTTGGAAGATCCTCTTCTCTCAGCAAAAAGAGCACCAAAATCATGGAAATAAAAGCCATAATGCTTGAGAGAATGAAAGGGATATCCTTGCCCCACTTTCCAGATATCATCCCGGCAAAGGCTGGTCCTAAAATGTAGGACGCCGTGACAGCAGAGTTGTAGAGTCCCATAGCTTGTCCTCTTTCTCCAACTGTAGTTCTATCTACTATCGCAGCAAGCACTGGCGATATGGTCATGGCTTCGAAGACCCCTAGCGTGGCGTGGGCAACGAACAGCATTTTTCCCGAGTTTGCGAATAAATAGAGGAGGAAAGAGAAACTTGCTCCAGCAAGTCCAACCACTATTATTGGCTTCCTTTTGAATCTATCGGATAAGAAACCAGCTGGAAAGGCTGCCAACATCTCTGCCAAGGAGTTCGATGCCACTATGAACCCTAAGGATTGGAACGAAACCCCTAGGTCTGCCAGTTTCCAGGGCAGGATCAGAGCAATCTGTCCGAAGCCTAGTCTTAGCACAAACGTTGCCAGGTAAAGTGCTAAGAGACTCTTGATCCTCTTCAACCTTCTCGATCTGCTCTGAGTTTTGATAGATAAAAATGTAAACTATAGTGACACGATGTTGAATCCTTTGTACAGGTCAGGATACTGGGTTCTCGTCATGAATCCGACGGTTGATCCCTCATCATCCCCATACTGAATTTTCATGTCATACCATTAAAATTTCATCATTCAGGAGCATGTTTCATTTAGTGGAATAGCTATTTTATCTCACTTCATAGCTCATATGGGAGCAAAGAAGAGAGGCCCTGTACCTTCTTCCTCTTCTGCTTCGACATCCAAGTGCCGCCAGTCTGCCCTCATTTCCCCCTTACCTTTTAGCTTGGCGATATAATTGTAGGCCGAAAGGGCTGCTATTGCTCCCATAGAGGCTGCAATAACGGCTTGCTTATAGGGCACGTCTGTAACGTCGCCTGCTGCAAAAATACCGTCAACAGACGTTCTGCCAGCTTTATCCACCTTTACCTCCCCCTTTTCATTCAGCTCAACCACTCCCCTAAGGAACTCCGTTTTCGTTACGTATCCCATCTCAACGAACAAGCCTTCTGCCCTTACCTCCTTCTTCTCCCCGTTAACCTCTATCAAAAGGGATTCGAAGCTTTTCTCACCCTTAACCTCCAGAACCTTTGAATTAGGGAATATCTCAACGTTCGGCCGACTAGCTACGCTTTTGAAAAGGGAAGGATCTCCTCCGGGGGACTTAGATGGAAAGACCCAGTAGAGCTTGCTTGCTGTCTTGCTCAACATGTCGGCCGACTCAACTCCGTGCTCTCCAATTCCAACCAAAACTACGGTTCTACCCTTGAAAAGTGGTCCGTCGCATATAGTGCAATAAGAGATACTTTTTCCCTTCAGCCTATCCTCTCCAGGAACGCCAAGATCTCTTGGCGTCTTACCAAAGGCCAGTATCACCGCAAGAGATGAGAACTCCCTGTCGGAAGAGGTCTTCAAGCTAAACCCTTGCTCCTCTTTTTTAAGAGCAATTACCTCATCGAACAGTATATCTGCACCAAAAGATCTCGCCTGTGCCTCTATTTTTCTTACCAAGTCGAAACCAGAGGTTTTTGGAACTCCTGGGTAGTTTTGAATCTCAGATGCCAGGAGAGCTTGTCCTCCTAGGTTCTTACCAATGACGAGCGTATCTAGGTTTTGTCTGCTGCAATAAAGGGCAGCTGATAAACCAGCTATGCCAGCACCAACCACAATAACGTCTTTCATCTTTCTAAGGTTTTTTAGTCATTCCATCCAATAAAATATTTCATTTTCATCCAAACAGGGCTTTTAACTGTTTTTTGGCTTTTATCGCTGCTCCTAAGGCAGTAGCGTACGATGCCATTTCTGGTACGATGGCCTTGCCTCCGAGCAGGCTTACTGTAGATGTGAGGATATCTGAGAATTCTTTGACGGTGGGAAGGCTACCTATGAAGACTATTTTATCTTCAAGCCCCTCCGCCTTCGCTGCGAAGTAGGTAACGGTTCCTATCACTTGTCCTACCATATTCAACAGACCAGCCGCAATATCCTCTAGCTCAGTGCCATCTCTTACGTTTCCGAAGTTTGAGGCGGTTGTGTCAGCAGGAAGTCTGCCGATTGGACCTCCAACGATGTCCATTATCGTGAGATCGACGTTTCTGAAGTTTCCTTTTCTTGCAAGCTCGAAGAACCCCTCTATTGAACTCCTGTTAAGTAAGAGCTTTGAAAGACCAACGAGAGTGCCTCCTCCTACCCCAGTACCCCCAAGATGCCTGGTTATGACGCTATTCCCCTTCTTTCTAACTGAAACTATAGCAGTTCCAGTCCCTATGCTTGATACTACAGCCTCATTGAGACCCGAAAGAGCGAGTCCTCCAAGGCCTATTGCCTCTATTTCGTCTACCTTTATGGTTTTCAGTCCTAAGAAGGAGGGTCCTATTTTCCTAGATCCACCGCCAGTGCAGGATATCAAGTCTATTGAGGAGAGTTCAACTCCTAGGTCCTCTGTTATCTTACCTATTGCTCCTGCTGCGGAAACTAGAGGTCCGCTGGCTGTTACCTGCACGGATCCCCTGATCTCTCCGTTTTCTATGAGAATGGATTTAGTCATGGATCCTCCTATGTCAAGCCCGATGATTATCATTTCCAGCCACTTCCCTATTTCCTAGACAAGTCCCTTCTTCCCAGGGCTGTCTCAACAGCGGCTATTAAAGGCGGCGTTAGGAAAAGTAGGAATGGTATCTCAGTCGCATAAGTCCAAACGAACCATATGAGAGCAGCAATTGCTGGAAGACTTCTCTCACCTGTTGGTAGGATGAAAAACTGGCTGAAAGCCCACACCCCAACCCCTATTATTGCGCTTCCTACCATCAACGAAGCTGATGAAGCTGCGAAGAAGCTTCTTAGATTTGGCCTAAATAGTGAGAGCAAAAGGGAGAGGGCCAAAGAGAAGAGGCAAACAGAGACAAAGACTGCTACTATCATCCTATCGAGCCTTTGGGTGTAGTAAAGTGTTAAAGTCGCTAGGACAGGGATCAACTGAAGTAAATTGCTGTAGAACAGGCTCTTTTTGCCCTCCATGCGGGAAAGAAGGCCGAGAAGATAGAAAGCTATGAAGTTCGACGGAACTCCAACGGTTATGCTTAGTAAAGCATTGCCATGGATCAACATGTCGGAGATGAATATACCTATTGCAGCACCGACCCCACCTACGAGAGGTCCGAAGAGAAAGGAAAAAAGCGCTGGAATAGCTACGGATGGCCAGAACCTCACTACTCCTATGGCTGGAGCGAATATGCCTAAATAGGTTAGGTAACCGACAAGAGCGTAAAGTGTTGCGTTAACGGCGATGTAAGCCGCATCGTACTTCCTGTTCTTCATATAAAGTCCCGCGTCGCATAGAGAAGGTTCCTTTTATAATCTTTATTTATTTATTCATTAAATCTCTATATATTAGTCATAATCTCTATAGAAGTGATGAGGGCATGATGTCCAGGAAAGTGCAGCAGGTAGGCGGTGGCTCCTTCATAGTTTCCCTGCCTAAAAGCTGGGCCGATAAAGTTGGTCTGGAGAAGGGGAGTTCTGTAAGCATGGCTGAGGGAATTGCCGACACTTTGATAATATATCCTCCAGCCAAGAAGCGTTTCCCTGAGCAAACATTAGTTTTAGATCTTAACGACCCGATAAGATCCTTGGGGGAGCTTGTAGGAAGTTATCTCAGAGGATTTGATCTGATAAAGGTGAAGAGCGACGGAAGAATTGACCCCAAGATGAGAAATGACCTGAAATCCGTCATCGAGAAACTCCCTGGGCTGGAAATAGTAGAGGAAAGCTCTTCAGAAATATCTCTTCAATGTATATTGAATCCATCTGCAATAAACCCGAAAAAACTGCTTGAAAGAATGTTCAAGCTCTCTAATGGAATGGTACATGACTCCATTCAATCAATCTTAAGCGCTGACAAGAAGTTAGCCCAATTAGTCATCGCAAGAGACGATGAGATGGACAGAACCTACTTCCTATTGGTTAGAAGCGTCAGAAAAGCGATGCAGGAGCCAGAGTTCGCGGTTCAATACGGGTTACATCCAATTGATCTGTTGGATTACAGGGTGGCTGGAATGTTAGTTGAGGGCATTGGTGACAAGGCTTATGACATGGCAACTAGTTGGCTGGATATAGGCGCTCCAAAAATCGGAGAGGAAAAACATTATGTCCTTGAAGCTGCTAGGAGATTGGAAAAGTTGCAAGAAGAGACAATGATATCGTTCTTGGAGCAGAGTCCAAGGATGACCATAGACGTTAGGCAGGTTGCCTCCGAAATGAGATCTTTCCTTTCTGAATTAGAGAGAAGCTCTTTCTCAAAGCCTCTTGAAGAAGCACGATTTCTACAACACCTTGGATCTGTAATGAGAGAGATAGCTCGTTCATGCTTAGACATCTTAGATTTGTTGGTTCCAAGCTACGGAAGCGATCCCAGAGGGCAGAGTTTGAAGCTAATATGAGATTCTAGCCCCTATAGTAACATAATTATCCCTTGGTAGGTTAGAAGTCGTCCGAAATGGTCGCTTTCTTACTCCTCTTTCCCTTCTTCTATCTCAATCTCTTCCTCAGCATATACCGGTCCTTTATACCCGCATTCTGGACAAACCCATATCTCAGGAGTGAGCCATCCAGAGAACTTGCTGAGCTTTCTTAGCTTAGGGCTGCCACACACAGGACATACTTTAATTTTCTTCCTCAATACATACCACTTACCCTTTGAGTAACTCCTCCACCGAAAATTGGAAGGTTTCAGGCGGATTAAATTGACACGGGCATCCCTTCCAGACCATTGTTATGACTATGGGCTTATCAGAACTCTGATTTATGGATATAAATGCTATCTTATACTTGAACGGAAGTTTTCCCCTCTCCTGCAGTTTTATCCAACTAAGGTTTAGAGCCCTGTTTGTATGGTATTCAGACCAGTTGTGAAGATCCTTAAAGAATTCTCCCAAATTAAGCGGACGAGATTCAAAGCATTTCACTTCTTCAGAAGCCATCACTTGAATTAGCGTCTTATTTGGGAATAGGTACATCGACAATGAAATGTCGTCCTCAATTGTGAGGTTGGCTCCTCTGTGAGTCTTTGACCTCTGCTTAAGGCATAAGGTGAGGTTGATCCTTGTGGAATTGAATTCCTCTGGAGGGATTGACTTGGCCTCCTTTAGAACCGAGTTTACCGAAGATATGAGTTCATTTAGCATACTTTCGTTCATTATCCCAAGTCTCAGCGTCTTTCCTTTCTTTGATACCAGCGCATAATAGCCTGAACCAACCTCCGTTATGTTGGCTTTAATTTCAGAATCCCTGTATCTGATGAAGTTTACGGATTCCACCACAATGGGCTTGTTTAAGAAGTGCAATACGGCATATATGCTGATGATTGAGAGGAGAATCACAAGCATTATGAGATACACTTTCCTACTTTGCGTGCTCGTTGGCAATTGTTCCATACCCTACCGATTAGTCCACCCAAAGTAGATTATATAATGTTATTTGGTGGATTATTAGCGATTTAGGTGTTCTCTGTGAAGAACGTGTTGATAACCGGTAGGCCAGGCGTTGGAAAGTCCACATTAGTCTCGCGATTGATAGATAGGGCCAGGACATTGGGAATGAGGGTTGGTGGGCTATCAACTCCGGAAATCAGGGTAGGTGGAAGGAGAATTGGGTTCAAGCTTGTGGACATAGCTACTGGAGAGGAAGGGATTTTGGCAAAGATAGGCATCAGAGGGCCTATGGTCTCAAAATATGGGGTGAATCTGGAAGATTTAAGAAGTGTGGGGGTCAATGCTATTAAGAGAGCCATTGACGAGGCAGATCTGATCGTCATAGACGAGATAGGGAAGATGGAGCTTTTCTCCAATGAGTTCAAACGAGCTGTAATTATGGCTTTGGACTCAGAGAAGCCAGTCATAGCCACGGTTGGAAAATTTCTTAGAGACTCTTTCATAAAGGAAATTTTAGGAAGAAACGACATCAAACTCTTTGAAATTACAACAAGCAACAGGAATGCTGTGTTTCAGGAAATTTCCAGAATCCTTTTTGAGTAAGACCTTGGTCTAGGTTTTTGGGTGTAGTCCCCCTTTTTCGAAGGTTAATTTGAGGAGCCACATCTTTATAGGAAGGATGAATTGGTACTGAGATGAGGCTGAGAGCCGTGTACATCGATGTTCACTGCCACCTTTACATGCTGCAGGATGTTCAGAAGATCCTCGATGAGGCTGAGCGGTTAGGCGTCAGGTACGTCATCACAAACTCCGAGAACCTCGAATCTTGCAATAAGAATGTTGAGCTCCTTAAAGATGAAAGGGTTTACGGGGCCTTTGGGCTTCATCCTCAGTTTTTCAATAGAAAAGCGGATTTACCAAGGATAGAGGAGTTTTTAGGTTTTGAAAAGACAGTTGCGGTTGGAGAGATAGGTCTTGACTACAAGTACGCTAGAAATAACCGGGCAAAGGAAATACAGAAGGAAGTGTTCATAAGACAGGTCAAAACCGCCATGAAAAGGGATTTGCCCGTAATAGTACACTCTAGATATGCGCACAAGCCCGTTATTGAGATATTAGAGGATTTAAGTGCTGAAAAGGTTGTTTTACACTGGTTTAGTGGGTCCATGGATTTAGTAGAAAGAGCACTTAAAAACGGCTGGTTCCTGAGCTTCGGTCCCTTCTGCCTTAATCCACCATACAAAAATGTAATAGCCTTTGTTCCGCTTGAAAGAATGTTGCTGGAAACGGATTCGCCTGTTCCCTTCCAAGGGAAGTCCGTGGACCCAACTTGGGTTCCGCTTGTAGCAAGGAGGATAGCTGAGGTTAAAGGAATTAACGTAAAGGAGGTTGAGGTGCGCTCAACAGAAAATTCAAAACGACTTTTTAGGATGAATATTGAATAGTATTTTACCGATTTATCGTGGATGAGGGATCCATTTTCTGATGAAAGCCCTCACACGATAACAAATAGTTACTTCTAAATCCTGAGGATCGTTAGATATGATGATTAAAATAATTAAAGAATGGGAATTCCCCTCCACTTTAGGGAGTTTAATTGATAGACAGCGACCTCATTCCCTCAAAAAATGCAGAAAACATTCTGTTAGATGTGGTGGGTCTTAAGACCTACTATACAACCTTGAGGGGATATGTTAAGGCTGTTGACAACGTAAGCCTTAGGATTAGGAGAAAGGAGGCTTTAGGATTAGTTGGGGAATCTGGGTGCGGAAAAAGCACATTTGCTTTGACCATAATGAGATTGCTTCCCTCAAACGGAAAGGTCATGGAAGGCTCGGCCTTTTTCGATGGAGAAGACATCCTATCTATAAAGGAGGAGAAATTTAGGAAGGAATATAGATGGAAACGTTTGGCCATGGTATTTCAAGGTGCGATGAACGCTCTAAATCCGGTTTACAGAGTAGGAGACCAGATTGCGGAGGCAATACTGGAACATGAGGATGTATCAAAGGAAGAAGCGATCGAAAGGGCGAGAGAGCTACTTTCTCTTGTGGGAGTCGATCCTGACAGGGTGAAGAGCTATCCTCACGAGTTAAGTGGAGGGATGAAGCAAAGAGTCATGATAGCCATGGCATTGGCCTGCAGACCAGAGTTCCTAATAGCTGACGAACCCACAACGGCTCTCGACGTTATAGTTCAAGCGCAGGTCTTGAAATTAATTAAGAGGCTTCAGGAACAGCTTGGGCTTACTCTAGTGCTAATAACTCATGACTTATCTGTAGTTGCCGAAATCTGCGATCATGTTGCTGTGATGTATGCAGGAAAGATTGTAGAGATGGGGGACATAGTTTCTCTTTACAAAGATCCGAAACACCCGTACACTCAAGGCCTTATAGGATCCTTCCCAAGCATTAAAGGAGAGAGAAAAGAGCTTGTATCGATTCCAGGAGCTCCACCTCCATTGCTGAACCCCCCTAGCGGATGCAGATTTCATCCCAGATGTCCTTATGCTAAGGACATATGCAGGGAGAAGGAGCCGGAATTAACTGAGATAGGAAAAGATCACTACGCGTTTTGCCATTTGCTTAGTAAAAGGTGAGAGTTATGGAGAATAAGGAACCATTGGTCAAGGTCATTGACCTTAAGAAGTGGTTTCCAGTTAGGAAAGGCATTGGTTTCCTTGGGAAGAGGGAATACGTCAGAGCAGTTGACGGAGTAACCTTCCACATCAACGAGGGAGAGGTTTTCGGATTAGCTGGAGAATCTGGGTGCGGAAAAACGACCACTGGAAGGACTATCCTCAGGCTAGTTGAGCCGACTAACGGAGAAGTTTACTTTGACGGTCAGAATATTTTCGAAAAGGAGGAGGAAGAACTTAGGAAGCTTAGGAAGAAGATGCAGATAATATTCCAGGATCCTTACGAGTCTCTCAGTCCAAGGATGACGATATTTGACATAATCTCTGAGCCAATAAGGGTTCACAAGCTCGTTCAGTCATATGAGGAACAGATTGAACTCGTCTCGAGGTCGCTTGAAAGGGTCGAGCTTGTTCCTCCAGAAGAGTTCTTGCATAGATACCCCCACGAGTTAAGCGGGGGACAAAGACAAAGGGTAGCCATTGCAAGAACCCTCGTCCTCAATCCGAAATTCATAGTCGCTGACGAACCTGTGTCTATGCTCGACGTATCCATAAGAGCTGGAATTCTGAAGCTCATGCTAAAGCTTAGAGATGAGATGGGGATATCCTATCTCTTCATAACTCATGATCTGGCGACGGCTCGCCATGTCTGCGATAGACTTGCCATAATGTACTTAGGAAAAATCGTTGAGATGGGAAGCGTAGAAGATCTCGTAAAGAAGCCTATACACCCATATACTGAGGCTCTGCTGGCCGCAGTACCGGTGCCAGACCCGACGGCTGAAAGGATCAAGGTAATAATTTCTGGAGAAGTTCCAAGCTCAGTGAACCCCCCTAGCGGATGCAGATTTCATCCCAGATGTCCTTATGCTAAGGACATATGCAGGGAGAAGGAGCCGGAATTAACTGAGATAGGAGATGGGAGATCTGTTGCCTGCCATCTGAGGGTTTAGTTTCGATGTGTTGGTCAATTGAAATTCCTAAGATTTCCAGAAAACTTGGTAGAATTCATAGAACTTTTTCATTCAACTCGCTCGTGATAAGTAGGTTTCTATGGTTCTTCTTACGGGTTATCTTGCACTTTTTCTCCTGAGATATCGCTTATGGTCGATTTTAGGAAATTGAGAAGCCTATTTTCCTTTAGAGTATTAATTTTATCACTTTTTGGAGCTTCTAAGTCCAACTCCGCCATATAGTGTTTTATGGATATGCAAACCAAGACCTTTTTCTCCTCAGTCTCATTTGCACTTATTTCAACTCCAATGCGGTTTCTCAATAAAACTGGCCCAAATAAAGTGACGATGTTCACTGCCCAGAGGGGAATCCTTTTTCCTTCTATAGCTGTGAGCGAGAAACCAGTAGGTGTGTGCTTCTCCTCGACTACATTTAAGCCTATTTTGTGTAAGGTATCTTTCAGAATCCTCTCTACAGCCGAGATTTTTACGTTTTCTAACATTAATTCGGCTGAAGACATGAACACCACAACTTCCAGAACCTATCTTCTCCTTAGCCTTGGATTGACTATTATCTCCAAGGCCTGACCCACAAGCATGAGACCTGTGACGAATGTCGCAATGCACAGGCCTGGAGGAATTATCCACCACCAGCAGGGCTTACCTTTGTTGGCCCACCATCCCCCTGTCGTTTGTGCGTAGTGCAACATCATGCCCCAGCTCTTGTGACTTGGATCTCCAAGACCTAAGAAGCTAAGGCTGGCCTCAGCCATCATTGCTCCAGCCGCCTGGTAAACAGCAGAAGATATCACCAGCGGAAGCACATTTGGAAGTATGTGGTTGATCATTATGTGAGGATCTGTCGCGCCTATGGCTCTCGCCGCTTCAACGAATGCCCTTTCCTTAAGGGAGAGCGTCATCGATCTGACTAATCTTGCAAGGCCTGGCCAAGACGTCAGTGTTATCGCCAATATTAGAACGTAGAACTTACCTGTTCCCAAAAGAGAGGCAAGCAAGATCATCAGAGGCAATGTCGGTAGTACCAACACTATATCACAAATCCTCATCAGTATCTCGTCTACTACTCCTCCATAATAGCCAGCAATAAGGCCGATTATCGTCCCTACGCTTACGACGCATATTGAGGCTAAAAAGCCCACCAGAAGAGAAACCCTTGAGCCATATATCAGTTCTGAGAAGATATCTTGCCCAATATCATTCGTGCCGAGAATGTGCTTTCCGCTAGGCGGTAACAAGAAATCGTCAACCCTTTTGTATGGGTTATAGGGTGCAATGAATGGCGCGAACACCGCCATTATGACAAAAAGAGAGACGATTATTAAGCCGAGCATTCCAGCCTTGTTGTGGATGAATAGAAACATTCCTGACTTGAACTTCTCCTTCCAGATCTTGATTCTGTCCCTCCAGGCTTGTGGTAGTTTCATCCAACCCTCACCCTAGGATCAAGATAAGCATATAGAAGATCCGCTATCAGATTGGCGACTAAAACACAAACGGATGTTATGAAGAAGGCACCCTGAAGCAAGAAGTAATCCGAGTTTATTATGGCCTCATAGATCAGGCGTCCAGTTCCAGGATAGGAAAAAACTGTTTCTGTCAATATGGCCCCGTTTACCATGAAGCCGAACCTAAGGGCTGTAACCGTAACCATAGGCAAAAGCGAGTTCCTAACAGCGTGTCTGAAAAGTATCTTTCTATTCGTAAGGCCTTTCGCCTTAGCTGTGGATATGAAATCTTCTCCCAGAACCTCTAATGTTGCGCTTCTCATGTATAGCATGTACATCCCTATTTGTCTTACAACCAGCGTTGTAAGAGGTAACGCCGCATGCCAGAACAAGTCTTTTAGAAAGTCAAACGTACTGGTATGTTTAACGCCGGGCGAAAGGGCACCAAAAAGTGGGAAAATTGGAAAATAAAACGCAAAAATCAGCATCAAAACCATACCTAACCAAAAGTGTGGGGTTGATCTAACAAACAGGGCCATATTCGTGGCTATCAAATCAAACCTGGTCCCCCTCTTCCAAGCGGTGTATGCGCCCAAGAGAACTGCTCCTATTGTTGAGAGGATTATGCTTGTTGTCAGCAGAAAGAGGGTCCATGGGAGTTTTTGCTTAATTACGTCAAAGACGGGCTGTAGGTAATTTACAGAATACCCAAACTCCCCTTGAAACATTGATTTTATGAAATTAAGATATTGAACTATGAGGGGCTTATCTAATCCCCACTTTGCCCTCAACCTTTCCACGGCTTCCCTTGGAATTCTTGGGTCTTGTTCTATCAACTCGGCAAATGGATCTCCTGTTGCTCTGGCAAGAAAGAAGATGGCTGACATTACAAGTAGAAAAGTTACGAAGAGAGACAGCGCACGCACCGCTATGAACGATAGCCTCAAATTATGCCCACCTTCAGGGGAGACCCAGGACCTGTTTTATAAAAAAATTGATTAAAAAAGGGAAAGGGGGCCCTTGGTGGATTTCCCCACTTACTTCTTTTTCATCACAGCGAATGCAAGGGCAATTACTGCTACGAGAATTGCGGCTCCTGTGACTATTGGTCCATATTGCTCCCAGAACGTTGGCGGCGGAGGAGTCGTTTCAGGTGGCTTGTAAAGTTCCTTTTCCTTCTCCTTGAGATACACATTCCACCAAGACCACTGGTTATCTACTCCGTCCTGTATTGGGAGGACCCATCCTGCAAACTTGTCAGTTCTGTATGGGCTAACGAAGTTCCTGTGGTACAGCACGATAAATGGAACTTCCTCTGCAAGAATCTCTTGCATCTTCTTTACGTATTCTGCCCTCTTCTCAAAGTTCAATTCTCTAGCCTGAGCCTCAGCAAGTTCATCGAAAGTTGCGTTTATGAAGCCGTAGTAGTTCGGGTTCGGAATGGCGCTTGAGTGGAACCTAAACCTCAAAATGTCTGGGCTTCCTATTCCTAGTCCAGATCCAAGTAGCCAGCTATCTATCTTGTGCGGTGAATCTAGCGGGGCCTTTATCCTGCTCCAGAGAGTCTTCCATTCTTGGTACACTACGTGGCACTTTATTCCGCCGCCAGGAATCTCAGCAAGCCAGTCCCTTATCATCTCAGCAGCTCTTACCCTGACGGGATCGTACGTTGGAGGTCCTATCTCGAAGTCAATTTCTTCTCCATTCGGACCCTCTCTCCATCCATCACCATCGCTGTCTACAAATCCTAGGCGGTCCAATATTTCTGCGGCCTTCGATAGGTTGAATTCGTAGGCGTCAACTCCGCATTTCGGATCTGGGTTAAGCCAGTGGTCCCACATCTCGGTTGGCGGATACACTCCAAACCTTCCAGGTCTTCCGTAGCCGTGGAGTAGAGTTGTCACAATCTCCCTCTTGTCCACACAATGGGCCAGTGCGTGCCTGAACTCCTTGATGTTGAACGGGAACTTCTGGTTGTTGAATCCCCAGTGGTACATTGTTCCAGACTTGTATATGTGTACGCCTATGTTCGGATTCTCTAGGAGGCTTGGCACTGCCTCGACAGGCACTACCCAGGTGAACACGTCGATTTCTCCTTTTTGAAGGGCTAAGAGCATTGCATCTGGGCTTGTTATTACCGGCATCAGAAGCTCATCTATGTATGGTCTGCCCTTGAAGAAGTTCTCGTTTGCCACATACTTAGCATATTGCCCAGGTACATATTCTACGAGCTTGAATGGGCCATTTCCTACTTGCAACACCTCTATCGGAGGCTTGTACGTTAACGGGTCAAAATCTGACTGCTTAACTATCGGCTCCCAGATGTGTTTTGGCACGATGGGATAGGTCAAAACCTCTGTCACAAGATCCGGGTATGGTATGTTTAGGTGCAGCTTAATTGTGTAGTCGTCGACCACTTCAGTTCTGTTTATGGCAGTCCAAAGGTCAGACCATCTTGGATACTGTACCTCTATGCAGTGCATGTAGGTGAAGTCAACGTCCGCTGCGGTGAAAGGAGTCCCATCGTGCCATGTCGCATTTTTAACGAGGTGTATAGTCCAGACCATCCCATCTTCTGAGGATTCCCAGCTCTCTGCCAACCAGGGAACTGGTAAGTTGTTGGCATCTAACATTACCAGCGGGTCATAAATTGGATCTAGGAAAACGAAGCTCCATGTAGATGCTCTCGTGAAGACGCTAAATTCCGAGGGATCTGAAGGCAATGGGTTTACTAGAGTTCCACCGAAGAAAGCTGGTTCCCTTGGCACACCTGACTTTGGTATCTCTCCCATCTCTTGAGCTGTGGATGGTGGCATTGGAGGAAGGAACAGAAGGACTGCTATCAGAGGAACCAGCAATAGACTCTTTTTAGACAGGCGAACTCACCTCTGAGGGTTGGGTGAATCGTTTATCTTAAAAAAATGACTTCCGATGGGTTAAAATTTTTGAAATGTTTCTTTTATCTGTTCTTAACAAGAAAAGCGAATATTTCAGAAATGACTGTGAAAAATGAAACCACAATTATGCTTCTGAGAACTTTAAGCATGTTAAAAAATTCAAATATTGAGGCGTAGCTTTTATCCAGTATTCCCAAGAGAACTGGGAGATCCAAAGTCAGGAAAACAAGAGTTGATAGGAAGAAAAGGAAGGCTATACTCACCAACAAGCCTTTTTTTGGTCCGGTAGTCCAGCCTATGTGTATTCCTACCGCAATTGGAATTATTATAGTGAAGAATTCCGCTGGAACTCCATAAACTATTGTACTTAAATGGGCACAGTTGGCTATTACTGCCCAACATAGCGGTAGGAAAAGGAAACGGATTCCTTGTAGAAACCTCTGATATGCCATGTAAGTTCAATGGTAATATATTTCCACTTTAAATGTTAAATGTTAGTGTGAGCATAGATGGCTAAGAGCAACCTGTTCTTGATCTTAATAACGCTTATTTCCTTGGTATTCACGATTCAGATGGCCCACACCTATGTTAAAACTTATAGAAAGATTATGCAAACGGAGATCTTGGTCTCCTTCGAGAACGTTGAGTTTGAAGATGAAACACTCTTAGTTTCACTGGTCCTCCACATAAAGGCTGGAGGAGCTGAGATCTCACCAGACAAGCTAGAGTATTACCTTTATCTTAACGATAAGTATCTTATGAAGGATTCCATTGAACAGATACCCCAACTAGATCCTTGGGAAGAGGTTTCATTCAACAGAACTCTGATGATTCCAAAGGAGAGGATGTTTACAATCAAGGAAGCAATGGAAATATCGAAATGGAATTGGCGCGTTTCAGGATCTCTGTTCACGCAAACGATATATGGAGAGACTCTGATAAGGTTCTGGTCTTCAGGCGTTTTAGCTCCTTAAGAACTGCCTGGCATTATCGTTAAGGTTTGTTTTTGGAATTTGAAAAGCCGTCTTCTAGCTCTCTAATTCTTCTTTCAATGTCATCAAGTCTAGATAAAATCTCTCTAAGCGTTTTTTGATCCACAGAAAGTTCTTTAGAGCCAAAGCTATAGATTTCGGTTAGTTCAAGGATCTTTATGGAGCTATTGGAGAGATATGGATCTTTTTTGAGGATCTCCCCTAAGTTCTCTAGGGCTTCAGGATCTCCATGATGCAGTATTATAGTATTTGGCCTCACAGAGCGTGCATATAGTCTGAGATCGTTAGCAGCCCCGTGACCGCTGAATCCCTCTATAATATCCACTTCACACCTGATCTCAACCTCTTCCTTGATCCAATCAAACTTCTCAGTTGGAACATGTAGTTCTACCTTCCTTTCTCCCTTTGACAGCTTTTCGCCAACGGTATCCTCTCCTTGATGGCCTACCAGTATCACCTTGTTCTCTTCACAGCTTGCTATTTCTTTTAGGTAATAAGGGGACCAGCCTCCTTCAAGCATCCCGCTTGGTGCAAGAATCACGCACGATTCCTTGGATTTAGCAATTTTCTTCCTAAGTCTCATGTCGCTAACAGGTTCTATACCGTCTATAAAGGGGTTTGACCGAGTAAGGCACACCTCCCTTATTAAAGGATCGCTTAGGTACGAAGTAAACCTCCAATAAAACCAAGTTGCATCTTTTAGCAAGCCGTCATAGAAAACTTTGCACCCTAAGTTTGCCTTTCTGAGCATTCTCATGACTTTCTGTCCCCTTCCAACGGAAAAAGATGGAATCAATACCTTTCCTCCTTTCTTAAGCGTCTCAGTAATAGATGATATCAACCTCCTCTTGGCCTCTCTGAGGCTAGGGTGTTGAAGAGTAAGGCCGTAGGTGGACTCCAACAATAGAACGTTCGTTCCTTCTACTGGTTCTGGTGGATTGAGGTGTTCTGCTCTTCCAGGGGCCCCGAGATTTCCAGTGTAGACCACCTTCTTCCCATGCGCCTTAACTGCAATTAAGCAGCTACCTAGAATGTGTCCAGCCTCGTATAACTTGATTTCAAGGTCTCCTATCTTGAAATCCCTGTGAAGGTTGACCGTTTTAACGGAAGCAAGGGTCTTGGATATGTGTTCGTGCTGATAAAGATCCTCTATCCCTAATTCATGCCACTGCCTTAATGCCAGAGTGTATGAGTCAGGAAGCAATATGGAAGCCAAAGCCAGGGTTGGAGGCGTTGCGAAAATTCCTTTGAAATTGCTGGACACTAAGTTCTTTGAGAATAGAAGAGGGGTCGCTCCAATGTGGTCTATGTGGGCATGAGACCATATCACTGCGTCTATGGGGGGCAAATCCTCGAAGACTGGATACTTCGTCGGTTTCGTGCTTTTTAAACCGCAATCAAGGAGAATAGAGGTTTTTTCTGTGCTTAAGAGCACACAAGACCTTCCTACTTCCTTTGCTCCCCCCAAGAATCTTAGTTCCATATCTTGAAGGTTGTGTTGGCATTCCAAATAATGTATACCTAAGTAAGATCTCTTATCCAATCTATGCAAGATCCTAATGGTGGAGAAGGCTACTCAAAAAAATTCAAAAGGAGTAATGGAGTAAGAATTCCTCTTGACTATGATATTGACCATGATGACCCTCAACATTTTCAGTAACTCTAACCTATATTTGACATTGGTAGCACACAAATGCGCTCGTCAATCCCCTTGGCCTCTGAAGAAAAATGGCTTGAAGAACTCGAAAGCTTTGTTTCAGAGGTCATCGATAGAACCTCTGATTATGTTTGGATCAGAAAAGATGATAGATTGCTTATCTTAAGACCAAACACGGTTCATTTCTTAAATAAAACTGCTGCCGAGATCTTGGACCTCCTCTACTCTGGTTCAACCCTTAAGGATGTAGTTAGAAGGGTAGCCAACGAGTACGGAGTAAAGGAAAAGGTGGTGGCAGAAGACATTAGAAACCTCCTCAAAACACTTCTTGCTATATTAAAGAGACAATATAGCCCGATTGCAACCCCGAATCTCAGGAAGACTAGTTTTGGGGAGCATAAAATAGTTTACCCTGTGCTTTCTGAGATAGCATTAACTTACAGATGCCAAAACAGGTGCGTTTTCTGTTACGCGAGCTCACCAAGAGTGACAAACGAGCTTAGCACTGATCAATTCAAGAAGATAATTTGGAAAATATTTTACGAAGCTAAATGTCCAACCCTAAGCTTTACGGGCGGAGAACCCACCCTCAGGGAAGATCTTCCTGAGTTAATAGAGTACGCAAAATCTCTTGGTGAGAACAAAAAGAGAATGAGAGTTAACCTGATAACAAACGGTATAAGATGTGCCAGAAGTGATTACGTAAGTGTTTTGGCAAAAGCTGGTCTTGACTCCGCTCAAGTAAGCCTTGAGGCTGGGTCTCCACAGATACATGATGTTATAACTGGAAACAGAGGTTCCTTCGAGAAGACGGTAAAGAGTGTGAAGAACTTGAGGGAAGCTGGCATCCATGTACACACAAACACGACCATATGCGCAATAAATCAAGATCACGTCAAGGAACTGGTTGATTTCTTGGTTGATGAACTAGAAAGCGAATACTTCAGCGCAAACATGGTTATAAGGACTGGTACTGCTCTTAGTAACGATGTGGGTTTAACGTATACCGAGATGGCAGAACTCTTGCCTGAGATAATAGATTATTCAAGAGAGAGGGGCATAAAATTCGTCTGGTATTCTCCTATTCCCTACTGCATATTCAATCCAGTAGCACATGGGCTTGGATCCAAATCTTGTGCTGCTTGCCATGGTCTCCTCTCTATTTCTCCAGAAGGGGAAGTTTTGCCATGCAGTTCATTCTCTAAAGGGGTTGGAAACTTGTTAGAGCAAAAATTTGAAGAAATTTGGTTTAGCAGGGTTGCAAAGTATTGGAGGGAAAAGAAGTTTGTTCCTCCTCCCTGTAAGGGATGCGAGCTTGTCGAAATTTGCTCGGGTGCTTGTCCTTTGTATTGGGATTCTGCTGGAAGTTTTGAGGAGATAAGCGGGAAGAACTCACATTTCCGCTACTTAGTTTGGAAGATGGAAAGAAGGTTATTTGGAAAGGTGTTTGGAGTTGGCAAGTAGAGGGCTCTTAGTAATCTCTATAAGCGCGCTTGACAGCAAGCTTGCTGGTTTGTCTTTGAAGATTAGGGAATGTGCTAGAAGACTAGTATCTCTGGAAAATAATGCAAAGAAAAAGTACGACCTTCTACTTAAGTACTTGGATCAGCTAGAGGAGAAATGGGTTTCAAGACTTACTAACAAAATGGAGAAGGGGTGTGGTAGGCTGTGCGACGACATAAATTACAGGATTGAGATGGAGAAAAGAGCAATAGAAGATAGGATGAAGGGAATCAAAGAGGAGTTAGCAAAGTTAGACAAAGAAGTTGGAGTAATACATAAGAAGCTAAGAAGAGAAGCTGAGAAGATGAAGAAAGCCAACCCTAGGCTGAATGAAAAGGAGGAAAGACTTAAGGCAAAGAGAAGAAGACTTTCAAGGAAGAGGGGGGACCTTCTCGTTAGGAAAGCCAGGCTATCAAGGGGAATCATCAGAAGGATAATCAACAGGAGACTAATCAGACGTTTAGATTGGGAAATAAAGGAGCTTGACAAAGAAATAGAGGATGTGGATTTAAAGATTTACAAAGTAAGGATGAAATGGCAGGACTTGAAGAAGAGATGGGAACAGGAGAAAAAAGAGGCTGAAAAGGCTCTGGCAGAAGTTTTCGTTAGGATGGCCGAACTTAAACAAGAGCTCATTTTCTACCGGGATAATCTGGATAGATTGGCTCTAGAAGGGGGCATAAAGAGATTTATCTGGGATTTGACCGATGGAAATGCCGATCCTGATGCTTATGATGATCCCTTGATTTCAGAGTGCTATCTTGAATTTAATAAAGCTGCAGAGGAAAAGAGAAAGTTAGAAGAAGTGATAAAGGACCTCGCCTTTTCGAAGAAAATCCTCATTGGTTTTGACAGAGGGATAAAGAGGTTTAGAAAGCCTCTTGGTGCATTAAGGGACGAAGAAAGTAGGTTCTCACAACTACCAAAGCTCAAGATCAAGTATCCCAAGGTACTTGATTCGATGTCCGCTGCTTTGGATAGGCTTTTGATTGCTATCGAAGAAGCAGAAAGAGACCCAGAACTCACTGCCAGGGCTATTAAGCCGTTATTTGAGGGCAAAGCACCGTTTAGCAGCGATCAATTGAAGAGCTTCTTTGATGAGATAGGAGACAAAGTAAGGCTTGCAGTTGACAAACAGTGGGGGAGATGATGTGATGTGAAAAGGGTCTTTTCAGCTGCTCTGGCTTTTGTATTTCTATCTTTAGTGGTT
The DNA here is from genome assembly GCA_964480775.1 of uncultured Nitrososphaerota archaeon. Classification (GTDB taxonomy): domain Archaea; phylum Korarchaeota; class Korarchaeia; order Korarchaeales; family Korarchaeaceae; genus QMVU01. The sequence continues at coordinate 34,728 of CAYZRF010000010.1, forward strand.
ATCTCTGGAGTTGTTTATCAGGTATCTTGCCAAGAAGTTACGATTGAGAAGATCATGGTTTGGGTTGTCTTGAAGTCTGACGGCACAATGGAGGTCGAATACAATCTTACTTTCCTAGAACATAGTTCTCGGGATAGAATAAGGAAGTTAGGCCCTTTTGAAGAAGGCCACAGCATAAAGAGCGCTTTCATAGTTCACGATTCAGATGTTCGTGCAGTAGAACTCTCTGAGATTGAAGATGGGCTCTACTCCGTGTTATTTGGTTATAAAACTACGTCTGGAGAGCAGTACACTGTGAGCATTAAGTACAGCATAGATAGGCCGGTAGTAACAGAGCAAGAGATGTTCGGGGAGCCATACTCTATATTCGCCTGGGCTCCTTTCCAATGGAGTTTACCTGTGAATAACGAGACTGTCATGATAGTGATGCCAGTTGAACTTCCTTCAGATGTAACTAAGCCTGAGCAAATAACTCAAGAGCTTATAGACTCCTTAGGAATAGGCTATGGAGATCTCACTGATTACAGGTGGTCATTCTATCCGACTGTTGATGAGACCACTGGTAAGAGCTGGCTTTCCATCTACTTATCTAAAACCAGCTTGGAGCCATACTATCACTTTGTGATTGAACTCTACATTCCAAGCAAGTACTTCACTTTAGGTCCCTCTCCAACATTTCCGCCCCCAGTATCCCCGACAGTAACGCCTCCTGGTTTGATTGCCTCGTACGGCTGGGTAATAATAGCAATATCGGCTCTCATAATGTTTGGATCCTTTCTTGCGTATGTAAGAGGAAGAGAAAGGAGAAGAAGGGTTCCAAGATATGAAGCACCAGAGATAGAGATAGAAACCTTCGAAGTTCCCGAGAAAGTTGCAGATCTTGACCCTGCAGAGGCAGCCATGCTCGTATCGTCTGCTGATAAAGTCATAGCTCTTATAGCTCTTAGCTTGATGGAAAGGGGCATCATACAGATGACTTCGGTTAAACCACCAAAATATTCGATTAATGACCGAGAATTGGAGAAGAGAAGAAAAGAGCTGAAGAAATACGAGTTAAAGTTCATAGAAGCCATTAGAGATGATGGTTCAATTGATGAAGAGGAACTCAGATTGATTTTGAAGGAGGTTGCATACAGCCTTAACGAAAAGGCGTGGGATGCAGATATAGAGAAAACTAGAGAGAGATACAAGGAACTAGTTGAAGAAAAATGGAAAGAGCTTGAGGATCGACCTAGGGCTCAAGAAAAAGTTGATTACTGGAATGATAACTGGCCTTGGCTTATAATTCACACAAATTCGCATAGAAGAGCTAGAGACGTTTTCGTACCAACAACCCCAGGAGAAAAAGTTAGAATAAAACCAAAGCCCGACAGGAGACCTTTTCCAGTAGTGACCCCCGTTGAGAGAGGTGCGAGAACAATCGTGGTCGGGATAGAAGACTTCGCCAATAGGGTAGTTAGCACAATAGAATCCATAAGCAAGAACGTTGTTGAGGGTCTAGAGAAGGTCGCTGAAAAAACGGTCGAATCGGTTGAAAAGGCTGGAGTAAAAGAAGCTTGTTACTCGGCATGTGTAGAACATGATGCTTGTCATTCCGCATGTGTTCACGATGCTTGCCACAGTGCGTGCGTTCACGACGCTTGTCATTCGGCTTGCCACAGTGCCTGTCACTCTGCGTGTCATTCAGCTTGTCACTCTGCCTGTGTGTCAGGCTTTGAGTGATTTCATAAAAGATCTAACAAAAAACCTAAGAGTCACTCAAGCTTGAGGGCAATGGTTTCTCTTGGTGTGGCAGATACAATAATCTTTTGACCTACCTTCACGGGTATGTCTGGATCGGTTTCTATTATGAAGTTCTCTCCTCCACCAGTAGCTTGAATCCTCTGAGCATCACCCAAGTAAGAAATGTGATAAATCTCACACTCGAAACTGTTTCCATCAGGGATTTCTCCGACAACGAAGTTTTCAGGCCTTATGAGCACCAAAACTTTATCACCAAGCTTGGGAGGATCCGCGGATTCTGACGGCCTAGCTTTCACCTTCTTATTGTAACCGCTGATCTCAACGATGAGAAATTTGTTCTCCTCGTCGACGACCTCTCCTTTGAAGAAAGTGCCTTGACCTATGAATCTTGCAACGAACTCATTCTTTGGATTCTCGTAAATATCTCTTGGAGTGCCTATCTGCATTATCCTTCCTTTGTTCATGATGGCTATTCTATCTGATATGCTCATAGCCTCCTCCTGATCATGAGTTACGTAAACGGTAGTTACACCCAGGTCTCTTTGAAGCTTCTTGAGTTCTGCTCTCATTTCAAGTCTTAATTTTGCATCAAGGTTACTCAACGGCTCATCAAACAACAAAACCTTTGGGTTTATCACTATGGCCCTAGCCAGCGCTACTCTTTGCTGCTGGCCTCCTGAAAGCTGGTGGGGCGTTCTATTCTCAAGCCCCTCTAGTTTTACAAGTTTTAGCACTTCTCTTACCTTCTTTAGGATTTCGTCCTTCTTGTATCCCTTTATTTTCAGACCATAGGCTATGTTATCGAACACATTCATGTGAGGCCAAAGAGCGTAGTTCTGAAACACCATGCCCGTGTCCCTCTTATGCGGGGGTACTTCCGTAACGTCCTCGTCGTCAAAATATATTCTACCTTCGTCAGGCAGTTCAAGTCCAGCAATACACCTTAGAAAAGTTGTCTTCCCGCATCCCGACGGACCAAGCAATGTAAAGAATTCCCCGTCCTTTATCTCTAGGGTTGCGTTGTCTACAGCGACTACGTTGCCAAATCTCTTGGTAAGTTTCTCTGTTCTAATTTTTACCAATTTTTTCCCTCCCTTTATTCGCTCAGGTATAATGAGGAATAGGTAATGAAAATAAGTTTGATCTTCTTGAATTCTTGTAGTTTTGAAAACTCACTTTCTTCTTTCATTTCTTAAACACCAAGTAACGGAGTAGCTCTTCTCCTTAGTAGCAAGTTAGCTGTAACTATAAAGACGAACTGAAGGCCCATTAACATGAAGCCCATTGCTGCTGGCCTAAACAAACCCCCTGCTAAACCATGAAACAGCATGTCGTACATTTTCCAGGTCATCGGAGCATCTTGGTGATTAGCGTCGCCAACAACAATTCCTGTACTTACCTCTGACATCGAATAGATGAAGGATAGCATTCCTCCAGCTAAGACATTTAGAAGAATTAACGGAAGAATTATCGTGAAGAATGTCTTCGTTTTGCTCGCACCGACGGTCCAAGCCACCTCATCAAGGGTCTTATCCGTTTGTTCAAGCCCTGAGAAAACCGATCTAACGGTAAATGGTATCTTTCTAACGGTATAAGATGCTATTAACAGAGGTGCCCCGCTTATCGTAGGGCTCAAAGGTGTTCCTAGGTAAGTTAGAAAGAGACCTGTAGCGACAGCTATTCCAGGAACAGCAATTGGCAAAGTGGCTAATAGGTCGAGAACCTCCATGCCCGGCACATCTCTCTTCCTAGATACCAGATAAGCTGCGCTTACTCCTAATAGGACCATGAAAAGCGTAGCAATGCCTGAATAAACCAAGCTGTTCATAATACTTCTGGTCGTGTCTGGATCTGAAAGTATGGCCTTGAAATTGTTCAGAGTGAAGTCAGAGGGTAAGATCGTTGTTCCCCATCTTTCGGCAAAGGCGAGCAAAGTTACCCCTAAATGCGGAAGCGTGGCGAAGAACAAAGTCCCTAGAATAAAGATGTACACCAACACAGTGGTTTTCCAAGAAAGCTTTCTTCTTCTTGGCCTCCAGATACCTCCTTTCCCAAGCATGGCGTAGCGCTTTAGACTTACGTACTTTCTAACAGCTATGAAAACGGTTGCGGACATTAAGAGGAGGATCATTGCAAGCGTCGTGGCTTCTTGAGAGATCAGACCAGCGGGTGTGAAAATCCTGTTGAATATCTGAAATGTAAGAACTTTTTCTGCAGTAGTTCCTTTGAACACAATAGGTGTCCCTAGATCTTCTAGGGAAAGAATAAACACGAGTAGTGCGCCTGCCTCAACCCCTGGCGTTGCTAAGGGGAAAGTAATTGTTCTAAACAGCTTAAAGCCAGAAGCCCCCACATTCATTGCCTGCTCCTCTAGGGAGGGATCTATGCTTATCAGTGCAGTATAAGAATTCAACATAACAATGGGATAAAATAACAGGGTTTGAACAAAAATTATGGCTGGAAGACCAGTTATCTCAACCTTAAATGGGATTATCCCAAGTATATCATGGAAGAGAACGTTCAACACTCCGTCGGCCACAATCATCTTCTTCAAGCCTATAGCTCCCACAAACGGCGTTGAAAGAAGAGGTATCAGTGAGATTATCCTGAGAGCCTCAGAACCTGGGAATTTATACTTAGCGAACATAAAAGCCAGCACAAAGCCGAGTATCGTTGTAAATAGGGTTGTCATTGTGGCTACAATCACTGAGTTGAGAATTACGCCAAAATCCCATCCTCTAATGAGTAATATTTTAGTAACTTTTCCTGTTGGATCTGAATAGCTTATTACATCAAATAACTTTCCTCTGATTCCCTCTAAAGTCAGAAAAGGGAAATCTGAGGTTATATGAAGTCTTAGCGGAAAATAGTATTGATCGCTTAATATGGATTTAATCCAATGCAGTGAAAGTCCTCCTCCCGCATAAAATGATCTAGCTATCACCATGAAAAGTGGAAACAAGAGAAACGCAGTAAATGAGATAAGCACTAGGAGGAGTTGCGACCACGAAAATGGATCCATTTCCCACCGTATCTTCCGAAAGACTCTCTTCAACTGTGTTGAGAAGGAATCTCTAGGACGGAGCACCTCTAGCACCGAAATGAAGTGTATACCCTTTCATATAAATTAGTTTAGAAGAAACAGGTTAAAGAAGTTACAAGAGTTCTCTTATACTGTTACTACGTTGAGAGAAATCATAGCCTTGGTAAAAAGAGGGAGGAGGGTAGTTGTTACGGATCAGGGATCTGGTTGAAAAGCTCCTCATATCTTTGAACAGCTGCTTCTCTCCACAAAGATTGCATCTTTGATGCGAAGGCTGGGTTTTTCTTCAGTTCCTCGTTTATCTGAATCGCGTATTCTAGCGTGAATGTGTACGAATTGCCATCTTCGGTCCAAGTTAGCGGCTTTCCAAGTTCGTATTTGTATTGATCAAATTCCTGTTGAGTTATCTTGTTTGCCTCTAAAGCATCTATAAGCTTTTTCCATGTTCTAACCAGTTCCTCATGAGTATCGCAAAGTACTGCATCAAGATAGTATGCTATTGAGAAGTAAACTGCACCAGCGAGACTTTCGTTGAATTGTATGGCTTGCAGAGCAACTGTCTGGTTGTATCTAGTGTATAAGTCAACTCTTTCCCTTCCCTTTGGAGTCTTAAATGCGTCTTCCCTAACTGGCATCCTGTTTATTCGCTCATCCAGCCAAAGCACCGCCTGACCTTCGGCTGATAGAACCCACCTTATGAATGCCTGGGCCGCATCAGGATGCTCAGAAGTGGTGAGAAGGGCTATGGGGTCTCCATTCACTATTGTGCCTGGAGGCATCACGTAGATGAAATCAGGGGATTGAAGCTGAAGCTCAAATCCATAAAAGTCTATCATAATTCCGATTGGCACTTCACCTGTCTGAACTGCCCATTGGGCCTCAACAGACCCGCCGTATGGTCTTCCATTTGCAGCTAGGCCTGTTATTAACACCCACCCTTGTTCCCAACCTTCTTTTTGAAGGATGATTTGATATATTCTGCTATGAGAAGTTGATGTGGTAGACCTGGCATATGATAAAGCGGGGAGTGGGAGCATTTTACCATATTCTGGTCTAGATAAATCTTCCCATGTTTGAGGTTCAGGAAGACCTCGCTCATTGAGCATCTTCTTGTTGTATGTAAATCCAAACGAAGATATTGCTGCTGCAACCCACATCAATTCTCCATCTTTGTACCGCTTCATCTCCGCTCCAGATATGTCGTCAGGGATGTTATTTATTTCTGCTAGTAGTTCTGGATCTTTTAGGGGAGCAACCAGTCCCTTGTCTACAAGGTCGTTAAATACGGTTGGACCGCCTCCCCATGCTACGTCCGGTTTTTCCTTTTGAATCACGTCTGGCCAAAGCGCAAAATTAGGGCTATAGAAGCGTAAGTCAACGATGTTGTATTGTTTCGCTAAATCCGAGCTAAGGAAGCTCTCTTTAGTGATCTTCCATATCGTGCTAGCATGTCTTGTCACGATCTTAAGCACAATGCCCTCTGTAGGCGCTTCAGTTGGTGAAGGAGTTGGTTGAGGACCTCCTCTACCCATCAAAAAGAATGCAAGGCCCACAACAACTACTAGGATTAGTATTATCCCTCCAACGATTTTTTTGTCCAAATATCACTCACCTATTTTCAACTACCTCAACAAGACGTGTAATCAGGAGCTCTTAAAAAGATTTTGAATAAAAAAGAAAAGAGAGGAAGGGATATTACTTCTTCCTCAAGAAGACGAGTGCTACTACGACTATTATTACGATTACGGCTATTATTGCAATGAGCATAGTCATGCTGATTGCAGGCCCTTCGACAGTAGTTCCCCAGATGAATGCATTTATTATGAACGTCATACCTTGTAATTTCTCTCCGTGATATTCTGGAGTCCCTATGAACCTGTCTCCTAGGAGCGATTCTCCAGTGACTATAACCTTACCCTTTGGCTTGAACATACCCAAGCTTATTATCTCAGCCGCAGCCTCCACAAATTGGCCAGTTTCGCCAACGCTGTGTGCCTTTGGATCGACGCCATCGTGGCTTACAACGGTACCATCTGGGCTAGATCTGTAGAGCCAAATGACGTTCGGGCCTTCTACTTCATTGAACGGTACAAATTTTCCATCTTTGAATCCTATTACAAATGTTGGACCATGGAATAGAACAACTGGGGCGTTCTTCGTGATTTGGCCTGCTATGCCGGCCGTATTTGCCTCATGACTTTTAACCCTGTAAGCTGCTCCTATGTTAGTAGTTGGATCCTCTAAGGAGGCATATTCAAGCCTCAGACTTGAGCCTATAGCTGCTAATATTTTGTTTGGTTCATCTGCCTTGAAGGCTATGTCATCCGGATTCAGGTATGGTTCAGTGTAATCACTATCTGCTCCAACCCAAATGAATTTGCCACCCTCCAAAAACCAGTTCTTTATCGCTTGTATCTCAGCATCAGAGAAAACGCTGTTATAATCATAAAGTTTCCCTATGATAAGGGCATCAACACCCTTAAGGGCATCCGGGGTTATCTCAGTGATTTCCTTTATCTGGAAACCAGCGGCAGTTAAGTTTCCTTCCAACCACCTTAAGTTTGTCTGACCCCATTCTGTGTCAAGATCTTTGACCCTTCCAGGAGTTATGTCAATGCCAACCACCTTTTGACCCTGTGCACTTATACCGAATACGATGACTGGCGCTATTAACGCGGCAATTAGAAACAGAGCAATGCTTCTCTTCATTTTTATCACTTGGGATGATTTTGGGCCCATTATTATTAAAATTTACGAGGTTGGAGACTCCTCGCGGTTTTTATAGAAGCTTTGGGGATAGATCCTCCTTTCTTGATACGTGACATTATAATGATAGCAATGACCAAGACAAGCGATAGCATAGCAATTAATTTCAATGGAACAGAGACCTGTTTTGTTTTTCCTTCTTCGGCTATCTCTGACAATAGCTCAATCTTTCCTTCCTTGGTTCTAATTCTACCGCCTATATCTTCAGCCTCTATTGAATAGCAAACTTCTGTGACATCCTTTGAAACTTGAAAACGTCCAGAAAATAAGATTTCGTTAAGCCTAATTAGCTCTACATCGTTCCAGGTCTTATTGTCAACGCTATACCTGAATGTGACGTTCTTGACCCCTAGGACCTCGTCCTTAGCTGTGACGTTGATCCAGATCACATTGGCATTAGCCCCATAAACGATGTCTTTGGACATGTTGACATAGTATGGAGGCTCTTTATCTTCCTTTGCCCAAATCTTAACTAGTTTTTCCTGGTGTGGATCGAGTTCAACTTGCAAAGCAACAAGATACTTCCCATCTCTAGTTCTGTTGACTTGGATTATTGTTCCTCCTTCAGTTTCAAGGGATCTTGCGTCAGCCATTTTTACCCTAAAGATTCCAGATATTTTTTTGGAAAGTCCGTTGTACAGATACGCAGAGAAACCCTTTGATTCGCCATTGTTTGTTTGGAAAACTAATATTTCGAACTCTTCAAGATATATGGGCTCATAGAGACTCTTTAACCACGTAATCTCCCCCGAAGGAGTTATTTCGAAAATTCTAAAACCAGGCAGCGCTCTTCCAACTCCGCGTCCGTATGAATTTGGATTTGTTATCAACAACAGGGGATCTTCAAACACATAGCTTTCATGCATGTGGCCTGAGAGAACCATTGTGACATTATACTTGAGTAGAATCTCCATGATCTCCCTTACGCTAACCTCCGTCGTGTTCCATATCGTGAAAAGCGGATGGTGAATTAGCAGGATCTTGACGGGTTTCTCTATCGTTGATTCTAGATCTTTGATAAGCCATTCCTTCTGGTCCTTAGTTATATTCCCACTTAAGGAACCTGGGCCCGTGTCCAAGCAAATGATGTGAACAGGCCCCACATCTAAACTAGCATTTGAAGGACCAAGATATTTGGTGAAGAAGTCTCCTTTTAGACTATGATCGTGATTTCCAGGTATTAAGACTATTGGAAATTGAAGGTTCATTAATTCATGATAAGCACTGATAAATAGACCTTCTGGAGGGTTATTGCAAACATCTCCTGTAATTATCGCAAAATCAGGAGAGAAGAAGTTTATGGCCCAAATGTGCCTTCTGAACCTTGCTGCAAGATGAAGTTGGCCCTTACTGTTGTCATAATGAGTATCAGATACCCAAAACACCGTTAATGGTTGATTCCAACTTTCTTTAACGGAAACACAATTTGGCTCCCTAAATACGCCTTTCTCGCTCTCGATTATGAGAGAATATAGGCCTGGATCAATATTCCCAGCATGAATTGCTAGATATGTTAGGTTTTCAGAGATGTTATATGAAGTCTCTTCTACAGCTAGTTCGTAAGATCTTAAGTCGTTTTCAAGGAGAGGTCTTATTTCCTCAATCCTTCCAACCAGCAAAACTTCAAAAGTGCTATTTGGTTCTATAAAGGCCGGAAAACCTATTCTTGGTAGAAGGATTCCATTCACCGGCCGAACTTTTTTGTTTATCCCTGTCGATCCGAGAGGAGAAATTAGAAGAAGAAAAAAGAGGAGGAAGAGGCATCTTTTTCGCATCCTTACCTCCTCTTAAGTAAGACAGCGGCTACAACGATTATAATCCCAACCAAGGCTATGCCTATGTAGGATATTGGCACGCCAGCCCCGGGAGGTTTTGTCGGCGTTGGTGTAGGAATGGGAGTCTCGGTAGGCTTTAAGGAAGGAACTTCAACGGTTCCATAGAACTCAGCTTTGTTTCCAGCCACGTCTTCAGCTAATATCTTGAAGTACATGGTCTCAGCCTTTGCTTGGAACTTGTACAGCGGATATCCTGCTTCGAACTCTGGACTTATCTCTGTCCACGTCTTGTTATCAACAGAGTAATACAGTTTGACATCTTTAACTCCAAATCCTTCGTCAAAGGCTTCATACCACAGAGTTATCGTCTCTTCCTTAACCTCTGGCTCGACAGTTACGCTGGGAGCGGTCGTATCCTCCTCAACATATATTTTTACTAGTAGTTCCTCTCCTGGAGATACTGAAACCCCTAGTTCGTAGATTCCTTTGCCTTTGTGACTATAAGAACGTAAGATATCGGCGTTTTCAATAGTGGGGCTCTCTTGGTACTTCGCTAAGATTACTGGAAGGATCAGGCTTACTTCGCTGGTTCCTTTATTCGTAACGATAACTGAAACTCCCGTCGTTGACCCATCGTACCTCTGCAAATACTTTACAGATAAGGTTGCTATAGACGGCGCGGGATTCACAAATTCAACATTTCCATCAGCCCATATCGTCATTGGCCTGTAGTGGCCGTAGTCATCTGCGTCATCATACTGACCTGCGTTGCTTACTATGCTTAGAGTTGGTACCTTAGGAGGTCTGGTTATGTTATCGACGTGCCAGTGGCCCATTAGCACGAGACTAAATCCGTAGTTACTTAGCCAGTTAGTTATGTTTGGAACCACGCTTACAAAGCCCCTGTCTTTGTGGAAGTATCCCAGCTCTTCACTATGATATGGATAGTGTATCATCAAGACTTTAACAGGTATATCTTTGTATAGTTCTATCCTCTCTTCAAGCCAAGAAATCTGTTCAGGCTGAACTCTGCCTGTGTCGGCATCAAATAGAAAGAAGCTGTAGCTTCCAAACCTAACAACCCCATAAAGAGGGCCAAAGTACTTCTCCCAGAAATAAGATCCTTTCTCTATAGCAGTATTATCGTTGTTTCCTTGGATTGCTATTAACGGAACCCTTAACCTTACTAAGTCTCGGTAAACGCTCTCAAATGGATCCTCTTCGTCTGCTTTGGCTATTCCATCTATCAGATCTCCTGTATGGATCATTATATCTGGTCTAAGGCCGTTTACTAATGAGATAAGTTGCCTGAACAATTCTTGATTTTTCAACAATTTAGCCTTTTTCCTAACACCGTAGTGGTTGTCAGTTATGTGGATTACATTCAACTTTTCAGGGTATTTTGACCCAAAGACATATACTGCGTTTGGTTCTGTTAGTTCAGTAGTTCCACTCCTAACAGTTAGATTAAAAAGGCCTTCTGGGACTCCTTCTGATACTTTTGCGGTTATTTTCAGTAGCCCACCGCCAATGTCCTCTGTGCCCAATACTTCTAAGGCGTATTCATAACCCTCTGTGAAGAGAGATTTAAGATATATGCTGGGTTCTGATCCTACGAGGTCCTTTTTTACGTATACATCGAACTCTTCATTATAGATTACAAATGCCGGAGTCCCTATTCGAGGATAAAAGATGCCGTTTAGAGGATCTGTATGATAATCTGGAAATGGTAGAACTGGATCTGGTTTCGCTTCCACCCCATTTACTGATAAGGGGATAGAAACAGCTAATAGAATTGAAATTACGGAAAGTAGGGCGATTATCTTTGAAAATTGAACCTTGATCATAAGATAACCCTAGAAATGTCGGGTCTGTTTCCTTAATATTTATGGATTGTCAAGATTTTAGTAGCCCCAGCTTTCTCAATTGTGAGAGAGTTCTCTCTCTCAGCTTTGAGACGGGCTCAAAGTCAACTAGAACCTTCCCTTTCTCAAGCATCTTAACATATGCGGGCTTCGTCTCTACTCCGCACTTTTTACAAATGGGGGTTTGAGAGTCTCTAGGAGCAACTACATAGGTCAAGCATTCAGGACATCTGTAAAGGTCCTTACTCCCTGAACATATTCCTCTTTTGGCTATTGGTTTACCTTCGACTTCTACGACATCCATCCCAAAATCTATGGGTTTAGCCCCTGTTATCCTTGTTCCGACTCCAAATGCGTCAGCTCCACCCTTTGCATATCTCGCGACGCTATACTCGTCTAAACCACCAGAAAGGAATATTTTGACGTTTTTATAACCCCTTAGATCAAGCTCCCATCTTACTTCTCTTATTATCTCCTCCATATCTCCTCTCCTTGATTTGGGGGTATCTAACCTGACTCCAGCCAGCTTATCCTTCAGAGCCTCAGCAGCCATCAAAGACTCGGCTTTTTCGTCGAAGAAGGTATCTACTAGGGCTATCCTAGGGACTTCCTCTGGCATAGCTTTGTCAAACGCTTTCCAAGCCTTAACTTGGTCTCCAGTTATTACCATTAAAGCGTGTGGCATTGTTCCTACTGGCTTGAATCCTAGCTCTTCAACCAAGATTCCTGAGGAACCATCACACCCCCCAATAAGGCTGGCTCGTTCTATAGCTAAGGAGATTGCTGGATGATTCCTTCTTATACCAAAGTTGATGACTGGCTTTCCCTCTGCTGCTATCTTGACGTGTGCAGCTGCACTAGCCACTCCAGAAAGAGAACAAAGAAATCCTAACAAGCTGGTCTCTAATGCCCCAAATTCCTCATAAGGACCTTCAATTCTCATAATAGGGATTTTTGGATGAAAAAGGCTGCCATCAGGAAGGGAATATAGGTCAACCTTTTTTCCCTCCATTAGTTTAACTACTTCCTCAACCCCAGCCAGCACCCCCCACTTCCAAGGCTCGTGAGGTGGTATTCTGGACTTAGGAAGAGATCTTGCCGCAATTTCTGCCACCACGACCTTCTTGCCCACCCCAAGTTTTCTCATTGTTTCTAAGGTTCTGAGAAAATATATGTCAACTACCTTTCCTTCTTTTATCTCGTCCTCCGTGACCACGTAGAACTTGCGCTTCAAGGCTATCAAGAAGCCTTCCTGAAGTTAGTTAAAAAGAATGATAGTCTATTTTCTGTCAGGAAAAATGATTTGTCTTATGCTTGCTTCAACAGAATTGACAAAAAGGTCGCTATGATGCCTGCTATGAGCATCTTTATACCGTATATCGACCGTTGCTTCAAATTACCTGCACCTATCATATATCCAAGAGCGAATAAGGTTGTAAAGATTATTATGAAAGAAGAAATTGCAGCATACTCAACTGGATATGGTCTCTTCAAGCATATTAGAAACGGTGAAATTCCTATTAGGGCAATAACCACTGGAGCCAATCCATCCACCAAAGCTGTAAAGGAAGAAACAAATTTGCTGGCTTTTGCCAACAACGTATCCTGAAGATCAACAAGCACGGCCGATTCAAGCTCTTCTAGTCTCTTCTGCCTTTCTGCGGATTCTATAAGATAGACAGCGAAGATACCAGAGGTTCCTAGGGCTATTCCCGTGCTAATTGTTATTCCTACGATGAGCGAAGGGTCAAGACTTCCCGTGACGTATGCACCTATGAGAATGCCCAATGTTGTCATGGCTCCGTCGAAAGCGTTTGCTCCAAAGTACCTTCGAATTATGCCTTCAGCCCTCCACATCTCTACATAACTACGGAACCTGTCTAACGTACTAGCAATCCGATGAGCTATCTCCCTCAAACGGGAGATCAGGGGCATCTGCATGTATGGACCGCTCCTTCCTGAGAAAGGGTTGTTGAACTAATTTATTTATCTTTATTGGTTTAATGAAAATAGACACTATAAGATGATGGAACTCGTTATAGAAGAATACACGTTTGGTAGGATAAGGATAGGAGGTAGAGAATACACAAAAGACATTATAATACATAAAGGGAAGATCTACGATAACTGGTGGAGAAAAGAGGGCCATAACTTAGTTCCTGAAGATTTAAAGATAATATTAAGAGAACCTCCAGCCATCTTAATCATTGGTACGGGACATTCTGGTCTAATGAAGGTTCCTAAGGAGACAATTAAGTTCCTAGAGGAAAGAGGAATAAAAACGATCGTGAAGAAGACGGCTGACGCCTGTAATACCTTTAATGAACTGGTGGGAAAGCAAGTCGTTTCTGCAGCCTTTCATCTCACGTGTTAAAATCTGAATCGAGAGCCTCTCCAAGTTTGAAGTAGCTAACTACTTTAGCCGTTTGCCTTATGAAATCTGGGAGTAATCTCACGAGTTCTGGTCTTAAAAACCTCTCATCACCTAAAACAAATGTTCCGTAGTCTTCAGAGGATCTTATCACCCTACCAAGGGCTTGCGAGGCCATTCTCATTGCAGGTACAATGTACGCGTAGTATATTCCTTTCTTTTTCCCATAGATCTTCTGGTTATACTCCACATCAAGTTTCGTTCTCAAGGTTAGTCTTGCGAAAGGTACTCCAACTACGAAGGCTCCAACTAATTCCTCACCTGGAAAGTCGGCTCCTTCGGCAAATCGTCCTCTCACTGGTGCAACTAAGACTCCATTACCTCTAGCTTTCTTAAAGCTCAATAGTAAGTTTCTTGCTTCTTCTCCTTTCATTCCTTCTTTTTCTACAAAAAGATCTCTCTCACAATCTATTGCACAGTCCAGTATGTCTGGCATCAGGTCATTCTGGATCCTATAGCTTGCAGTAAATATCGCCACATTCCCTTTTATCTTTTCTAAAAATGCTCTTATAGCCGCAGCATACTTCTTTATCGTACCTTCGTCAAGGACCTCTCCCTTAGTTGATAATCCGCTTAGGATAAAGCTTCTTATCCTATTAAGGTCTGCGGGAGATGGAAAAACCTTTCCTATACAGTTTGGGATGCCAGACATCTCAGCAAAAGCTTCTATAGGTTTTAAGGTTCCAGACATGAAAATGCAGTTCCTGAACTCTCCCCAAACTTCTGATAGAAGTTCTGCGCTCCTCATGTCCCAGACCTCAAGATAAAGCCTATTTTTCTCCCTAGAAGCTATGTATGCAATGCCATTAGTTCCCAACCTGTCCAATGCAAGCGTAAAGAACCTTGCAAGGTGGTGAAGAGATGATCTAGGTGCCTTGCCTTGCTCGACTCTGTTTGCTTGAATCTTTGAGCCTAAACTTAACATGACTTTCAGGTGCCTTGCCCTAATCCCTGAATCTCTCATTATATCTAAAGGATAGAACGCGCTTTCTTCCTCCGCTGCCATGGATAATCCGTCGAGAACCTTAGATAACCTTTCAAGAGCTTCTCTTACTTCTTTTGGGGCAAACCTTCCGAATTCTTCAACCTCTCTTATAGCTCTCCTTACGGTTTCGGTGCTAATCTTATCAGAGTGTAGGTTTCTTACTGCATCAGTGAGATTGTGGGCTTCATCCACCACTAGGGTCGAGAAGGTGAAAGGAAATCTCCTTCTTACAACCCATCCCGATGGGCTTAGAACGTAATTATAGCTTAAACTCACTACTTTAGCATACTTAAGTAGTTCAAGCTGCAGAAAGTATGGACACATGTTTTCTATCGCTGCGAGATCCAATATATCGGTGAAAAGAAGTGGACCTCCCTCAAGCATATCTTCCCTTGCCTTGGTCCTTTTGTAGAAGAGACATTCCTGTTTTTTCAGTTTGCAAAAATTAGAAACAGCCTCATATCCTTTAATGCCTAATTTTTTAGCTTGAAGGCACATGTCTGCCTTTCCTCTGAAAGAAAGACCGAATATCCTCTCATTTACATGTTCACAGATTACCCTCAGTTCTTCTATCGGTCTGTCAGTTTCATTTCCCGTCCTAACTGCCCAAATTATTCCTCCTCTTTTTTCATCTCTGAGATAGAGAGGCAATAAAGCAGCAAGTACGGCAGGAGTCTTTCCAAAGCCAGTTGGAGCATGAATGCAGACATTTCTGCCCCTTTCTGTAGCCTCCTGTATAAGTGCTATTAGTTCTTCTTGTCCTTCTCTTGCCTTATAGGGAAAATACTTCATTGATGTCAATGTGTCCATCACTATAACAACTCTTGAATATCAACCTTTTCTTAAGAGGTGATCTAAACGCCAACTATTTTCGACAGATTAGTGCTCGAAGCTGCAGAACAAATCCCTAAAGGAAAAGTAACTACTTTTGGTGAGGTTGCAAAAGCTCTTGGAGACGTAAGAGCTGCAAAAGCCGTATCGATTAGCGTTTTTAGAACTGTAAAGAAAAATGGGGGGCCTTGGCATCGCTTTGTAACTTCTGATGGCTCGTTGGGCATAATGGCCGAACAAAAAAGTAAATTACTGCTGGCTGAGGGAATTTCCATTAGGAACAATAGAATTTGCAATGTAGACAAGTTATTGGTTAGAGCCGAGGAAATTGACGTACTTCCAATCTTACTTAGGATGCGGCTCGCTCAGAAAAGGCTTAGAGAGAAGGTTCTCCTTGAAGACTCCTTGAAAGAAGCAGAGCTGGCTGCTGGAGTAGATGTGGCCTATGACATACAACAGGGGTTTGAGGTAGGATATGCTGCCTGTGTAATTGTGGATTCGAAGCTGACTACTGTTGAGATCAGGACTGTAAGAATGATGGTCATGTTCCCATACATTCCAACATACCTAGCATTCAGAGAAATGCCATTTATTGCTGCTTCAACGAGGGGAATGGAGTTTGATGTACTTCTCCTAGACGGACACGGAATAGCTCATCCGGAGAGAATTGGAGAGGCTTGTCATGCTGGATTAGCTCTCGGCAGACCATCCATAGGGATAGCAAAGTCTATCTTGGTGGGAAAAGTTGTTGATAGCTCTATTCTACATGAGGGAGAAAGAGTTGGTTATGTAATTAGAAAAGATGGGCGAAGCCATGTATTTGTATCTCCTGGACATTTAGTCTCTCTTAAAAAATCGAAGGAATTAGCAGAGAAATTCTGGGGAAAATTCAGACAACCTAAACCTTTGATTATAGCTCACAAGGTAGCGAAAAAGTTAAAGCAAGGAGACATATCACCAAAAATCGATCTCCTTCGTAAGGGTGGTTAAATGGGAGAAAAAGTGAGAGCACACGTATTTGTTTCAGGGATAGTTCAAGGAGTATTTTTCAGAGCTAACACTAAGAGAGTAGCAGATCAACTTGGAGTGAAGGGATGGGTCAGGAATCTTCTGGATGGCAGAGTAGAAGCAGTTTTTGAGGGAGATAAAAGGGCGGTAGATGAGATAATTGAGTGGTGTAGATCTGGTCCACCTCTCGCAAGGGTTGAGCATGTTGAGGTACGTTGGGAACCCTACAGGGGAGAATTTAAGGATTTCAGAATAAAATATGGCTAAATTTCACAACGCGGCTTTTGAGCTAAAGTTTATAATGCTACCTGCTAAGATTGGGCAGGGCTAAGATAAGCAGAGAATTGCCGGGTGACTGTGATCTAGAGAGGTTAATCGAGCAAAATAATGTAGATACTGAATCTGTAAATAGAGTATCTTTAAGCAATGGGGCTGAAGATATTGTCCTCTACAAGATAAGGGATGAGCCTTATTTTGACGATTTTTTGGAGACTTACATCGTTGACACGCCCGAGGCTAGGGAAATAGCTGCATATCAGCATATCGTAGGCAGTGAACTGGCGTCAAAATGCCTAATCTGTGCACGTAAGGTCCTTAGACCTATTATTGAACTTACTTCCATTAGTAAAGAGAATGTGAGTAGAATTGTACATTTACATGTTCTCAGGGCAGCCCCGGGCTACCATTTGCACACCGTCCTTGAGGAAGTTTTTGGTAAGATAAGACAAGCATATGTAAGGCCAAAATACGTTAAAGTTTCGTATAGAGACCACACAGGCCCTGAATCAATGGATTTAATGGTTGATTATAAGGAGTTCAGCTCTGTTCCAGCAAAAGAGGAGATCATAGTCGTTAAGCCAGACACAGAGGCGACAGGTAGAACAGCAGAGGTATCCCTCAAATCTTTCTTTGAGAGATGTGAGGAAATAGATACAAGAATAAGAGAGCTGGTACTTTACGGGTTTATCTCAGCAAAAGGTCTCTTAAGGATAAAGAAGACTGCCTCTTCCCTTGGTATTGAGAAAATAATTGCCTTTGCTCTAGTAGACCTAACTGCTCTAGCCCACAATAACTATGATATGGTGTTGTATGGAGTTGACGAAAGCCTCTGGAAGGAGAAGAAACAGCTAAGTAGGCTCGGAAGTATTGTTTCTAAAGATACTTTAAGATCGATGGCTCCTATTTATGTTCCAGGATTAGATCAGCCAGGAGATTTTTCAGAAAGGCAAGAAAAGCTTTGGGATGGGAAAAAATGGAGTAAAGGAGATGTACTCGGTCATCTGAAAAAGACAATAGATCTAATTAACTCTATTAAGGCAATTCCTGGAGCTTTAGAACCTTGGCAGGAAGAGATTGCTGACAAGCAATTAGAAATGCTTTATATGAAGATGAATGAACTTTCCCTCAAAGGGGATTTTCATGATACTGTCTGATCGAGACATACTTTCTGCTATGGAAAGAGGCGAAATCAAGATTGTTCCGTTTAATATGAACATGTTAGGTCCCTGCTCTGTTGATTTAACGCTTTCCAGCAGGTTTAGGTTGTTTAAACCTGGAACAATAGTTGATCCAGAGTCTCTTGAGAGCGTTGATAGAGGAGCAGAGCTTATAGATACCAAAGGAAATCCCTTTCTCATCTCTCCGGGCCAATTCGTGTTAGGGCGTACCAGAGAGAAGATCGCTATCTCAAAGAATTTGGCGGCTGTTTTAGAAGGAAGGAGCAGTATTGCTAGACTTGGAGTTATCGTTCACGCTGCTGGGTTAGTCAATCCAGGATCTGGCCTTAAGAAACCGGTTCCAATGATTTTAGAAATCTTCTGTGAGAATACGTCCCCTGTCAAACTCTATCCAGGAATGAAGATCGTTCAAATCCTGTTTCACAAGCTGACATCGCCAGCGAGAGTTGGTTATGACGAAAGAGATACCTCTCTATTTGTAGAGCAAAGGGAGCCTGGCTTGTTGTGCGACAAGGGGTGATCATATGGTTTTTAGGGATGAGGAGGGAAGATTTCATCATATAGGAGCTAAAGCAGGTGAAGTAAATCCTTACGTGCTTCTTCCCGGTTCTAGAGTCAGGGTTAGAAAGATAGCTGAGAGGTTCGAGTCCAAGAGAGTTGTTTGGGATGGCAGGTTTTTGATGATAAACGGGTTTTATGAAGGAAAACCGGTTACGGCTATAGACACAGGAATAGGCCCTTCTTCAGCAGCAATTGTTGTGAGAGAAGTTATTGAGGGCATAGATTTCAACAAACATGAGAATGCAGTCCTTTTGAGGGTTGGAACCTCCGGTAGCCTTCAGCGATTCGTCAAACCAGGAGATTTAGTTGTTACTACAGGTGCGGTAGCTGAAGAAAGGGTTTCTGAGAGAATAGTTGGCTCAAAATATCCGCTGTGTGCCGATCCAGATGTAGTAATCGCGTTGGTTAGGGCTGCTGAGAAAAACGGATACGAACTTGGTAAAAACCTGCATGTAGGTGTTACACACGCCAAGGAAGCTTTGTATGAGATAGAGGATCCCTCTTTCTCTGCATTTCCTAAGAGAGCTCAAGAGAACTTGAAACTCCTCGAAAAGCTCGGAGTTCTCTGTACTGAGATGGAATTCTCCATTATTTCGGCCTTAGCGACTAGCTATAATGCTAGGTGGATTTGTAAGGGAGAGAGGAAGAGGATATACGTTGGTGGGGTTTTCTTAGTCCTCTCGCCTCCAAAGGGGGTAGAAGAAGGCATTGAATTCTTAAAACCCTCTCAGGAAGGCTTGATAAAGACCGCATTAGATGCTTTGTTGGAGATGGAATTTCGCTTTCCTAGGGTGATAGTATGAGGGTATCGAACATATATGGCATGTATGTACTTACATCGGATGGAGAAAAAATTGGAGAGGTTCTGGACATTCAGGTTGACACCGGTTCTTGGAAACTGACAAAACTTGTCCTAAAACCTTCTGACAAGATCGCCAAAGAATTTGGGTTGAAAAAGAGGTTTAGAGGTTCTAAACCCGTAGAAATGGAAGTCAATGTCATTAAGTCTATTCAAGATGTTATTATGCTTTCTCTTGACTCAAAAGAGTTCAGGAAAATGTTGAAGAGGCAGTTCCTCGGTGAAACCAGCTAGGTCCAGCTCTCATAGAAGAAAGTATGCTGGGAAGCTCCGCTATTGAACTCACAGATTTTACAGATGTTACCTCAGGAACCGTCTTTTCGCTCAACCAGATACCGACGAATCCATTCGCTTGAACAGTGATTACCCTCTCTAGGTAAATGTCTACATAGGCTATTCCACTTCTCTTGATTCGGTTCATCTTGGCTATGGAGTCAAGGGCCTTTAACTCGTTTGACCTGCCTTTCAAACAAATTATAGAATCTAAAAGTTCAAACAAGCCTGTTTTCTCCAGTAATGATCTTACAAGCATCTTTCCAGCATCTTCTGATGAAATAGCTGCTGTTCTAAATCCAATGAGCCTCAATTTTTTCAAAGTCTCAGGTGCGCCCGGAACAGGTCTCGATAGCTGAAGTCTCCTTGCCCAGAAAACCCTTTTCATCTCCTTTAGCTTTTCCTCATCAAGCTCTATTCCCTTTGATCCAAAGAACTCCTTCCACCAAACCTCTCTCTCAAATTCATCTGATATCTGTTTAAGCTGCTCCACAATCATCAAGTCTTTAAGGGTGTTTTGATCGTTAGGAAGGTTTGTCTCAGTTAACATTCTTTTGTAAGCTTCTCTAATCGAGTTATCGCTCTCCAGAAGAGTTCTGAATAAGTTAAACACAACTACCTTAACTGCCATGGATAATCCCTCTATACGGTCAGCATTACCTGAATTTTCCCCGTCTACAACGTCTTCATTGGCGAGTAATTAAATTATGGACTCTATTTCCTTCAACTTATTTACGAAGATGTCTATTTCAGATGTGGTATTGTAAATATAGAAGCTAACTCTAGCGGTACCACCATGGATTCCCATTGCATCATGCAATGGTTCAGCGCAATGATAGCCGCTCCTTATGGCTATTCCACTTTGATCCATGATCATAGCGACGTCATGGGGACTCATTTCTTCCAAATTAAAGGAGATAACCCCTCCTCTCATCCTAGGATCGGAGGGACCATAAATTTTGATTTTTTCCAGTTCACCCATCCTTTTCAGCGCATAGGATACGAGTTCTTCCTCGTATCTCCTAACCTCGTCCATTCCTATCGATGAGAGGTAGTCAACAGCAGCTCCTAGCCCAATGCCCCCCTCTATATTGGGAGTTCCGGCTTCAAATTTCCATGGGAGAACATTCCAGTCTATCTTGCATTTCTTTGTGGAGGTGTCAAAGCGGACCTTACTTATCATTCCTCCTCCTCCGAGAAATGGGCTCATGGACTCCAAAATTTCCTTTTTAGCGTAAAGAACTCCTATACCACTTGGACCAAGCATCTTATGGCCTGAAAAAGCAAGAAAATCGCAATCCAGTTCCTTCACGCTAACTGGCATGTGAGGCACCGATTGAGCGCCATCAACCAATACTAGGGCTCCAACCTCATGAGCTAGCCTACAGATTTTCCTGACATCATTTATGGTTCCGAGAACATTCGATACGTGAACCACAGTAACTAATTTCGTTCTTTGGGATAGCTTCTCCTCGAACTCGGGGTAATTTAGGACTCCATCTTTTGTAATTCCAATGTATTTTACATGAATATCTTTTAACTGTGAGAGCAATTCCCAAGGAACTATATTGCTGTGGTGTTCCATTAATGTTGTTAGGATCTCATCACCAGGTTTTAGCTGACGCAATGCCCAAGAGTAGGCCACTAAGTTAATGGCTTCGGTGGTATTCCTTACAAATAAGATCTCTTCTAGGTCATTCGCTGATATGAACCTAGCTACCTTAGTATGAGCTTCTTCATAAGCTTCTGATGCCTCTTGACTTAAAGTGTGAACTCCCCTGTGTATGTTCGCATAATGATTTTCGTAGAATGTAGTGATGGCCTCAATAACCTGTTTTGGCTTCTGACTACTCGCAGCGTTATCCAAATAGATTAGAGGATGCCCGTTTACTTTTCTTTTCAGAATAGGAAAGTCTTCTCTTATCTTTAAAGGGTCGATTGGCATGAAACATCGGTTATTCAATAACTTAAGTAATAAAAAACGTTATAAGAAGAATCATTTTTGAGGAAGGGATAAAATGAAAAAGAGCCTAAAAGCCTGGTTTGCCGTAGCAAGAGTAAATTTCCTACCCCTGTCAATCATTTTAGTGTTCTTAGGGACAGCAATAGCTTTCTGTGATGGTTTTCTAAACATTCCTCGTGCAATTCTAGCGCTAGTTGGTTTAGTACTCTTGCATATGAGTGTAAACGTGTTTAACGAATACTTCGACTATGAAAGCGGCCTTGACTTTAAGACAGCAAAAACTCCATTTAGTGGTGGAAGCGGTACTCTACCGGCTGGTCTTTTAGATCCAAAGAAGGTGTATATTTTTGGTATTGTATGCTTTTTGTTAGGCGCTAGCATAGGAGCAATCTTCTTGCTAATCACCAAACTACTTCTAGTTCCCATAATTGTTTTAGGAGCGATTTTCATTCTGTTTTACACCACCCACCTTGCTAAGTGGTTGCTAGGAGAGCTGGCTGCAGGAATGGGCATGGGCTTACTACCAGTACTTGGTTCATATGTGGTCCAGGCAGAATCTTACTCTTTGAAAGCGCTTATAGCATCGGTTCCATCTGGAATCTTAGTGTTTAATCTGCTTTTTCTCAATGAATTTCCTGATCTAGAGGCAGATAGAGAAGTTGGAAGGAAAAACTTGGTGATCTTGCTTGGGAGAAGAAAGGCTAGGTGGGTCTATTCTTTTCTAACTATTCTCACATACTTGTGGATTGTTTTTGCAAGCCTCTTTGGCTTTATGCCCTTACCCTCCCTACTCGGTCTGCTTACAGTGCCGATGGGATTCAAAGCGATTAAAATCACAATTGAGAATTATGATGAAAGGGATAAGCTAATCCCTGCGCTCGGGGCAAACGTCGTGGTGGTTTTGGTAACTCAGCTGCTTCTGGGAATAGGGTATTTGATCGGAGCTTTGTTATGAAAATGGCAAAAATTGAATGAAACAGGCATTTAGAACTCAAAAAGATCATAGAATCTCTTGAAAGGATCAGGTTGTAAGTTGCTTATCCAGCAAAGCACTCAGGTTTCTGGAGAACTTCCTAAGTGCTTCTATGCCTTTAATCTCATAGGATTGTATCGGGACCACTATCACTTCCATGCTGGATCCGTACGTCTCCTTCAACATGTTAACGTATTTATTGTGTATTTTCACCTTTTTCATCCATATATCGCAATTGCACACATCTTCCACCGCCACTTGATTTATTATTAGACCTGGAACCCTTACATTGAACTCTCTTAATTCACTGAGAATTCTTCTTGTCTGAGAGAAGCCGAGCCACTCTGGTATGGCTACAAGATATATCGAGAACACAGGGGAAGATATTAGCTCAAGGACATCTTCTGCTAATTTCCTCCAGTCTCCTATTATCTTTAAAGGATCCTTACCTTCAGCTCTCCTTATTTTATCCAGTGTTGACTTCAGGGATAAATAGAGTTTAGAAGCTTCTCCTAGATGCTTGTAAAACTTCTCTTCTATCCTTAGAAGCCTGAGAGAGCCTCCAGCGGGGGCTGCGTCCCAAATAATGTAATCGTACTTACCTGAAGTGTAGAGGTCCAAGATGTAGGCCAGCATGAATTCATCCGATATTCCTGGTGCTCCAGCTATGTAATCTAGGATGTCTTTTTCCACAGGAAAGAATGATGAAACAACTTTGTAGACCTCGTCACCAAATCTCTGCTTCCACATGTTTAAAACGGCTTCTTCATTTAGCTCAATTGCTTCCAATCCAGGAGCCAATTTCTTTGCCGTTGTACCTATCTCTTCGTCGAATATATCTGAGAGAGAGGGTGTTGGATCGCTTGTTAATATAAGAACCTTGTAACCCTTTGAAGCGAAGTAAATTGAAGCAGATGCCGCGCATGTTGTTTTTCCAACCCCACCTTTTCCCCAGAAAGAAAGTATTTTGGTCTTTCTGTTGCTTATTTTTATCACCGTCCCTAGGTCAAATCTCAAGTAATATTTAGTATTTTTCTTCTTTTGAAAGCCCATCAAGGTTAACCTATTCTTGGGATCGATAGAGCGTAATAAGGGCATTGATAATGCGAAAGCGGGGTTTAGAAGCTACTCTGATTATATATGAGGATCGCAGAGGCTTGATCCAAATCCCTCCCGAGTAAGATCTCCGAAGAGATGATTCGTCTGCCTTTTGGTGTTCTGTTACAAAGTTAATGAGTTACGTATCATGTTTGTTGGTTTTCTTTTATAGAAAAGATCTTGTCATTTAAGAACGCTTAGAAAGACTAAAAGTATAAATATCTAGGTCCTGAGCAGAGGCAAGGTCAAATTGCATGAGTGGTCGCTGGCCGAAGCAGTAATTAACTCCCTTATCAGACTGGCAGAAGACAAAGGCGCCACTGCTTTTGAGGAAGTTGAGATTACTCATGGAGAGATAATGGAGTTGGATACTTTAGTGTTTAGAACGGCCTTTAAAGAACTAAGCAAGGGAACGCTAGTTGAGGGAACTAGGCTGGTGCTAAAAGAGGAAAAGGCAAAGTTCAAATGCAACAATTGTGGAGCTGAATGGGACTTTGAAACAGTAGAGAAAATACTTTCAGAGGAATTCAGCGTTATTGAAGAACCATCAGGTACAAAAGAGAGTGCACTCCATTTCTTGCCTAATTTAGCCCCGGCTCTGCTTAAATGCCCCTCATGTGGGAGCAGGGATTTTGATTTGGCATCAGGCAAGGGCCTGCGCATCTCGAAGGTGGTGATGAGAACTTGAGCAAGATGTCAGACATTCTCTTCGAGGAGGCCAGAAGAAGACTTTCTCAAGTTCGCAACATAGTAGCAGTAACAGCTGGAAAAGGTGGGGTTGGAAAGAGCTTTGTTTCTACCTCCCTAGCGCTAGCACTTGCAGAGAGGGGTAAAAAGGTGGGTCTATTGGATTTAGACGTTCACGGCTCTTCTGTCCCCATTATGCTTGGTCTTAAGGAAGAGGTAAGAGCAGGTAAGGAGGGATTTAGACCAGTAAGGAAGCATAACGTAGAGATTATGTCTATCGGCCTTCTAACTAAAGACAGCCCTGTACTAATCAAAGGAAAGGATAAAATGGATTTAATAACTAGTTTAGTGGCCCTGACGAGCTGGGGAAATCTCGACTATTTAGTGATAGACTTGCCACCAGGCACGGGCGATGAAGTGTTATGGGTTATCAGGGTTATCAGGAATCTGAGGTCTGCCGGGGCTTTGGTAGTAACAATGCCGTCGATGTTATCCCGTTCAGTAGTCAGAAAGAGCTTAAGATTGTTAGTTGACGAAGGAATCCGAATACTAGGTTTGGTAGAGAACATGTCATACTTCAAATGTGGGAAAGAAGAGATAAGGCCTTTTGGATATGGTTCAGGAGAAGACTTGGCTAAAGAGTTCAAAACTCGCTTACTAGTCCGTCTACCAATAGAACCAAGAGTTGAGAAGGCTATGGCTGAAGGATATCCTCCTTATCTCGCATCAAATGAGTTGAGGACTACTTTCTCTAGTTTAGCTGCAGCCGTTGAAAGTCTCTTACAGAAAGCATAAAGTACATAACTGTGTTTAAAGAGATCTTGAATATTAGATGAAATGGGATCTTAAGACATCTGAGAACGAGGAATTTCTTTTCGAGAACGGTAAAATATTTAACCAATCGACTAATTACTCAGTAGAACCAAATTGTCCGCGGAAGAAATCAACGTTATATGGTTACAAGGTCAAGGATGTACTGGTTGTACTGTTTCTCTAACAGGCTCAACGCACCCAAGCCTTGCTGATCTATTAACTGGCTATCTTCCTCAAGCAGCGAACATTAACCTGGCCTTCCACCAAACAATTATGCTACCCCATGGGGAGAAAGCAATTGACGTGTTGAGATCGGCTGCAAATGGAGAACTGGACCCATTCGTCCTAGTTCTTGAAGGCGCAATTCCAAATGAAGAATTGGCAAAGAAAATGGGTGGTTATTGGTGCTTAGTGGGAGAAGATGAAGGAAAGCCCATGACGATTAATGATTGGATACTAAAGCTTTCGCCTCGTGCAGCCGCCGCTGTTGCTGTTGGAACTTGTGCATGCTACGGAGGAATTCCTCATGGGACTCCAAATCCGACTGGTGCAAGAGGACTTCTCGACTTCTTGGGAAGAGATTGGAGGAGTAAACTCAACCTTCCAGTAATTTGTGTGCCAGGCTGTCCAGCTCAAGGAGAGCACATCGCTGAAACTTTAACGCACTTGGTGCTAACTGCGAGGGGACTTTTGCCGATTCCAGAGCTTGATGAGTACAACAGACCTAAGTTCATATTCGGAAAAACCGCACATGAAAATTGTCCAAGAGCTGGGACTTTTGCAGAGGGTGAGTTCTCAGAAAAGTTCGGCGAACCTTACTGCATGGGGTTGCTAGGATGCAAGGGACCAATAGCTCACTGCGATGTCCCCAGAAGAGGATTCGTTGAAGGAGTTGGCGGCTGTCCAACCATTGGTTCGATTTGCATCGGTTGCACTGAGCCAGAATTTCCAGATCCTCCGTTCTCACCGTTCTTCAGGAAGGCTCCGCCCATGATCTTTACTGTTGAGGCCTTCAGGGACATAAAAGGCAAGATATATGCAATTCTTCATAGGTTAAAGCCAAGGGTGATATGATTATGGTGGCAAAGGAAATCTATATTGAGCCCTTAACAAGGATTGAAGGGCATTTAGCAATTCATGCGGTTGGAGATCTAGAAAAAAAGAGGTATGTTGATGCTCACAGCTACGCAGTTATGTTCAGAGGATTCGAGATAATACTAAAAAACAGGGAGCCAGCAGATGCAATTTGGATAACACAAAGGATCTGCGGCGTTTGCCCAACCCCGCACGGTCTGGCTTCCGTTCAATGTGTAGATATGACTTACAACGTGTCTCCGCCTCCTTTTGGTGTTGCTATCAGAGACTTCATTCACATATCTGAGCAGTTATATGATGCAGTGCTTGGCTGTGGAATTCTAGAAGGGCCAGATTATAGTGAACCAGTTGTCAAGGAGTTAAACCCAAATTGGTGGGATAAAGCCAAGGATACAAAGGCTGAGAACAGAGACCTCCACGGTTATGGAACGATTGCAGACATAATGAGCGCCCTCACTCCTCTAAAGGGAACTTTGTGGCTTAGATGCTTGCAACTGTCGAAAATGGGTAGAAAGATGGCATCACTCTTTGGAGGCAAACATCCTCATGTTAACTCATTTGTTCCTGGTGGAGTAGCAAAGACGGTTACGCCCTCCGACTTAGAGATGTTCTCTGCCATGTTATCACAACATATTGCGTTCACGAAAGAGTTCGTTACCGCTTTCGATGATCTACTAAACTTTGTGTTGGAAATGGGTTATGAGGAAGCTGGAAAGAGGGAAGCAAATCTGATAAGCTACGGTTCTTATGACGATCCTTATGCATACACTGGAAAGTACGAAGACTTGTCTAAGTGGGGAGAGAAGAGAAAAGTAACTCCTGGTGTGGTCATAAAGGGGAATTTGGTAACAACTGATTTATCAGAGATAAACCTGGGTATCAGGGAATTCATAGCCCACTCATATTATGAAGAATGGGAGCAGACACGTGCGCACCCATTGATAAGTGATCTTTCGGTTTGGCACCCATGGAACAAGGAAACAAAACCAGCGCCTGGCAAACCAAGAGATTGGGATGGAAAATACTCTTGGGGCACTTCGCCGAGATGGGAAGATTGGAAGAAAAGGTTTGATGGTAAAATCCACGCCGTTGAAGCAGGTCCCATATCAAGAATGTGGACGACTGCTAAGGCTCAAAAGGTAGATGAATCAACAGGAAGTAGTGTCAAATTCACGTTACCAAAGGCTACTGTGGCTGGATTTAGAGTATCTGATGAGTTAACGTTTGAATGGAAGATTCCAAAAGCGGTTAATGCAGTTGAAAGGATAAGAGCTAGGGCTTATTATCACGCGTATTCGGCATACGTGGCTTACAATTTACTACTCGAAGTCTTTGAAATGGTTAAGAAAGGCGAAACTGAGATATGGACTGAATACAAGAGACCTAAGGAAGGAATCGGCGTAGGGCTTACCGAAGCTATGAGGGGAGCACTAGGACACTGGTGCATAATGAAGAATGGGAAGATATACAGGTATCAAGTGATCACTCCTTCGACTTGGAACGAATCCCCAAGAGGCATTAATGGAGAGCCCGGTCCTTATGAGGACGCGATAATAGGCACGCCCATAACAGAGCAGGGCGAAGAACTCGATGGTATAGATGTAGTTAGGGTAATTAGAAGCTTTGACCCATGCCTCGCATGTTCAATCCATGTGTACAATGGAAGGAACAAGAAAGAATCAAGAAAGGAGATATCTCCCTACATTAACCTCTAACCCTCCCTTATTTTTTCAAGAATAATCTCAATCGTCCTGCCTATTGCTCTTTCAACTTCTTCAGATAGCTTTAATCCAAGGGATAAGTCCTTAGGTTTACAACCGATAATCATAACCCTTTTCGGTAGGATGTTCAGTGAACTCGCTAGTTCGATTATCTTTTCTAAATCTATTTCGTGTAAACTAAAGTTAATTGTTTTTACAACCTCATTTTCAGCAATTTTCCTTGGTTTTGGCTCTATTACTTTTATCTCTCCCACATTTCCTTCAAAATCTATAGCATCAACAAATATTACCTCATCAAAGTCTCCAAGATCGAAGATTAAGTCCAATCCACTTGTTCCGTAGTCCTTTACTACAACATTCTTCGGTAAATTCATGTTTTCTAACTTGCTAACTACTCTCGGGCCGAATCCATCATCGCTCCTCAGCAAATCGCCTATTCCTGCAATAAGTATCTTCTTGTCCTTCAAACCATCGAGTGCGACTTATTTGATAGTTATAAATAACGTGGGCTAAACACCAGCCAATAAACAGATTCCTTTTAGGAAAAGAGCGTTCTCGATTCGAACCCTATAACATTAAAAAAGCATTCATCACTAAGGAGGGTGGTTGAAGAGGGTTGTGTTTAGGTATACCTGCAAAAGTAATAGAGGTCAGAGGAGACGTCGGGATAGTTGAGTTCGGTGGAGTCAGAAAGGAAGTTGATGCCTCCTTAATTGATGTAAAGCCAGGTGATTACGTCATAGTCCATGCTGGAGCAATGATCTCGAGGTTAAGTCCAGAAGAAGCTAAAGAAACGATAAAGTTGTGGGAAGAGGTCATAAGAAAACTTGAGGAAGCCTAGCATATCCTAGGTACGATCTCTCCTGTTGGTCTTTCTAAGAGGCGCAACCCTCCAGCGACTGTTTTTAGAAGAACAAAGCCTGGTCGCCCTTCTCTTGCTTCACCTATTATGGTTGCCTCCTTAGCTCCTGCATTCCTTAAAGCTTCCACTATGCTACTAGCTTTCTTAGGATCTACCGCCATAACGACCATTCCTTCGTTAGCTAAAGACAAAGGGTCTACTCCTAACATCTCACAGTAACTTGAGACCTCTTCTCTAATTGGTATTCTTTCCTCCTCTACAAATATGGTTAGTCTGCTAGCCGAGGCAAAGTCGTTCAGCGCCATCGCAAGCCCTCCCCTAGTTGGATCCTTTGCGGTCTTGACCCCTCCAACCTTCAGAGCCGCTCTGACGAACTTGGTTACAGGAGCCACATCGCTCCTTAAGCCCCCTACAACACCAATCCCTTCTTGAGCTGCTAGTATCGTTGCTCCGTGATCCCCAACCGTTCCAGAAACTATTATCTTGTCTCCTGGGCGTATTCGATCTGCCTTAAGGAGATTCTTTCTCTCCACAACTCCAATGGAGACTGTACTTATAACAACGCCATCTAATTCCCTTTTTGGAACTACTTTGAAGTCTCCGCCAATAAGGGCAACTCTTTCCTCTTTGAGAACTTTTTCCATCGATTCTAATATTGCTTGAAGCTTTTCTACTTCAAAGCCTTCCTCTACAACTATTGCATCTAGCATCGCTAATGGAACGGCTCCCATGACTGCAATGTCATTTATAGATCCGCAGATGGCCAAGCTCCCTATGTTGCCTCCAGGAAAGAAGAGTGGTTTCACGGTGTAGCTATCTATTGAGATCACCACATCTCTTTCTTCCCCAAGTGGTATCGTTGAGCCGTCCTCCATATCAGTAAGCCCTAGTCCATCCCTGACTCTTGTCAATGAGAAGATTGGGGCTATTTTTTTCTCTATAAACTCGAGCATTTCTTTTCCTCCAGAACCGTGAGCCAGCGTTATTTTCAATCTAGATCAATGGAGTTTTCCCTTATCATCAATTAATAAATAGTAGAAGATCACTAGGGAGTTGATGTCTGGCCCGCTACGGATAATAGAGAAGGAGTACAGAGGGATGGGAGAGATAGGGAAGAGGGCAGTCAAGGTTATAGCAAAGCTAACCGGCGAACTCCTGGAACGCCATGATAAGATAAAGATAATGCACGTTTGTGGAACTCACGAGGATACTGTCACAAGATTTGGCTTGAGAAACCTCATGCCAAAGGGTCTCCAGCTGGTAGCTGGCCCTGGCTGTCCCGTTTGTGTGACTCCTGTCTCAGTAATAGTCTCTGCAATAGAACTGGCAAAGGAAGGAGTAAGGATCTTCACGTATGGAGACCTTTACAGAGTTCCTGGAAATAAAGAAAGTCTTTCGTCAGCTAAAA
>CAYZRF010000011.1:0-64886 GCA_964480775.1 uncultured Nitrososphaerota archaeon
AAAGGACAGCTCAGGAAAAACTAGAGCTTCTTGGGCTGGAGATAGCGTGCCAAGCAGTTACACAATACCATCAAGCGGGCCCGATGGTACTTGGATTATATCTCCAGCCGAGGCTACAGGGGTTGAGGTCAGAGGAGACACCTTTAAAGTGACTGGAAGCGATTCTCCATCACAAGATGAGGACTGGATAAGGCTGAGGATGGATTCATCAGAGGTTTACGTTGGGCAATCTGTCACTCTAAGTTCAAAATACAGGTATTCTGGATCGGAGACAATCAGAATCAAGTATTTAGCAAAGTTAGGATCCAAACAAGTAGAGCTCTTGGTTAATAATCCACGATATGGGACTTCTAAACGATTTGAGCCATCTTCTCCAGGGGTCTGGACAGTAAAAGCTTACTTACAGGAAAAGATGTGGAGCCCTACAAAAGGCTACTATTGGTCTTCAATTGCTTCAGATGTCAAAAACCTTACAGTTAAAGCCAAAATGGCAACAAAGCTCGTGTTAGAATTCCCCAAAAAGGTTCATGTTGGGGACACGATAACGATAGCAGTTCGGCTTATATGCAACAATGCTCAGATCCCTGCGAAGATAAGGCTATTCGTGGATCAAGCAGAACACATCGTGCAATCTGGTCAATCCCTTTCTATACAAGCAAAAAAGACTGGAACGATCGATGTCAGCGCGTGCTATGATGGAGACGAGTCACATGAGTCAAGCAAGAATGGAGGGGGGCTAATAGAGGTCTGGACAAAGCCAACGATAATGGTGGAGGCAATAGGACCCAAGTGCTAAGGTGGTTTCATGAGCCTTAGGACAAAGGTCTCTACATGCTGCACCCTTTCTCTTTTACTTTCAACGGTTGCAATAGGAGTGTACGCGCAGAACAAGGTTTACAGAGGACAGTTGGTTGATATCACAGGAAAGGTTGTAGATGAACTTGGACAGGGAGTTCCTGGAGCCACGATCCAGCTTAGAGATGGTACAAACGTCCTAGCATCTACAACATCTGGATCTGAGGGTAGTTTTACAATAAATTGGAATGTCCCTACATCATATCCTCTTGGTTCGAAGACTCTTACCCTATATGTCCCCGAACAGCCTTCAATTTATGTAGAAGAATCATCAACATACATAGAAATAGAGGTTTGGGATGGAACAGTCCTTGAACTCGATTCCCTCCCACAAAGGATACACAGAGGAGAGTTAATCTCTGTCTCTGGAAGCTTGATGATGCTTGGATCAGGAAATCCAGTTTCAGAAGCAATGGTAGTTATTTTTTGTGGTCAAAATAAAATAGGCTCCACGGAGACTGGATTAAACGGGCGTTTTTCTCTCTCATTTACGGTGCCCAGCAGCTGGAGAAGAGGACCAATAGCTATAACTGCTGAGTTTTTGGGATCCCCCGCCACATACTTAGATGGCTCTGAAGACTTAGGAAATACTGCTTTATGGGTAAAACCAACTATAGAAGTCAGGAGCGTGGCCTCCGGTTAGGGCTGTTTGTCTCAAGGAAGGATGAAATTGAAGAAAGCAGCCATCCTTTTATTCTTATCCTTTCTTCTCCCCATCTTTTTCACACCAATCGTAGCACAGCCAGCTTACGTTGTTGGGCAATCAATCCTTCTTTATGCAACTATGCTGGATGACTTGGGTAACTCTATTTCTGGAGTAGTTTTACAGTTTGAAGACCTGACAGATGGTGTTTACATAGGATCTGACGAAACGGATGCAAGGGGCACAGCATGCGTAATGTGGGACACCTCTTCAGCCTCGCCTGGCTTACATACCATCCACGTTTGGAACGCTGAGAACAAAGATCTTTATGTGGAGGAGAGTCACGCTTACATTCAGCTTAAGATATTAGCTCCAGCAACGATTTCGTACTATATTCAGGCCCCCAGCGTAGTAAAGCCTATGGAGAAGTTCGTAGTGGTAGTTACGATAAGTAATTTAGGAGAAGCCAACGTTGAAGACGTAGTTGTCACTTTAGGCAATCAAGATCACAAACTTGGAACGATAAAAGGAGGAGAGAGTACTGAGACGAGCTTCACATTCATAGCCCCAGAACATAGTGGAAACCACACAATTCAAGGTTCCGTATGTGGAAAGGAAGAAAGTACAGGAAAATTCGTACAGGAGAACTTTCAAGTTACATATAGAGTCAAAATGGAGGGCTTCGGAATCTCGATAAGCGCACCTTCTACTGTAGAAGAGAATGAGCAATTCGACTTCTCAATTACGCTAAACAATCTTGGAGAGGATGACTTGAAGATTGACGTTCAAGTTGTCTTAAGCGGAGCAGAGCCAACAAACTTCTCCAAAACCCTCAAAGTTCCCTCTAAGAGGTCAAAAAGAATTGATCTTTCAGCCATTGCTGGAACTGATGATGTAATAACCATTACAGCTAAAGCAACCTCTGCTGGTCTTCGAGAGTCAGATCGAGTCAGTATAAAGGTATTACATATGTCTAAACGCCAAAGTTCTCCTTCAGCCTTAAGACCTACTCTAACGCCTTCACAAACAAAAAACCCCTCTTTACCCCCCGTTACAACCCAAATACCTTCATGGTCTCCAAATCCATCGGAAGAGCCGCTTTCTTCAGCACCTCAAGCAACCCCGCCTTTAGAAGAAACAATATCCGAACGAACTGAGTCAAAACCTGAACCAACTGAAAAGCCAGCCTCTTTCATCGTAATGCTTGCAGTAGCCAGCGTGTTGGTAATGTTCTCCTTTGTAAGGAAGATTTGGAGAGTAGAAGAGCCTTAAATAGATCCTGTTACAGCTATGAATTCAATCAAATTTTTAAGTCTCCTCCAAAAGGAGAGAGGCGATTCCCATGACTGAAAAGGTAACTATTGAAATACCAAAGGAGCTTTATGATAGGATAAAGAAGGAATATGTCGATAACGGGGAGTTCAAAAGCGTAGGAGAATTCGTTAAGTTTGTGCTAAAAGAGGTGCTATCCGAAGAAGAGGGTGAAAGCGTTTACACTCCAGAGGAAGAAGAGGAGATAAAGAAGAGATTGCGTTCACTAGGTTATCTCTAGCAAACTACTTATTTCTCCTATATTTCCTAGTGAAAATCTTTCTAAGAAGATCCTATGTTTTCATTTAAGTCATTCCAATACCTAAATCTTTATTGAGTTCTTTATAACATGTAAAACACGAGACCTCAAATCTCGCTCAAACAATATGCTATCAAACGAGGTGATGCTTACGAGGAAAATCTCTTTAATTCTGGCAGGAGGATGTGGAACGCGTCTCTGGCCTTTAAGCAGGGAGCTCTATCCAAAACAATTTGCAAAAACATTGGATGAAAACTCGACCTTTCAAAATGCGCTTCTCAGAGCTGTTACAACATCCGAAAACTTGTCAAATGTGTATGTTGTGACTAACAAAGACTATATCTTCCATGTTTTAGGACAGGCAGAAGAGATTGGCTTCAAATTAAGTGAGGAAAACGTGTTAACTGAACCTCTAAAAAGAAATACGGCTCCAGCCATCTATTATGGCGTTAAATATGCAGTACCTGAAGGCGAAGATGCCCTTGTATCAGTTTTACCAGCAGATCATGTGGTTCCAACCCTGTGCAGATATGAAAAGATGATGGAGGCTGGGCTAGAAGTAGCAGAGAAGGGATATCTGGTTACTTTTGGAATAAAACCCAACAGACCTGAAACGGGATATGGATACATTAAAGCTGGAGAAAGAGTATATGACTCAGCCTATGTAGTAGAACGATTCGTAGAAAAACCCGATCTGAGAAAAGCTAAACAATTCTTAAAGGAGGGTGGTTATTACTGGAATAGCGGAATGTTTGCGTTTAAAGCAAGTGTCTTTAAGGAGGAAGTCAAAAAACATCTACCAGAGGTCTATGAAGCCTTCACAAGGGACGACTGGAAGGAACATCTAGAGGAGATATACGAAAGGCTGCCTGAGATCTCAGTAGATTACGGGGTCATGGAGAGATCAGATAGGGTTGCGGTAGTTCCTGCAGACATAGAATGGAGTGATATAGGAAGTTTTGATTCATTGTACGATATTTTGGAGAAGGATTCCGAAGGAAATGCCGTTATGGGGCGGTGCTATTTACTGGATTCTCGAGGAAACTTAGTCATAGGAGAGAGACTTGTAGCTCTAATTGGAATACAAAATCTGATGGTTTTGGATACTGGAGATGCTCTTCTGGTATGTCCGAGAGGGAGGGGCCAAGATGTTAAGGTGCTCTTCAAGAAATTGAAAGAAAACGGAGATAGTGAGGCTATAGTTCATAGAACAGTCTATAGACCGTGGGGATCCTACACGGTTCTCGAAGAGGGCCCTGGCTACAAAGTTAAGAGGCTAACTGTATTACCTCACAAAAGGCTAAGCCTTCAGATGCATTATCACAGAAGTGAGCACTGGGTGGTCATAAGAGGTATGGCAAAGGTTACAAAAGGGGACAAAACTTTCTTCTTAAGACCTCAGGAAAGCACTTTTGTACCGCCCGGAGTCATTCATAGGCTCGAAAATCCAGGAAGAATACCTTTAGAGGTAATAGAAGTTCAAAACGGAGAGTACATAAGAGAAGACGATATTGTAAGGATACAGGATGACTTCAAAAGAGATGAAAAGGGCTTATGACACAGAAAAATTGGGCTAAACGGCTGAGAGCTATCGAGATTGGTTCACTTTAATTCTTTCCCGATAAAACGTTACCAAATAAAGTAGTTAGTTTTAAGATACTTAACTGATTGATCAAATTTTTAATATTACACGCTATGCGAATAGAGATCTAAATGAACAAGGATCAGGCAATTGGTGGCGTAATTCTTGTTGTTTCCATAGTGGTCTGTGTGCTCTATGTCTATGCTATGTTTCTATCCAGCCCGGAAATAGCCATGCTGGTGCTAAAACTGACTGGCACGGTGGCTGTACTAGGTGTATTTGGTATCTTAGGTTGGATAGGCTATACTTTAGCAACGACCCCGCCCCCACCTCCAATAGAGGAGTTGGAAAAAGAGATTGAGAAGGAGTTAGAAGAAATAAAGGAAGAAGAAGAAAAAGCATAGTAGCTTTAATGTGATGATTTCATGAAGAAGGTGGCTATCACAGGAGGAGCTGGTTTCATAGGATATTGGACCGCAAAGCGTCTCGTAGGGGAGGGCTTCGAGGTAAAAATCTTAGATAACCTTCATACTGCCAGTATGATAGAGAAAGTAAGAGAGCTCGGTCTCCAAGTTATGAAGGTCGATGTTAGGAATTTAGATGCCTTGGAAAAGACATTACAAGGTTCAAACTGTGTTATACACCTGGCTGCTCTATTGGGTGTCGAAGAATCTCTGAAAAAAATCCTAAGCTCTATCAGCTCTTTAGATAACCTAGCTCAACTAACTTGTTTAATATTCTCTTTGCACACTCTTCAGGGCTATTTTTCTCGCTGTCGACTACGATCTCAGGGTTTTGAGGTTCCTCGTATACGTCCTGAATACCGGTCATATCCTTGATCTCCCCAGAAAGGGCTTTTTTGTAGAGACCTTTTGGATCCCTCTCTATGCATGTCTTTAGGGAACACTTAACGTATACCTCCACGAAATCACCAATTAGCTTGCGAGCAAACTCCCTAGTTGATCGGTATGGAGATACAAAAGAAGCTATTACAACAACACCGTTCTTGGCTAGAAGATGGCTGACGTACGCTACTCTCTTGAGGTGGCGTTCTCTGTCCTCTTGACTGAATCCGGCCTCTGGACTAAGCCACTTTCGCACCTCATCCCCATCCAAGACCTCAACCTTAAGACCTCGCATCCTAAGCTCTCTTTCAAGCTCTCTTGCCACCGTAGTCTTTCCTGAAGCAGGAAGTCCAGTTAACCAAACCACAAAACCCTTCTCCTCAGGCATCAAAGCACCTCCGCTAAAGCCCTGCCTCTCATGTTCTCTGCTGGCTTAATCCCCATCAAGGCTAAGATTGTTGGAGCTATGTCGTAGATGGAAGCCTCAGCCTTTTCCGATTGAAATCTTTCCTCGGGATCATAAATCAGGTATATGCCGTTCCAGTCGTGTACTGCATCATCGGGACCAGTGTCATTTTCTGGCAAGTACCAAGTACCGTGGCCAACGGTGCCTGCGGACCTCCAGTTTAAGTCGTCGAAATAAACGATCATGTCTGGGGCATCTCCTCTAACCACTGGATAAAGATCAGTAGGTCTGAAAGTCATGGTCTTCATTCTTCTTCCTTCAGGGTCCTTTACAGACTTCAGATCGTCTGCCAACTGCTCCAAAGTGGCTTCAAAGTCATCCTTACTAATCCTTCCCATGGGCTCTCTTCCTTTGAGATTGATGAAGATCCTCGCGTAGTAGCCTCCCCAACCCCAAGCTATCGTCTTTTCCCAGTTTATCCTTACCTTCTTAAGTTCGATCTGCTGTTTAGGTCTATCCTCAAAGGAAAGATATCCGTTGTCAGCCAGCCATTCGTTAACAGCAAAAGCCCCTGTCATTGCCTTAGCTCCGTGATCCGAAACCACAAACACGGAAGCATTGCCAGCAGCCCTAACAAGTCTTCCAATCCCTTCGTCAAGTAGCCTGTAATAACGCTCAGCTACGTCCTCGAACTCGCTGTTTGGAACGTGTCTTGGATGGTTGGGATCGAAGAACTTCCAAAAAGCGTGGTGAAGCCTATCAAGACCTATCTCTACGTACCAGAAAAGGTCCCAAGCCTTTACCTTCACCAGATGTTCTGCAACCCTTAGGTGCTGCCTTGTCATTTCGAAAAGCCTTTTCACAAGGGGTCCCCTTTCTTCAATCCTAAACTCGACATCATGGGTAAAAGACCCCTCTATTATCCTCTCAATCTCAAGACGAAGCCAAGGAGGATATGTGTAGCTCTTTGCGGTGCTTGGTGTGTGAAAGTCGCTTATCATCCAACCGCTTATCTTTCTAGGGGGATATGATGGAGGAAAGGCTATGAGGAGGGACTTCTTCCCACCCTTAGCTATTATATCCCAGACAGCTGGCTCTTTAAGCTCTCTCGACGTAACTAAGTAGAACTCCCTATACTCTCCTGGCTTTCTATGCCTGAACCCGTACATCCCTAACTCTCCTGGTGTCTTGCTCGTGGCCATAACAGCCCATGCTGGAACAGTAATTGGTGGATGACAGCTCCTAAGAGAACCGTACTTAGCCCCCTCCATGAGCCTAGAAAGGTTTGGCATCTCCGATAGGAATCTTTCGAAGGCAAGGGACGGGGGAGCTGAGTCTAAACCTATTACCATTACTCTATTCCTACCTTTTCCCATCAGATCACCTTACAAAAGGATCTTCGAAGCTTAAGATCACTTCAGCAATCTCTGGCCTCATCACCTCGGGAGGAGGCTTTTTCCTCTGCATAATAAGCTCCCTTATTTTGGTTCCGCTGAACCTTATCCTATCCGATTCTGAGTGAGGACACGTCTTCTCGTTAACTAAGCCCTCGCACTTATGGCAGTAGAAGAACTCTCTGAAGAAAAGAGGAGATATTCCAAGATCAGGGAACTCCTTAAAGATCTCTTGGGCTGCATATGGCGGGTAAAAGTTGCCAACCCCTGCGTGATCCCTTCCAACGATAAAGTGGGTGCATCCAAAGTTCTTCCTCATTATGGCGTGGTGAATTGCTTCTCTAGGCCCTGCATAACGCATCTCATAACGAAGAATCGCAAGGACAGCAGTATCCCTTGGATAGTAGTTTTCTATGAGCACGCGGTAGGCTTCCAATATTACATCATCCCTGAAATCTCCTGGTTTTTTCTTACCTATTACTGGATTGACGAAGAGGCCATCAACAAGCGCTAGAGCTGTCTTTTGAATGGCTTCATGCCCTCTATGCGGCGCATTTCTTGTTTGAAAGCCAACAACAGTCTTCCAGCCTTTTTCCTTGAAGAGAACCCTGGTCTCCTTCGGCCAGAGGGTATACCTCTCGTGCGGGTTCGGAGCAGAGTTTAACAGAGTTATTCTCCCCCCCAAGAGCATGTCTTTCATCTCCTCGATCTTCCTAACGCCCGGATGTCTTTTGTCCTCAGTACCAAACACTGCTTTGGCAAACTTCTTCTTATCATATTGGTAAATCTCCTCAGCTTCAATTGTGGCAATTGGAACTTCATGGAGCTTAAGCAGCACCTCTTCACCCTCTACTATGTTCCTTGTCTCCTCTTTCTTAATGTCAAGTAGTATCGGCATGGTCCAGGGCACATCATTACTTAGCCTCATCTCCTTCAAACAGCTCTCCAGATCTTCTCTAAGCATGAACCCTTCTAAAGGGCTGTACACTCCCTTTGCAATGTTTTCTACTTCTACAGCCTTCTCTAGGTTTATCGCTATACTTTGAAACTCCGATGCTTCAGCAAATATTCTATCCCTCTTTGCTTCGCTTGCAACTCTGCTCACGAGTCTGCCTCCATGAGGTCGGGAAACCATAAAACCACCCTACTCAAGGTAACCCAGGGCTCTTAGTTTGCGCAATATGCGCTCTTTGTCATTCTTAGTGAAGTCGAGCTTTGAGTCCTCGTAGGAGGAAATAAGTTCTCTGAGGACATATGTGACGTAGTCGCTGACAGAAGAGAAGCCCGTACCTTCAATCATCTTCTTGGCCCTTTCGTAGAGAGTGGCTGGGATGGATACCGTAGTATAACGTCCTTTTCTATTGGATCCCATCGCTAGGAATGTGCTTTGTTAGGATAATTAAAATATATTTCTTCGTAATTAAGGACTCTAAGCAGGAGAACCAGAAGATTCATTGAATCTTTTTTTTGAGAGCAAATATATCACGGAAGGACGTGGTTACTAACAGGACAGCGAATATTGGGCTCATAGAATATGAAAGTCCTACTTATTTTTGCTCGAAAAATACAATGCAAAAATTCAAACAATTTTCCTCATAAAATCGTCGTGCACGATGATAACACCACCATCTAACTGTCTAACGAGCTTCCAACCCGCAGGAAACAGATCTAGCTTTGGTAAATCTTCAAGTACTTCATCATATCCCAGCTTGACATAATTGTATGCCAAATTGTATCTAATATCGCTGAAAACAAGACTAAAGGCGTATCCCCATAGTGGCGCCGTAGTGTGCCATTTTGCGTCTACTTCTGTTACCTTTGGATTCCCAGAAGAATCCTCCCTTAAGTCCACAGAATAAAAACCGTGAGGATTGTCGTCTAGCGCTTTTACTGCGTTGATACCAACTTCATTAACCTTCTTATCATTAACTATCTTTGCTATCGATGGCGTGCCAGTGATTCCGCTAAGAGTTATGTGCTTGAAAGGATACTCGATTCTCTCTCTTGCATAAGAAGTAATCAGCTTTCCCTGATACCAAAGGGAATCAAAAGCCAAATCTCTACCTGGAAGAAATTCCTGAATGATGAAATGGTTAACATTAGCCCGGCCTTGCAGGACATTTAGCCTTATCCAAAGCTTAGCCTCCTCTGGAGAATTAACTTTAAGCGAAAGTCTTCCTCCAGCCCCTGTCTTGGCCCTTATCCACAAAGGCATACCAAGTTTTGAAAAAGCAGCGTCAACATCCTCTAAAGAACTAATCTCAAAAGTTTCTGGAGCAGGAACGCTTTTGAAGATCAGTTTTTTGTTAATGGTTGCCTTATCTGGTCCTATTACTTCTGGTCGAGGAAGGTAAAGTCTAATACCCATTGATTCCAACCTATCCTTCTCAAGAGCAATCCTGTGAGCTTCTACAGTGGGATGCGGGTGCAAGAATTCTATGCTCTGCATCTTGACTATTTTTATGATCCTGTTAATGAATTCTGGATCTGAGTGCTTCGGTGTTTTGTATCGGACATCTACCTCGGGAAACCTTAGATGATCTTGATTGTAATCTGTTCCGACTAAGAACATCTTCTCCTTGTCTTTCAGTCTTTCCGCCAGCCTTAGAGCCCTGATAAAGTTTACGCCCCCTATTCCTCCTGCTCCAGTGATTAATATCCTCCTCTCAACCACTACACTTCACCTTTTTCTATGAGCTTTACCAAATCAGCACCCCTAACCGCGCTTATCCAATCCAAAGATGCGATATATTCAACTACATCTTTGTACTTCCTTCCACCTTTCATCTTTAACGAGGAGTCATGCCATAATATGGTAATAATGCTTTTGCGGGATTGCAGCGAAATCCTGAGGGCCTTTCTTATGACATCTAAAACGTCTTCTTCGCGGATCCTCATGTAAGTAAACATATACGCATCCATTAAGGTAATTGGAAACTCAATCAATCCTGAAATTTTTAAGAAGCCCATATTTTCGGAGGTTACTTCCTTTTTTGAGAATGATAGAGATGAATCATAGGTAAAACCAGCCTCTCTCAACAATGGTAAATCCTCAAATTTCACCCGTAGATAGTGCACTCTGGCACCGATGACCCCTGTGCCAATCACTTTCTCTATTTGTTGCTTTTCTTCCTTAATTTCGTTTAAATTGTCGGCTCGATTTAAGTGAACTCCAATTTCCCAGCCTTTTCTCCAAAGTTCCTTCATTATCTCAGAGTAGCAATCGATTTCAGTACCATCATCGTAAACTGGCCTAAAAAAGAACGTAGATTTGAGTCCGTAAGAAGTCTCAAGGTCCATAATTTCGGGAATATTGTAATACGGATTATAGCCCTCCTTTAATACCTTAGCAATTATCTCTTCACTAAACCTTTCTCTCCTAGCAAGTATGTGATCTTTGCCAGGACCCTGTAAGGGCCAGTCGACGTCATGCGTTAAGAAAATGAAAATTTGCTGACTCTCACTCGAATCACCGAGCGACAAGATTATATCACCCTTCTAGATGCTCTCTCCCCGAAATTCCTTGTTTCTATTGTTTGTTCTGATCAATCTTTCACTCATATCCCTTAAACTTGAGTTATTCTATTAAATTCCCAATAGATTTGTGGTTGTTGAATGCGTCAATGAGAGGTCTTTATACGTACAATCTTGCTCCCTACTCATTCCGTTAAGACGATGGGATCAAACAGAACTTCCCTTAAATCCTCCCAAGGCTCTTGTATACCTCGCTCTCTAGTTCATCTAAGATCATTTCTCTTATTTTCAGGAATTTTTCGCCTGTATAGCTTCTAGGTCTTGGTATTTCGATTGAAAACTCTTTTTTGACCCTTCCTGGTCGAGCTGTCATCACGCAGACTCTGTCTGCAAGATAGGTCGCCTCAATTACTGAGTGAGTCACGAACACGACGGTTTTCTTCTCCCTTTCCCATATCTTCAATAATTCTCCCTGCATGACCTTCCTTGTCTGTGCGTCTAAGGCTCCAAATGGCTCGTCCATCAGTAGGATCTCCGGATTATTCACAAGAGCTCTGGCCAGAGCTACCCTTTGCTTCATTCCACCCGAAAGTTCATGGGGATATCTGTCTTCAAAACCTGCCAAGCCAACTAGTTCAATGTACCTCATCGCTTTGTCGATCCTCTCCTCTTTTGGTGTCCCCTTGAGTTCCAACCCAAAAGTTACGTTCTGAAGCACGGTTCTCCAAGGAAACAGGGCGTACTCTTGAAAGATCATGCATCTTTCTGGGCCGGGACCCCGTATCGCCTCTCCATCAAGATAGACAACACCCTTTGTTGGCTTTTCCAGCCCAGCGACTATCCTAAGGAAAGTCGATTTTCCACACCCACTCGGACCAACAAGACATAAAAACTCATTTGGATATACCTTAAGGCTCATATCTTTCAAGGCAATTATTTTTGCTGATTCGCTTCCATAGATCTTAGTTACAGAATCAGCAACAAGTTTCGGTTTTACCATTGACCACACCTTACACCGTAGAGACTTTTAGCCCCTTTCTCCACTTCAAGAGCCTTTCTTCGATCTTACCAAAGACGAACTTCTCTATGAAAAGCATAGTTGCCGAGAGCGTCACAATTGTGGCGAAAACGATATCAGTTCTTGCAATCCCTCTGGCCATGATTAGTTGATATCCCAAACCACCCCTTACTCCAACCATCTCGGCTGCGAGGTCCACTCTCCAAGAAAATCCCACAGCTAGCCTGAATCCAGTTAGAATGCTGGGAAAAGCCCCAGGAAGTATTACTTTCAAGAAGACATCCTTTTTTCTTGCACCTAAAGTCTGAGCTGCTTGGATTAAAGTTAGATCAACACTTCTTACTCCTTCCATCGTATTTAGGAGTATGGGAACAACGGCGGAGACTGTTATTATGAATATCGACGATCTATTACCGGAACCAAACCATATCAGAGCTAATGGTATCCAAGCCACTCCGGGAATTGGCTGTATGATCCTTATCCAAGGACTTATAACCCGATTCAGACCAGACGACAGTTCGGCTAATATTCCTAAAGGAACTCCAATTATGGCTGCAATGCAAAAACCAACGATGATCCTGTAAAAACTCAATGAAAGCGTGTAGAAGAGGTTGTGGAATATCGAAACTTCCTTC
Organism: uncultured Nitrososphaerota archaeon; assembly: GCA_964480775.1. Classification (GTDB taxonomy): domain Archaea; phylum Korarchaeota; class Korarchaeia; order Korarchaeales; family Korarchaeaceae; genus QMVU01. The sequence continues at coordinate 12,423 of CAYZRF010000011.1, forward strand.
ATCGTGGTTAGGTAATACAAAGTCTTTAGAACATCAATGGGGGAAGGTAAAATGAGTTTGGCTGTTTTTGGAGGTAATTGATAGAATAGGTTGGTCATAGAAGCTAGTTGCCATATTCCAAGGCCAGCCAGCACAGAAATCATGCCTAACGTTCGATCTCTCCACTTTTTCATGAGCTACACCCACATAATATTAGAAACGGAAAGCGATGCTTTATCATCACCCTTTGATAAACGATAAATCGAATAACTCATCTTCCTCTGGGAGCTCTTCTATTATTCCGAGCTGCTTTGCGAACTGAAGGATTTCATAGCAATCCTGAACGTTCACATTATAGTTGAATTCAATCCTTCTACGGGCACTTTCTACTATGGATACGTCTAGATTCATTATCTGAGCTATGAGCTCATTTGCCTCTTTTGGGTTCTCATTTATCCAGTCTACTGTATCAATGTAGACCTCAAGGAATTTTCTAAGGAGATCTGGGTGGTTTTCTATGAAAGAGGTTCTGGCCACCACAACATTCACAGGATATATTCTTCCTTCATGATTTTCTCTCCACCATTGTGCTACATCGAAAACTATCACGTATTTACCTGGGTAGTTTATTTCTGCTTGAGACGCAAAGGGTTCCCAAGTCATCATTGCATCGAATTCCTTAGACACGAACACGAGTTGAGGCATATCAGCTGGCGCTATCCCAACCCTTGTGTCGATATCTTTTTGCCAGTCTAGCGGAGGATTCGCCACAACTTTCGTTAACAGTGTCGAGTAAAGCGTGTGGGTGACTGATCCAATTCGAGGAGTACAAACCGACTTCCCCTTTAGGTCATTAACTGTCTCTATACCCGAATCAGCTCTCGCAATAAGCACGTGTCCGCCTCCGTTAGCCCCTGCAACGACCTTGAGATCTATTCCTGAAGCAAACCACTTTGTCGAAGGTACTATCCCTAAAAGAGCAATTTGGATCTCTTCTCCTGAAAAGGCTTCCATTAGCGTTGGACCATCTGGATAAACAATTATCTCCACATTTAGCCCCGCTTGTTCGAAGGATCCTTTGAATTCAGCAATTTTTGGCGTTATAGTTCCTAAGGCAAGTATCATCCCCACTTTTATAGGCTTTTCCTCCTTAGTGCGCCTTTGAGTTGCTATGAATGCTCCGAGTAAGAGCAAAAGGATAATAATTGCCGAAAATACTGCTTTTTTCTCCATCTTTAGATCAAACCTTTTTTCATCAATTACTTAATAATCCTTTCCGTCAAAGAACTTTTTCGTAACCATATATGGAAATATAGGGAAGCAATTATTCCATGAAAGGTTATTAATTTTCAAAATAGTATAATTTTATATTGAGATTTGCCTTATTTGGTGATGGAATATGATGAGCGAAGGAGAGTCGATATTACGTAAGATTGTAGAATCGGATAGGGCGTTTTGTCAAGCATTTTTGGAGTATTTGAAGAAAAATGGAATAAGTATAAAGGACTTCAGCAGAATGGCCAATCTACCAACTAGCACGCTGTATAAAATCACCTCTGGGAGGGTTAAGACGATAAGATCAAACACTCTTAGAAAGATCATCAAAACGATAAGAGAATTAGAGGAAAAGGAAATAAGAAAGGATGCTATTGCCATAATAACTACCAGAACCGCAATCGAGCTAACGGAAAAAGAGATAAGCATTGATGGCAAGAAGTACGTGATCCTCGAATATCCAGCAGATTCAATAGAAGAAGAAATAATTCAAGGAATAAGGGCAGAAAAAGCCGGAGCTAAGGGCATAATTTGCGGTCCAATTGCGGCTACAACGCTGGAAAAGGTTGTTTCCATTCCTATCGCAACGATAAGGTTTGAAGAAGGACCTCTAAGGAACGCCATCGATAGGCTCCTAAAAAGGATCACGTAGTGACGAGCTGTCCTCTTGCTTTTTTGATTGCTTTCATAAATCTTTCCTTAATTTCCGTATTTTCCATAGGAATCGTTGGAACCTTTTCGTTTCCAGGTTTTAGTATGGTATGAATGAAGAATGGCCCGTCGTTGTTCAAGCTATGATCCAACGCTTCAATTAGCTTGTCCTGGTTCTCAGCAATGAGAATGTTTGATCTTGGAATGCCATATGAAACGGCAAGGGCGCTTAAGTTTAGTCCTTCAAATGTATAGATGGGATAGTTTCGTGTCGATCCATAGACACCATTATCGAGCACTATCAAAATTAAGTTCTTCGGCCTTTGGTCTGCAACAATGGTCAGAGAACCTGGATTCATAAGCAGCCCTCCATCTCCCTCAAAACATACAATTTTTTCGCCTATGTCCTCGGTAGTTAGGGCCAAACCAAGTGCTAACATATATGTTTGACCGAGAGACGAAGTCAGGTAGAAGTTTCGCTCCCTATCCCTTATCTGATAAAGTTCTCTGCTTGGAAGACCTATGTTCGAAACGACGAACTCATCCTTTATCCTCTTCATTACAGTTGATATGGCCTCATATCTTCTCATTTCTGCTTTAACTTTAATTTCAGGGAAAAAAGTGCCGTTTAATTGTCTAATAATGCTTTTCCACTTTTTCTCCTCAGTCATCATCCTTCCAAATTCTGGTCTTATCGTTAATGCAACAGTGTAGCCTTTTTCATATTCTTTCAATAAGTCATCTGCCCTCTCAAGATCAGATCTTTTTTCTATGGAACACTGCTTAATTCCAGGCATATCTAAGATTTTTTTCGTTTGTCTTCCCATCGGCTTCTGTGCTCTTATCTTCTCGCCCTCTATCCCTCTGTGGGTAATGATGTATAGATTTGGAAACCTGTATGAACCCTCTAGGTGACTGTTTAACACAAGTAGTTGTCCTACCATATTGCCTAGGCCTTGATTCTGAATTATCATTGCCGTTTTTCTTCCACCCAAGTAAGCCCCAGCACTTAGTGCTACTCCACTTTCTTCTCTTACAAGAGGTACATGGGTTAGTTCGCCAAAACTTCTAATTCTTCTAATCAAATCAACGTTATACGAGCCTGGAAGAGTGGAAAAGAAGCTAAAACCATGTTTTATACACAGTTCAAAGATCTCTTCGTAGATTTCGTGCAATTTATTCACCTTAAACAATAAGTCGCCATTTATCCGACGAACTACTCAGCTTGGGCCTATAGGAACAAGTCCATTATAAAAGCACTTATTTTCACCATCTCAGGTCCAGGATCTATTAATGAAATGTCAGTTACTGTCTTTTTACTAAAGAATAGCTTGATGAAGCGTTTGAAATTGTCAAGTTTTCCTGGAGCTTCTAAAATATAATTCATATCATATGGAAAGACCCAAAGGAAGGTTAGGTTCTTTTCATAGTCAAAAACTGGGTCGACATCTCCTTCTAGCGCCATCTTGTATAATAGGTAAGGAAAATCTATCCCTGCCTTTATTGAAAGCTCTAAAGTTCCCCAGAATTTTGGATTAATTTCCATTAACCTAGGCTTACCTTCGGCATCCAATTTGAACTCTACTTGGGCTAAACCATGCCAATTCAGTTTCTTCATAAGTTTTATAGCCATCTCCCTTAGCTTCTCATCACTTATAGTTTCATTAACGATACCGACTCCTCCTCTCGGAGGCCATGTCCAAACTCTTCTTTGAACAAGCGCCGCTCTAGGTTCTCCCTGATTAAAAAGAACGCAAACATCTCTAATTTCTCCAGGTATGTATTCTTGTATCATAGGAAGCTTTTGTTCTTCAATGAGCGAGTCGCAAGGTAGACTTTCTATCTCCTTGTATTTTTCCAAGAGTTCAGTCTTTGATCTAACAAGTCTGACCCCCTTATCAACCCCTGAACCTTTCCTTCTCTTTATTATAACGGGATAACTCACTTTCTCGGAGATTTCGAGGACATCCTCTTTAGACTTTGGAAAATAAGTTTTTGGAACTGGAACACCAACTTCTTCCGCTATTCTCAGTGCTTGTGATTTATCATGTGCCTTTACCAAGGTGTCATAATCAGCTACTGGAACGTTTGTGAAGTTCAAGAGTTTATCTTTGTAATAGGAGACTGGCACAGTAGTATCAACGCCCACGGGAAATAACAAGTCGATTTTTTCCTCTTTGATTATTTTCAGCAGACTATTGACAAATTTAATTGCGTTTTTTTTGGGAGGATAGTATATCCTTCGACTCCTGCAATATCTTGAATAAAACGATAGAGCAACCTTTTTGTGCGAAGCCGTCGTGATTTTGATACCCCTTTTCCCTAAGGACCGGACAGCTGCTAGAGTGTTCTTGTAACTAGCATTTGTGATCAGTACGCTCATACAAAGCCTATTCGAGACATTGTTAAAATAAATTTTCTCATATTTTATCGAGTTTTTAAGAACTAAAGGCGCGTTAAGAAGCTCGTTCCCTTATTGAATTGTAAATTTAAAGACAAACCCTTTATTTATGGAACCCATAAAATAGCGACCAATCAATAAATGAAGCTGGTGGTTTTCCCCTTTTGCTGAGAAAAAACATGAATCCTTCAGTCTTTTAATGAGAAGATTGAAAGTGCCGTTTTCCAAATCTGATTGGCTCTATCCACCGCAGCATAATACAACCAAAGCTCATCCTCCCTTAGAAGAGGGGAAGGGGTGTCTAAACCAATCTCGCTTTTTATATCTGGCATAATTTTCTTCTTCTCTAAAGGACCGTTAATAAGGATTCTTTTTTGGGCAATCTTCTCAAAAAATGGAGAAAAAGCTTCTACTATGCCAATATATTGTTTGTAGGGGAAACCCACCGAATACATTGAGGCAGCGGGTAAAAGATAGTGTCTGTCATCTAACCTGAAATAGCCAGGACAGAAAAGAGATTCGTTCCAAGTGCCCTTTCTACCGTTCAAGTGGCTGAGAGGATTTCTTTCCCATCTCTTAACCCTAATTTCATCTTTCGATAAGATTTTTAGCCTCAATATGGATATACGTCTTCGTAGAAATCTTGATCCGCTTATGAAACGCAGGAGACGATAAATCTTCCCCTTGTTTGAGGCGTTGCTGTAGTAAATTAAGTATTCCTCCTCATTCAGCTTAACTACTGATGGTCCAATATCTATGTCATTTCCCTCCCAATCATATGTCGGTCTAATTAGTTCCTTGACATACTTCCATGGGCCCAATGGATCCTCTGCGAAAGCTAAGCCCAACCTTCTGCCTTGTTCTTTGTTAGGTTTAAATGCAAAAACCATCCAGTATGTGTCTTTTACCTTGAACACTACTGGTGTTACAGTTTGCAGGCCAACGGATATTAGAGGATTTTCGTGACTCTTAGTGAAATTCACTCCATCAGAACTAGTAGCTACACCAATCGATGCCCTCTTGCGCTCAATGTCGGATGAACCAGAATAATAAAAGTAATAGGTGCCATCTTCATAAAAAATAGATCCAAAAGTAGAAGCCTTACTATCGAAATCCTCCTTTGAAGAAGGTTCTAAGATGACTCCCAAATGTTTCTTTAATTTGATCATGCTGTTCAGGGGGATCCCTCATACTATATAAAAACTCTATATGGAGTTTAAATTTTGCTTAAAATTTTAACAAAGAGTATAAGCTTAAACGTTCTTATGTACTCAGATGAGCGACTTTTTAGGAGCGATAGAAAAGGACGAAAATGAATCTAACTAAAACTCTTGAGAGATGTGTTGATTACAAGACTGTTTTAACAGAAGATCAGTCAGAATCCCAATTGATTTCTAACTTTTTCCCAAAACCTCTTTTTCTGCATCTTGCTGACCCAATTGGCAATTTCCAAGCGCTCTACATCTTTGTGTCTCGCCCACCCCCAAAACATACTTAATCCAGCTCTTGGTGATCTTAGAAACGTTAACAGACACCTTCCCAAGGCATACTTCCAATCATACCCAAGCGCATACATTGCTTTGCCCAAATAACCGGCTTTTCTAAGAGAAGTGGTTCTCTTAACCTCAGTTACTATGTCTCCAAAGCACCTTGTTTCATATCCTCTCTCAAGGGCCTTTAAGTAGAGCCACGCCTCCCACCCCCAAGCAACTGGATACTGCATGTTGCTTTCTTTTTTCCAAAAAGAAGCTCTTACAATTCTTCCAGATCCTCTTGGAACCTGCTCGTCATATGGTTCACCCTTTATCCTTCCACTTGCTACAACAAGTTTGGGGTTTGCTTCCATTCTTGAGACTATTTTTCTAACGTAATCTGGAGGTAATGGATGATCTGCTCCGACAATTAGAACATAGTCGTAATCTTCTTCTCTCGCTACCTTCAGTCCTACATTTACTCTTTCTGCGAGTTCAGGTCTTCCAACGTAACTTTCTTCATGGTATGGTAGGTCGATGACGAAACACCCCATCTCTCTTGCAATGTCTCCAGTCCCATCTGTTGACCCATCATCAACTAATATTATGTCAACAGGCATTGTTTGGCTCTTAAGAGAAGTTATAGTATCTCTAATGTAATTTTTTTCGTTTCTAGCAAAGATTATAGCTACTACTCTGGCTCTTCCTTTGATTTTTTTATAATTCAATCTTGACCCTCCTTCAAGATCCTCAACAAAGCCCTTCTTATGACTTTTGAGTATTCAAGGCCTTTTTGTTTGCAGACTTCATTGATTTCATATCGTATATCTTTTTAATGGTTGGCTTGCTTGGAAATAAGAAAAAGGCACGCAGATACGTTAATTTGACCTTCACTTCTATTTCAATGGATTTAAGCTAAGTTTTACCTTCTAAATAGAAGTTTAGATGTTTAACATAAAAAATCTCCTTAAATCTTTCAATAAACCGAAATCATAAGCTCCTCCTCTTTCATCGACAACAACAACTCTAAAGGAAGAGAGCTCAATGCCTTTCAGTAGGGGAGAAAAGGGAAGAGGCTTAATGCTAACATCGGCTCCTGGTGCGAGAGGTGAAATAGCTGGTATGATGATGAAGTGCGAGTTTCCCACTTTTCCAGCTAAATGACATTTGAATTTGGTTTTAGCACCTATTTCATCCCTAAAAGTTACCGCTGGATGCTCATGTCCCATGATTATAACCCTTGCTCTTTTGAGAACCTCATTTGGAACTTCTTTGTGGCCATGAGCAAAAAAATAATCCTTGATGAGAAGGTAAGGATCATAAAAAGGTACTTCCCTTCTTTTTAGTATGGGAATTAGGTAATTATCATGGTTTCCTCTGACAACGCGAAGTTCTACTCTCTCTTGAAGTGTATCGAGTAGGTCAAGCACCTCCACCCATTCTTGCCTACTTGCTCCACCAAACTCGTGTTTCACGTCTCCAACGATGATTAAAAGCTCAGGATCGAGCTCCTCCAAAAGATATAGTATCTTTTGCTTTATTTTTGGATATTGGCTCTTGGGAAGGTGTATTCCCGATTCAAGAAGAGCCTCCTCATAGCCAATATGAAGATCAGCTATCGCCAAGGCGTTGATTTCATTAATGAAAACCCCGTAGGGAACTGCTTCAACCCCTTCTACTATTTCCATCCTATGTAGCATAAGATCTCCTCTCTATAATCTTCATAACCATGTGATGAAGCCTTGCAAGCATCTCCCTCTTACTCTCCATTAGGACGATGTCACTCATGCCCTGAAGCACTATGTTATGGGAGAAGGGAGACGGAACAGTTGTTGGCCTAAGCATGACTACTTGTATATCTCCTTTGCGTATCTTCCTAAGCACTTCCATAGCGTTCCTTACATCCATAAAGTCCTCCAAGATCTCCCTAAATGTCTCCTTTACCATCGGGAACTCCCTTAATTCCCTAACTGCTCCTAAGATCTTCTTTGAGTTAAACTGCCTCCTTCTTATACTCGTTTCTATTCCTTTGTAACGTCTGAGAAGCATCAAACCCCTTGTTGCCACATGTCTGAACCTTCTTTCAAAGAGTTCAGTCCTCTCTATGGCTTTCTTAAGTATAGAAGGTAAGTCTTCTGGCTTTATATCCATTAAGTAGGAGTGAGAAACCTGAACGCCAGGAGGATATACGACGGCAAATCCATGGTCTCCAACGATTATCCCTAAGTTCCTCCTCACCCTCCTTCCAGCTAGATAGGCAACGGCTCTTGAGAGGGCATCGTTAACCCGTCTCCCGAAGAGAGCGTGATAGACCACATACTTCTTGCCATCTTCATCAACGAAGACCTCAACCAAAAGTACCCTATCTGAAGGATATTTTCTTACCCCTCTGGATTTCAGGTACAGCCACTCCTCTGTAAAGTATTGGAGAATTGCGTTTGCTATGTTATGATCTGCTTTGCAATTCTTCATTATCCAATTCACAGTTTTATGGCCCTTAACTCCCTTCTCCAGCCACTCGAACATCTTTCCCCTGAACCTTGAGATCTCCAGGGCCAGATCGTAGCTTAAAGGCAGCATCTCGCTGAACCAGCTGGGAACAGTTGGTTTCTCATCGTAGGCAGGCATGACCACAGCTGTAAAGCCCCTCACCGTCTTGACGAACTCGTAAACCTTTCCTCCAAGGACAAACCTATCTCCAGGCATCAATCGCTCAAGGAACTCCTCCTCTATGCTGCCAAGCTTCTTACCACCCAGGGTTCTTACCCTTACCCTTACCTCATCAGGAATCGTACCGACGTTTTGGGAGTAAATGGCCCTTGCAAGCTTGCCCCTCCTTCCGAAAACCCCCTCCTCGGGGTCATACCATATCTTCCCGTAAACCTTGTACATCTCCATCTGGGAGTAGGCGCCAGACAGGTATCTGAGCACTCTTTCAAAGTCCTTCCTATCGAGATCTTTGTATGGATATGCCCTTCTAACGAGTTCATATGCTTCTTCTACGTTCCACTTCTGCTCAATTGCCATGCCAGCTATATGCTGTGCCAGAACGTCTAGGGCATTTCTTGGCATGTGGGCCCTGTCCAAGTGCCCTGACATCGCCTCCTTCAGCATTATTGCGACTTCAACAGCATCGTCCCTATCTGAGCAGATGAAGACTCCTTTGCTCACCTCCCCAAGCCTGTGACCAGCCCTCCCAACCCTCTGTATCGCTCGAGTTACCGATTTGGGGGAGCCAAGCTGAACAACGAGATCTATGTAACCTATGTCTATCCCTAGTTCCAAGCTTGTTGAGCTCACGATTGCCCTCAACTCTCCGCTCTTAAGCTTCTCCTCCACGTCATGCCTTACGCCCCTTGAAAGCGAGCCATGATGGGCAGCAACATCGTCCTTCTCTATCTCCTCCACGTAAAGTGGGAGGAGCTGTCTCAGCCTAAATGCAACCCTTTCAGCCCCGCTTCTGGTGTTGGTGAAGATGAGAGTTGTCCTGTGTTTCCTAATTAGGTCGCAGAGGAACTTGTACATCTCCTCGTTTATCACATTAAAAGGGGTGTAAATCAGATCCGAGACAGGAGCCATCACCTGCAGATCCATTTTCTTGGCGTAGGTCGTGTCGACGATGAGGCAATCCCTTGGTTTCCCGTCTTTATAGCCAACTAAGAATTTTGCAACCTCTTCAAGCGGGTTTATCGTTGCAGAAAGGCCTATCCTTACGAAAGGTCTGCCTACAAGGTGCTCCAGTCTCTCTAGAGAGAGACTAAGGTGAACGCCCCTCTTGCTTTCTACCAAGCTGTGTATCTCGTCCACTATGACCCATCTAAGATTCCTGAACTTCTCCCTAAACTTAGGAGCTACTAACGTTATGGCTAGGGTTTCTGGGGTGGTGATGAGTATGTGAGGGGGCTTCCTCAGCATCTTCTGCCTCTCACTCGTGCTAGTATCCCCCGTCCTCACAGCATGCCTTATCTCAGGAATTTCAATCCCCTTCTTCTTCGCAAGCTCACGTATCTCTTCCAACGGCACCTTCAGGTTTCTGTAGATGTCATTGTCCAGAGCTCTTAGAGGGGAGACGTAGACGGCATACACGAAATCTTCCAGCTCACCTTTCCGAGCCATAGAAAGGAGCTCGCTTATTATTCCGATAAAAGCGGTCAGAGTTTTTCCTGAGCCAGTAGGGCTTGAGACAAGCACATTATTCCCTTCATGTATCGGAATTACTGCATACCTCTGAGGGGGAGTCAAGTCCTTGAAGTGGGATTCGAACCACTCGGAGACGAGCGGATCGAGCACAGAGAGCACTTCTTCCTTAGTATACTGTCTGGTTGCCCTCCTTATCAAATTGAATCAAGTAACCTAAGTGAGCTGGATAAAAAAGTGAAATGGGTCACTTTAACAGCTCGGACTCGTACTTTTTCAGGTACTCTACCGCATCAGAGATGTTTCTGAACAGGGATTTCACTTCTTCCACGTCCTTTGCCGATATCTTGTCCCTTCCCTCGGCCCTTGCCCTGACACCAGCTATACTCAATATCTGTACAGCGTGTCGGAGCGAGGTAGCACCTCCTATCTCCTTTAGAAGGGCTAAGGCCTCGTCATCAGCCTTGATATCCTCTTCCTTCATTCTTATCCTTAGAATCTCCTCTATCTCGTCCGGCTTATACTTCTCAGTGGTTATGATGACCGTCCTGTCAAGCAGGTCTAGAGGAAGTCCGAAGGGCGCCTTCTCATTTGTTCCCCTTATTGTTGTTATGCCCCTGTTCGTCGCCATGACTATTATCGGCACTAGCTCCCCTTCCATGGCCCTCGTAAGGAAGCTCAAAGCCTCGATGTCCATCATGTGGACATTGTCTATGAAAAGGACCCCTGGTATTATCTCGGCCCTCCTTTGCTCAACCCACTCCTTGACCTGCTGGTCAACGGCGGCCCTTACCTCAGGGTCGATCTCCTTCTCCGCTGTTCCTCCGAAAAGCAGTGAGAAGAATCCACCACCCCTCCTCTTCATGAAGATCTCGTCTAGGTCTGCTAGGGTGAGGGTATAGACGAACTCCTTCTTCTTAAGGACGGGACCGCTGGGCCTTGGAACTACCTCCGCCTCTCCCACATCGTACCTCTTTCCTACTTTCTCAGAGACGCCAACCCTAGATATCCTTCCAGTATCGGCGTCTATCTGAATTACGTCGCCTTCCCTTATCCCGTTTTGCACGACGGTGTAGGCAACTGACTGTCCAGCTTCGATTGTCTTCTTCTCATCTTTCGTCTCAAGTGTTATCCTCACGCTTTCAGGGACCTTCTGATAAGGGTTGTAGGGGTTTGAGGTCCACCTGACGTGTATATCCGTTACCTCGCCCTCATAGATATCTCTCATTTCCCTTATCCTCACGCCTATTGCCTGTCTTATTGCATCCATGAGCACATCAGTCTTCTTCCTTTCTGCGCTGTATATCTCAGAACCAGTTATAGCTATGAAAGGCACATCTCTTCCAAGCTCTCTTGCCATTGCTACCGCAATCGCAGTTTTTCCCGTTCCTGGAGGGCCAGCTAGCAAGACTGCCTTCCCTGCGAGCTTCCCCTCTTTTGCCATGTTAACTATGAGGCCAGCTGCCTCCCTAGCCCTTGTCTGTCCGACCATCCCGTCAGCTACCCTGAGTGCCTTCATGTTCTCATCCAAACCGAGCCCTCTTATGTGGCTGTGGGCTCCTATTCTTCTGGAAATAACTCTGACAGCTGATTCCCCTATGTCGGACAGTTTAACTCACCCCCTTGCTCCAACACCAATTCTTCAATAAAGCTATTATGAGAAGTTGATCTGTCGCGTTTAAATACGTTTTTGTTACTTTTGTTACCTATATGGATTATGAGGAACTTATTACTCCAAAGGAGGCAAGGGCAATACTAAGGGTTAGCAACAAGACTCTTTGGTCGTGGCATAAAAAAGGGATAATCAGGACCGTTAGACTCCCAAGTGGAAGATTGCGTTACTACAAGAGCGATATAGAAGCCATTGTAAGGGGGAAGAAGAGGGAAAATCTGTTAGAAAAGCTAAGAAACGCTCTTGTACATGAAGAAAACGTGTTAATAGCATATCTATACGGATCAAGAGCCAGGGGAGATTTTCAAGAGGAAAGCGATGTAGACGTTGCCGTTCTAGTAAAGGATCCACCAACTCCAGAGGAAAATCCATTCTATGAGACCGAGCTTTCGCTTAGGCTAAGTAAAGCAGTTGGAAAAGATGTAGAGGTCAGACTCCTTAACGATAAGCCCCTAATTTTCCTTTGCCAAGTTCTAAAACATGGAAAACTAATAATTTCCAAGGATGAAAAGACTAGAGTAAAATTCGAAGCATATACTTTGGACAGATGCTTTGATTTCAAGCCAATCCTCGATTCATATAACAGGATGAGAGAAAGGAGGATAGAGGCATGGAAATAGATAGAGAACTGATTCACCTCAGGATAGACTTAATTGAGAGAAACCTGAAGTTGTTGGAAGAGATAGCATCCGAAGGATACGAAAGCTTCGAGAGGAGTTACAGGGACATAATGGCATCCAAACACGCCTTGCTAGAGTCGATAGAAGCTTGTATTGATATCGCTAACCACATAATAGCTGTAAAGAGGTATAGAAGGCCAAAAGATTACGTCGATATATTCAAGATCTTGGAAGAAGAGAAGATAATAGACAAGGACCTTTCCGAAAGGCTACAAAGGATGGCTAAGTTCAGAAACATCTTAGTCCACAGATATACAGAGATAGAAACTCGTAAGCTTTATACCATAATGACTAAGGATGTCAAAGACATTGTTTCCTTCGTGAAGACCATACTTGAATTGATTAGAAGAAAGTAAGTCCTTGAGCCTGATTATGGTCTTAAAAGCTTGCTGAGAGACCTTTTATCCGTTAACGATTCTCCTTCTAAAGTATTATCAGCTGTACAATAACGCTCAAGTATGAACCCAAAACATACAAACACTCTTTTACCCAATTCAGATTTTCCGCACATTTATAGCAAATACTGATCCAGAAAACGAGGAGAGGAAGGTGCCCAATCTTATGATAGGAAAAGATGAGTTCCAGAAAAGGGTTGGGAAGTTAAAGAAGTGGATGGAAAAGAAGGACGTAGACGCTTCTCTCTTCTTCCCAGGGTCAAACATGCTTTATCTCGGCGGAACGAAGAACGCAGGTTTGCTCGTGGTCCCAATCGATGGAGACCCAATCTTGTTGGCTAGATACGCTTTTGGAGACGCTCTTGCAGAGGAAGAATCACCTTTCGAACTGAAAGTGGTTAAACCCTATTATGGCATTGAGAAAAAGCAAGTAAAGAGCGTAAATCTCCTAAAAGAGGCAAAGAACGTTTTAGTCAGCCATAAAATTAGGGTAAAGAGGCTTGGTGTCGAGAAATCTAGAGTTGCTACTCTAAAGGAGGTAAGGAAGGTTTTCAGGGTAAAGAGGAGGTCAGTTCCCTTTTTGGATGCTGGATCCTTTGTGGAAAACCTCAGGATGGTAAAGAGCAGCTCAGAAATAGATTTGATCAAGAAAAGCGCTGAAATATCTGCTAAAGCCCTAGAATACGTGGTAGATGACCTTAAGCCAGGGGTAATGGAAAAGACAATAGCCAACAAGCTTGAGTTCCTTATGAGGGACTTGGGTGCATCTGATCTAGCCTTCCCGTCCATTGTTGCCTTTGGAGAGAACACGTTTAACGCCCATCATGTGCCTACTGAGAGGAAGTTAAAGGAAGGAGATTTAGTGCTTTTTGATTGGGGAGCAAAGTTCTCTGGGTATTGCAGTGATACTACGAGAACCTTTGTCTATGGAAAACCGAGTAGTAAGATTGTTGAGAGGTTTGAGGCAGTTAGCGCGGCGCAGAACGAGGGATTAAATGCTGTAAAGGCTGGAGTTCCTTTTGAAGATCCTGATGTTGCTTCGAGGAAGGTATTGGAAAAGTACGGGTTGGTCGGGGAGTTCGTTCATTCCTTAGGTCATGGCCTAGGGCTTGATGTCCACGAGATGCCCAGGCTACTCGTAGGGGCTAAGGGAAAGCTGAAGGAAGGCATGGTAGTGACTGTGGAGCCAGGAGTATACATAAAGGGATGGGGAGGAATAAGGATAGAGGATACAGTCGTCGTCAGAGAGGATAGGGCTGAAGTGCTAACTACAGGAATTCCCAAGGGCATGGATTTCCTGAAGCGCTAGTCGTTAATCAAGGCTCAAACCCATCTTGTTTATGGCAACGTAAACGACATTTGAGAAGATTATGCCTGAGACTGCTTGGATCACGTTACCAGGTAACTCGACCGCAGCAGCCCCTACTCCGTACAAATATGACTCGACGAGGAAATAGCCGATAACCATCTCAAAAGCTCCCAAGCAAGTCCCTATCAGGATGAAAAACTTCTTCCTCTTCGATATCTCACCGGCTATAGCCCCCTCTATTCCCTTGATGATAAGGGTCCAAGGAGCCCAGTGAGGGAAGCCGCCTATGATATCTGCTAGGGCAGAGCCTATTCCACCAGCTGCTCCTCCGACTACTGGCCCGAGAAGAATCGCAAACAAGAGGACCATGGTGTCGCCCAAGTTAATATAACCCCTTGTTGGGGCTATGGGCACTCTAATCATCAGGGTGGCAACAGCAACCAGAGCTGCTCCAACTGCTAAGGCAGCTGCCTTCTTAGATGTATCTTGTTGCATCGCCATTATAACTTAGTTTTTACTTATATATCAGTATTTTAGCTTGAATATTTGAGATGGCCTATGTAAGCGCCCTCTATTGTGAGAGATGTGGGGCATCTTACACTCCAGAAACCCTTAGAAATAAGTGCGAGAAATGCAAAGGTCCTTTAAACGTTGGATATGACATAAATAGACTTAAAGAGGCATCTGTTAAGCACAATTGGATGTCTAGAGCTGGAGGAATATGGAAATACTGGGAACTCCTGCCAAGCTCTCCAAGGGGCGCAATTTCTTTAGGAGAAGGGAACACCAGGCTTCATAGGGCCAAAAAAATCGGACTTAAAACAGGACTAAAGGATCTGTTCATAAAGGACGAGACTACAAATCCAACTGGATCCTTCTTGGATAGGGGAGCCTCGGTTCTCACAACAAAGTTGATTGAACATGGATTTAGAGGAGTTCAAGGTCACTTCAAGGGAAATCTTGGGGCGTCATTGGCGGCTTACTCTGCCCGAGCAGGACTAAAATGCACCATAAAACTTGATGAGAACGTGGACTTGGCTAAGCTTTATCAGATGATAGCCTATGGTGCCGAAATAATACTACCGAACAGCAAATCTTCACTTGAATCTTCTGACCTAATTTATACAGCAGATAATGCCGATCCTTTTCTGATAGAGGGGCACAAAACGATAGCTTTTGAGGTGCTTCAAGCTCTCAACTGGAGGGAACCGTACTGCATTGTCGTTCCAGTGGGAAGCGGAGGCTTGGTTTGGTCTCTTTGGAAGGGTCTTAAAGAACTTAAAGAGATTGGAATTCTAGAAGATAATGATATTCGGCTCATTGGCGTCCAATCATATGCATGTTCGCCGATTGCTGACGAAATACTTGGAGAACATGAGGTTAAAGCAAACAAAAAGCCGCATATAGCAAGAGATCTAGTTTTCTACCTGCCTGAGAGGAGATTTGAGGCTATAGAAGCCATAAAAAAGAGTAAAGGATGGGCCTACGTCGTCTCCGAGGAAGATATGTTGACAGCTGCGAGAACCCTAGCAAAAGAAGAGGGCATCTTCGCAGAACCAGCAGCAGCGTCAACCATTGCTTGCGTCGAAAAAATGGTAGAGAGTGGAAATTTGGATCCATCAGACCAGGTAGTTTGCGTAATCACAGGATCTGGTCTGAAAGATCCTGTCGTTGCTATGAGGGAATTGGAGAGGAACATAGCTTTAGAGAGATTCATAAAGGGAGAGATCCTAGGGAGGTCCTTAATTGGAAGAACAAAGAAGAGAATCCTGAATGTGCTTAAAGGTGGACCTTCTCACGCCTATGGCATATGGACTAAGCTCAAAGAGGAAGGTATCAAGGTAAGCGCCTCCGCAGTATATCAGCAGATATCAGACCTTGAGGAGAAGGGATTAATAGCTAGAACCGAGGAAGAACTAGTTTCTGGGAGGATAAGAATAATCTATTCCTTAACAGAAAAAGGGAAGGAATTGGTGGATCTTTTATAGGAATTCAGATTAATTTGAGGGTTTTTCAAGGTCATAATCCGACCAGGGTATGAGGGGATTGAGACTACCACTCAAATAAGCCCTTATTGCATCTTTGAGGGTCTTGCAGTCTCCCTCTAAAGCTACGACCCCATTCTCAAGCATAAAAGTTACCGCATCATCATCCAACGGGTTCGCAAGGATAGCATCTGGTTGTAGCTCTAGGAACACCTCTGGCAGGAACCTCGGATGTAAGTCAGAGGTATCGACGAATCCAATTTCCTCCAAGGCACCAGTATCACCTAGCTCTATTACTGCAAGCTGTTTTATTTCCATTGTCTTGGAGGCTATTTCTGAATGGAAGCCCATTGGCCTCGATATAGGAATTATCAATCTAACCATGATGCTCTTCTATCTTCTGCGACAACGACAATATAAACCTTCTTAGCTTACTCCTCCAATAGTATTAACTCATCACCTTTAATTTCTAAGTTCATTTCAGGGTGAAGCTTTGCGAATCTAACCAGAGCAATGAACCTTAGGTCTTCGGGTAGTGTTGTAAGGAGAGAAGCGGGTGCTTTACCCCACAGGCTCAGCATCATCTTTATCCTCCCTTCTATCTTGCTCCACGATCCTATGAGTTCTTCGAGGGAGTCAAGGCGTCTATCAAGAGAGATCATGTTGGATTCTAAACTGTCTAAAAGCTGTTTCGCATAATCATATTTTCCATCAGAGATCTCCATCCTAACATCATATAGAAGTTTGTGCAGAGATTCCACCTTGTTAACTAAACCAGGAAATCCCTGTTCTTCGTAACTCTTTGCCCTTTGGAGTAAGGAAGCTAGTTTCCCGGCTACTTGGTTCATCCTTGCCTCAAGCTCCTTGTACACGGTAGGAGCCTCTACCGCCACTTCAGGCTTCTCTTCTTCTGCTGGAGGAGAAGGAGCAACGGGAACTATTTCTATTTCTGCTGGTTTTGGTTTAATTATTTCTATCTCTTCTGGTTTTATTTCTTCCATGACGGATGGAGGAGTTGGAGCTGGTTTCTCCTTTCTTCTTCCACTTATCACCTTAAGGACAACAGCAAGAGGAATGCCAGCCATGAGGGCTAGTACCACCAAGCGAGAGCCCCACAGCCCTATGTACGGCTCGAAAAAGGTTGTAATTGGTGCGAGAGCCTTCCAAAAGCTCTCTATCGGGCTTACTGGGGTTGGTGTTGGAGTAGGAGAGGCAGTTGGTGAGGGAGACGTAATTCCAACCCCTACAGAAATCGATACCGACATCTGATCTAGGATTTCGTCCTCGCGGAATACCTTGACCGATATCTCGGAGGAGCCCTTTTCGAGGGCTTTAAGGGGCAAAAGAATTTCCTTATCTTCTCCAGCTTTTAGAGGCCCCACTTCAACAGAGCTCTTGTTGGTAATATCCGATGAAGCCTCTATCTTAAGCACAGCGTTATCAACGAGTCTGTTCTTTACTCTCACCTTTAGGCTTATGGTCTCTCCCTGATTTACGCTAACCATACTTGGAGAAACGCCTTCCAACAACTCGCCTTGGACACAAGTCCCTTTGATTGCTGTCTCACCAATTTCTGTTCCGTTTAGTTTTGCGACAAGCCTAATGTTAACATCTCCTGGGAAGGTAGGGATTGTCTGAATGGAGAACGACTTTTCAACCCCAGCATCAACCCATCCAAGAGAAACGGTCTTGCTTATTATTCCCTCTCCAGACAGGACGAGTTCCAACTGTCCGCTTACGTTAGAAGATACTTTACCAGAGACTTCAAACGTCTCTCCCACTGTCAAAGTTCCTAGCTCAGATGTAGAAAATGTGGCCGAGCCTACTACCTTCGGGGTAACTGCTCCCGTTTCTTTATATGGGAGTTCAATTCTATGTACCCAAGATACGTTCCCATCCTCCATTAGAACGTTTAGTTCCACGTAAGAGAACGGTTTAGAGAGGGTAAACTTGAAACTTGTCTTTCGGGTTCTCACTAGCGGAGTTACAGAAGGAAGTACCTCGAGCCATAGGAGATCACCTTCTGGAGATCTTACATCTATTGTCGGAACTATCGTGTCATTGGAATAAAGCGAAACAACTCCTTCTACGAACACCGTGAGGTTTTCCATGGCATTGAGTTTTTGAACGACGAAACCTACCCTGGGAAGTTTTATGCTCATTAAAGATCCGCTTGAATTGAGAAATACCAAACTCCAACGCTCTGGATCTAGTCTAACCCTAAAGAGAGGCTTAAACACCTCATATTCAGGAATATAGGAGGTTTCATCGACATTCAGGTCATATAAGATGATCCCATCTTTTCTACTCCAAAAGACGAGGGCGTTACCCGCTATCATCGGTTGGTCATAGGCGTTCTTTGCCAATCTGGGGAATCTATCGATTTCTCCTTTAGCTATGTCTATGATATTTAAGAAGCCTCCCGTAGACATAACATAGGCGAGACCTCTTCTACAGGGAATCTCTCCAGCGACAACGTTTCCTCCTCTTAGCGTTATCGATCCTGAAAGGATCTCTCCAGTCGCAGGGTTGACCAAGTATATGTCCGACTCAACACCAGCTAGAAGGTATCCTGCCCCGATTCCTAGCGCGACAACCTCTGATGAGAATTCTTGGTCCCATATGACTTCTCCGCCTTCTGTTCCAAGAGCCATAAGGTGCTTTCCACAGCAAACGTAAGCAACATCTTCCTCAACCAAAAAGACCTCTATAGAACCAGGCAGATCTACTGTCCAGACCTCTGCTCCATTATTTTTATCAAATGCGGTGAGCTTCCCACCTTCAACAGGCACTAATATCAGATCTCCTGCTGGAACTAAGCTGGAGGTGTAGCTTCTATCAGAATCTCCTGGTATTTGAGTGTAGTACGCCCTTCTCCCAGTCATAAGGTCAAAAGCCATGAATAAGTTGGCGGTTCTTTCGCCTGTTGTAACGTAAACTCTGCGCCAATCAGCCCAAATATCTGGAATGGCAACTCCACCAAGAGGTGTTTCCCACAGAACTTCGCCTGTGTTAGCATCAACAGCGGCTAGTATGGTCCCACCCATTCTTATTGTGAGGATCTTGTCCCTAGCAACAAAGGGAGAGGATCTTTTGATCGTTGGAGCTAGATTTCCAACCTCTATCGGCTCTATGGTGTAGTAGTACGGCAGTGCTTGGACCAATGTTGTGAACACGAAGATAAGCATTAAGATGATAAGTAGAGGACGCTTCATGTCGAATCAAGAAACCCCGACGATATTAAAAAATACTCGGGTTAAGAGCAGAAATGGATGAATAACAACACCGAGCTATTGAATGCATTTG
Source organism: uncultured Nitrososphaerota archaeon (assembly GCA_964480775.1). Taxonomy (GTDB): domain Archaea; phylum Korarchaeota; class Korarchaeia; order Korarchaeales; family Korarchaeaceae; genus QMVU01. The sequence goes on from CAYZRF010000011.1 coordinate 31,685, forward strand.
TCTCTTGGATGGAATTGAGGGGCTACAGGCCCGGAACAATAAGACAGTACTCTTATGACGTGAAAAGATTCCTATCTTGGCTAAAGGAGGATCCAACAAAGGTTGAAGAACAAGAGATCTCAGCATATCTACTCAAGATAAAATCCGATAGGAATTTAAGCAACACGACAATGCTGAGAAGAATAGCATCACTAAGGACGTTTTACGAGTTCTTAGTTGATCAAGGAATGATGGAAACAAATCCTGTAACGATAAGAAGACCAAGGGTTAGGAGGAAGTTACCAAGCGTTTTATCTAGGGAAGAGATAGAGAAACTTATATCTGCTGGAAGAAGTGAAAGGGACAGGCTTCTCCTAAGATTGTTATATGCCACAGGGGCCAGGGTAAGCGAAATATCCGCTTTGAAATGGGAAGACGTCAACATAAAGGAGAGAACCGCCGTTATAAGGGGTGGCAAGGGAGGAAAAGACAGAATTGTGCTATTTGACGAATTGACAGCAAAAGAACTTGAAGAGTACAGGAGAAAACACCAGGGTCAGGGAAGAATCTTTCCCCTTTCTCCAAGGACTATACAGAGAATTGTCAAAATGGCGGCCGCAAGGGCTGGATTACACAAAGAGGTTCATCCTCACACCTTACGTCATTCAATTGCAACGCATCTTCTCGAAAGCGGTGCGGACCTTAGAGCCATACAAGAACTCTTGGGTCATGCTTCTCTGAGCACAACTCAAATCTACACTCACGTTTCGAGAGAACATCTGAAAAAAGAATATGAGAAGTTGTGGGTTAACAAAAAGGAGTAGATCGAAGGAGGTCCTTACTCTACCTTAACCTTTTTTCTCTCCACACCAGCCTCCGTGACTCCTCCTCTAGAGAATGCATACCATAAACCAACTCCGCTGTGTGCGTATCCGATCCTTCCCTCTTTATCAATTGCTATGAAGCCGAATGGTGTCTTCGTTTTCTCCCACAGCTTCAGAAGGACCTGCTCAACTGCTTTCTGAGGGTGAATTCCCTCTGATATCAAGTCAACAACTTCTTTTGCTCCAAGTACTTTCATTGCTGCCTCTCCAACGCCAGTACCAGAACATGCTCCAGCTTTGTTGGCATAAGTACCAGCACCTATTATGGCGCTGTCCCCAACTCTACCCGGAAGCTTCATCATGATACCTCCTGTAGAGGTCGCGGCTGCAAGACGTCCCTTATCATCTACAGCTACTGCTCCAACCGTATCAGCTAAGTAGCTCCTTATGAGGTCTGGAGAGGGCAAGTAAGATGGAAACCCCCTTTTTCCAATCCCCTTCATGTAAGCCTCATAAAGCTCCTTTCTTGCTTTGTAAACTAGATCTTCATTGACCTCCATTCCAATTATGGACGCAAACCTTCTTGCTCCCTCTCCGACCAACAATATGTGGGGAGTTTCCTCCATTATGGCTCTTGCTAAAGTAATTGCATGTTTAACCCCCTTCACTCCACCCACAGCTCCAGCACGAAGCGATGTGCCATCCATAATCGAGGCATCCAGTTCAACTTCTCCAAGTATGTTGAGAGAAGATCCATATCCAGCGTTGAATAGCGGACTGTCTTCCATATATCTTACCGATGCTTCTACGGCATCTAACGCGGACCCTCCTTCAAGTAGGGTTTCATAACCTACTTTGACCGCTTTTCTGAGTTCATCCACCCTTTTAGGATCCTCTCGAAGCTTACCATAAATTCTAACTCCGCCATGAATTACTATGGCTTTCATTGAGATCCATTTTCCTATTCATGTGAAAATATTAAGGACATGGTCCCATCTTGAATGGAATCAACCCTTGCAAAACCGTACCTGACAAGTTGAACCGTATCTCCAACAGAAAGCTCCTTCATATTGGGTTCTCCGTATCCTCCGACGACCTCGTAGCTGTAAACGCTTATCGGACGGAAGAGCTTAATTGGCGTGAATTTGTCTGCGGGAACCCAGTGGATTATTTTGACGTCGGTGCTCATGCTGGGTACGTATCTAGCTGTGATCTCGTCGGCTAGTATGCTTCTGATCTTTACGTTTGAGAGTCGCCATAACCTCACTTCCTCTCCTTCTTTCATTTCTTGTAGGTCTTTGGAAGAGATGTAGAGTTCAACCTTCCCATTCTTGCTTCTTAGAAGAATTCTTCTCACACCCATCTCTGGTCTTGAAGGATGAACAGGGATATCAGCCTCCAACTCATCAGGGACATCCATTAAAACCATTTTTATCGGATTTGGAACAAACATGAACCTTGGAGCTATTGGATCGAGTATTTTCCTGTTTTCAGCAAATATGGCATTCATACTAATAGTAACATCTGCCTTGCTCGGTCCTAGGTCATAGAAGAACCTAACAAGGGCCCTGGGGTTTATCCCTCTCCTCAATATTCCCCTTATGGTTGGAAGCCTAGGATCATCCCAGCCGCCAAGTATCCCAGATGCGATTAGAGGCCTGAAGTACCTTTTTGATAGAGGAATTCCTTTAATAGTGACCCTCCCAAACTGGATCATTTCGTACTGCCTTAGACCGAGCATGCTTAGGATTGTCCTCTGAACCTCGACGTGAGGCTCGAACTCCTTGCTTCGATGGGCATGAGTTACGCCTGTTAGGGCGTCTTCAACACTAATGGAGAAATCATAGGTCGGGTAAACCCTGAACTTGTCGCCGTGGATTGGGTGAGGATGTTCTATAACTCTAAAGATGCCAGGATCCCTCATGGTCCTGTTAGGATGCATCATATCAGTCTTAAGCCTTAGGTGGGCCTCTCCTTCTTTAAATCCACCATCAAGCATCATTTCCCATAACTCTAAGTTCTTATCTACGGACTGATCTCGATGCTCGCACCCCACTCCAAGATTCCTATTTTTCCTAACGACTGTAGCAGGACAGGTGCATACATAGGCATTTCCGTTTTCGATGAGTTTTTTTGCATATTCGTACATCTTAGGTATGTCATTGGATTCTATTACTTCCCTATCCCACTTTCCTGGAGACAAGCCTAGTTCTTCTTCAGCTGCCTCGAGTATGATCCCTAACTCATGCCTTAGGGCATCGTAGTATTCGAGTCTCTCGACCCTTGGATTCGTGTCCTCAAACCTCAGTAGAAACCTACCCTTGTAGAGCCTTGCGTAGATAAATGGAACTAATAGCCCTTTTACGTGGCCTAATGTGGGATAGCCATTGGGTTCGGGGGCCATCCTGGTTACGATAACGTCATAAGCCTCGGCATTCGGAAGTGGAGGCCATTTTCTCTCCACCTCTCCTCTTTTCTCCTCAATAACCACTCCCAACTCTTCAGCAAGCTCTTCTAAAGACCCTCCATCCAGCTTGTTAATCTCTTCAACTATCCTCTTTACGTCCTCTATCAACAGTCTAACTTGATCCTTTACCTCAGGCCTTTCTGCAATTATTTTCGAAACTACTGGCCCCACTTTGGCCTTACCATACTTCAGAGCGTTTTTTACTGCATGATATCTTATCAGCTTGATTAAGTTATCCAATTTCTTAGTCCCCGCTTATTGGTATCGTTGCTACGAGCCAATCATCATCGTCAAGAATATAAGGCTTGCATTCTGCCCAAACATAAGGATCGATGAACGAGTCCTTTACAAGGCCTTCATAGAAGGGGACGAATATCCTTTGGGTCTTAACAATCCAGAGCTTACTTTTCTGATATTCTACAAGCAGTCCGACCTCGTCCCATGGATCGAGATCATCACCAACCTCTCCGACATCTGTCAAATTTAGAGAATGATCTGGCTGAGATCCATAATCAATTCTTAGATCTATCCTAGCCCAGCCTGCGGTTAGAGAATATTCCGGAATATGGAAGCTAATGGTCGTTGAGTTCCCGTCTGGGCCAGGTGATATGTCAAATGAACCTGAATCCTCAGTTGTGAGGTTCAACCTAACTATGTCAGTTCCAAGTAGAGATTCGCCCACATACTCAAAAACAATAAGTTCGAATCTACCGTCTGGTTCTATTGTTTCGATCTGAATGAAGGCCTTGGCATCAGTCCAGGGAATAGGAATAAGTTCATTTCTTTCAAGTATAGCTCCTTCCACAAATATGGTGAAGTTGGAAAATAAGGGGTTATAGCGTAATGATGCCCAAGTCCATGGTTCTGGGGCATCCATAGGATAAGAAAGGCTACTTGAGTAAACTCCAAAGAAAATGGTGACGTTCTCTCCAAACCCCAAGCTTCTCGACTGATTCACATTGTTCTCTAGGTAAAATGCGTTGTATTCCTCATTCAGAGGATACTCGTTAGGAGCAGCACCTCTAATTATGTACCAGCCCGTGACATCTTGGGTGATCACCCAAACCCTCGTAACACCAGAGGGCACGGTCTCTTCCTTTGTTATGTTCAAGAAGTAAAGTTCCGGAGGTGTGGGAGGAGGCTCATATATCTTATAATCTCTTAGAGGGAGTGGATAACCGTACCTGTTGAGTACCACAACAGCCCAGTAGCCTTTGCTTTCTCCCAGTTCTATAAGCTCCTGAGCCGAGACAGAGGTAGCATATCTGTTCGTCCCTGCCACGTAAATGAGAGTGTAGTTCTCGTTCCAAGGGTTTGGCATGGCTCCAACTACTCCAACCTCTAGCTCGCCACCCCAGGTTCCACTAGGTGAGAAATCTAGCTTGAAATACCAACCATCTTCCTGCAAAAGGAAGAGAAACTTTGATGTTTCGTTGACAGTTTCTGAAAGTGGGTTCGCAACAGGTCCGCCTACAACAATTAGGTGGTTGTTCTCAAGGTCAGATTGTGACACTGCACTTGAGTTTAGTACGGTAACTTCCCCTCCTATAGAAGCTATGTGTTCTGCAATGAGTTCTGCGGAATCTACATCCATCTTTGCCGCGTTCTCACCGTATATGATCAAAGCCCTTGGCCCATCTTTAGTCATAAGAACGGTCTTCAGGGGACAAAAAGGTCTTAGATCTTCGTCAGACCCTTTAATTTCAATTAGAACTATCATAGATAGGATAAACAGGATAAGCGATAGTAAGACGACTCTTTTCATCACATGAGTAGTAGGACCTTCAAATATATTTGAGATGTAAGTTAACCATCTCTCCTACCGAAGTTAATCATCGTATTTCGCAAGTAAGGTTATATATCAGTAACCCCAGGGCATATCATAGAGGCCCAACTCTCAATCTGGGGTGGTTTCATCATCTAAAGAAGAGAACTCCATGTCATATTAAAATTAAGAGGTCCCCCACTTCTTCAACCTCATACCTTCTTTCATTAAATCCCTTCTTATGGCACTTGCTATTGTGCTGGCTGCTGCAACCTCAAGATATCTTCTATCTGCATTGTTCTCTAATACCAATTTGGCTCCTAACTCCTTAGCTAAATGTTCTAGATTCTCTCTAAGTCTTCTCTCGTCAAAAGAGTCAACTATCACAACGTCGGCCTTTTTAATGGTGCAAGTTAAGCGCTCTAATGCTTTAGCATGCCATTTAGCAAGCAAATCATTCAAATTACCTCTTTTCCACAATTTCTTGAACTCGCTTGGCGATATAACCACAATTCCCACAGCAACAGAGGCTTCTCTTATTTTATCAGCAATCTCGAATAGTCTCTCGCCTCTGGCCATCTTACTCTCCACCAACCCAATTGACACAGCTTTACGCCTGCCTTCGTCATCTAAAGCAACAGCGCACACAACAAGGGGGCCTTCTGCTTCTCCTTTACCTACCTCATCTATGCCTATTCGAGTTCCTAGTCCCATGAACACCTTAGAAACAAGATCTGCTAAATCTTGGTGGTACACAACCGTTCCAGTGGTATAAGCTATCAATACCTTATCGTTAAAGCCTATTCTGTATAGCTCGTAATCGTTCCTCGTCTCAATTTCCTTACCTCCTGATCTTAAAAGAAGATCTTTGAGCTCTTCTAGCTTTCCTTCAGGAAGGACTACGCTTAATTGCTTTCTTACCAACCAACCACCCTAGGACCAAAACAAGCAAAACAACTCCTATCCCAAGGATGAGCTCGATATTAAACCTACCTTTTGTCACGAGAATTGTGAAATTAAGGGTCTTGCTTACCTGGTCGTGGGGGTACTCGTTATTCCAGTAAACCTTTAGGAGTAAGGTCTCATTTCCAGAACCATGCACCGGTAGCACAAGCTCTAAGTCCCTAAATTCCCCTGGTTCTAAAGTTCCAACCTCAAAGACCGACTTCTCATCTCTCAGCTGGCCCATTACTATCACGTTCTTGGCAATAAATGAGCCTACATTAACGACCTCTAATTTTAAGCGAAGTTCGCTGCCGTTAACAACCTTTGAAGGCACATCTCCTGAAAGGTTAACTTCGGTGGTCTTTAACACGGTTATGTTGGTGCTGGCTTCTATTACCTTCCTCATACCTAAGATCCAGAATTCCAACTCAGCTCTTATATCGCGTATTCCACCAGCAGTTTCCTTGCCAATTTCGACGTATATTGGGTGAGGAAACCTGATAGATCCTCCAGGCTTTAAGATAGACCTGCCAAAAATGTCCTTTAACTGCACCATCTGAGGTTCGTTGGGAGGGGGCGGAAACACTCTAAGCGTCAGATTTGTTATTTCGAATGGAGGCACTGGTTCATGATGCATTATCGTGACAGATATGCCCACGGTGTGCGGGGGCTCCAACTTCTTGGGTTCTGGTCTTATGGAGAAAATTGGTCCGAAGGTTCTGATCTCTATGCGCTCCGAAGTTGAGTAATCCACAGGATAAATTTCCTTGCCATCTTCATCTATCTCCCTAGCCTTCGCATCTATCCGTATGTCGTAGCTTCCCTCCTTGTAATCAAGTGGAACATGGACCCTAGCAATAAGATTAATGCTTCCTATATCCACGCTCGCCCTAATTATGACATTTAATCCGTTAATTTCCCTAGTTATGCTTCCATTTCCTGTTACTTTCAATGTATCAATGGTGCAGTTCATCCCTGAAGGTACCTTCAGGGATATCTTGATCTCTCTCATCTGATTCTTTGCTAAGAAAACCCCGCCCGTGGGTAGCATGTAAAACTTCGAGAGATTGTACGTTATCTCAAAGTCCCCTCCTTGCATCACCACGTCAGGATTAATGTCCAGCCACGCGTAATGACACTCAGCCCTTTCGATTCTTGCATGAGCTAAAAGAAACAAAAGAACTAATAGAAACATTATTCCCCTAGATCTCATCTAACAAAAAATTACAGATCTCAATTTATAGTTTGTTTCATGCTATCCAGCGAAAAACGTTCGACAAAGCTTTATCGACTTTAGTAACACCAAATTATCAAAAAAGTAACACTTTTATTTTAGTTAGTTGAAGCCTCCAATTGTGAATCGAATCACCCTAATCCTATCAAGCATTTGTCTGCTGCTGTTATTAGTTATACCTGTAAATGTTAGGGCTGAGGAACCGAAACCAACCGTCATATGTACCACTAGCGTCTTGGGAAGCATCGTAGAGGATCTAGCTGGAAATAAGGTCAATGTAGTCATAATAGCCAGTACCTCTGCGTGTCCAGCCCATTATGACGTGAGGCCCCAGGACGTGGAAGCGGTCATGAGGGCGAGCTTGATTCTTTACCACGGGATGGAGGCTTGGCTTGAGAGGCTAGTGGAGACATCTGGCTCAAATGCCACCTTAATTAAGGTGTCAGGGACTTGGAACACTCCAGAAGGAGCCATAAATTATTACACTCGCGTGGCAGAAATATTAGAGGAAAATCTGGGCATTGACACATCAGAAAGGCTATCGAAGAGCATTGAGAGCATAAACTTAACGGCTGAGGAACTAAGATCGAAGGCTCAGGAGAGAGGAGTCAGCGAAGTAAAGGTAATCTGCATGACCTGGCAAAAGCCCTTCGTCTCATGGCTTGGGTTCAACGTTATACTTGAATACGGACCTCCTGAAAAGCTCTCCTCAAGCGACGTAGCTGAACTAGTGGAATCTGGTCAAAAAGAGGGAGCAATGCTGGTTATTAGCAATCTGCAGAGCGGAACATCCGTTGGGAAGTACGTAGCGGATGACATAGGGGCCATTCACGTCGTCCTCACCAATTTCCCAGATCCTGGAAAAGGCCTGCTAAACCTCTCCCACGTCTTCGTGCATAATGCTGAGTCTCTCTTTGACGCCATGGATGAATACGAGCTTATGGAGGAGATGAAGGCATTACAGAGATCATCGAAAACGTTCAGAACCCTGTCATATTCCCTTGCTCTTATAGCAGCTGTGGAAGCAGTAATCATAGCCTACTTCCTTGCAGTCAGGAGGAGATAGCCTTGTTGAGCTTGGAGGAAGCAGCAACCTTCCACGGTCACCTAGGTCCTTTCCTAACGATAGGATATCTTGCTGGAAAAATGGCTTCAGAGCATTTGAAGCCAAAAAGCATACATGACATGAAAGCAATCGTAAATGTACCCTTAAAGACTCCTTTCTCATGTATAATTGACGGAGTGCAGTGCTCCTCAAGATGTACCCTTGGAAAACTAAACATTGAGGTGAAAAACTCCGAAAACATCACCATTACCTTTGAGATCAGGGGTGGTGGGAGGATAGAGCTTCAGGTTAAAGAAGATGTGGTGGAAAGATGTCTTACCCTTGAAATGGAGGAAGCTGTGAAGTGGCTCTTAAGCATGAAACAAGAAGAAATCTTCAAGATAAACTCGCAATTAGGCTAGACAGCGTCTCTACCTATTATTCAGGGGAAACCAAGCCTGCTATAAAGGACATATCTTTAGAGATTCATATAGGAGACCTAGTCCTCATATCAGGTCCCAATGGCTCAGGAAAAACGACTTTGCTTGAAACCATTCTGGGTTTGCTCAAACCCAAAAATGGAAGAGTTTTCCTCCTTGGTCATAAGATTCCAGATGAGGCCCATGCTGCTAGGAAAAAGTGTAGTTATCTACCTCAGGACTTCATGAAGCCTGCTGGAGAACCCTTTTCGGTAAAGGAGGTTGTGGCCATGGGCTTGTCATCGATAAGACCCCTAGGAAAGCTCAATCAAGAGGACTGGGAAGCGATTTACGATGTATTAGATCTTTTTGGGATCAGAGAGTTGGCCGAAAGGCCATTTGGAAGGCTCAGTGGTGGACAACAACAAAAGGTTATGCTGGCCAGAACTCTCATTAGGAAACCAAGAGTACTTTTCCTAGACGAACCCTTCAGCGCATTAGATAAGGAGTCAAGGGCATTTCTATCGCAGGAAATCCTACCTGAACTTGCAAGAAAGGGAGCCACTGTGCTCTTAGTCAGCCATGACGTAACCTTCAAGCCTTTGGAATGTAGCAAAACGGTCTACATGAAGGACGGTGCTATAGTCAGGATGGAGGAATGAGAAATGCTTCACTTACTGATCTCAGCAACCATTGCTGGGGCCCTTGCAGGTTCTCTGTGCGGTTGTACTGGCGTTTTATGCGATAGATTGGGATTAAGAACGGTTGCCTTTGCAGTTGCCCACGGAGCTTTGGCTGGAGCAGCACTAAGCTTTCTGGTCGGAATGAACTCAATAGTCTTAGGATTGATCTTTGCCTTGTTCACCGCACTTGTCTTGGGTCCTTTAGCTGATGTATTTGAGATACCAATTGACATGGTTTCAATGACGTTGTTCTCCATATACAATGCTTTGACGTTTATCTTCTTGATCCTTTCTCCAGGGATAGTCTTGGCAGCTGAGAAAGTTAGTCAGGTCCTTTGGGGGAGTGTGCTTGCTGTTACATTGGACTATCTCATAATACTTTCCACAATAGCCGTTTTATATGCTCTATTTCTCGTAATCTTTTGGCACAGGATAGCTCCAATTCTATTTGACAGAAGGTTGGCAGAAGCAGAGGGAATAAAGGTTAGAGTATATAGCTACGTGCTCATAGCTTTTACTGGCCTAGTGGTTGTATTCACACTACGCATTACGGGGGGATTCCTTGTCTTCTCCTTAATCTATATACCAGCCTCCAGCGCATTACAGCTTTCAGAGAATATGAAGAGGATATTGGCCTTTTCAGGCTTGCTTGGTCTTATATCAGCTGTTGCAGGAGTCTACTTCAGCTTCCTTGTAGATCTTCCAGTGGGATCAAGCATCGTTATATGTGCCGCCTTTATCCTATTAGCTGCAAGCGTTGCCGGGTACTTCCGTAGAAGATCCCTAATGAGGATAATAAGCCAGTAAGAATTGATCAAAAGATTTCTTATGTAGCATAGAAGTTTAAGGATGTTTTTAAAGGAGTTATTTATATCGTCGAGTGAATAGTTTTCTAATCCTGGTTGGAACCCTTGAGGTGTCATCAAATGGATGCAATAAAAGCCAGAGGACTAACGAAGGTGTTCGGGGACCTAGTAGCTGTCGACCACATAGACCTCAATATATCAAGTGGCGTGGTCTACGGTTTATTGGGTCCAAACGGAGCTGGAAAGACAACAACCTTTAGGATGATATACGGGGTTCTGAAACCAACGGAGGGAAAGGTCTGGGTTTACGGTCACGACGTGTCGAATGAGCCCGTGAAGGCAAAGAACCTGATGGGAGTTCTCCCAGAGGACACAGGGATATATCCAAGACTAACTGCGGAGGAGAACCTGATATACTTCGGAAAGTTGCATGGCATGCCCGAAGCAGAACTAAAGAGGAAGATAGAAGAGTATCTTTCGATCTTAGAGCTGGAGGAGAAGAGAGACTTCATAGCTGAAAAGCTGAGCAAAGGCCAAAGGAAGAAAGTCGCCTTCATAAGGGCAATACTGCATGACCCTCCCATTTTGCTCTTAGATGAGCCAACCAGCGGCGTAGATGTTATTAGCGCCAGAGAGATAAGGGATATGATAAAGGATTACGCAAAGAAGGGTAATACGGTTGTTCTTGCCTCTCATAATATGCTTGAAGTCGAACAGCTTTGTGACGTCGTTTCGATTATGCATAAGGGAAGGATAATACACACAGGAACGATAGAGGAGATCAAGAGGTTGGAGGGCGTCAAGGAACTGGAAGATGTGTTTTTGAGGCTTGTTAGGGCAGAGGTGGTGGAGTGATGTTTTGGAGGAGAAAGGGTTCTTCAGGAAGAGTAAGGTTAACAAAGGGCTTGGGTTCGATAGGCTACGGGATTGGCAACAAGATCCTGCTCGTCACTTGGAAAGAACTTACCGAGGCTCTCAGGGATAGGAGAACCATAATCAATGTGATATTACTTCCTATGATCTTAATGCCGATATCAATGGCTCTACCACTCATCTTAATGGCTCCAGGAGGTGCAGTGCAACCAATAACTGTCATAGTCGTCAAGGACATGCCATCGATGAACCTTATAGAGGAAAAAGTCCTTCCAGTAGCGAACATAAACGCAACAATTGTATATTCGGAAATTAACGCAACAAAGTGGATCCTAGACAACAAAGCAGACCTCGTGGTTGTGATCCCAAAGGGGTTCTACTCAAACCTCAGTTCAAGCGGCTCAGCAGTCGCCTTCATCTTCTATGACCCGTTTAGCATGAAGTCTGAAATGGCCATGACCCAACTACAGCTTGCTTTTAATGAACTGTCAAGGGAGGAGATAGAGAGGAGGCTAAAGGCAGTAAATCTGACTCCAGAGTTCGCAAGACCAATTGAGATAGTTGGAAGAGAGGTCTCGAAGGTAGAGGCAACACCAGCAACCGTAATAGGGGCAATGATCTTGCCAATGATGGTTGGGGTCCTGGCCGTAACCGGTGCTGGAACATTTGCCCTTGACATGATAGCAGGTGAAAGGGAGAGAAAGACGATAGAGGCACTCCTTACAGCGCCAATAACGAAGTTGAAGCTTTTGATAGGTAAGTATGTGGCCATGCTCCTTCTCTCCATATTAAGTGGGATTTCCATGCTTATCTCCTTCTTGTTAGCCTCGCTCCTCATGGTGAATTATGCAATTGCCCCCTCTATGCCCTCAACAATGCCCACTCAAGAAATGATGAGCTTCTCTTTTTCCTTAATGCCTCAAGGGATTAATCCCTTGATATTCTTGCTAAGCCTTTCGTTTGCCATCGTTCTGGCTGGGCTTACTGGAGACGCACTAATAGTTGTGGGATCCTCATTTGCCAAGAGCTTCAAGGAAGCGCAGCAGTACACAGGATTGGTAACTGCTGGATTCATAATCCCGCTTATATCTGTGATCTACCTTCCTCCAAGACTCTTCTGGCCCTTCAGACTGATGCCGATAACAAGCATAGCCCTGTTGGTAAGGGACGTTATGGTAAATCCTGGAGACAAGGCGGCTATAATGACATCATCGCTGGCCTCGGTGGTATATCTTGTTGTGTTTCTCCTGATAAGCGCCAAACTCTTTGGCAGGGAAGCAGTGGTCTTCGACTAAAGAATTATTATGTTGCCATGCGATGCTCCTAAGAGATGTGTCCATTGAACATAGTAATCGTCGGATCTGGCATAGGAGGGGCTGCTGCGGCTTGGGACGCAGTTAGATTCATCCCAGATGTAAAAGTAAAGCTGATAGGGGACGAAGACATCTACATGAGGCACAAGATAAGGTACGTAGCCCACGGACTTGACATTTCATTTGATACAAGCCACCTAGAGTCCAACGGTGTCGAGATAATAAAGGACAGAGCTGTAAAAATAGATAGAAACGGTAAGAATTTAGTAACTGAAAGATCTGGCGAGATATCCTATGATTACCTGATACTTGCAACCGGAGCCGAGCCGTCTAAGCCAAGAGTTCCTGGAGCCGAGTTCACTAGGGGCTTTAGAAGGAAGGAGGACGTAGAATATTTGGCAAGGGAAAAGCCTCAAGAAGTGGCTATAATTGGAGCCAGCTACGTTGCTCTGCATGCAGCACAAACATGCAAGGACTTGGGCTTAGTTCCTCACATAATAGTGAGGTCGAGGTTGATCAGAAAGTCCTTGGAGCCAGAGTTGTCAGAGGAGCTTGAGAGGAGGCTCAAAGAGAGAGGAGTCCAGTTCGTTCACGGAAAGCTTCAGAAAGTGGAAGAAGATGGTCCAGTGGTGGATGAAAGAAAGGTAAAGGCAGACCTCATCATATCAGCCATAGGAGTCAAGCCAAATTCAGAACTAGCGAAGGAAGCGGGCTTAGAGCTTTGGTGGGATAACGTGAAGGTAGATCAACAGGGCAGGACTTCTGATTCCAAAATATTTGCAATCGGCGACGTGAGCAACTGTTATGATCCTATAACTAAGAAGATCGACTACTTCGGATTGGGTACCATAGCAACTATCATGGCTTACAACAGTATTAACGCGATAAAAGGTTCTAAAGGAGCCCTGAGAACTCCGAGATATCAAAAAGACGTTTTCTTTAAAGAGATTTTCGTGAAATCAATAGGGTTTACCTCTCCAGAAGCTGAGAAGGCTGGATTTACCCCTGAGAGGAAGGAACTTAGGAGAGAAGGCGATGAAGAGATTGCATACATAGTTTACGACAAACCCACTGGAAGAGTAATCGGTTACTCATCTCTTTCGAAAAGAGATTCTGGTTACAAAGATCTTTTGATCCTTAAAGCCGTCCTCAGAGGTATGAAGATACAGGAAGTGCTGGAATTTATTCAGAGCTGAACAGAATTATCTAAGAGACCCACCTCTTTAGCCCTCTTTATTGCACCTGTTACCATCTCGTATACCCCAAGAAGGGTCTCTCCCCTATCTTCCAACTCTTTTAGCTCATCTAGACTCATCCAACACCAATCATCGTGCTCCTCTGGAGTCAAAACTGGCTCTCCCTCTGCCTTAGAGACGTATAAGGGTATAACGAACTGAACAGAGGACCTTCTATTTCCGTAGGTGTAGGAATAAGTGTCCACCGAAATCATGTTCTTGGGTTCTATTAAAAAGCCAGTTTCTTCCCTCAATTCCCTACAAGCAGCGTGTCTCGGGTTCTCTCCGAATCTAAGCCTTCCTCCAGGAAGTTCCCACTTGCCTGGATACCTCTTCTTAAAACCCCTTCTAAGGACTAGTACCTTACCTTGCCCATTCAGGATAACGACGCAGGGCACAACCATAACCCTAGATCTCGTACGACCTGTACGTCTTTCCCTCATAGTATGGAGCGCCTCTCCTCAGGAGGTTTAGCGTAGATAAGCTCGATAACCATGGGACCGCCACAAGCGGGACAAGGATCGTCCCACTTCTTTCCGACGTATTCTCCCTCTTTAAACTCTCTTTCTGACTTAAACTTGCATTTCAAGCACTTAACAAGGGTCATGTACCTCCATCTAGGCCCCTTTATCCCTCTAACAGCCTTAATGACGTCAAGGGTCATCTTAATCGCTATTCCTATGCCAGTCATCCCAGCTATCACCTTGAAAAGTGAGTTAGTGTCGCTTATTTGACCGCTCCTAACCTCGTGCCAGATCATCCAGATTGAGAATAGGGCTAGGAAGCCTATCATAGTGAACCAAACGAGATACCAGCCTATGCTTATCTTTACTTCCTCTTCCTTCTTAGCTTGCAACTCCAGTGACCTCCAGCCTATTACCTATACCAGCGGAGTTACCCACGCCCACCACTATGACGTAGTCTCCCTCAGAAGTCCTGCTTATGATCGCCTCCTTGACTCTTTCAATCACATCGTTGACTTTCCCAGCGATCTCTTTGGTCATCGCAGCTATGGCCTCAGCGTAATCCTCCTTGATTACTATGGCGTCTAGGGGAATTCCATACTTAGTTGCAACCTCCTCTATCTTCCACCTCTCCACACCGACTCCTCCTATAGCAGCTCCCACTCCTTCCGCAATTTCTCCCGTTTTCTCGCCCTCAAGCTTAAGGGCTGCATCTATCATCACTATCCTGCTGATATTTCCTGCCCTAGATTCTATAATCCTCTTTAAAGCCTCTCCCGGCCTTCCTACTTCTCCTCCAGGCCCCTTTGCTTTTATGACTAGGACACGCCTGCCCTCTATATCTAGCTCGGCTCCAACGACGTTCTCGCCGAAATCAATTAGTTTGGAATCTCCTATCATCTTGAGAGCAACAAGCGGTCCAATTCCGTCGCCCAAAGGCAGCCCCAACTTAGAGGCTTCGACCGACATTCTCCAAGCTCTGGCCATTCTCATTATTTCTGGAAGCAACATCTGTATCTGGGCTATGTATATCATGTTCTGGGTCTTCTTTCCGAGAACGAAATAGTGCCTAACTATCCTAAATATGAAATCTAAAGCTATAGTACTCTCCAAAAGATCTCTCAGGTTGGCAAGGGCAACCTCATCCGATGAGGGCGCGACTTCTTTTATGAAGAAGTTAAGCCTGTCCTCCCTGTTCCTCACAATGTGATCTAGCTTCACCATTGCGCCCGCTGGATCAGTTATCTCGGGCCCTATTGTGAAGAAGCCTATAAAACGTCGTAGAGCTTTCTTAATCTTTTCTTTTTCCTTTCCGTACTTAGAAGCAGTTTCAACGAACTCTCTCTCGGCTTCAAGCTTAAACCTGTTTAACTGGTCAAGCGCCCTACCAATCTGGCCCATCCAAAACTGTATCTGCAATCTACTTGCGTAGAAGTTCATAATAACCATAAATACAAGGAATACCATCCATGAAAGCCAGTCATCCTTGCTCTGTTGCAACATAGCTAACATACTCATCACAGCTGAGAAATCAACCATCTTCCCTAAGCCACCTTAACAGGCTTTTAAATAACTCGGTTGATCTTACTACAACTAAGAAAGCAAATTTTCTCCTTATAAAATGTTTCATGAAGATCCATAACACAACATAATGGCTCTATTCACATACGCGCAAAATTGAGAATTATGATTCCTAATTTTACTGATGAGCTCAAAATTTTCCCGTTTCTCTGATCGGGAAATTTGCCTATAGCGCACTTATTACAAATAATTCTGAGAGATTTTAGTGAAGATTCTTGAAAAAGTGAGTGCGGGCCCGGCGGGATTCGAACCCGCGACTTCCGGGTGTCTTCGCGCTTTTTTACTTAAAAGCCCGGCGCTCTACCATGCTGAGCTACGGGCCCATCAACTTCTATGCATGGCAGTACATAAATTTTGGCGTTTTTGATAACAACAAGGTGCGCTCATTTGATTGTTATGTAAATCCTTTTTAATAATGAAATTATCCAAGCATGATTCAAACTATTGGGAGATTAAAATGCAGAGACGACGAGGTATAGGAGACAAGGAGATTAAAGTTTTGAGAATGTTAGTGGAGGACGGTAGGATAACTTATACTGGCATAGCGAAGAAATTAGGAATGAGTCCAGCAGGAGTGATGAAAAAAGTCCGAAAACTAGAGGAATTTGGGATTATCAAGGGATACACAGCGATTGTAGACCATGCCAAACTCAGAAAACCCTATAAATACATCATTATGGTGAAGACAGAGCCCGGAAAACACCTTGATGTCGCTAAATCTATTCTAAAGAGCATGAGAGAGAGCGTTTTAGAGGTACACACGATAACAGGGCCCTATGACGTCATAATAAAGCTTCTTGCAGGTAACAGTGAAGAACTAAATGAACTTCTAAAGAAGCTTCATGGAATTGATGGTGTGAGGGAGACAAATACCTCTCTAATACTGGAAACAATCGAAGAGAGACCTTCTGTAGTACCAGAGGACGTTAAACTTCCAATTCTAACAAGAGAATCCAAGGAAGAATAGGGATTTTACGTTTTTTATAAGAAAATCCAGTTTCTTCCAAGCGGAGCAGCTTTGACACCTAACTTCATCCTAAGATAGGATGTAAAGTCATTATAAAACCCAAAAACAGTGTAGACTCTTTTAGCTTTGGATTTCTCGACAATCTCTAGAAGCCCATCAAAGTCGGCGTGTGAACTAAGTGGAAAGGCTCGATGAACCCTTTTTGGTCTTAAAATAAGAGCCCACCCAGTTGCTATGGCGAGTTTGCTCTCCTCAAGCATGACGTTAGAACAAGGACCCTTCACAACTACAGCCTTTGTATCCTGCTCCTCCTGAAGTTCCTCATACCTTAGTGGGAAGACTGGTTGGCACGCAGCGTTCATCCTGGCCACCTCTCGAGTAACTAAAACCTTGATTTTCGTGGTTTTGTTCAGAAGTGCTATAACTTCCTGCGCCTTTCCTAAGGGATAAACCGAGAACACAGGTATTGATCCTTCTGAAACTACGGAAAGAGCCCATTCAACCATCTTGGCTCTAACCAAATCCTGATCTGGAAACCTGAACTTAGGGTTGCCGTAAGTCGACTCTATTATTAAGACATCAGCTTCTGGAACGTCAGCTGGACCCTCAACGGCCAAACCTCCCTTTGGGTTCACGTCACCCGTATATAGGACTCTGAGATCACCTTTCTCCAGTAAGAACATGGCGGAACCAGGCACATGTCCTGCTACGAAGGGAGTTACCCTGATATTCCCTACCTCTATCTCCTTTCCGAAATCAGAGGTTGCTAAAAATTCCTCAGGAGCTCTAAAGACGGATTTTAACGCCTTTCTGGTGATCGAGGTTGTTATGAGTTCTGATTTCGGCTTTTTTACGTCTCTTGGGACGTGATCAGAGTGAGCGTGGGTTATTAAGGTTGGTACTCCTTGAAGAGTCCTTTTTGGATCCATGATAAGGCTAGATCCATCTGAAACCTCTATTCCGTTGTTCCATCTAATTTTCATACTTGTGGTCATCCATATCTCAATATTTTTATTCCTTCTGTTCTAGCTCCAGCACGGGGAACATCATGAGCAAGAGGAAGAGGAGAAGGGAATTTATGCCGATGTCCACAGCTGGTATTCTAACATTCAGCCAAGAGAGTTCTGAAGGACTGCTGGTGCCCAAGTGGTTTCCTGTAGCTCTAGCAGCGTCCTTTGGTGTAGCTGTAATAATCCTTCATCTTATTATGGCTTGAGGTGAGCCCTTGCTTATATCAGAAGCTGAAAAGATAATCAAAGATACTTACGAAAGGCGAGATAGGAGTAGAGGAATCCCCTTAACTTTTCTTCACTTTGTAGAGGAAGTTGGGGAACTTGCAAGGTCCTTAAGGAATAGAAACAAAGAAGAGATTGGTAGGGAGCTTGCAGATGTCTTTGCATGGCTCCTGAGCGTTTCTTATCTCCTTGAAATAGATCTAGAGAAGGAGTTCGTACGGTTCTACGGACAAGGTTGCCCTAAGTGCGGAAGTATCCCTTGCAAATGTCCTCCTTTGGAGGGGTAAGACAATATGAAATTTCTCAAATTTCCTCTTGATGAGACTCTTCCGGCAGCTATAAAGTTGGCATCTATGGTAAAGGAAAGCGGTTTTGCTCCAGACATCATAATAGCAATAAGTAGGGGAGGACTTGTCTTAGGAAGGCTATTAAGTGATCTTCTTAATGTCTCCGACCTAAGAACAATCAGGATAAGAAGGTACAGTGGAATAGGGGAAACGGAAGAGTTGAGAATAGATATACCTGTATTGGAGAGATTAGACGGAAAAAACGTGCTAGTGGTCGACGACGTGGCAGATATGGGAGATACATTGCAAGCTGCAATCGAACATGTGGAGCAGCAAGGAGCGAAGGAAGTTAAGAGCTTGACGATCCACTACAAGCCATGGTCAAAGGTGATGC
This sequence comes from uncultured Nitrososphaerota archaeon, assembly GCA_964480775.1. Classification (GTDB taxonomy): domain Archaea; phylum Korarchaeota; class Korarchaeia; order Korarchaeales; family Korarchaeaceae; genus QMVU01. The sequence continues at coordinate 50,201 of CAYZRF010000011.1, forward strand.
CAGACTTTTTTATCCAGAAAACTGAAAGCTGGGTAGTGTACTGGTGGGAGTATGCCGAAACTGCTAGATCGCTTTTCAATAAGCTATCAGAAGAGTCTGACAAACCAGAACTCCTTAAGAAACTTGAAAAAGAAGCTGGCATTCCAAAGGAGGTGATGCGTTGGCTGGGACTAGGATAAACACTCACACGGTCTTCCAGAACGTCATGGAGATAGCCCAAAGAAGAGGGTTCTTTTGGCCAGCTGCAAGGGATCTGTACTCCGAAGCTCCAGCTGGATTCTGGATCTATGGGCCTCTAGGCATTAAAATTAAGAATAAGATTGTCCAAGCCTGGAGAGACTGGATACTGAAGCCAGAAGGAGCCCACGAAATTGAAACACCATCCCTTCTTCCCTTAACGATCTTCAGGGCTTCAGGACACTTGGAACACTTCTTTGATAAGCTGGTTGAGTGCAATCAATGTCACACAAGGTGGAGAGCTGACGAATTGCTAGAGGACAAGCTGAGCACGCGAGGTCTTGAGGCAGTCTCTGAGCAGGAACTAAAGAAACTCCTTATCGAGCACGAAGTGAGATGCCCCAGATGCGGGGCTCTCAATTGGTCCGATGTCAAGAGATTCAACTTGATGTTCCTAACTGCTGCAGGAGCAGAGACAGAGGAGCCAAACATGGGTCTTAGGCCCGAGACCACTCAGGGAAGCGCCGTAGAATTTAGAAGATGTTACATGGTGATGCGAGGAAAGCTGCCCTTCATCATAGCTCAACTTGGACATGTGTTCAGAAATGAGATAAGCCCAAGAAGAGGCTTAATACGAATGAGAGAGTTTCAACAGCTGGAGGTTCACGTTTTCTTTGATCCAGAGGACATGTCTTCGTACGACAAGAAGCTTGAGCCTTATTTAGATTACAAGATTAGGTTCTTGAAGTTAGATGATGCTGATACTGGAAAGATAAAGGAGATACCCGCAAGAGAGGCGCTTGAGAGTGGATACACAATAAACGAACTTATCACATACTGGTTGGTTCTTTATCAGAGGTTCTTCAACGAAGTACTTGGATTTCCTTTGGAGAGGCTAAGGTACAGGGAGCTTGGACCTGATGAAAGGGCTCATTATGCTTCGGCTCATTGGGATCTAGAAATATATTCTGAAGAAATAGGCTGGGTGGAACTCGTGAATAACGCCTACAGGACAGATTACGATCTGAAGGGTCATGCTAGGGAAAGTGGCGTTGATTTGGCGGTTCAAACCAATGGAAAAAAGGTTCTTCCCCACCTGTATGAGCCTTCGATTGGTCTAGATAGGACCATTTTCTTCGAACTCCTCCTCTCATACAGGAAGGACGACAGGGTTTGGATGCAATTGCCCAAAAACATCGTTCCTTTTGATGTAGCGGTGTTCCCGTTATTATCGAAAGGCGAATTGATGAATAAGGCTAGAGAGGTAGAAAAGCTCCTTTCAATGAATTTTGACGTTTTTTATGATGATAAGGGATCTATAGGAAGGAGATACAGAAGAATGGACGAGATAGGAACGCCAGCATGTATTACAATAGACTATCAGACGTTGGAAGACGAAACTGTGACGATAAGAGATAGGGATTCAATGCAGCAGATTAGAGTTGAAATAAAGAGGCTACCTAAGATCCTAAGGGAGTTTCTCTCAGGAGCAAAGTTAGAAAAACTGGGAGAACTGATCAATCAGTAACTTTGGCAGGGAAGTTTGATGAAGAAAGTCATTATCACCCATAAGGATGTAGACGGTATTGCCAGTGGAGCCATAGTCTTAAGGACAATTGGAGATGCCAGGATAAGGTTTGCAAGTCCCAGATCTATTGCTAGAGTACTCTCTCATATCCCTGAAAGCAACGGTGAAATATACATGTTAGACATAGCTGTAAATTCTTCTACACTTCACGAAATAGCAAAAGAGCTATCTAGACTCAAGAAAAGCGGTAGAAAAATTGTGTGGATAGACCATCATCCCTGGCCAAGGGAAGCAATTGAGCTGTTAGGTAAATATGTAGACGAACTCATCGTAAAACCAAGTCCCAGCGCTGCAAGCCTTGTGAAGGAGATCTTTGCTCCAGATGACCCGATTTGTGAGAAGATAGCCGAGATAGGGGACGACGCAGACACTGGCAAGTATGAAATGAATCTCTCAAATGAATGTTACTGGGTGGCAAGAGATCCCGGAAGACGTGTTTATTTACTTAAAACCCTAGCTGAAGGCAATTTCGGAGATGAAAGGATAAAAGAATGGGCAAAGGAGCAGAAAGAAAAAGATCAGAAGATTTTGGAGAAAATGATAAGCGAAGCTGTCGAGATAAGATTCACCAAATCTGGTAAAAAGTACGCCTTCATAGACCTGAGGCCGAAAGGAGGACCAGGCACAGCTATAGCAAGGGAACTAGCGAGGAAGAAAGGAATAGATTTCTCCTTAGTTCTCTACTCATGCGATGGAGGTTTTGGCCTGTATAGGGGAAAGGGTGAAGTGAGACTAAAGGGAATATGTGAGCGCTATAGAGGAGGAGGACATGAATACGCTTGTGGAGGAAGGCTAGAATTTAATTTCATTGAAAGAATTCTCTGTGCTATATTTGGAAGGAGATACAGGCCGAAAAAGGTAAAAAATCTCATTAGAGAGGTAGAAGAAAAAATCTAAACTCAAAAATATTGTTCAAGATCCGTCCTTTTCGTAACTCTCTGGATCACAATTTCCCTCCAAAGCGGAAATGAGACGTTCACCACATCAACATTCCACAAATTTGCCTTTTTGCTTCCATTGTGAGCATGCGCATGAATTACTAGGTCAGGTCTTGTCACCTCAATCACCTTTTCATAACCTCTATGACCAAGCTGGGGCCAGATGCTCCTAAACTCCCCATATAAGGTTTTGAAGGTGGGCGCGTAGTGCATTAGCAAGATCTTAATGTCAGCATCGAGTTCCTGAAGGAGTTTCCTTACTTTTTTAATTCTAGCCTCGTAAACCTCCTTTATTCCCGGCATATGTTTTTCCTGCCAGGTTGTGGGCTGTTCAAGGCTGCCTTTTGAACCCACTATTCCCAAACTTAGCCCGTTTATTTCAAGCTTAACAGATTCGTCGTCTAAAAAGGTAATAATATCGCTAAATTCATCCTTCAGCCTATCATGAGTCTCTTCGTACTCCTCATTTCCAAATATGGCAAAAATTCTCCTGCATTCTAGCTGAGAAATAGCTTCGATAGTAGGTGAATACCACCTCATGTTCCCCTTGTTAATAAGATCGCCAGCCAACATGATGATATCAGGTCTTACTGTAACTCTTTTTACTGCTTCCTTTAGGTGATCAAGATACTTTGGTGAGTGAATATCTGCGGTCGCTGCGATGGTAAGAGTTTTTTCATTTGATATACTCCTCAACTCACTACCAAGAAAGGTAATATGAGAAAACTTAAAAGGGGATTTAAGCCCCTTGCTTTCCATTGATGAACCTTGCCCAACATAGTCTGTCCATCTTGTAGTGAATTAATCTATATGGAAGAAGATGATTATGATGGCGAGATGACCTGTCCTTCCTGCGGAGCACTCCTCTACGTCGTGATAACAGGGCAACTGGTTGAGAGAGTGGAATTGTTGGGCGAGGGTTTTGAAGGAGAAGAATGGGAAGAAGACTTAGAAACTTGGACGGAAAAAGAGGAGGAGTGGTGAGGGCAGAAACCCTCAAATATTCTTTGCTCTCTTTAAGATGATTTCCCAGTTTTCGTCAACGAGTTCTTGGAACTTCTCTACCATCCACTTGTTCTCTGGAAGCATCATGTGTCTGAATCTTCCCTGGAGCTTTAGATATTCATCAACAGGCTTCTTCCTATCTGGATTCTTCGCTATGGTGAGGCTAGGTCCTGTCAAGTACCATTCTGAATTTATCACTTCATATAACGGGAAGAAACAGGTTTCAACTGCAAGCTTGGATAGTTTAATTGTGTCTTTAGTATCGGTCCTCCATCCCCTCGGGCAAACCCCATAGGCGTGGATAAATGCTGGTCCTTCCGTTTCAAAGCCTTTGCGGAACTTCTTTACGGCATCTACCCAGTAAGCAGGGGACACCGTAGCTGCATAGGGGATTCTATGTGCAACAACTATATCGACGATTGGCTTCTTCGTGAGAGGTTTTCCTTTAATTTTGCTTCCTACTGGGGTGGTTGTCGTCCATGCTCCAAAGGGAGTACCTCCGCTCCTCTGGATACCTGTGTTCATGTAGGCCTCGTTATCGTACAGAACATAAAGGAAGTTGTGCCACCTTTCTAACGCTCCTGAAAGAGCTTGGAGACCTATGTCATATGTTCCACCATCTCCAGCTAGAGCTAACACGTCGTAATCAACGCTGATGTCCTTAGATTCTGAAAACCTACCAGCCCTCTGCAACTTATTCCTACCTGCATCAATACCCGCAGCAACCGCAGCAGCATTCTCAAATGCCACATGTATCCAAGGAACTCTCCAAGCGGTGTACGGAAATATTGTTGTTACTACTTCCATACAGCCCGTTGCATTTGCAATTACAATGGGTTTTCTTCTTGCCATCATGATCTGTCTCAAGACGATGGCACAGCCGCAACCTGCGCAGGCCCTATGACCTGGTAGGATTCCGGGATCTTCCTTCATGAATTTAGGAAGCTGTTTAATGTTAGGAACAAATCCTTTGGCCATTTGCTTCACCTCACCCCTCTAATCCTAAAAACGGGCTCTGGTCCCTTTGCCTTGGCCTCTAGAACCTCCTCGAAGATCTTCTTCAGAAGTTTCTTAGGCATGTCCCTCCCCCCAAGCCCATAGACAAAGTCGATCATCATCGGAGCATCCTTCGCCCCATAGAGAGCAGCGCACAAGTCAGAATATACCTGACCAAAGTGACCGAAGCTTATTCCTCTGTCCAATACTCCGACAGCATCGAGGTCTAAAAGAATCTTCCTTAGAAGTTCTCTTGGAAACGGTCTGAACACCCTCATTCTGATAGATCCGACCTTCTTTCCTTCTTCTCTAAGTTCGTCAACTACGGCCTTTGCTGTTCCCATGGTAGAACCCAATCCTATGACCACCACGTCGGCATCCTCGGTTCTATAAGGTTCAATGAATCCGTTACCATATGATCTACCACTTATCTCGGCGTATTCCTTGTGAACGCGCTCTATGACCTTGAAAGATCTTTCCATTGCTTCTATCTGCTGTCTCTTATGTTCAAAGTAATAGTCGAATAAGTCCAAGGGACCGAAGGTAAGTGGGTACTTGGGATTTAACATCAAGGGCACTTCCTTATCCCCATAAATATCGCTGACCTTTATCTTCTGGACCTTTCTAGTCCCTAAAAATTCATGAACTACCTCATCTGGAAGCAATGAGACATTTTGGAGGGTGTGACTTATGAGGAAACCGTCTAGCGTGACCATAGTTGGGAGCAAAACTTCTGGATCCTCAGAGATTTTGAAAGCCTGTATCGTAGAGTCGTAGGCTTCTTGAGCATCTTCACAATAAATCTGGATCCATCCAGCATCTCTAGCTCCCATCGAGTCGTTATGATCGCAGTGTATGTTGATTGGACCCGAGGGAGCTCTATTGACAACAGCCATAACCACGGGCATCCTTAAAGAAGCCGTTATGTATAAGATCTCAAACATTAACTGGAGCCCGTTAGCCGCTGTGGCCGTGAAGGCTCTTGCACCAGCAGCAGCAGCTCCTACACATGCACTTAAAGCACTGTGTTCGCTTTCGACCTTGATGAACTCCATATCTACCTCTCCTTCATGAACAAAATCTGATATTCTCTCAACGATGATCGTCTGAGGAGTTATTGGATAAGCTGAAACTACGTCGACGTTACTTTGCTTAACGGCCCATGCAACGGCCTCATCTCCATTAAGAGCCATCATCTTTTGTTTAACAACCTTCTGCATATCATCACCTCACCATCTCAATCGCGTTCACAGGGCACTCCTCTGCGCAAATGCCGCATCCCTTACAATAATCGTAGTTAGGCTTCGGGACCGTATCTCCATCCCATTCGATGGCAGAATCTGGGCAGAAAATCCAGCAATTGCCGCATTTTATGCACTTTTCTCCATCTATTACTGGTCTAAAGACCTTCCAGTCTCCCGTGTGATACTCAGTTGACTTCAGAAACGGAACACCCGCTATTGGTATCTCCTGCCAACTTCTCTTACTCATCCTGTCTTCACCTCCTTCAGAGCCCTTTCTATTGCTCTAATGTTCTTCTCACTGATCTCTCCTGGCCACCTCTCCCTTACTACGGCCTTTATTGAATCCAGAGGAACTACAGAGACTGCTTTAAGCATTGCTCCAAGCATTGGAGTGTTAGTTATTGCTCTTCCCATCTCTTCAAGCGCTATTGTAGTCGCATCTACCGTCCAAACCTTTACTTCTTTCGGAACGTCGAGCTTCTTTCTTATCTCCTCAGGACTCATCGGCGTATTTACGAGCAGATGTCCGTTTGGCTTTATTCCAGCTAGAATTCCTTTTCCGTTCTCTAGTAGGGTCGGATCAATCACGATGACTACATCTGGCTCGTATATGCTTGCATGAACCACTATGGGTTTTTCATCGATCCTGTTATATGCTTGAACTGGAGCTCCTGTTCTCTCTGGACCAAACTCTGGAAAAGATTGTGCGTATTTACCCGTTTTTATGGCTGCGGTGGCCAGGAGTATGGACGCACTCCAGACACCCTGACCTCCCCTTCCATGCCATCGTATCTCAAGCATAGTAGAACGCCTGAGGAATTGAATAGGTCATATAGTTAAAAACTTGAATTACAAATTCATGCAATATCTTTAGAGACGGCTATTAGGCGAATTTCAAATAATCATAACGACTTAGGGCATTTTCTTCCAAGCAATTAGTTACGGGAATCTGCCTTTGATAATGGTATTACTGGTGCCTTTGGAAACCTCCCCAAATTGACCCACTCGTAAGGCGGAGCGTCAGCCAGGATAACTCTTATCCCAATGGGTTTCCCTTTCCTATAAGCTAAGACCATTGCATCTCGAAATAGTTCAGCCAGGTTTCTGTCTTTCACGGAAGATGGCAGGATCACCATGTCCAAACCAGCAACAGAGACAGATATCATGGACACCAGATCCATTGCTGAAAGCGATCCTGAGGCACCTAATTCCTTCAATCTATTATCTTCGGCTAAAGGTAGCATGACTTCATTAAAGCCAGTTATGTTAAAGTGCTTGGAAAGGTTAGAAATTGAAATATTAAGCTTATGGATCGCGTTCAGGGTTCCAGGTCCTCCAAAAATTGTTCCAGACAAAATTTCTATCACACGCGCAACGCTCTCATCCATCCAAGGTGAGAGAGAGGAATCTATGCCTATGAACTCAAGGTCTTGATCTAAACTCGCTAATCTGATATCTTGAGCTATCGGATAAAGCAAGGAGAATAAGATCTCATCTAAACTCCCTTCATTAGAAGAAGACAGCTTATCTTGAAGACTTCCAGCATATCTCAAACAAGCAGAAATTCCTTTCCTATTAGATACAGAATCTGGAAAGTAAGGGGTCTCAGGCGGACCTCCGTATGCTATTGCAAACTTGGTACAAGCCTCAGGACCAGCAATTTCATAAATTCTCTTAATTAGCCTTGCCATCGAAATAAGTTCGAGCTTGCTAGGGTTCTCGTTCAGATCCCCAGCTTTGACGTTGAAAAAGATCTTTGATGTATTAGAAAGAGATTCTGACAAGAAATCTGCCACTTTCGTCGGATCTTGTGCACCCAAAGGGATGACGGCATAGTCTATTCCTGAGTCCGCTAAACCTTCCTCTACTCTGGTTGAGATCTTAGGAAGTTCTTCCATTTTGTAGCTTAGTTGTGGGAAAACAGCCCTCTTTGTCCATATTTTTGCTTTTGAGGAGTCTTCTATCTTCTTGAGCTTCTCTGAATCTTCGATGAAATGCTCTAAGGCATCTTCAACGTGCATATTCTTAGATGGGGGAATATGATAAGTTAAAGCCCTCACTAAAACCATATGCGGCATTTGAGACCAGAAATCTAAAAAACTTCTGTTTATTAACGTAAAAACTAAACTAGGACAAAGCAAAGGTCCCGAGATGTATTAAAAGTGTTTAAATAGCCTAATATAATTCCCATGTAGGTGTCTTCAAATGGTCCACGAACATAGACTTTTAGATGATAAGACAAGAAAAGCTCTGACCGAAAGGTTTCAAAACGAACTGGAAGAGGAGGTACACCTAATTCTTTTCAAAGGGATTGGAAACGAGGAATACGAAAACTGGTGTGAGAGACTATTAAAGGAACTTGAAGAGTTGTCAGAAAAGATAACAGCCTCCATCTATAATGTGCTAGAAAAAACAGATCTTGTTGAAAAATACGAGATAATCAGCACCCCTACAATACTGATCTCTCCAGAGAAGGGTTACAAGATAAGGTGTGCTGGAAGCCCAATGGGTTATGAGGCTTGGTCCTTCATAGAGACAATCGTTGCGGTTTCAAAAGGCGAAAGCGGCCTTGGATCTAAAGCGAAGGAAATAGCCAAGGAGATTGTAAGTAGAGGGATAGAGGTTAAGGCTTCTGTTTTCGTCACTCCGTCATGCCCTTACTGTCCACAACAAGTCTTAGCCGCGAATAAATTTGCAATAGAAGCAAAGGGCTTCTTTACGGCGGAGTGCGTTGAGGCTCAAGAGAACATAGAGCTTGCAACGAAGTTCAATGTCTCAGGAGTCCCACACACTGTGATATTCGTAAAGGATAATGGGGAGTGGGTTCCAAAGAGAGACGACCTTGTTGGATTAAGACCTGAGGAGATTTTTGCGGAAGAAATTTTAGAGGCATTAGAGTGAATGAAATTGGCTAAGATACTTCTACTTAACGATGATGGACCAAACAGTCCTCCCTTCTTGGCCTTCTGGAAGGAACTGATGAGGTCCAATATAGGCGAACTGTACACAATAACTCCAGAACATGAAATGAGCGCTGCTGGAAAAGGACTAACACTTCACAAGCCCCTTAGGCTTTACAAGAGGGTTATAGAAGTGGATGGAGAGAAAGGGATCCTGTACCTGACCAACGGAACTCCTGGAGACTGCGTTGTTGTAGCAATAGACCTCATAATTGGATCAAAACCAGACCTCGTTATATCTGGGATAAACAAGGGCGACAACACCACAATAGACAACCTTTTCACAAGCGGAACGATAGCTGGGGCCCTTCAAGGGGTGCTAAACGGGGCTAAAGCAGCAGCTTTCTCAACAGAAATACCAATTGGCGAGTTTGAACTAGAAATAGATCACTTTAAGCCTCATGCGAAGATAGCAGTGATGATATCCAAATGGCTCGTTGAAAATGAGCTTCCAGGAATTCACCTCCTCAACGTAAACTTTCCGTATAGAGTTACTGAAAAGACTCCAATTAAGCTGACAAAGCTAGGTTGGACAAAGTTCACTAACTACGTTTTAGAGAGGCTAGATCCGAGAGGAAGGCCTTACTATTGGATAGCCAGCACATTTAGAGATCTTACAACCGAAGGACCTGACACAGATGTTTACGCATTAGAAGCAGAGAAAGCCATCTCAATAACGCCGATAAAACTGGACCTCAGTATTTTCAGCTTTATGGAAGAGGATCCAACTAAATTAAAGAAGCAGGCTGAAGAAGCAGTTGAAAAACTGGAGGGACTTATCTCAATCCTTGAAAAAATGAAAGAAGAGATATTCATTCGTTAGCGGTCTTTAATGAGCTTAAATCCGTAACGATTCACTAACTCTCTTGAAAGCTTTTTTGATAGCGTCGTTATGAAGATCTCAGCCGTTACTTGTACCTCTGCCTCTAAAAGATGACCCGCAACAATTCCCTTTTTGGTACCAAGGGTGACGTGTAGATGGGGGAACGGCTTTCCATCGGGCAAGATTGAGATGTTTCCTAGAAGAGAAACAAGCTCTGAAAAACCTTCAACTTCCTCTGGCTCATATTCTCCTTTTTCAGGTACAAACACACCTACTTTTGCTCTTCTTATTCCACCTATCCCCATTACAAAGGCACCTTTAATGTCCCTTTTTTCAGCAATCTCTGTTAACTTAGCTATTATCTCATCCCCATCCTCCAATCTCACGAAAATCACATCTTTAACCGACGAAAGAAGTCCCGGAAGGGTCTCTGAAGACAATCAATCACCCACCAGTTCATGTTAGCGAACATAATAAAGCCTTCTCGAACAACTTCAGCTCGCTGAAGGCAAAGGATTGAATCTTCAAGATAGAATATTATTCTTTTAATTAATCTAGTCTGAATGTCTTGAGAAACATGATCCCAATAGCTAGACCTGTTTTAGGCGAAGAAGAAATAAATGCCGTTAGAGAGGTCCTTCTAAGCGGGCAACTAGCCCAGGGTCCAAAGGTAAAAGAGTTTGAGGAAAGATTTGCAGAATACGTAGGCACTAGGTATGCTGTTGCTGTCTCAAATGGGACAGCGGCTCTTCAATTGGCTTTGATAGCTTTAGGTGTGAGGCCAGGTGACGAAGTGATAACGAGCCCGTTAAGTTTCTTTGCAAGCGCAAGTTCTATTCTGTTGATAGGAGCTAAACCCGTTTTCGTAGATGTAGAAGAGAGGACCTACAACATAGATCCAAAGAAAATAAAGGCCGCGATTACCCCAAAGACAAAGGCAATAATGGTAGTTCACTTACACGGCCATCCGGCGGACATGGATCCTATATTAGATGTTGCAAGGGAAGAGAACATACCAGTTCTTGAAGATGCTGCTCAGGCCCATGGTGCTCAATACAAAGGAAAAATGGCTGGTTCTTTGGGAGATGCTGCAACATTTAGCTTCTACGCCACTAAGAACATGACGACAGGTGAAGGCGGAATGGTCACCACAAACTCTAGAGAGGTTGCTGAAATGATCTCACTTCTAAGACATCACGGGCAGATATCAAGGTATGTTCACGAGTATTTGGGCTATAACATGAGAATGACAGAATTACAAGCGGCCATAGGGCTGGTTCAGCTGCGAAAGCTTGATGCCAACAATAGGAGAAGAAGGGAGATAGCTAAGAGATACTCTGAGGAGCTTTCTGGCATAAAAGAAATTATCCTGCCTGTAGAGGAGCGGTGGGCTAAACACTCATGGCATCTTTATGCGATTAGGACTGAAAAGGATAGAAGAGGTTCTATAATAAGTAAGTTAAGAGAGCTAGGGGTTGATGCTAGGTCTACATATCCAATACCGCTACACAAACAACCCATCATGGAAGGACTTAACGACGACAGCAAGAATTTCTTGGCTAGGATCTTTCCTTCAATTTCGTATGCCAATATATCGTTGCCTATTGCTGAAAGACTCACCAATGAGCTGTTCTATATACCGGTTCACCATAACCTCTCTGATGAGGAGGTTTCTGGGGTAATAGATTCTGTTAGAAGGGTTCTCTCTTAGGGCGACCTGAAGGTTATATTTGCGAAGTAATTCATCCAATGAATGGCGGTAAACGAAATGGAACAGGCAGATCAATTCGAAAAATCCATTTACAGGATAGCAATATCCCTAATAATCTTTGGACTTGGTCTTCTCTCCACAATTTTCGTAATATCTATGATCCTCTTCATCAGAGAAATGGGAAAGGAGAGTTCATCCGTTAGCGGCTCAATGACGGGTCTTATCATATCTCTTACAAAGATACTTCCATTAACTATGGCCTTGGCAGCAGCAATAATAATGCTCAGCAAAGGACTTGGCCTTCTCCTTAAGGTTAGAGATCTTCCTAGGGGAGAAAACTGAAAGTATAGAGAATAGGCCTCTTAAATCTATGTCAAAAGCTCTTTCTATGTTGCTTAATTAATTCTAGCATTATATCTTTTTTAGAGCTTCGTCCAATCTTTTAGACGCTTGTTGCGCAATCTTCTTGTGAAGGTTTTCTCCACAAGAGTCTATAGCTACTAACAAAGGTCCAAAGTTCTCAACCTCTAAAACCCACATGGCTTCAGGCATCCCTAAGTCTAGCCAGAAGACATCTTTCACTTTCTTCACTGCTTTGATGGCAAGAACAGATGCTCCACCAGGAAATGTTGCGTAGAAAGCCCCGAACCTCTTCATAGCTTCTGCTGTCTTTTCGCCCATGCCTCCTTTGCCAATTACAGCCCGTATTCCAGTTTTTTCTATGAACTCAGCTTCGAAGATCTCCATTCTTGTGCTTGTAGTCGGTCCTCCTCCAAATGCTCGCCATTCTTCTCCTATTTTCTTAATTACAGGGCCGCAATGGTAAATTGCTAGACCTCTGAGGTCTATGGGTAGTTTTTCACCTTTTTCCACGAATTCGAGGACACGTCTATGAGCTGCGTCTCTTGCAGTCACGATAGTTCCAGAGATGTAAACAACATCACCAACTCTAAGCTTCCTAGCCTCTTCTTCAGGTATAGGCGTCTCTAATCTATATTCAGCCACACCCATCACCTCATGGCATGATAATTTCGTAAGATCCGTCGCTCTTGAACTTGGCAACTCCCCTCCTAGATGCCCAGCACATGGTGCAAACCCCAACGGGGAGACTTGCGGGGTGCCGGTGGGCCCACTCAATGTTTACTCCAAGCACAGTTATCTTACCCCCAACGCCCATAGGACCTATTCCTAAGGAGTTCAAGGCAGAAAGGAGTTCCTCTTCAAGTTTTGCGATTTTTTCATCAGGATTTCTCTCATCAAGTCTCCTGAAAAGAGCTTTTTTGGCTAAAACCATTGCAAAATCCTCTGCTCCTCCTATACCTACCCCTACTATAATTGGAGGGCAAGGCTTAGCCCCGGCATCAAATACAGTCCTTAAAACGACCTCTTTCACGCCTTTTATGCCCAAACCAGGGCTTATCATGTGGAGTTTGCTTGTGTTCGCACTTCCTCCCCCCTTAGGCATGAACTTAACAGTGAGCTCATCTCCAGGAACTATATCATAGTGAATTATTGGAACAAATCTTCCAACGTTGTCTCCACTATTCTTTCCAGTGAAAGGGTTGACGGCATTCGGCCTTAGAGGAATCTCTTGGGTCGCTCTCCTAATAACCTTCTCTAAAATTGGCCTTAGGTTTCTGATCGGGAAGTCCTCGCCAAGTTCTAAGAAGAAAGTTGGAGTTCCCGTGTCCTGGCATATTGGCAAGCTTTCTTTAAGAGCAAGTTCAGCATTTTTAAGCAAGGCATTGAGCTGAGATCTAGCTAAATCGCTTTCTTCTTTCTCAAATGCCTTCCTTAATGCTTGCAACACATCATCTGGAAGCTTTACCGACGTCTTCTTTACTAGCTGAAATAACCCTTTTTCTAACTTCTCCGCGCTAGGCATCTTGCTTTGAGATTAAATGAAATCGATAAACTTTACCCCTTTGACAAGAAATCAAAAAAAGCTTAGAGATCGATAACCAAGAAAAAAATATTAATGGGAAAGGTAAATTCAATAATTAACTATGAGGGTGAGAATAAGACTATTTGCATCTTTTAGAGAAGCTGCTGGAATAAAAGAAGTTGAATTAGAGGTTCCAGATGGATCAAAGGTGTTTGAGGTAATGAAAAAATTAGCTGAGCGGTTTCCCAAGCTAAAAGGACTGCTTTTTGAAGGAGATAGGATGAAAGAAGATTATCACATCGTAAAAGGCGGTAGATGGCTCAAAGGAAACGACTTACTGTTAGACGGAGATCAGATCGCAATCTTTCCACCCGTAGGGGGAGGATAAAGCACCTACTTCCCAATCTTGCCCTTGTAGAGGAATTGTTTTTCGTAGAGCTTTCTTAGATTTTGGAGTGTTTCGGCCTCATCGGGAGTTTTGTCCTCTCTAATGGAAACAATCCTCGCAAATCTCAGAGCAAGGCCACTCTCGTATTTGGGACTCTTCTGAATTTCGTTAAATGCTACTTCCACCACTATACTTGGCCTAACTTTTACTAAATGTCCGTCATCGTAGTAAGCTAGCTCCCTAAGCCTTTGAGTCATCATCTCGAACTCTTGATCTGTAAGTCCCTTGAATGTCTTTCCCACTACGAAAAAAGTTCCAGTATCTTCATCCCTCGCGGCCAAATAATAGTCTGACAGCCATTTGTGCCTCCTCCCATAGCCCCTCTCTGCAGCGACAATTACCAAATCGAGAGTTGCCAAAACTGGCTTAATCTTAAACCAATTTTTGCCCCTTACTCCTGGCGTATAAGTGCTATCCAGCTTCTTTGCTATCAAACCCTCATGTCCTTTGTCCAACGCCTCTTGAAGGAAGTCTTTCACCTCTTCCTCTTTTTCACAAATCTTAGCTGGAACTATCCACTCATCATCTACTAAACTCTCAAGAAGTTCTCTTCTCTTCATGTAGGGCTCGTCTATTAACATCCTACCGTCGATATGCAAGATATCAAAAAGAAATAAGCGTAGAGGGATTTCTCGAATAGAGCGTGCTATGTCACTCTTCCTCCTTAGTCTTCTTGAAACAAATTGAAACGGGAGAGGTTTCCCCTCCGAGCTAATTGCAATGGCCTCCCCATCTGCAACGACTTCTTTTCTTCCAAATATTTCCGAGAATTGCTCCACAACATCTGGTAAACTATCTGTAACATCGCTAAGTCTTCTTGTAAAAGCTCTTATCCTTCTATTCTTGGAGTGCATTTGAAGCCTAATTCCGTCTAATTTGTATTCAAACGAGGCTTTCTTAAACTCTTTCAA
>CAYZRF010000012.1:0-60118 GCA_964480775.1 uncultured Nitrososphaerota archaeon
TCTCAACAGCAACAGCATCTTTTATGAAAATCTGGATTCTGTGCCTAGTAGATTTACCCAATCCGATTGCTAGTTTTGTAGTCGTCATGGAACCTACTATAGAACCCATGCCTCCAAGCACGCTCATCATTGCTGGATATATGGCAATAAGCCCCGGCAACTTCTTAATACTAAGTCGGAATCTAGCGAGTACTGATCCACTAAAACTTCCCAAAAGACTAGAGGCGAAAACGCTTGGAACTCCCTCGAAAATAGTCTTTCTAAAGGTCAAATCATTCAGGTGATGTCTGATGAACCACACAGCTAGACTTACAGAAACAAGTGAAAATAGTGCTAAAAGAGATAAAAGGCCGCTCTCAATTATTTTGACAGCAACAAAAAATATAGAAGCAACTAAAACATCATTCATCATGGAAATAGCGGGATATACGATTATATCTGGATCAAATCCTTTCCTAAAGCTCAGAATGGCTACAGCAACGGTAATCGGCATAGCAACAGCAACAGAGGCTATGCAAACAAAAGTTGGTAGAAATAAATAGATTAACACATGGTCAACCTTTGCATGCCCGATTCCGAGGTTAAGGAAGAAAGAGAAAAGACCCATTCCTAATGTATCTAAGAAAGCTAAAACAAATACAGACTTAAGCAGTAAGTAGAACTCTATAGTATTGCCGAAGAAGGATGCCCTTACTCTTCCTGTATTTAGCATAGTTCCCAGCTTTCCAGATAGAATTCCGCCTATATCACCACGAATGGTTAAGACGGGAGGAAAAAGGGCGAGAATCCACGGAAATTTTACAAACCCATATGATAAAAAGGACACTATTCCGCCAGCAAAAACACTTCCTAAGTTAAATGTAAGGGCTAATAACGACTGGGTAATTGTAGAGCTCATGCTCAAGGATTGATTCTTCTCGTAAGTCAATGTTGCCCCATGCCAATGCCCCTCCTTTATTCAACAACTCATCCTCCTCCTTGATCAATGGACTTTGACTTCAAAATCATTTAAAAAGTATTTGGATACAATGAACTCCAATATTTAAGGGATTTAGCTCGCAACAAGCGCTCACTTTTCCTCTATTCCCCGAAAAATCATTTTTTCGAATTTTTCTCTTCCCTCCTTATACCCACTAATAACCACAAGATCTTTCTTTTTCAGCACGAAGGAAGGAGTTGGTTTGTATATCCATCTATCTCCTCTCTTTACAGCTATGATTCTAAGACCCATTTCTTCCAGATTGATTTCTGAGATGCTTAAACCTACAACCTTGCTTCCATCTTCAATCTCAACCATAAAGACGGTATCTGCAGTCTCCCGCATCACTTGTTCAACGATTGGGTGGGGCCTTACACCACCTAGGACGACTTCTGCAATAGATCTAGCAGCATCTGTTATGTTTTCTGCTGCCAAGGCTAATCTAAGCAAACCAAGGACCTTTTCTTCAGGAATACCTTTTTCTCTTCCAGTTTTTATTGCTTCTATCTCTAAGTCTGTATGAAGAAGATCTACTAAGAGTTCTAACTTTTCGACTTCTTTTGCTATGTCTGGATTGAAGTAAAGGAAGCTCGAGTGTGCTAGATCAACCGAGAGCTTAGCTAAATCAATAAGATCCGCAAGCATACTTCCAAGCATTTCCTCAGGAGTTTCAGCCTCTTCCTCCATTACGGGGGGTAGTTGAGGAACTTTGAACTCCTTTAGCTCACCAGAGGCTATCTTTCTAAAGGCTAAGAGACTCTCTCGATCACCCCTAGCTAGCAAGAGATCATTAGGGCTCAATACAACATCCGAAGGATTGAACACCCATTCCTCTCCTCTTTTAAGGGCTATAATGTCGACCCCAATCTTACCTTCTAAAGCCAATTCTTTTGGACTTTTTCCAACCAAAATAGAATTTTCACTGAGGTGGTATTTACCTACTCTTTCTTCAACCTCTTCGAATGCTTCTGAGGTTATTCTTGGTATTCCTAGCCCTCTAAGAACGGTATAGGCAACATCGGTTGCTGCATCTGATATTTTGTCTGAATTAGATGCCAAGACCCACAGTCCTAACATCGCTTCGGCATCTTCCTTGTCCCTGGCAGCAATAGCTATGATCATTGCTAGCTGATGACACAATCGATCCACTTTCTCACTTAGTTCTACTACGTTTTGTGCGAGATCTTCATCATTAAAAAGAGCTGATGCGTATGCTAGATCTATCATCAACTCCGAAGTTGAGAGGATTTCAACTAGAAGATCTCTAGCGGGAATGGGTTTAAATTCTACCCTCTCTTCGCCTTCCAATTCGAAGGTCTCCCATTTCTTGGATGGAAGGTTGTTATTTAAACCTCTATCTAAGTAAGATTTTTTCTCTAGATACTACTTTCCAATGACTTGCAGAATCATTCTTCTTGATCTAGGACCGTCAAGCTCTATGAAAAGCACCCTTTGCCAAGTTCCAAGAGCCAGCCTTCCTTTTACTAAAGGTACAAATGTGCTTGATCCACTTAAACAGTTCAGTATATGAGCATGAGCATTTTCCTCACGAGGAATCCCTTTGTATTTAGCGTTATGTCTGTAGTTTTCTTGAATTGGAACGAGCTTTACGAACTTATCTAAGATGTCTTGCCAAAGATCTGGATCGCTTTCATTAACTGCTATGGAAGCAGTGGTGTGAGGGCTCCATATGATAACAAATCCTTCGGAAATACCAGAATTGAGAACAAATTTCTCTACCTGATCTGTTATATCTATGATCTCAAGTCTTTTTGAACTTCTTATTTTCACTTCATCGACATAAACTTTCACCACATATCACCGAAGCAGTTACGTTGTTACCCAGAAATAATAGATTCTATTGTTGCTAGCAATGTCTCTGTGGATGTAACACCAATAAACCTCTTTCTAAGGTGTCCTTCCTGGTCAACGATAAATAGGGTCGGAATAGCTCTAACCCTGTAAGCTTTTGCTATAGAACCCTTTGTATCAAGAAGAACAAGCCAATCAAGCTCTTCCTTGGAAACGAACTGTTGGACTGTGTTTTTCTTCTCTCCAACATCTATAGAGATAATCACAACTTTCTCTTCATCTACAACCGATTTCAGTTCTTTGAGATTTCTCATTTGAATCCTACAAGGTCCACACCACGTAGCCCAGAAATCCAGAAGCACAATCTTTCCTCTGAAATCGCTTAGTTTCACTTTTTCCCCCTCTAGGGTTTCCAATTCAAAATCAGGAGCAATACCACTTCCTTGATGAGAAGTGGTCGGAGTGCTAGAAGAAGTGGGATGGGGATACACGGTCTCGGGTACGGGGGTGATTTCAGCTTCAGTTTCTGCTCTCGGTCTTTTCATATACAAAGCAAAGACCAATAGTGTGCAGATTGCTAAAAGTACTATTGTAAGCTTTAATTTGGAGCTCATCAGGTCAGAAACCGAAACTTGAATAAAAATGTTTGTCTATAAGGAATTTTCCAGAGTAATAGATAATCTATGTGACATTCTGATCACAACTAAGTAAAATATGGCGAGGTCTTTCTATATTTTAACAGTACCAAGCTCAATAGCTCTCACATAGACCTCTATGATTTCGGTTTTTTCTTTTATAGCCTTTCCTAACTCTATTAGAAAGGGGGCAGGTACTTTTTTCACAGACATGAAGGCTGGATCTATCAGAGTTTCAGAAGGAATATACTGCTGAATAACGTAAACAACTCTTCCTCTCGAATTAAACGCCAATTCAGATACATACTTTGCTAAATGAAGAATATCTTCTGCGTTTAACAGCGTAGGAACGAGGGTTGTCCTTATTTCAACGAATGGAACGTCTTTGATACCCATTTTTATTGACGAATCTACGGCCTTTGCCAAGAGTTCTCCTTTACCAGGATCTAAACCAACTATAGAGGCATATTTTTCTGGATTACTAATCGGACCCTTTAAGTCAAGTGCGAGATGGTCTAATCCAAGCTCAATGACTTCTTTTACTACTTCAGGATTTGTTCCATTGGTGGAGAGACTAATTTTCTCACCAACTCGCTTAGATAATAAAAAAAGGGCTTTGAGACCATCTGGTTGAAGTGTAGGTTCCCCACCAGTTACATGCACGTATTTAACGAGCTTAGAATTCTCTTCTATTAGATGTACGAGTTCTCCTACTTCCTTCTCCATTGTGATTTTGCCAGTTACAACATGAGAGTTTTGGCACCAAGGGCATCTTAGATTACAATAGTTAAACCAGACAGTGAATGAAGGCTCCCCTATTATGTCAACTAGTGAGAGTTCCTTCCATCCAGCTACTTTAACTCTTACTCTTTTGAGATCCTCCAGCATCCCTCCTTTACCAACTCTCCCTTCCATAAGTAGCTCTGTTTTTGAACTCAGCTTTCTTTCCATCATTCCATGTCCTAACTGGCCTATAGTACCCAACAATTCTGCTCCATACATCTATTCGTTTGCTACCACACTTAGGACAGATGTCAAATACCCCCACAGAATGCCAGTCGCACCTCTGACATACTGATATACTGGGTGTAAAGCTGAAGTAAACGACATTTGTATTTTCAACTATTCTCCTCGCTAGTTTCTTCAAAGCCTCTGGGTCAGGACTTTCGTTTAGGAAGAGATGCATGATAACGCCACCAGTAAACTCCCTCTGTACTTCTCCTTCCCACTCAGCCCTAAGCGATATTGGAACTGAGGCATAGTAAGGTATCACGCTGTTACTGTAATATGGAGCAGGGTCTCCTCCTGGGATGAGGAGTTCATTAGCCTTAAACTTACTGAGGAACTTCTCTCTATCGAGAATGGCTAGCCTTGTCCCAGCACTTTCTGCTGGGACCTCTTCTACGTTGTAGAGACACCCATCTTCATCTTCGAACTCTTCAACCCTTCTTCTGACATGAGCTACGATCTTCTTCATCAAGGATACAGCTTCTTCAACTTCTCCTCTATTCAGATTGTCCCAAAGTGCTGGATTTCCCATGAAATTAGCAACGGCTTCTGGAAGACCCACCAGTCCGACAGTGCTGTAATGTCCATTGAAATGCCCTAAATACCTCTTAGTAAGGGGCATAAGTCCTCTTGCAAGGCTTTGCTTGTATCTACCTCTCCAAACTTGGAGGACTTCTCTAGCAACATCTATTCTCTCATCCAAAAGTGATAGAAGCTTATCCCAATCTCCGCTAGCTAGAACGCCAATTCTAGGAAGGTTTATTGTCACAACCCCTATACTTCCAGTAGCATCTGGGACTGCCCAAAGGCCCCTAGCCCCCCTAGACTTTCTAAGCTCCTCTTCGACGTCTTCTAGGGCAGAGTTTAACTCAAAATTCTTAACCTTTTCCACATCTAGGGTTAGCCTACAACACATACTGAATAAACTCTCGACTTCTGCTGCATTGCCGTTGAGTAAATAGGCAGAACCCCTTTTGGAAAGCGCTTCAAAAAATAGGTCTGTTAACCCGTCCCACTTGCTTCCGTTCCAGTCGAAATTCTTTGTGACCATCAAAGTCGGAATCGGAAAGCTGAACGGTTGCCCCAATGCATCTCCTTCAATGAGAAGCTTAAAGAGTTCCTTTGAGATTGTGATGGCCTCATCAAGACCATCTTCAAGCTTTCCAATGACTTTTCCTCCTACAACTGCATCTTCTTCTAGGAACTGCTTATTTGTATCAAGTAAAACCGTTATATTGGTAAAAGCTGACTGGAAGCCTATTCTTGTGGGATAGTTCAAGTCAAACAGCATTCTTTGAAGCATTTGTTTTACCGCCTTTGAAGACGGTCTATCATGTTTGACAAAAGCAGCAAGGTAGAGATCAAAAGCAGAAACAGCTTGCGCACCAGTCCATTCCTGCGCTGCTGTGCAAAAGAAACTTACAAGCTGCGATACAGCAGTGTCAGCATGTTTTGGTGGTTTTGATACCATCGTTGGGGTGACAAGACCACTCATTAACAACTTTCTATAAGACCAACCTGTACAGTAGGGAAGATAGAGAGAGTGTGGGAGCTTGTGAATGTGGATATCGCCATCAAAATGCATTTTCACAGCTTTCTCTGGTAAATACTCTAAAAGCACTGATTCCTTCTTTAGAAGCTTATCTAAGAGAAATTTCACAAAACCGCCGTAAGAAACATCTATATTTGCGTTTTCTTGGACTTCCCAATCTATTTTATCATAATAGGCCTTTTCTAAAGCGACGACCTCATCGTTCATATCTAACTCAGCCTTCATTCTCAGTTAGATTTCCAAACCGATTTAATAAAGGATCATCCATATGTTTCCGCTGTGGTGGTTGTGAATTAGGGACATAAGAAGGATGTACGGCGTAATAACTTTTCCACAATCGTGTAATGAATTCCTTCGAAAATAGTTAGAAATTACTGTTGCATTTAGAAGAATTATTTTCTAGAAGCAAAGACAGAAATTGAATTGTAAACTCATAAAACCTTATTGTTATCAATAGAATTATTCGGGTAAATGAATACAAACTATGTATTGACTCTCTCTTTCGATGTCAGAAGAAATTTTACACTTAATACATTTAAAGAAGCTCCCAGCACTTCGACTAGGTGATCAGATGAAAGAAAATATCGTATATTTCGAAAGACCAGGGAAAGAGTGGACCGATGAAGTACTCAAGATATGCAGGGAGTATGCTGAATCCCAAGGAATAAAGGACATAGTTGTTGCTTCTACTACGGGAGAGACCGGAGTAAAAGCATCGGAGGTGTTTAAAGGTTACAATCTAGTTGTTGTCACGCATGTAGCTGGTTTTAGAGAGCCAGGAAAAGTGGAATTACTGGATGAGCACAGAAAGAAAATAGAGGAAAATGGCGGAAAAATCCTTACTACAACGCATGCTCTTAGTGGCGTGGAGAGAAGCATCAGAAAGAAGTTCGGTACCATTGGGCCTGCTGAATTAATAGCAAATACCTTAAGACTTTTTGGGGAAGGGACCAAAGTCTGCGTAGAAATTGCCGTTATGGCTGCTGATGCAGCCCTTATACCAGTAGACAAAGATGTTATCTGTATAGCTGGAACAGGAAGAGGAGCAGATACTGCTATGATTATAAAACCAGCACACTCGAATAATTTCTTTGACCTCAAAGTAAAGAAAGTCCTCTGTAAACCACTGTGACAGAGCAATAGAGCATACCTCCTTAAAATTAAGGTCTGTTAATTTGGTAGAACCACATGCCTAGAACTGATAGCCTTGATATTTTCTTTAACCCAACAAGTGTAGCAGTGATAGGAGCCTCAGCTACTCCAGGCAAGCTTGGACATGAGATCTTAAAGAATTTCATTGGATCTAGGTTTTCTGGCAAAGTATACCCGATAAATCCTAAATGGAAAGAAATATTGGGGTTTAGGTCTTGGAAGTCAATCCTTGAAGTTCAAGAACCCATAGAGCTTGCGATCATCGTAACTCCAGCCAAAGTCGTTCCAAAGGTGCTCGAGGAATGTGTTACTAAAGGAGTTAAAGCGGCTATTGTAATTTCTGGAGGTTTTAGTGAAATTGGACCTGAAGGAGCTGAACTCGAAAGAGAAATGGTTAAGATAGCAAGAAAAGGAGGGCTGAGAATAATAGGTCCCAATTGTGTTGGCGTATATGATCCAATAAGCGGCATCGACACAATATTTGACCCACCTTCTAGATTACAGAGACCATCTTCGGGTCCCATAGCAATAATTGCTCAAAGTGCAGCCATAGGGGCAGGGATATTGGAGTGGGCTGATCAAGAGGGGATAGGTGTAAGTAAGTTCATAAGTTATGGAAATAGATGTGATGTTGACGATGCTGATCTGTTGGAATACCTCGTTGAGGATCCATTAACAAAGGTAATAATTATTCACATTGAAGGTCTTAGGGATGGAAGAAGATTTCTTAAGATAGCTAGAGAAGTATCTCTCAGGAAAGCAATTGTAGGACTGAAAACTGGGAGAACAAAAGCAGGAGCAAGAGCAGCTAGGTCTCACAGTGCGTCTATGGCAGGAACTGATAAGGTATACGATGCTGCCTTCAAACAAGCTGGAATAATAAGAGCCTCTACATGTGAAGAAGCCTTAGACTTTGCAAAGGCTTTGGCGTATCAACCCCTTCCAAGGGGGAGCAGAACTCTCATATTTGGCAATTCAGGTGGGACTGCTGTGATTGCATCCGACGTATGCGAAGAACTAGGAATACCTTTTGCTAACCTCGAAAAGAAGACAATTGAAGAGATTAAGGGGATTTTCCCAAAGTACACAATCATAAATAACCCGATGGATCTAACAGGAGATGTAAGTTCAGAGAAACTTGGCAGGGCTCTTAAAATAGCTGCTTCTGATAGAGGAGTTGATTGCGTTGTCTTACTAATACAGTTTCAAACTCCTCTACTAAATGAGGATGTTGTGGATATAATAGGAGAGGTTTTCATGGAGGTGGGAAAACCCTTTGTCTCTGGTGGAGTGGGGGGAGACTATACAATGAGACTATCAAAGGAACTTGAGCTGAAGTACAAAATTCCTTCATATAAGTCTCCAGAGAGAGCGGTGAGAGCACTCTGGGCTCTGGTAAGGAGGTATCAATACATTAGGAAAAACCTAGATTAGCCCTCCTAACACTTTTCTTGCTATTTTCTCGAACTCCTCTTGACTCAATGCCCTCTTAAGCTCCATTGACCTTTCTTTTACTAACTCAAGTATCTTCCTTACTTGTTCTTCTGTTGCAGTTAAGCCCAAGGTTTCTAAACCCCATCTTATCGCAGTACGTCCACTCTTCTTCCCAAACACCATCTTGAACCTGTTGCCCACAAGCTCAGGATCATAAGGCAGCAGACCATGCGGCAACCCCTTCTCTCTAAATCTCCTGTGAAGGGCAAGTGGAATTCCTGATTCTACCGCAAATATGTTTTTTCCAACTATAGGTTTGTTTGTGGCCACTCTAAAGCCAGATATTTCTTGGACCATTTCTGAAAGCTCACAGAGCTTACTAAGGTCTATTCCGGCATCTACGCCATATAATAACTTAAGAGCCACAACCACTTCCTCTAACGGCGAATTTCCAGCCCCTTCCCCCATTCCATTAACTGTCACATGCACAATTTTAGCTCCAGAAGCTATTCCAGCAAGAGAATTAGCCGTCCCTAAACCTAGATGATTATGACAATGGACTTCCAGGGGAACTGTGCTCCACTCTTTTACTTTTCTCACCAAAAACGAAAAGGCCTGTGGAGAAGCAACAGAAAGGGTATCCACGACTATTACTGAATCAGCTCCAGCCTCCAAAGAACTTTCAATAAGCCTCTTGAGAAAAGACATATCCGCCCTTGTGGAGTCAGCCGCAAATAAGGCAGTATGCAAATCATGATCTTTCGCGTACTCTATCACACTAACTACATCTTCCACCACTTTCTCTCTACTCCAGCCAAAACCTTTCTCGATGAGTATGTCGCTGCAGATTGTCTCTACACCAACGCTTTCAACGTCGACCGCGAGGCAAAGGTCAATATCATCCTTTCTTGCCCTAGAAAAAGCTCTTATGGTTGCTGTTAATCCTAAATTTGATATTTCTTTTATGGCCTCGAAGTCTTCCTTAGAAACAGCTGGCATGCCTGCTTCTATCCACTTCACTCCTACTTCAGCTAACTTCTCCGCTATTCTAACCTTTTCGTCTTTTTTGAAAACAATTCCTGTTTGTTGTTCTCCGTCTCTAAGGGTTACGTCACAAATCTCTGCCTTTTTTGGCAAATCCATTTGTGACAGGACTTCTGGAGCAAAATTATACGGACTAACTATCCATTTATCACCAAACCATGGCTCTTTACTCATTTTAAACCCTTATAGGAGGTGTAAAGAGCTTAAAAGCTTTTAATTTCTTCTTACTCGATTCCAAAATGGCAGATCTTACGGTTGAATTCTCAGGTATAACCTTTAAAAATCCTATTTTGGCCTCTCCTGGGCCTCCTACTAATAATCTTAAGAGGATAAAGAAGTGTGTTGAAAGTGGAATTGGAGGAGTGGTTTTCAAGACAGCAGTCTCTGACTCACTTAAAATCATGAGAAAATGGCCAAGACCCAGATTTAGGCTACTAAAATGGGATGTTGATGTTCCTTGGAAAATACCTTCATCTTTTGTATTGTATTCTATAGAACAAGGATATCATGGAAGTATAGAAGCGTACTGCAAAGAACTTAAGGAGATAAAGAGGCAGGTTGATGTTCCAGTTGGAGGAAGCATAGCATGCGTTTCTAATGAAGAATGGGCCTTAGCAGCTAAAATGGTTGAAGATGCGGGAGCTGACTTCATAGAATTGGATATCTCGTGTCCACACGAGCCAGAACACGAAGGCAAAATCTCGTTTAAGGATGTTATAAGTGAGGTCGTAAAAGTAGTTTCAGATGCTGTTAACATTCCAGTAGTGCCGAAATTAACTTTTCAGGTTGAAGACCTAGTATTTATAGCAAAAATTGCCGAAAAAGCAGGAGCAGGCGGGATTACCATAGCAAACAGGATAGCTGGAATAGACATCAATATCAAAGAGGCAAGACCCATTATGCACGGCTCATATGCTGGAATGGGAGGACCTTGGTCCATTTA
The DNA here is from genome assembly GCA_964480775.1 of uncultured Nitrososphaerota archaeon. GTDB lineage: Archaea > Korarchaeota > Korarchaeia > Korarchaeales > Korarchaeaceae > QMVU01. Next base: position 10,560 of record CAYZRF010000012.1, read on the forward strand.
CTATGGTCTTAGGTGGGTTTCAGAAGTTGCACCCAACGTAAGCGTTCCAATAAGTGCTACTGGTGGCATAATGAGTCCTGAAGATGTGATCAAATACCTTATGGTTGGAGCAACAAACGTTCAAATTTGCACTTCCATAATAGTGGGTGGCTATGATATCATAAACAAACTTGTAAAAGGTCTTGAGGAGTATATGGAAAAAAATGGCTACTCCTTTATCCAGGATCTTATAGGAGCGGCTCTCCCGAACATAGTGCCCTTAGACAAAATTGAGAGGGAACCCCCAGTAAACGCTGAAGTTGATCCTTCTAAATGCATAGGGTGTGGCTTTTGCGTTGCTAGATGCCTTTATGAGGCAATTTCTATGTCTGAAGGAAAAGCTTCAGTCGACACAGATAAGTGCGACGGATGTGGTTTGTGCACTGACTTTTGTCCTGTAAAAGCAATAAAGATGGTCAAAAGGAATAATTAATGGTGATGCATATGAAAATAGTTGATTTAACTTATGAGGTATATCCTGGGATGTTTAAGTTTCCTAAGGACTATCATCCGCCTGTAGAGTTCGAAATCACAGGAACTTATGAAAAACACAAGTGCATGGTTCATAGGGTCATAATCGGAACGCACAGTGGTACTCATATAGATGCTCCAAGGCATTTTTTCGAAGGTGCTAGAAGCATAGATGAAGTTTCTCTTGACAGACTAATTGTAGGTACTTTAGTGATCAATTTTGTAGGAAAAAAGAAGATAACTAGAAAAGATCTGATGAAATATGAGGAGAATCTAAAAAATGTGAAAGCAGTACTTCTAAGGACCGACTGGTGGAAGAAATGGGATACTCAGTATTTCTACAAAGACTTTCCTTTGATGACAGAAGAAGCTGCTACTTGGCTCGTTAAAAAAGGAATAAATGTAATTGCAGTAGATTTCCCTCTCACGATAGAAGTTCATAATGTGATATTAGGAAGCGATGGAATCCAGATAGAGAACCTGACAAATCTGGACAAGCTTCCTGACGGCGTCGTTAAATTAATAGCTCTTCCTTTAAAGCTAAAAGGACTAGAGGCAGCACCAGCAAGAGTTTTAGCAATTGTATAAAAGGATAATTTGGCAAGACACTGTGCAACTAACTCAATAACAGCTATCAACGTCTTTGAGAAACGTTAGAAAAAAGCTCAAATATAAGAAAAAAAGAGGTAAGGGTAAGTTCTACCCTTATGGAGTAATAGGCTCTTTTAGAGCGAACTGTTCTGGCCAAACGGCTATCAAGCCCTCTGCAGTTGCATTAAACCACTGACAGACTGGATGTATAACTGCTCTCATGTTGTCTCCTGCGTTAACATGACCCGGTGGGTTAAATTTGGCTCCAAAGCCCACAAACGTTCCTCCGTCCGGTATATCAACATCTAAGAAAGCCTTCTTTATCGTTTCTTTATTTATCTCTCCATATTGCTCAAGGGCTATCTTGAAGACGCCCTTGATTACGACGTGATAGACTGCGCTGAATGCCTTGGCTCCCCAGCTTGCAGGACGAGTTCCGTATTTCTGCTGATAATACTGGTTGAATTTCTCAAGGTCTTGTTGTACCTCTGGGGACAGACTTGAAGTTTTCATCCCATACAATGGGAAGCCCACGACAAATACGCCAACAATCTTATCTCCTACAGCCTCTGCTGTTTGCGGAAGCTCATATCCTGCACTGTGACCTATTATGGCTTTGGGCTTAAAACCAAGCTCATAAGACTGTCTTAGAAATAGCTGTGAATCAGCCGCATAAGAAGTTATTAGCACGACGTCCACATCTAGGCTCTTTAGCTTCGTTATAAGCGGGGATAGATCCGATGTTCTGGCCGAATAAGCCTCCCTCGTAACAGGCTCGAGTCCATAGTATTGTAATCTTTCAACATCTCCGTCAGCACAACTGGTACCATAAGAGCTATCCTCATGAACGACTGCTATCTTAAGATCGTTAACATCCCACCCCATTCTTGGAGCAAGGTATTCTACTAAGAAATCAACAGCGACATATCCGTAATGAAGTCCCATTGGACCGAATCTAAATACCCACTCGAATCCTCGGTTTAGTGTGAGTTCATTTGGAGCTGCAATGGTCTCGAACATTGGGGTCTTATATCTCTCACAAACCTCGCTTATCGCCATTGCAAGAGATCCAGCATAGGATCCTATAACCATGTCAACGCCTTCAACGGTTATCAACCTCTCAGCTTCACTCGTCGCAACAGTAGGATTGCTTTGGGAGTCAGCAACAACGATCTCTAATTCAACCCCTGGAAGTAGGCCCTCGTCATTTGCCATTTCAATAGCTGTTTGAACACCTTTGAGACAATCCTGACCAAAAGGAGCCAAAAATCCTGTGAGAGGATAAATAACACCTATTTTCACTACCTTCTTTTCAGGGGGGGGTGTCGGAGTTGGACTCGGACTTGGAGTAGGAGTTGGGGCTGGAGTTGGGGTTGGTTTTCGAGTTACGTAAAATGCTCCCACTGCAGCGATAACTATGACCAGGACTAACACGGCGGCTTGAACCTTAGTTAAAGCCTTCCTTTTTCTAAACAATTATACTTCACCTTATTTCTTCTAATAGTGGTGGAAGATCTGCTTTGAAAAATAAAAGGTTTCCTGATGTCTCTTTAACTCACGCGACGTATATTGTCCTTAGTTTATCCATTACTCCTTCTATACTTCCCTCATAGACCATTCTTCCTCTTTCTAATACATATATTCTGTCCACGAACTCGGCTATCTTTGTGATATGTTGCTCAACAACCATTGTAGTAATATTTTCCTCCTTGTTTATTCTCTCTAACACGCTATAAATGTCATCAATTAATTTTGGAGCCAGACCTTGAGATGGTTCATCCAGCATAAGGAGTTTTGGTCTGGTCATAAGACTTCTACTTATGGCTAGCATTTGCTGTTCTCCACCGCTAAGAGTACCTGCTTTCTGGTCAACTCGCTCTTTTAACCTTGGAAATAGGCTATAAACAAGTTCAAGAGTATCTTGAACTTGTTTTCTACCTCTCTCTGTTGTCAACGCTGCCGTCTCAAGGTTTTCATAAACGGTCATTTTTGGAAATATATGTCTTCCCTCCGGAACTAGAGCTATTCCTCTGCGAACTCTTTCATGAGGGCTAGTATTAGTTATTTCTTTACCTTCAAACAAGATCTTGCCACTTTTCACGTTCGTTAATCCAATTATGGTTTTTAGAAGGGTGCTTTTACCAGCCCCATTTGGGCCAAGTATTCCTAGTCGTTCGCCAAGATCCACTTTTCCACTAACTCCCAGTAAAACCATAAAGTCTCCATATCCCGAGAATATTTCTTCAAGACTGAGAAGCATCAAACCCACCTCATAGACTTTTTCCAAGATAGATCTCGATTACCAGTTGGTTATTCGCTATTTCTTCAGGTTTACCCTCAGCTATCTTTTCCCCAGCATCTAAGACCACTATTCTGTCGGCTATCTTCATTACTGCCTTTACTACATGTTCTACAATTATCATGGATATTCCTTTCTCTTCTCTCAATTTTGATAGGAGTTGCAATATGTCTTCAGTCTCTTGGGGGGTAAGACCAGCCATAACTTCATCTAGTAGCAGCAGCTTGGGCTTAAGAACAAGAGCTCTTGCGAGTTCGAGCTTTTTCCTATCAGCTATCGTAAGATCTTTTGAAAGGACATCCTTTTTTTCGATTATACCGACACTTTCAAGTGAATGAAGGGCCTCATTTCTTGCCTTTTCAAGATCTTTCTCGTAAAGAAGTGCTCCCATAACAACATTGCTAAGAGCCGTTAAATCTCCAAATGGCCTCGTCAATTGAAAGGTCCTTACAATCCCCTCAAGAACTATTTCGTGAGGTGGTTTCTTAGTGATATCCTTGCCTCTGTATATCACTCTCCCCTCCTCTGGTTTTAGAAAGCCTGTGATAACGTTCAACATGGTTGTCTTACCAGAACCATTTGGTCCTATGAGTCCTAGGATTTCTCCTTTACCTATATTGAATGTGACATTTTTGAGCGCATAAAGCCCTCCGAATTTCTTAGTAACATTGATTACTTGAAGTATATCGTCATCCATGTTACCTCACCCTAGTTTTCCCTTTGAATAAGAGCATTGAGAGACCCTCTGGAATGAATCTTGCAACTAATATAAGTAGAAGTCCATAAAAAAGAAAAGGAAAGCCTATCATTTCGCCGCCAAAAATAGAACGAGCACTTTCAAGGGTCGGTATCACTAAGAAGGCTCCAAGGGATGGTCCAAGCCAGCTCGTAGCACCTCCAACCAAGGATGTTGTGGCTATTTGGAATGACATTGGAAGACCAAACACTGAAGAGGGCTGTATGTAAAGATAGTAACTACAATAAAAGACCCCGCCCCAAGCTGTAAGAGCTGCGCTTAGAAGTAAAGATGTCATCTTCATCTTGAACACGTTAATTCCGCAGGCTTCTGCTGCTTCTTCATCCATCCTAACAGCGAACAAGTAATGTCCAAATCTGCTTCTTTGAATTTTTCTAGAAAGGAAAAGCACTAGCAACCACATTACTATAGCCACATAATAATAGGGCACCTTTGAGGTAAACTGGAAGTACAGAGGTGACCCTTTGTATGGAAGCGCTATGCCTAGCTCTCCTCCAGTTATACGACGTTGACTAATACACAATGCCTCTAAGACTTTCGCTAAAGCTAGAGTGGCAAATAAGAAGTATGGTCCTCGAACTCCTAATTTAAAACAAGGAAGTCCTATCATGATGGCTAGTATTGTAGCAGCTAAAACGGCTATAACGCCACCGATCCACGGTGTCAGGTCGAAATAATGAAGCAATAACCCGGTTGTATAAACTCCGACCCCGAAAAAGGCAGAATGCCCTAATGAAACTTGCCTGGCATAACCTGAGACTAATGACCAAGATGTGCATAGATATGCAAAGAGAAAAGTGATGATTAGAACGTGAAGTATGTACGGTGGCGGTTTCAAAAGAGGAACAAATAACATAGATATCGCAATTATTATAATATATAGCTCTAATTGCCCAGCCATTCCTTTAAAGCCCTTCAGCATATTCATTCACCCATAATGCCTGATGGTTTAAGCATTAGCATGACTATGAACAGGAGAAAAGCAATAGCTAAAGCCAGCTCGGCGCTAAAGAAAGTTCCTATCAAGGCCTCTATTAATCCAATCATGAAACTACTAATTACTGCCCCTAAGAAGTTTCCTAGCCCACCAAGGGTTATTATTATGAAAGCTATGATGCCAAAATCAACCCCAACGTAGGGAAAAACGTAGTAAAGTGGGAGTAGGATACATGCACTTATCCCAGTAACAGCAAGACCAACTCCAAAGGTAATAGCTCTTATTTTCCTAACATCTATACCAGTTATGGCTGCCCCAAGCGGATCTTGGCTTGTTGCTACAATGAACTTGCCTATCTTAGTCTTCTTCAGAAGAAGATACATGCCAAGGGCTGAAAGGTTTGCTATGATCAAAGTTAGCAATCTCCCAGTAGGGATGTGAACACCACCAATCACTATTGGCTCCATGATTCTCGGTATCATTACATTTCTGTAATCAGCCGTCCAAAGAATCAGTGCTAAGTTTTGTAGGACGTAAATTACTCCAACGAAGGTTATAACCTGACTTTCGTAAGGTAATCTGAGGACTGGCTCTACTACTATTTTTTCAGAAACCCAACCTATTAAGTAAAGAGATAGAGCTACGATTGGTATGGAATAGTAAGGAGATATCCCAAGGAGCGAAAAGAGCCAGAAAGCTATGTACATTCCTATCATCATGAACTCTCCTTGAGCATAGTTGACGATTCTCATGACGCCGTAAATGAGGTTTAGACCAACCGCTATCGTCATATATATTCCGCCTAGCAGAAGACCATTTATCACCACCTGAAGAATGGTTCCAAGTTCCATAGTCTTTCACCTAACTAAACTATTTTGATTTGACAAACGTAGTGCGTCAAACGGACACACAGATATGCAAAGACCACAATTATCGCACAATTCTCGATCTACCTCTACTTTTCCTTTTAGACTTGTACTCATACTTATTGCCATATAAGGACACACTCTAACGCAAACCCCACAACCAGTACATTTCTCTAAGTCTACGACGACTTTATACATTTTTTCTCTTGATAGCTTATCTAATGGTATTATTCTTTCTAAACTAATGCCAACAAACTCTCTTATGCTAGTAAATTCGTTTTTTTCCATCCATTCTCTTATTTCCGCAATCATCTTAGGAATAACCTCATATCCTTTCATCATTATGGCTGTACACATTTGAACGGCTGTAGCTCCTACAAGCATAAACTTTATTGCGTCTTTTCCGTTGGAAATTCCTCCAGATCCAATTATGGGAATTCCTAACTTTTCCATAGCGATGTGAGCAGTCCAACCGACACTAATAGGCACCTGCCAGGGGCCCCCGTATCCTCCAAAACCACCCCATAGAATTGGTCTTTTTTCATTAACATCTATTACAAGTCCTTGAAACCTAGCAGTGGACACAAGCACATCTATCCCAGAGGAAGCCATTACCTTAGCTAGGTTAACTGGATTAGCCCCTTGAAGTGTAAGCTTGCCAATGACAGGAATACTTGATTCTTCTTTTACTGTCTTAATTATCCTCTCAACTATTCTAGGATCTGATGTTGCGGCCCTTCCCATAAGTTCACCTTCTTCTATGTGAGGGCACGATAAATTCAGCTCTATCATATCTGCTCCCGCATTATTGACCAATTTAGTCAATTTTCCCCACTCATCAAATGTTCTTCCAGCGATACTAGCTATAATCACGCCTTTATTTTTAGTTCCTTCTTTTGCCCTTCTAATTTCTTCGACCCAAGCCTCTGGTTTTAATTCTGACATTAAATCTATCGAATAGAACGAATAAAACTTACCTTTCAGCATGTCCTTAGAGTTAATAACGTACATCCTCGGTTTCGGCTGGATCTGTTGCATAACGTCATAGGTTATGGTTTTTGTTACTGCGCCTGCTGCCCCAGCGTCTATTGCTTTTATTATGTGTTTTGAAGAGAGTGTAGGAGGGCCGGAAGCGACAATAACTGGATTTCTGAATGTTACGCCAGCAATGTCCACAGATAGATCCTGTTCCATTTTTCATCCTCTTATTACAACATTTTGAGATCCTTCAGAACTTTTCTTAGCTTCTCCTTCTCATTTTCAGGTATCTGTTTTAGAGGAGGCCTTACATAGCTTGTTTTCAAAACTCCCATCATTACAAGTGCTTCTTTGAGTCGAGCTCTGTAATTCCTGACTGGAGGAGCAAAAATTGCCTCTTCTAGAGGCAAAATATTCTGCCATATTTCTTCAGCTTCTTCAAACTTCTTCTTAGCCACCAAATCAAACATTTCCACTTGTTGACCTGTTGCTATAGTTCCAAAACCCAATAATCCTCCTTCCGCACCTAAAACTAGAGACTCATAGATGAAGTTATCGTTTCCAGTCAATATTGTTATCTTTTTAGGAGCCCTCTTTAGTAAACGAACAAGATCAACGAACTTCTTAGCATTAAATGAAGCCTCTTTTATAGCCACTACATTCTTTATGTTAACCAACCTGACCAAGGTTTCTGGCTTAAACTCTACTCCTCCCAAGGCTGGTTGTAATTGAAAGAGCACCATTGGCATGTCAGCTTTCTCAGAAACCTCGTTATGATAAGCATATATCACCTCTCCCGCTGGCTCTCCAATAAAAGCTGGGTGAGGAAACACCAAAAGACCATCCGCACCTGCTTCTTTGGCCTCTATTGCCAATTTAACAGCTTCTTCTGTGTTCCTTGCATGCAGACCAGCTACAATCGGAACTCTCTTTTTAACGACCTCAGAAGCAACCTGTAAAATCTTAACGCGTTCTTCGGGATATAGGTGAGGTCCTTCTCCCGTATCGACGTTTATTGCTAGACCGCCTATGTTAAACCCCATTATCCATTTTAGATAATCCTCTAACTGCTCATAATCTACTCTAAACTTACTATCCATGGGAGTTAAGGTGGCTGGTATAAGCCCGTACTCCCTTGATGGAATCTGAACAGAACCCATATTCAACCCCCTCTATCCTCTTACTGATTTAGAAGGTAAAAAGCTGAAGAGAAAATAAAATAAAATGTTATCTAAAGAGCCTGTGGCATTATAAAATCAAAATTTAATTCCTTTCCTGGGCTATTGCATTCCAAAATGCTGCTCTTACAAGTCAATTGATAAGAACCTTCTCCGAGCACACTTTGTACAAGAATAAGCAAGTCAAAAAAGTTCAGCTTTAAAAGCCACGTCATGATATGTCAATGGTGACAAAGAAATTGTCAAAAATCGTCAAGGACGGACCATTTCCCGCCAATAAAATAGACAACATAGTAAAGACTTCTTCTCCAATTAGAGAAGAAGTAAAGAAAATCTGCCTGGATTTGAAGCCTGGAGAGGCAGTAGAGATAGATACCACAAAAGTTACCCACGAAGCAATTAGAACGAACGTTAAAAGGCTCATGAAGTCGGGAGAAATACCTCAAGAATTTAGAGTTAGAAGCTTCGTTAAAAAGACAGGCAATTCTAAACGTAGGCGATGTTTTATCATTAGAGAGGCCTAACTAGGTGTTTTAAAGAAAATATTCTATCTCGGTAGTTGTCTAATAGCCTCGCTTTTATGGCGAGGTTTCCCTTTTTTGTTTTTAAAATGTAAAGTTTTCCAATGTCTTTGAAAGACATTTTCTTTAATCTAACAAACCGTGATGTTACAAGAGGTATCGAATGTAGAAATTTAAGGGATTCTTGGACCTCAACAACAGTTTTTTATGAGGACATAATGGTTAAAACATTGTTTTATTCTGCACTGTTGAGAGAGAATGCAAACATGGTTAGTATATGCAATTCTGTCCGCACTGTTTGCTGCCTTGGTCGGAATTGTTGGGAAGATGGGAGTGCAAGAAATTGACTCAATAACTGCCACGGCCATTAGAGCAGTGATAATGGCCATTCTTTCCGTTCTATTCGCACTAGGGTTGAAAAGAACAGATTTAAGCGGAATAAATACGAAATCTTTGGGCTTTATAGCCTTAGCTGGACTTTTTGGTGCTATGTCATGGATGGCTTACTTCAAGGCGTTAAGCATAGGTGAAGCGTCCCGCGTCATCCCCATAGATAGATCAAGCGTTTTATTTGCAGTAATCTTAGCTTGGCTTGTGCTAGGAGAGAAAATTACTCTAAGAACAGGCATAGGAGTACTCCTCATTGTGGTGGGAACTATTTTAGTGTCCTTGTAAGATAACTGATCCTGTGCTTGCTAAGTTTTTTAAACAAACTTCGCTCCTCATGAAGCCAAGGAGGTGGCCTAACTCAAGTCAAAGAAAGTTATTGTTACAGCCGCGCTTCCCTATGCAAATGGTGAGATACACTTAGGCCACGTAGCATCTACCTATCTTCCTGCAGACATCTTTGCCAGATATTGCAGATTAAAGGGGCGAGAAGTTGTTTTCGTTTCAGGAACAGACGATTATGGAACCCCAATTCTAATTGCTGCGGAGGAAAAAGGCATCACCCCAGAGGAATTTGTAAAGTATTGGCATGACAGAGATGAGCAGGACTTTAGAAGCTTGGACATCTCTTTCGATCTTTTTTACAAAACTCATTCTCCTGAAAACATAAAACTTGCTCAACATTTCTTCTTAGATCTTCTTAAGAAGGGGTATATCTTTGATCAAGAAACTGAACAATGGTACTGCCCTAATTGCGATCGTTTCCTACCAGATAGATACGTAAAAGGGACATGCCCATATTGTGGAGCTACTGACCAGTATTCGGATGCCTGCGAGGTCTGCGGGCGAGCAATAGAGCCTGGAAAGATAATAGAGCCAAAATGTGCTCTTTGCGGGAATCCTCCAACGAGAAAAAGAAGTAGACACTATTTCTTCAAGCTATCCGCTTTCTCGTCTAGATTAAAGGAGTGGCTTAAGTCAAACAAATTCCTTCAAAAAGACGTAAAGAACTATGTGTTGGAATGGATAAAGGAGGGATTGAAGGATTGGGACATAACTAGGGACATATCTTGGGGCGTACCAATACCACTTGAGGAAGCAAAAGGAAAAGTACTTTATGGATGGTTTGACAACCACCTTGGATACATTTCCTTTGCTCTAAAGGTTCTTGAAGAAAAGGGCATAGATGGAAGGAAGTTCTGGAATTCAGCGAAGATATATCATTTCATAGGGAAGGACATAGTGTATCATCATTATCTTTTCTTACCAGCTATGCGGATGGCAGAAGGCAATTACAAACTTCCAGAGTTTATTCCAACAAGAGGGCATCTTCTCCTTCAGGGTAAGAAGTTCTCAAAGAGCAGAAGGTGGTACATAAGCTTAAGAGATCTACTGAAAAGATTTCCATCTGACTACTTAAGATACTACTTGACAACAATAACCCCATATTCGCAAAGGGATGCTAATTTTGATCTAGATGAGTTCCAGGCTATGATAAATAATGAATTAGTGGCAAACATCGGTAACATGGTTCATAGAGTTCTCACATTTATTCACAAAAGGTTTGACGGAGTCATACCCGAACCAAACCCACTCGACGAAGAGGACAAAGAGTTCTTAAACCATTTGCAAGCCTTACCAAACGAAGTAGGAAATCTAATGGAAGCAATAGCTTTTGATAAAGCCCTAAAGAAAATAAGAGACTTTTGTGCAGAGTGTAACAGGTATTTTCAGGCAAAACGTCCGTGGGAAAAAGATGGAGAAACGTGTTTATACCTAACCTCAAATGCTGTAAAGGCTTTTGCTATTTTACTTGAACCATTCATTCCGAAATCTATGGAAGAACTGTGGTTTTTACTTGGGTTTGATGACACTGTGCACTCCCAAAGATGGGACAGGGCATCGGAATTGGATCTTAAACCAGGTCATAAAATCAGAAAACCCAAAGTTCTTTTCAAAAAGATAAGTGATGAGGAGCTGGAACCTCTAAGGAGGAACTTAGAGGTATAAAATTATTGAAAAATAAAAAAAGAACTATTTGCTGTGATTTTTGACTGGAAATAATAGAGGAGTCAGACTCCTAAATTTAAAAGCTACAATCAAGTGAACATTATAGAATGTCACGTGAAGAAATTCGTGAGAAACTAAGAAAGTTAGAAGAGTCCTTTATAGAAGGGAGGATATCTGAAGAAACTTACAAGGAGTTAAAGGCTAAATATGAGGCAGAACTAGCCTCAGCCGGCATAGAACCAACAAAACCATCTATATCCGCAGAAGGTCTAGGAGATTTATTCAGTAAAGCTGCAGACTTCTGTTCCAACAATCCTGTGGTTTTTGTTCCACCGGTCCTTTCAGGGATAATCTCAGCCATTATCTACGTAATACTTGGTGTTTCAGCCTTTGGCATGTTTAGGGGTTTCAAACCAGCACAAGTTGGCCCTATTGGTCCAGGAGTTCCCACACCAAGTCTTTACGGTTTCTTAGCCATAACAGCTTTAGCCTCGATTATTGTGATGGTTATCTCTTTGGTTTTTAATGGCTGGACCATCGCCATGGTTAAGCACGGAGTTGAAGAAAATTTCATAGACCTTAATTCTAGTTTCTCTTACACTCTCTCAAAACTTGCACCATTGCTGGTAGCGTCAATCCTAGTCGGACTTATAATAGGTATAGGTCTAGTTCTGTGCGTAATACCTGGCATAATAGCGGCTATTCTACTCGCTTTAACATTGCAAGCGGTGGTAGTAGACGATTATGGAGCAGTCGAAGCTCTATCGATAAGCTACAACGTGGTCAAAAAGAACTTCTTTGAGGTACTCATTGTGATAATCGTCCAATTCGTGGTTGCAGCAATTCTCGGAATGATCCCGTACGTGGGTGCCATCTTAGCTGGACTGTCTGGGGCTTACTTCACAGTTTTACTCACCCTGCTGTACTACAGCAGGAGAGCACCGAAAACCCCAGCTTTCACGGTGTGATAATGGACATAGAAACAGAACAGAGATTTATTGCTATTTTCCTCTCTCTTTTTCTTTTAATATTCGCGACTGCTGTTCCAATGGAGCCTGGTAGGGAGGACCTTCCTTTTCCTTGGATAAGTTGTCCGTATAAATCAATAACAGGCAGGCCATGTCCTCTCTGTGGCTCAACCAGAGCCTTTGTCCACACAGCACATGGACATTTTTCAGATGCATGGAGGCTAAATCCCATTGGAATGTTCGCCTATTTCGGAGTCTGGATCCTTCTGATCTATGAAGTATACAAGCTTTTGAGGAAAAAATCTCTTGAGAATCAAAGACCTGATAACCACGTCCTGTACTGATTAAAAAGACCATCAACCTTTGCTTTCCAAGCTCTAAAATCGTCTGGTGTATCTGGGTATGAATAATAGAGCTCTCTAGCCTTATCCATGTAATCTTTTATCCTTTTCAACCTAGCGAGTAGGGAGGGTCTAGATAGCAATCTAATCGCAGAAGATACCTTCGATACTAGAGCTGAGCCAACGTCTCCTTTGTAACCTATTTCTCCCACATCAGCTGATGTTATAACCTTTTTTTCGAACAGAAAATTGAGTTCGTCATCGCTCATAAGCTGGAGATACATCCTTAAAACATCAAGACCTGCCTGTTTTGCCCCATATATTTTCATGTACTCGTTGTGATAGCCCCAGAGACCATAAATAGAAGGATCGTCTCGTGATAAAGCTTCTTCGATGATTTTAGCTGCTGCTTTCGCGCTTAGCATGGCTGGACCCATTCCACCTCCATGGATTGGATTTGAGGTACAGGCAGCGTCTCCTATTGCCACGAATCCATTCCAAACCATGCAAGAAATCGTTCTTCTAGTAGGACAAATCCCTCCTCCAGCATGTATTACCTTCTTAATCCCTTTTATTCTAGGCTTTAAGTACTTTTCGTAGTTCTTCTCAGGGTTTGGACTTTTATCGCCTCCTTTAACACCCAAACCAACATTGACGACATTCTCGTTCTTAGGGAACCACCACCAATATCCACCAGGAGCTATGGTAGTAGAGAGATATATGACGGCATATCCCGTCTCAATACCTCCTTCTGTTTCTATTATCTCCCTATAACAAACATCATAGTCCTCGGCGGGAATTTTTTCTGAGACAAACCAATCACTCGGAAGTTTACTTCTAACAGCCGCTGTAACACCTGTTGCATCTATAATAACTCTGGATTTAATTTGCTTCTTCTCTTTTGTTCTCAAATCTATAATTTGAAGTCCCCTAAGCCACGAACCATCCGTAATCGGTTTCAAAACAGCATGTTTGTCAAGTAGACTCACTCCAGCATCTAACGACATTTTCCTCAATCTTTTAACAAACAGTGGTCTGTTGAGAGCATATCCTTCACCTCCAACTGTAATTTCATCTCTTTCATTTGGTGCGATAACTTTGACCCCTTTGAAAATCCCTGCAAGTTCTTCTCCATAGGGATGTTCCAGTCCTATCTCGTCAAAGTGATGCTTACCTATTGCATCTCCACATACTTTCATCGTATCATCTTCATGCTTTTGTTCTATCATGACAACATTGAATCCCTTGGATGCTAAGAGATATGAAACGAAAGATCCCGCTATTCCTCCCCCAGCTACCAACACATCGTACTTTTTTTCCATTTTTCACACCTAATGCCAAAATCAAATTAGAGTGCAAGATGAAACCTATAAAGTGAGGAGTGTGGGAAGTCAAATCAAGTGAGGTAGATTGCACCATGAAAATGGATGATAATATCAGGGTTGCAATTGAGAGAAAGTTAAAGCAAACGATAGATGGGATAGATGAAACTCTACATCAAATGGTTAAAAGAGAAGAGCTAGGAATAGAAGACATAAGAAAGGCACTTTTAGGCTTAAAACCCGGTTTTTCCCTTCTTTCCCAAAGATGGGTTCTAGAGATTCTATATGTCCTCCTATTTATGGGGCCGATGGGGTTCAATGAAATCAAGAGACTGCTGGAAATTAGCTCAAGAAGTCTTTCAGACAAATTGAAATCCTTAGAGTTATTAGGATATGTCGAAAGAAATGTAACTCTAGGACCTCCAATAAGAAGCACTTACAAATTAACTAAAAAAGGAGTAGAGGTCTCTTTGTTGGCTCTTCCATTAATCTACTACTTGTCCTATGGACCCATTAAGGAGAACTGTAACCAATCATAAATTGAATAAACACCTTACAATAATGGAGGGTGTTTATTGTGGAGACCAAGAAAGAGAAGAAAAAGCGCAAAACGACTGATTTTGTTATAGAAGAATATGACAGATTGAAGAACGATGTTGAGAAAGCGATTCGTATCTCTATTAAGGTAAAAATTCACAAACCAGAATCCATTACAGATGAAGAGTTTAGGGCACTAGAAGAAGATCCGGAATTCAAGAAGAAGGTAGAAGACTTGGTTATTTCTTATGTTAAGAGTAAAAGAGAGAAGGAAGGGTAATCGAGTTGATTCCTCAACAGGTCCAAACTCCAATGCTACTAATCTTTCTCCTCACGATCATAGCCTTGATTATAGAGAAATATCACATGGTAGTGGCTGCTATGATAGGTGCAGCCTTGACAATTCTCTTTGGTTCTTTCATTTACAATGCCTTCACTCCTGAAGAGGCATTCACGCAATTTATCGATGGGTCTACATTAAGACTGGTTCTTGGAATCCTTCTCTTGATGGAAGGCCTTGCTAAGTCGGGCCTCTTTCAGTTTATAGGACTTTGGGTGGTTAAACTTGTAGGAAACAGGCCAAGAATACTCTTTTCGGCGTTTATGTTTCTAACAGCAATACTAACTACTTCTATACCTAACTTACCTGCCATGCTCATAATTGGTGCAATAACAGCTTCGATAGCTAAGTCTCTAAGGTTAAGACTTAGAACATGGATCATGTATGAGGCCATAGCCTGCAACGCAGGTTCGATCGGTCTTATGATAAGCTCAATTCCAAACCTCATCCTTGCGTCAGAATTTGGTTTTAGCTTCTCCCAATTTGTAAGGACCACGCTTCCCCTCTCTCTGCTGGTTGTTTTTATTATAACATTAATTGGTCTGAGGACGGCAAATCTAATAGAAGAAGGAGAAGGGGAGGTAGATATGTCTTCTTTAGATCCTTGGCAAGCAGTTCGAGATAAAGGGATCCTGATTAGATCGACTGCAATCTTCTTTGCAACAATAATTCTTTTCTTCCTACATGAAAAGACCGGAATTCCTTTGGATGTAGTTGCCTTAGGGGGAGCCGTAATAATGTTGTGGATCGGAGTAACGGAGCCTGAAGAGCTTTTTAGGTCAATAAATTGGGGAGTCTTCTTCTTTTTGGGGGCATTCTACATAATAATAGGCTCCATGGAGAGGACGGGAGCTTTGGACATTTTAGCAAAAGTTGTAACACCAATATACGCAAAGCAACCCATAATCTCACTCTCTGCAACCCTGTGGATAAGTGGGATGGCAAGCGGATTAATAGATAATATACCAGTGACTCTGACTCTGCTTCCAGTAATAAAGAAAGCAGCAGAGACATCCCAAATACCTCTAATCCGCCTGGCATGGGCTACAGGAATAGGAGCAAATGTTGGAGGAAGCCTAACCTATTTTGCGTCTCCTCCTTCTGTAGTAGCAATCAGCATATTGGAGAGAGAAGATCCTGGTTTCTCCCCTGCAGACTTCATGAAGCTGGGAGTCCCATTAACCATCATACAACTGATAGTTGCAAACGCCTATCTTTTCCTCTGGCCCTTTTTCTGATCTGAATTGCTTTCTCTTTCCTCTGGTATTCCTGTAATCAAGAAAGTCAACTGGTTAACGAATCTTTCAAATTTTTCTTTAAAGAGATCATAACCTGTCTTTAGTGCATCATATACGATAAGTGCAGCAAGTACCAAGAACACAACTGAAAGAAGGGTACCTATAATCTTGCTTGGAATGAATGTAAATAGTGGTGATAAACCAAACCAAGCTAACAAGAGACCTATCATGTAGATTATGTCGTTGCCAATCCGTTTGAGTCCACCGGTCTCCTCAAAACCAAGGATCTTAGATAGTCTATCAGATATTACGTTAAGAAGAAACAAAAGGCTAATAACGACTCTTTGGCCAAAATATGCTATCGTTGCAAGTCTCACAGCATCAATGATTAATTTCGATGGTATCTGAAGGTTAAAGACCTCTACAGCACTATCTTGAATCTGTTTTCTTAGAAAGGAGAGAAAGATCAAAACCAGAGCTAACTTTACTGAATTACTAATGAGATTTGTTATTTTTTCTCCGACTTCTCTCCTGCTCACTGATTTCATATTCAACTTAACCCTATAATGGGTTCAATAATAATTGTACCTTCTATATTGCAACCACAGCTTACGCTCCAGTCTCACTGAAACAATATTACTAAGTGCCTAACAACGATGTAAATCTATTTGTTATAAATTTTTATCAATTATCTGTACTAGAGGACATCTATTCTCCTCATAAGTACTCTCTTACCTCTGTAATCTGGTAAGATCATTGGAGCTCTTCTTTCGGTCTCGATTCCAGCTTCTTCTAGCCATTTTTCGTATCTTCTTATGTGATCTAATGTTAATTTCCCAATCCTAGCGTTTTTGACATATTTCGCTGCATTTATGCCAGCCCTCCGTCCAAAGACTAGATAATCCAAAATTGAGTTCCCCATAAGCCTGTTTTTCCCATGAACTCCTCCAGTAGTTTCACCAGCAGCGAAGAGTCCAGGAACTGTGGTCTCGCATCTTTCGTTAATTACAATGCCTCCATTCATGTAATGCAAAGTTGGAAACACTAGAACTGGGTCTTTTGTCGGATCTATGCCTACTCTACCGAACATCCTGTAGATTGCGGGAAACATCTTCTTGAAGGAACCTTCTCCTCTGATAAGATCTATCATAGGTGTATCTAGCCAAACACCCCTCATTCCTGTTGGAGTCTCTACGCCGTTGTTCCTATCCCAGCACTCTCTTATTATGGCGGCAGCTTCTACGTCTCTTGGCTCCAGGGGGAATACAAATTGTTCTCCAAATTTGTTAACTACCTGAGCCCCGCCTCCTCTGACTTTTTCAGTGATAAGAAGACCAACAATCTGCTCGGGATATGCGGCTCCCGTTGGATGGTATTGAGTGGCGTCAAGGTCCCTTAATAAAGCCCCAACATGGTAAGCTAAGATAACTCCATCCATTGTGGCTCCATAGTGGTTTGTGGTGGGAAACCCTTGGATGTGTAATCTACCGAAGCCTCCCGTAGCGAGGATGGTTGCCTTTGCTTTTGCTATACAGTATTGTTCACTCTCCATGTTCAAAAGCACAGCTCCAGCGACCTTTCCATCTTCATCAGTTATCAGTTCAACGGCAGAAGTAAACTCAACACATTTGATTCCCTTATTCCTCACCTCATCTCTAAGAACTCTTACTATCTCCATACCAGTGTAATCTTTGCATGAGTGCATTCTTCTACAACTTGTTCCACCGCCCCATAGTTCAATCATGTTTCCCTCTTCATCTTTGTCAAACATAAGACCTAGTTCTTCCAACCATCTCATCATGTATGGAGCTTCCATAGTAAGCGTTCTAACCAGCTGACGGTTATTCGTAAAGTGACCTCCACCTATTACATCCAAGAAATGTCTGGTCGGTGAGTCAGGAGGTCTGTCCGCTGCTTGAACACCACCTTGGCTCATTACAGAATTTGAGTCACCTAACCTAAGCTTTGTAACAATAAGTATGTCCTCAGGTGAAACGCCATTGTAAATAGCCCACAAAGCAGCCGTCATCCCCGCGCCGCCGCCCCCAATGATAAGAATGTCTGTCTCGTAGTCAACCTGTGATAGATCTATTTGTTCTGGTTGAATTAACGGATGTGCCTCAAGTAAATCTATTACTTCATGCGGAGCTATCATACCTTTGTTTGGACCGATCTTTAGTGGCCTCTTTGTGCCTTCTTTGTAATCTGGATGGTATTTCTTCAATAGTTCCTCTCTTTCTTCTAAGCTAAGACGCCTAATCTCCTCTTTTAACCTTCTTTCTCTTGTTTCCTCAACTAGCTCAATACTTTCTCTCATGTATCTGGGATAACCCCTTACTAGCTCAAATCCTGACACTTGGTATCACCCCTACTCCTCTATCCTTCCTCTGTTTTCGTAGAGCCTCTTCAGCTCCTCAACGCTCATCTTCATTAACTTCTCCATTTCCTCGTCATATTTTCCACTTTCGATCTCCTTGATCCTCTCTTGCAAATGTTTTGCTTTTGGCTGAATGTATTTCCCATATATTCTCCTTGCAAGTTGAAACACGTGATAATGGTGAATTTCTGCTGGACACCTTATGGTACAAAGCCCGCATTGAATGCAATCAAAGGTAAGATTGGCGACTTCTTCAAAATCACCTCTTATTGCCGCTTGAATAGCATACATGACTTCTATATCTTGAGGACACGCCTTTGTACATGTATTACAGCTCACACACCTTGCTAGTTCTGGATAATATCCCAACAAGATGTTTGGAGTTGGTTTGATCTCGTCTAAATCGTAGATTGCCTTATTTGCTGGTACAAAGGGAAGTTGAGTTAGATACATTCCATCCTCCACTGTGGTCTGACATGCTAGACCTGTGTAGAGCTTGTAGTCATCAATAAATCTGTAAACAGTTGAGCAGGCCCCACAAAATCCTCCTCTGCAACCACAGCCTCTTATGAACCTGTACCCAGCATATTCCATAGCCTTCATTATCGTTAGACCAGCAGGAACAAGGTACTCTTTCCCCATTATGTAGATTCTAACCATCTTGGTCTCTTTTTCCTTCTCTACGACCTCCATACCCTTTATTTCTGTCATGTCATCTACACCTCGAGATTTCGAGCCACAACCTCAACAAGGTCAACAACATTAATATTAGTATTAAGGACTTTGGCTCCCTCAGATAAGTTCATCTTGCAAGAGGGACATGCGGTTGCGAGGACGTCAATTCCCATTTCTAATGCTTGATTGACCCTAAGCTGGGCTACCATATTGCTTATTCTTTCATTTGTCACCTTTAAGAAACCTCCGCCCCCACAACACTGGGTTTCAGAGCCCCTTTTATCGAACTCTTTCAGGGTACCTAACTTAGTAAGTATAAACCTCGGCTCTTCAACCACACCCATCTGTCTAGCAAGCTCACAAGGGTCGTGATAAGCAACTTTTCCAATTTCTCCTCTAAGACTAAGCGCTCCATCTTTCAGATATGAAGAGATAAGTTGCGTAGCATGAATTACTTCAAAGGGAAGTTGTCTGCCTAAAAGCATGGGATATACTGTTTTTAACTGTTTAAAGCATGTAGGACACGTAGTTACAACCCTTTCTGCACCTAATCTCACAATGGCTTCAACATTTCTTTCGGCATTTTCTTTTGCTGAGTTAACGTCGCCTATCATAAGCCAAGGTGCCCCGCAGCATACTTCTTCATCGCCAAGCAATGTCCAATCTTCGCCTGCAGCATTAAGTATCTGAGTCATAGAAATAGCAGAAACTCTGTTTATTCTCGTGAATGCGGTCGTGCAACCTACGAAATAGACGGTTTTTGACCTATGATTAATCGGAACCTTTTCCATTAATTTCCCTCTTTTAACCCAGTAAAGTCTCATTTTCTTTCCCATGCCATATGGATCTCCCTTTTCCTTGAATGCAGTGATAAGAGCTTTCATGCCTTCTGGTATAAACTTGTTCTCATACATTATCCTCCTGAACTGGTACCACAAATCGTCAGGTCTTACATCAAACCTACATTGCTCTGTGCATGCTCCGCAAAGTGTGCACTCATATACCTTTGAAATAGAACTCTTTATGAAGTACTCTTTGAGAGGTACCTGCTCTTGTAACGAACTTACAATTCCCTGGGATCTTTCCACGATCCTTCTTAAAGCCCTTCCTTTGTTCACAGGCAAATGCTTTGAGTTGCCTGTAGCCTTGAATACAGGACACTCGACGATACACTCTCCACATGCGGTGCACAGCCTTAGTCTCTCAAGTTCTTCAGGCCCTAGTTCAGCTTTCACGTGTACAAGTCTCATCTAGGTTCCCCCCGTACTCCTCAAGCTCCTCTTCGTAGAACTCTCTTAGAGGAGGTTTCTCTTCTGGATCTCTTCCGGGTACGTAGTCAAATAAGGCCTGATTTTCTTCTGCCAAAAGAACGAAAAACTCGCTTAGCTTGATTTGCTTGGGACACGCTTGTTGACATAAGCCGCATGTTATGCAGGACGTTGACATGTGAAGAGCCCTTCCTAGATGAAACTGAATTTTCGCTTCTGGTAGAGGAAATGTTCCTTCTTTAGGGCTCCAATTAAGGAATCGTCTTGTAACATATTCATACCTGTCAGCGTCGAAGAAGCACTCTTCGCAGAAGCAAATGGGACATACTTCCATACAATTGTGGCAATTAATACAATCCTGAAAGAACTCATTTATCTTCTCTGGACCAGCCAGATCTTGACGAGACTTCTCAAGAAATTCTTTCCTTCTCTCCTTTCTAATGTCAATAACCTCTAGAGCCTCGTCTTCTAATTCCTGAACTGAGAAACCAAGTTTCTCCATTAAATGATATCCCTTTTCACTAGAAGTCTCTACTACAAGACCCTTTCCTCCTAAACTAATGAAACAGAGGTTAAGATCTGAATATGGAGCCTTAGGGTACATGCATATCTTACAAGCTTCCCTAAAGGCATCATCTTCTCTGCTATAGTAGCTTTTCAACAAGCTCTCCTCTGGGGACTCTCCTCCCTCAATCATGTCAATGAAGTCCAGAACGTGATAAGTTCCCAGACATTCAACCGTCATGAGCAGAAGGTTCTCTAGGGAAACCTGATCAAACTTGCTGAGTTCTATTACTGCTCTTGTCTCACATGGCTTCAGCAGTACAGCAATCTTTTCACCGCTGTAACCATTTGTAGTAATCCAAGAGGAAAGAGTTGCCATGGAGTAACCTGAGATGACAGGAGAAATTGGTACGAGCTGAGAAAGCTCCTCTTTACTCGTAAAAAGACAGGGATAAATAAGACCTGAGTTGTTCCTCCTATACCCCAATATCCCCCTTAGAAGCCCCTTTTCCATTGCTTGCCTAAGCACGAATCTGATGGCATCTCTTGGGTCCCTTTCAGGGATGAAAACTCCTTTCATCTTTCATTCCTCTTGAGGGGATTTGGTCCTAAGGCTTTGATCTGTTCTGTAAATTCTCTAACCACTCTAGCGAACTTCGCTCCTTCAGACGTGCTGATGAATTCAAATCTAATCCTTTCGGGCTCTAGAGAGAGAGCCTTAATCGAATTCTTGATTATAGCTATCCTTCTCCTGGCTTTCAAGTTACCATCCACGTAGTGACAATCTCCAGGATGACATGCTCCAATTAGCACCCCATCAGCTCCCTCTAGCAATGCTCTAAGGATGTAAGATGTGTCTATGAAGCCGGAGCAGTTGACCATGATGGGCCTTAAGTTGGCGGGGTATTGAAGTCTAGAGGTACCAGCAAGGTCTGCAGCCGCTGAAGCACACCACTTGCACAAAAAACCTATTATTACCGGTTCAAAATCGCTCATTTGCTTACCTCCTTACAAGAGTTGAAATGAGATCAAACAACTGTCTCTTGTCATAATTCACTAGTGAGATAGCTCCTGCTGTGCAAGCTGCTGTGCAAGCTCCACATCCCTCACAAAGAGCTTCATCTACCTTTGCTACTCTTTCATCAGTTAATTCAACAGCTCCATAAGGACAAAGGGCAACGCAATTCCCACATCCAGAGCATATATCTTCATCTACTCTTGCCACTAAGGGTTCCCTCTCAACATAACCCTTTGATAAGAACGAAATTGCTTTAGCAGCTGCACCGCTGGCTTGTGCTACCGTATCGGTAATATCTTTTGGGTATTGAGCTGCTCCTGCGATGTAAACGCCTGATGTCAAGGTTTCTACAGGTCTCAGCTTTAAATGAGCTTCTTTGAGCCAACCTCCCTCAGAAAGTTGAATCCTTAACTTCTTGGCTAGTTCCTTAACTCCAGGGCTAGGAACAGCTGCTGTAGCTAGAACAACTAGGTCTGCATTCACCTCAACTTTCTTTCCAGTAAGTGTGTCGACTGCAACCACTTTCAGCTTGCCCTCTTCTTCGTAAACCTTCCCCACTTTACCTCTTATGTAGACAATTTTGTGTTCAGACATAGCTCTATGAATGAACTCCTCATAGCCCTTACCGTCAGCTCTTATGTCTATGTAGAAGACATAGGCCTGCCCATCTGGAACCGCCTCCTTGTAAAGCAATGCTTGTTTGGCCGTATACATACAGCAGATCTTTGAGCAATAAGGATTCCAGTTTTCAGGGTCCCTTGATCCAACGCACTGGATGAAGGCAACTTCCTTTGGAACCTTGCCATCAGATGGTCTAATCACCCGACCCCGAGTAGGACCGCTCGGCGCAAGTAATCTTTCAAATTGCAGGCCAGTAATAACGTCCTTATACTTTCCATGGCCATACTCAGCGAAATTGGAGGCATCCATGACCTCAAGCCCCGTGGCTACTATGATAGCTCCTACCTCTAACTCCTCAAAACTCTCATTGTTTTCGAAACTTATAGCCCCAGCAGGGCACTCCTTTGCACAAAGACCACAACCTCTACCATACTTTAATCTTAGACAGATTATCGGGTCTATGACTGCCTTGTTGGGTACTGCTTGAGGAAAGGGTATGTATATCGCTTTCCTGTTTGCGATCCCAGCCTCGTATTCTGATGATACCTCAACAGGGCATACTTGCATACATGAGCCGCATCCCACGCATTTATCCCAATTGACGTATGTTGCCTTCCTCCTCACCTTTACCTTGAAGTTTCCTGCAGAACCAGTAGCATCCTCAATCTCTGAATAGGTCAGCAACGTGACATTGGGGTGGTGGGCTAATTCAGTCATTTTAGGGGTGAGAATGCATTGAGGACAGTCAAGGGTAGGGAATGTCTCTGAAAGCTGGGCCATCTTTCCTCCTATGCTAGGATCTTTCTCAACAAGGTACACCTTAAGTCCAGCTTCTGCAATGTCCAAAGCAGCTTGTATGCCCGCAATACCCCCGCCTATGACTAAAACTGACTTCTTAACGGGGATTTTTATTGGTTGAAGAGCTACATCCGACCTAAGCTTAGCAACAGCGGCTTCCACCATCTTTATTGCCTTCTCCGTAGCCTTTTCCTTATCACCCCTGTGAGGCCATGCAACCCACTCTCTTATGTTGGCAACCTCCACCAGATAAGGATTAAGGCCAGTATTCTTTGCAATATTTTGCCAGGTTTCCTTGTGAAGGAAAGGAGAGCATGCGGCTACAACTATTCCATCCAAGTTTTTCTCCTGAATTGCTCTCCTAATAAGTTCCTGCCCAGGATCAGAGCACATGAAAACATAATCCTCTGCGTACACAACCCCAGCTAACTTAGCTGCCTCGTCTCTGACTTTCTCAACGTCGACGCTTCCGGCTATGTTCTGTCCACAGTGACAAACAAAGACTCCTATTCGTTCAGGCATCTAAGAGCCTCCCAACAACCCTTTCTCCTTAAGAACAGGTCTTGGGTCTACATAATGACTCTCAAAACCTAAGCTATCCTCAAGTCCAAATGCAAGGGCCATCAATTGAGTAAAATAAACGATCGGAACTTGTTTTATCTCAGGATGAAGCTTCTTGGCCTCCTTCTGCCTGTTGTCCAAGTTAAAGAAGCACAAAGGACAAGACGTTACCAATAACTCTGCTCCCCTTTCAACAGAGGCCGTTATAATTCTGTAGGCGTTATCAGCTACAACTTCCTTCCTGTCTATTGTTAGATAGGACCCGCAACACGTGGCTCTCTCTGGAGTTCCAATTACATCAGCGCCAAGAGCTGACAGCAAATCCTCTAAAATCCTTGGATCTCTTGGATCGTCTATTGCAACCCCCTTTGGTCTAATGAGAAGACAACCATAGTAAGGAGAGACCCTTAAACCTTTCAAAGGTCTAACAACCTTCTCTTTAATTGTCTCAAAACCAATAATATCTTTTAGAACCTGTAAAAGATGAAGTACCTCGACACTTCCGTCATAATCTGGTTCATCGTCCATGAAGGAATTCAGTTTCTCCATCTTCTCTTTGTCAGCTCTGACGAGAAGGTTAGCCCTTGCGAGGGTATTGTAACACATTGCACATAGAGTCACAAGCTCATTTCTCCCCTTCTCCATTACCCTGATAAGAACTCTAATTGGGGCAACCTGCTTCATCAGATCATCTGTTGCAAGGGAGTATACGGTTCCACAGCAATTCCACTTATCAAGCTCATCCAACTCTATCCCAAGATACGCACACGCCTCTATAGCGGAGATCTCGAAGTTATTAGCCTGAGCCTTCAATGTGCAACCAGGATAGTATGGAAACTTCATGGAGATCACTTAACCTAAGTAGTAAACTTCCTTGCGCCACTAACAAGTGCTATAGGTGGCAGTTCCTCTAAATCCTCTGTAGATATCTTATTTAGGTCAAGATGATCAATGTTTAGCCTTAACTGCATTAACCTTAACGCTTCGGCAAGACTAGCTATGTCTATACCTTTTGGACACTCTACACCACATGAAAAACAGGAAGAACAAATCCAAATGGTCTTGGATCTGAGAACTTCTTCTCTGCCAAATTGTACCATTCTGACAAGCTGATTTGGAAGCAAATCCATCCTCTCCATCGAGGGACAAAGTGCAGAGCACTTTCCACACTGATAGCATGCGAAAACATCTTGCCCACTTAACTCTAAAATCCGCCTTACAAATTGTCCTTGAATATCTTCTCTGGAGAGTAGGAAATTCATATCGATAGGCTTTCCTTCAACAAGGTAAAAAACTTTAATTACGATGGAATTGGTACGAATAGAAAAGTTGTGGGCTGAGACGCTAAATATTGTTGCTAACAGCCCCCATTGTATGGAACGAGTCGAGTCTATAGACAATTGTAATTTTTAGTTCCCATCTATCTGGAAGAAGAGATTAACTCTGGACTAAATTATTCACTAGATCTTGATTTACGACATAATCCTTTAATTAACGACTCTTTGAGCTTTTTCAAAAGATTCATTAATGGTTTGAAATAATTTGAGACAGGTGCTGTGAAAACAAAGCCCAAGACCGCTCCTAAGACCGCTCCTAAGATATCGTTGCTATATTTCTCCCAAAAGCTGATCTTTTTAATTAGGATGTTAGCTTTCCCCTCCACCTTCCCTCCAATAAACTCTACTTCTGCTTCTATTGAAAGTAGTTTACTTTCGTCTTTTAATTCCAATCCCTTAAGAACAATAGCACTACTTATCTTATCTCCTGGATCGAGCTTGTCTACTGAAAGATTCAAGTTGCCGCTCTTAATCTCTACTATCTTTGGATAAAATCGCATGGTATAGTTGAGAGAAAATGCTGGAGCTGTTCCAACGTTCTCTATCTGAAGATAGAGTGGAATATATTCTCCTTCCTCAATCTCCCCCTTTTCTGGCAATACCGATACCCTGATTTCAGGAGACCCTTGCTTCGTTACCCTAAACGCCATTCCAGAACTCCATGAAACAGGGTTTCCAAAGAAATCAACACCACTTAAGGTAATTGGAAGAGAAAGGCTAGCTTCTTGATCTGAAATCGCCGTAATCCTAAAAGAGATCTTGATAACATCTCCTGGGTATAGTCTTTTTAGATCGTTTAGAGGAGTCATGACTTCGTTGATATAACCTACAACCGAGGAAACCGTCAAAAGCGGAGAAGAACCAATGTTCACCATTGGATTTAGTATGATTCCGTTAGAAATGGTGAAGGTCACGTTAACAACAGAAGGTACTCCTTTTACGGCTATCACTGGATATGGAAGAACCTTAACATTCACTAAAGGTCTTAATGAAGAAATTGGAACTGACCCAGCTATTCTATGGAGAAAGAACACAACAAGCCCTGTCTCCTCTAATGAATTCCAGCTACCATCTTCACTTTGCTCATCTTCGATCCAAGAAAGCGCTCTTGTAACTATCTGAGAGGTGGGATCTTCAGTAGCCAAAGCCCAAGCTAATATGGCGACGGTAGTTATGCTTAAATTTCGGTTCTCTTCCCCATTCGCCTTCTCTTCTAACCATTGAATGACCTCATGCACACTTTCATTATATCTTCCAGATTCAGTTAGAGCTACAACTAAATAACTAGCTGTTTCCATCCAGTTTTGATCGTTCTCTATATTCCAAGGCCAAGTTCCATTGATTCTAATACTAAACATGTATTTACATGCTTTTTCAATAGATTCAGCAACTTCTTTCAACTGTGAAGACTTGATCGCTAGTATTGAGATTGAGGTGAGAACTATGCTTTCGTCCCAACTACCATCATCCTTTTGCATCGAGATGAGATCTTGAAGAAGTGAGTTCAATGTAGCATCTGCCTTTTCAGCTCTTAGAAATGAATCGATTGCAAATGCAAGAGAAGCAGGTTCCCGAATAGAACGTCTATTTCTGGATATCCAAGAAAGGGCTTTTGCTATCCGTTCATCCTCTACCGACAAACCGCAGGAGAGCAAAGAATCTGCTATAAGGGGCGTCAGTCTCGATTGCTCTAACATACCGACACCCCAGCTACCATCAGCATTTTGATTTTCAAGCAACCATAGGCATGCTTTTTGAATAGATATGGCTGTCTTCAAGAGCGAGTCCATACTTTCAACTTTCACCATTTCTATAGACGAAGAGATGACCAATAACAATAAGAGAAATATTGTAGTCCTGTGAGCCAATGTAGGTCTCTCCTGCAATTGTAATCCTCAAAACAGGTAAGATCTATTAAAAGCTTGTTAGCAAAGAACCTTTGTTTTGAAAACAAATGATTTGATAAGCTAACTTGATTGTTTTAAGTAATAAATTAATCTCAGGCCTTTTAATATCCATATTAATTGGCCTTGTAGAGATTTTTAGATGAAAAAGCTGTTTTATTATCAATTTGAGCGAGGAAGTGGCTCTATGGCTAGAAGATATACCACCAATATCTGATAAGTGGCCCCGTTATTCATTAATCTTGAATAAATTCAAGAGTTCTCTAAAACATGAAAATAACACTTATATGAGCAGCGATGATATAACTCTCAAATGACGGGTTTTTTAGCTTTGACCAAGCACTTTAAAGCACAGCAATTGAGGATTAGTGTGACCATTTTTATTGTTAAGCTTATGTATCTCAAATCTTCAGAAATTGAATTGTGTAGCTGGAGATGAAATTGTTAGGTGAAGTTCTTAAGGAAGTAATAGAAGCGTTGATAACTTTAGTGTCAAAGGGCTCATATCCAGCTATTATCCTTACAATGGCTGGTGAGAGCGCGCTCTTACCAATACCAAGCGAAGTCGTAATGCCTTTGGCTGGGTTTCTTGTTTCTGTGGGAGAAATGAATTTCTTCTTAGCGACGGGTTCTGGCGTAATAGGAAACCTTTTGGGATCTTTGGTTTCCTATTACCTAGGTCTAAGATACGGAAGAGAAGTTTTAGAGAAATATGGTAAATACCTGTTTCTCAGAGACGACCACATTGAGAAATCTGAATTCTTATTTCAAAAGTGGGGGAGACAAGCAGTATTTCTTGGACGGATTTTGCCTGGCATAAGGACAGTGATTTCCTTTCCAGCAGGAATATTCAAGGTTTCTATTAAGGACTTAGTCATATACACCGTGTTGGGATCGATTCCATGGAATGCAGCCTTGGTTGCGGCGGGTATTGTATTAAGAGAAAACTGGCAAATCATATCAGCCCATAGCCACCACTTGTTGGTGTTTGGAGCGATTATAATGGTTCTTTTTGTTATTCTCAAACTCAGGAGATCAAGAAAGTCCAATAATTGTGCCACCCCAGTAAATGCCGGCAGCAAGCACAAAGGCCAATAGAAGCTGATAAGCAATTATCATCAGTAGATACTTGGTGATCCTTAATTCTTGCTTTAGCACCCCTACCGTCGCTATGCACGGAACATACGTGGTCATCGCAATAGTTAAGGATACTGCTTGAAGGCTTGTCATACCAAGAGCTTCTATTGCTTGATTAACTCCTGCTGCGCCCGTTGCGGCCACTATCGTGCTAAGAACGCTCTCTTTAGCTATAAGACCCGTCTCAAGAGCCAACATTATTCTCCAATCACCTAAACCCATTAGACGACCAAGAGGAACCAAAGCTCTCCCTAAAATAGCTGCAATTGTTTTCTCAACGGCCAAAGCATTAGTTTCCATTATTTCTTGTGATATATATCCGTTAGGGCCAAAATGCAAGAGAAACCAAAGTAACACGCTAAGACTGAAGATTATAGTCCCAGCTCGTTTGATGAATTTCATAGTGTTCATCCTAGCGTACCACCAAATCACCTTCAAACTAGGCTTATGATAAGGAGGAACTTCTAAAACAAGTTCGGGAGGAACTTTGACCTTAAATATCAGCCTGTTGAGCAGGGCTGATGATAGAAGGTAAAGCCCTATTGATAACATGTAAATACCTAAAAGAAAGCTCGCTTGCCCTAAGGGGGAACTGAACATAACAGAAGCGATAGCTAACATGACAACCAGCCTTGCTTGACAAGGGATTAGCGGTACGGTCATAGCTGTAACCATTCTCTCCCTATCATCATCCATGGCTCTAGTGCTCATGACCGCAGGAACGCTGCAACCAAATCCAACTACTGCTGGAAATACGGCTTTTCCACTCAATCCAAATCGTCTAAAGAACCTATCAAGAGAAACAGCCACCCTAGCCATTAGACCGCTATCTTGAAGGGCACCCAGCACTAGATAAACCATTAATATCAGAGGAAGAAATCCAAGGACCGATGCCACTCCTGATATCGCGCCATCTACAACAAGACCTACAAACCAAGAAGGATACCCCTTCAAAGCACCTTTAATGACTTCAGCAAGGAAGTCGAAGATTCCTACAAGAACATTTGATAGACTATAGCGTTCGATCAGTTCTGCCATGTTTTCCATGCCTAGATACGAGAAAATTAGGTTGAGAGGAAATCCTACGTTTATGGCAAAGACCGTTAGAAACGAGCCTAATAGAACAAAACTAGCAAATAGCGGCCCAATTATGGGATGAAGAGCCACCTTATCCAGTTTTTCCTCGAATCCCGGGGAAATTAAATGAGTTTTAGTAATCTTCCCTTTGAGAAGGGAGTCGATGAAAGAGAACCTAGCTTGAACTGCCATTAAACCGAGATCCATTCTTAAACTTGTTTTAGCTGACTGAATTATCTCTAGTATGGTTGAGGCGACTTCGGGTTCTTTCTCCCTAATCCTGCCAAATAAGACAGGGTCTCCTTCAATTAATCTAACCGCTACCCATCTTGGTGGATAGTCCTTTAACAGCCCCCCCTTTTTTATTAGATTCTCCAATCTTGCAATGTATGGCTCTAAGGAGCCATAATCAACTTTTAAAGGCTCTTTTCTGCCTTCTCTTCCTTCTGAAACGTCTAATACCCTATCCAACAGGACACCAATTCCTTCTTCTCTTAGCGCTGATATTCCTACAACAGGAACTCCGAGTTCTCTACTCAAAGCATCTAAATCTATGTGAATAGCTCTTTTCTCAGCTACATCCATCATGTTAATTGCTATTATTACTCGCGGTGTCATTTCAAGAGCCATAATGGGTAAGTACATCGTTCTTTCAAGAGCTGTGGCATCAACAAGAACAACCACAACATCTGGCTTATGCCTTGCCACGAATTCTCTAGCTATGGCCTCTGCAGCATCTGAAGCCTCTGCAGATAGGCTATATGTTCCAGGCAGATCCACCACGATTATCTCTTTTTCGTGATGTGTTAGTTTACCTTGTTTAATTGCAACAGTAACACCTGGCCAATTAGCTACGTGAGCTGTCTCTCCCGTAAGAACGTTAAAAAGCGTGCTTTTTCCAACGTTGGGATTTCCAGCCAAAGCAAGAATAACCACTTTAGAATCATTTGCATCCTGAGCTTCAGTCATTGACTTTTTCTCAGAGTTGCTACTAGAATGGATCATAGTTAACCCACCAGCTCTACCAAGATTCTTGACGCTAATCCTCTCCCTAGCGCTAGTCTTACGCCTCTAACTTCTACTATCATAGGACCTAAAGAATTTCTGACCACGGTAACCTCAGATCCGGGCGAGAGTCCCATCTCCATGAGCCTTCTTACCATTCCTCGGCCTCCAAATATGTCAATAACCCTTGCTTTCTTTCCTTCTTGGATGAATGCTAACGATAAGTGATTTCTAGCCTTAGCATTGCGTCTCGTTTTAGATCTCCCTCCCATGTGTCACAACAGATTGGACGACAATGTTAGGCAAACCTAAATTTTAATTTTATCTGTTTTTATTTCATCATTACATTGACCAACAAAAGTTATGAAAAAATGAAGCACCATCCTTTTTCTTTAAGGAATTTCTCAGTGCTTCTTTCTGTTTTCTTATTATCTTTAGACGATGGCTGGAGCCCATAATAAGATAATGACAATGAGATGGATATTAACAGGGTTTTAAAAAGAAACCTCTAGGGAACTAGAATAGATCTGCTCAGATGTTCTACGTATTGCTTTAATGACTACGCTATAATACTCGCAAAACTTTTAGTAGGGTTTTCGTAGAATTAAATAAGATGTCGGTTCTGAGACTTTCGCTTTCATTTATGCTGCTTTTCTTACTCCTACTTCCATCGGCACCAGCTATTTCTTCCATGGGTGTGGTTGTCATAATTTCTAATTCCGTTGACATAGAAGCTGCTCGTCAACTAAATAAAGCTCTCTTAAGAAATGGAATCTCCTGCTTCATATTAAGACCCAACGAGCTTTGGAAGATGGATTACTATCAGATCGACTCAATTATCTTTTTAGGAGGACCACAAGCCTACGAGGGAGTCGGAGAGATAGTAGCAGGCTATCTAACCGAAGAAGAAAAGACGAGTTTGATGGAAGAAGGAGCAATGGGCTTCTTTGTAAAAGTTAAGGAAGGAAGAAAGGTTATAATCCTCGCAGGCAATACAAGAAACGAGACAAAAGAAGCTGTAACCTACTTTCTTGATAACCTTCTGAGAATTCTTAAAACTCCTCTAAGTGAAGGAAAAAAGGCCAATGTAGTAATGGTTGTAGTTGGTACCGAGTCATCCTCTACTCCTGTTGGAGGATAATCTTCCTATCATGAACTTAGAGATAATCACAATAACTAGGACTTCTATTATAATCGGAAGAAGGCCCCCTTCTGGACCAAAATCTCCACCCGTGATCCATTTAGAACCAGCAAGTTCAGTTCTAAAGAGCCAACTTTCTGGATTTAATCCGCTTAAAGGCATTCCATATATTTTTTCTTCTGAAAAATTCCACATAAAATGTAACCCAATTGGAACCCAAATCTCATCGTATATCAAAAAGCTCACAGCTAGCAAAAATCCAGCCACAATTAGCCCTATTATAGCTATAGCATTGACGTTTGGATTATTTAGGTGAGCAAACCCGAAGGTTACTGAACTAACGATAAGAGAGGGCCATAGCCCAGATTTTCTTACTGCGTTGAATATATAGCCTCTAAAGATTAATTCTTCGTTATAAACAATAATAAACGAGATAAAAACCTCTTGCAAAAGGACTGGCATCTCTGGAAGTTCAGCACTTATTGAAACTCTAGCATATCCAAAACAGTAAAATGAGATGAAAAATGCTGAAATGATACAAAATCCTATAAATGCGCCCAAAATAAACTTTTTTGGAGCATTTTCAGAATCCTTAAAGCCCATACTAGTAAAATTCAAGCCGTTCCAGAACTTCATGAAGAAATACGTGAAAGCAGTCGGAAACCCTAAGAAATATAGTAAAAGAAGAACATCTCCGTAAGGTTTGTCGATTTTTAGAAGAAGATCTGATACAAATTGTATTAAAACCATAAAAAGGGCAAAGAATGTCAAAGCTTTTATTACAGGAACAATTCTAGCTCTTATATTGGCGAAACCTATCTTTCTTGCCATGGATGACTCTCTGCTTGAAGACAATATAATCTCCTTAAACACCCCCATATACAAAATGAATTTTCTGTTCGACTCGACTATTATGTATCTACCAATGTTCTTAGCCAATTTCTAAAAGATAGAAGCTTAATCACCCAACTTAAAATTATCTAAAAAGCTACAGACCCCTAATATATTATTTATACAGCTTGGTTAGGTATTTTAATGAGAAAATCTCCTAAACATCGCTTAAAGATTCCTACTAGCCAAAATTCTGTATAAAGGGGGACGCTATGAACCATAATGTCATCGAAGAAATATTTGATAGAATAACCTTTGAAGCCCTGAAAAGCGGGGAGAGAAGGCTACTTGCCTTAGCGGCAGAGGGAAGTCTTGATATCCTTTCACGACTAGTTAACAGATATGCAGAACTTAAAGAGGGAAAAACCAAACTATTATATTCAAATACTAGCGTTGGAACGGAATTAATAGGATTAGATACGGTTCTAGGCAACATAGGAAAGAAGATTGAACCAACGGTTTTGAATTTCGATGACAGCGAGGAGGCAATGGGAGGAACTTGGGACGTTTTACTGGCAGATTTTTCCTACCAAATGAGAGCAAACGATATCGGAAGGCTTGTAGAAACGATAAAGGGAGGAGGACTCGTCTTATTTGCTATACCAAGTTTGAAGGCTTGGTTTAACACTCTAACTCAATTTCAAAAGAAACTGGTGTCTCCCCCCTTTACTGAAAGGGATGTGAGACAGGCATTCAAGAGAAGATTCATCTCAAACCTGAAGGGTAGACCTGGAGTTTGGCTTGTAGATGTGGAGTCAGGAAGCATCGAGGGAGTTAGTAGGGATGTGGCTCCAAGACTTTTGCCAAGAGCAAGAGCAAAAGGACCCATAAGGTCTCTTGCATTAACTAATGAGCAAATCAAAGTAATAGATTGTATTACTGACTTAGCTGAAGCCAAAGGGAAAAACACAATAGTGATAATAGCTGATAGAGGGAGAGGAAAGTCCGCTGCACTGGGACTAAGTCTAGCTCGTCTTGTCGCCAAAGGATTTTGGAGAAAGATTGTTGTAACAGCACCAACAATAAGAGGAGCCAAAACCCTCTTTTACTTCCTTAGACTTGGTCTCAAAGCCCAAGGATTAAAGATTAAAGAGATCTTTAGAGATGATACAACAGTTAAGATTTCATCTGGACAATGTTCTGTCGTCTATATGAGTCCAATAAGGGCTATAGAAGCTAAATCCAAAATAAAGGTAGTAGACGAAGCTGCTAGCATTCCAACTTATGTTTTGTTCTCTATTCTAAAGACATCGAAGCTGACCATTTTTTCAACGACCATACACGGATATGAGGGCGCAGGTAGAAGTTTCTCGCTAAGGTTTCTAGAGAGGCTGAGGAGGATGAAAGGGCTAAATCTCGCCGAAATAAGGATGAAAACCCCAATACGCTATCCAGAAGGTGATCCTGTAGAGAAATGGCTGTATGATTTTCTTTTGCTGGACGCAGAACCAGTGAACATTAGAGAAAAAGAGATCGACAAGGAGAAAATTGAATTCTCTAGATTAGATATCGAGGAAACGCCTGAAGAGGTACTAAAACAATTTTACGGCATATATGTTCTTGCTCACTATAGAAACAGACCAAATGATCTAGCTTTGCTTTTAGATGCTCCACATCATTCTGCATGGGTTTTAATTCATAACAACAAGGTTCTTGTATCAGCACAGCTTGCTGAAGAAGGAAAATTACTTCCAGTAATGGCGGAAGAGCTGCTGAAAGGCTGGGAGCCTCCAGGCCATATGATACCAATCAGAATGGTCCTTCACTATGGTTTCAAGGACTTTGCAAGGCTTTGGGGATGGAGAATCGTAAGAATAGCAACACACCCATCCCTACAAGGTAGAGGCTTGGGTTCTCTTATACTCAAAGAGATCGAGCAAAAAGCCATAGAAAAGGGTATGGATTGGATTGGGGCTGGTTTTGGGGCTTCACCGAGGCTTCTTAATTTCTGGCTTAAGAACGGATTTATCCCCATACATATAAGCCCTAGTAGGAATCCAACATCTGGGGAGTTCAGTGTTTTTGTCTTAAAGCCGTTGAACAAACGAACAAGTAAAATGGTTGAAGGTATGTCATTTGAGTTCAAAAACAGGTTACTTGGATCACTACACGATGTGTACTTTACCCTTTCTCCCTCCGTAGCCAGACTTCTATTAGCTTCTGGTTCCTTTAAGACTAGGTTGAGGCTGAGCATGTCGCAGAGGAGGAGACTAAAAGGTTACCTTCAAGGAACTCACACATATGAGATGGCCGCTGACGCTATAAAGGTCCTACTCCATCATTATTTCGTCAAAGGATGGGATGTGAGGCCTCTAAAACCTTGGGAAGAGGATCTTCTCGTTGCAAAAACTTTGCAGGGCAGAGGATGGGAACAAATCAGAAGAATTTTCAAAATAAAGAAGCCTCTTGACCATTATAGAGGGATTATCGAAAGATTGGTGGGGTTCTATGTCCAAAAAGAAGGTATTACACTTTAGGAAAAAGTACGAAGATAGTATTCTATCAAGGAGAAAGAGAACAACGATCAGGCTAAGAACTGGGCTAAAAGAAGGCGATAATGTTGTGATTAGGACAGGAAATAAGGATATAGCTGATGCTAAGATCACATCCGTTGTAACAACTAAGATTAAAGATCTTACCGAAGAACATGCAATTAAAGATGGATTTAGTAGTAGACAGGAGCTTATAAAAGAGTTAGAATCTATCTATGGTAAGCTGGATGAAGATATAGAGGTAAAGATACTTGAATTTTCCCTTATAAGAATGAGGTCGAAAAAAAGGTAGCTATTTTCGTGTGATTTTAGGTTTATAGTCTGTTTCAGATAGTTTCACTTCATTTCTAAAACATTTCTTAAATCTAATCACTCTATTGAGTTAAGATGATGAACTTAAAGGGGTTAATAAAAGGGACTGCTCTCATCTTGATCGCAATAGCAGTCCTAGCCCCTGCTTTACAGTTAATAGCCGAAGATGAATCAGAAAATCTAGCCGAGATATCTCAACAGCTATTATCAATGTATTTTCAAGCCTATTCTTTCGTTTTGAACAGACTTGCTTCGTTCAACACAAGCCTTGAGACAAACCTATCGATCCGGGGCGTACACCGTTTTGAGAAAATAGAATTAAATGAGTCAACGAGCATAAGAGATTCGCTAAACCTAAGTTATTCTCTAGTGACGCATGCTAACATGCTTTTAAGTGAAGGAAACTATTCAGGTGCTTGTTTATTTACAAAAGAAGCATTGAATATTCTGAGGTTTGTCCTTGCTGCTGTTTATAAGACCCAGAAACCCTTGAACCAGACAAATACATCTAGTATAACGATGATAAACCTTCAAGTTGCTTTCGAAAGACACAAAAGACTTCTTACAAGAATAAATCTTAGCATTCAAAAGCTACAAAACCTCACAAAAATAAACATAACTTTGGTAAATGATCTCTTCACGAACATATCCACGATGTTGAAGGAGGGATCTAGAATTGCAATATACAATGTGAGCCAAGCCCTTAAAATACTATCAGAAGCCAACAAAGCAATTATTCAAATAGAAAAAGAGGTTGCTAAATCTTCTCAGATTGCCAAGGTAGAGGATCTTTTTAACAGAACTATATCAAAAGATTGATCTGGCAACAGCACCAGAAAATATTTCAACAGTAATCTCCAATCTCACTGAGGAATTCAATAAACCAGAAGCTCAAGGAGATGTGAAAAAAGCTAAAGAAGTTCTCAAGGAGGTCAAAAAGACCATAGCTCAAATGAAAAAAGATATAAAAGTTAAAACTGAGCACAAAGGTGTAAAAGAGCCAAAACCACCAGAAATAACGCCTCCACCAGAAGAAAACCCTTCAAAAGCTCAGGGCAAGGATGATAGCGAAGACAAAAGCAAAGGTAAAGGTAAAGGCTGAAGAACCATTTCAAATTGAATAACAAAATTTTTTTGCAAGATGATTCAAGACTTCTTACAGAATGAAAAAGCTATCACTCCTAATACTATTATTACTCATCACATCCCATTGCATGCCATGTAGTTCACAAGACACGGAAATAGAAGATTTAGTTCTTCTTGTTTTTGAAGATGGATACGTAGAGGTTTCTTACATAGCAAGACTTACAGGAGAAGAAATAGAAGTAGAACTTCCTTTAATAGGAGATCCTGAAGAAGGATTTGTAATAGCCACAGACGAAGATGGTCTTCTATTAAAGTGCGAAATCAAAGATGAAAAGATAATAGTTGAGTCTCTTGGTGCCGAATTGGTGAACGTTACATATCACACTAAGATGATTACTAAGATGGAGTCAGGGATATGGACGCTAAATATTACATCTCCATCCAATAGGACAACGATAATACTACCCCAGAATTCAATAATAATGGGTTTAAGTAGCATACCTTCTTCTATCTCCAAAGAGAATGGCAGAACTGTTCTGTTATTTGAAGTTAAGGGAGTCATCTGGACTAGCTATGTAATTGAATTGAAACCCCAAACCTCTACTCCTGAAGGAACCTCTCCTTCCTCATCAGAACCAGGAACTCAAGAAGAAGGGTTCTTCACATGGTTTATACCTGTAATCGCAGGGATAATCTTCATATCTTTTCTCCTTATTCTTAGTCTGAAGAGACCTAGGAAAATACCTGTTAGGATAGAGGAGCTGCCTTATGTTGATAGACTCATAATAGACGAGCTTAAAACAAGAGGAGGATCTGCTTTTCAATCTGAATTAATAAAGGCACTTGATTTGCCAAAAACGACGGTTTGGCGCCACTTAAAAGGTTTAGAAGAGGAGGGATTGATAGAAATAAAGAAAATTAGAGGCATGAACCACATAAGACTAAAAGAATTCAAATGAAATAGCACCCTCTTTTTTAAGCAAAGAGATTCCTGTGACTTTATTTTAATGGGTTTTTAAGTTAAAGTCTCTTTATAGGCAGGAGCACTTCTCAGGTGCTCCTGTTTTGCTTCTATTTTTGGATTAAGGATTAGTTTCGGAGTTCTTTCTCTGTAGAGAGTACATCTCCTTGTTCTAAAAGGGAGATCCCAGTTAGGGGTCCTATTATCTCAATTAGGATAATCTTGTCTGGGTTATCTAGGTCAACCTTTCTTTCTATCTTGGTCGCGGCTGCTTCTATGACCTCCATAGTCTTAAGATCAGTATGTCTTTTCTCCACCGTTATCCTAAATGTCTCATTCTTTCCAATCTTGCTGCCAAATTCGGCAGCAACTCTTCCTATTTCCTCTAGATCTGTTTTCACGATTTTTTGAATGGGAATGGCTCTCTTGATATACAGAAAGGCTACGGGTCTCTCTGTTAGAAATTTTTTCATTTTGTGAACGGCCTCTAAAGGATTCAAGTTGGTTTTTGCAGTGAGCAGACCTCTTACATTGGTTTTCTCCACAGCTGGAGTTGGATCTCCTAGCTGTTTCAGAACCGCTAGCGTCTCTATTCTAGCGTCTTCTTCTTGTCCTCGCGCACATGTGATTAGGAGGTTAAAATCCTCCAGCAACTAACTGCACCTACGGCTAAGACAGTCACATGACTTCCTCTAATGCTTCTCTAGCCAGTTCTATCATTCTCTGAGCAGCTCTTATGTTAGCTTTTACTTTGATTTCCTTTCCAGCAGAAAGCGCTTCTTCTGCTTCCTCTAAGAGTTTTTCAGCCCTCTCGAATCTGCTTTTAGCCTTGCTCACCTTCTTCCCTTCGCTCGCAGCAAGATCGATTTCCTCTCTAAGAACAGTTAATTCAGTGTAGACCTCTTCGAGTTCGCTTCTTAGCTCCCTAACGGCTTCTCTTCTAGCTTCCACAGAAGCTTCTTTTCCTCTCTTAATCTCTCTTAGCTCGTTTTCTACTGACTGGATGGCCTGCGCTAACATCCTGGAAAATTCGGTAGCCTCATTCATTGCTGTGTTAAAGCCATCGTATACCCCGCTTGCACCACCAGCAACCAACCCTCCAACCAAGCTTAGTAGCCTATCTTTGTTGCTTTCTTCGAAAAGACTGCTGACTATTGTGCTGAGTCCTCCTCCAGTTATGGCTCCCCAAAGACCTTTTCTCAGAATTCCACCTCCACTTACTTGGTAAACTGCCTTAATGTCTTTTCCTATCGGCATAATGATAAGATCACCTTTCTCATCCATGTACTTCACTTTGAACTTAGCTAAATCCGATTCTACGTGCTGTTCGGTGATGGCCGTGCCTCTTAGAGCAAGTTGAGACATCAGTCTTTCTACGAAGTCATCAAAGTACTCTGAGAGGTCTTGTACAAAATAGACAAATGACGAGACAGAGTATGACATATGAACCTTTCTCCGTTTATCGTTAAAAGAGTTTTGTTTGGGACACTTAAGCAAATAGCTGATCTAAAAAACAAGAAACTCCTAAGATCTACGTCTCGGCAGCAACCTTGTTTCTAAGCCTACCAATTCCGCTTATTTCGATTTCTACTAAATCTCCTGGCTTTAAGAACCTCGGCTTTGGTTTCATGAAAACTCCTACGCCAGCCGGAGTACCAGTTGCTATTATGTCACAAGGTTCTAAAGTCATAACTCTACTTAGATGGTGAATTATTTCAAACACGTTAAATACCATGTTACTCGTTGAAGAATTCTGACGTAATTCTCCATTAACCCATGTACGTATCTTGAGATCGCTGGGATCACTAATTTGATCCCTGAATGTTATGCATGGACCCATGGGTGCAAAGGTATCAAAACTTTTTCCTCTCGTCCACTGCCTATCCTTGAACTGAATGTCCCGAGCGCTCACATCGTTGAAGACCGTGTATCCAAATATGTATTCTTTCGTTTCCGATAGGGGTATGTATTTTCCTTTTTTACCTATTATCACAGCTAGCTCGCCTTCATAATCGAGTTTTTCAACGAAGGTGGGCTTTATTATGGGATCTCCTGGACCAACAATTGAGGTTCTTGGCTTCATGAATATTATTGGCTCCTCCGGTATTCTTGCTCCTTGTTCAGCTGCGTGATCACGATAGTTCAATCCTAAGCATATTATTTTAGGCGGGTTAAGTATTGGTGCGAGGAGTTTTACCTCGCTTAAGTTTATCAAGAATTCTCTTCTCTCTCTTTCAGAAATATCACTTAGTCGTTGCTCTACCTCTAAAATAGTCTCGGGTCCTGCGCTTATGAGATTTTCAGCCTTTTTTGGGAGCCAGTTAAAAATAAATTGCAGAACTAAGATTTTATCTCCATACAACAAGCCGTATAAGTCTTCTTCTCCGTAGAGAAAGCGAACCAATTTCATTTGATAACCCAACACCTATTGAACATTCACTCCAAAAAAGATTGATCTTAGCGAATGTTAGATCTAATTTTCCTTAATCCAAAAATGCCGTGTCCTTTTCTTAGGTCAATTCTTCGCTAGCTTTCACTTTTATGGAAAGACCTAACAGGAAAGCTAAAAGAGAAAACACAAAGCCTACCAAAACTCCTAGGAGAAAATCAATTGTTACA
Source organism: uncultured Nitrososphaerota archaeon (assembly GCA_964480775.1). GTDB lineage: Archaea > Korarchaeota > Korarchaeia > Korarchaeales > Korarchaeaceae > QMVU01. The sequence continues at coordinate 50,124 of CAYZRF010000012.1, forward strand.
TATAAGTTACTTCCAAGAATCTTTTCGCCGATTTTAGCGTGAAGAGCTATCTTTAGATCTTTGTTTAGCCAAGCTAAATCTCCTTCATAAAAAACAGCCGTAAACCATGCTTCTTCATCAAACAGATCTGTTAACCTTAGGTCTACTTTAGATATCTCTCCCAGAGAGACCTTGAATTGCACAGGTATCTCTTCTTTTTTGGACTCATAGTAAGCCACCTGCATGGAGGATTCGTAAAATAGTCTTTCATCCAACTTGTCTTTCGTTATTAGAAATAATGAAATTCTTGTATCTCCAGGAATTATACTAGAAATTTTCAAAGGATAGTAGAGGAATGGTGTCTTGAACTCGTAAACAATTGGTTCTACGCTCTTTTCATCGGACACCTCTATTACGTCAAGGACAAAGTACCTAAATCCAGTCGAGGTGTATTCTTTTATCAATTGTTCAACCGAACTTAAGTCAAGAGCGGTATTCAAACCATTCTTCTTCAGGAAATTTCGAATCCAGTAAGATAGATCATCACAACTTTTTGTCTCAACAACAGTTATATCATGAACCCCTATCTTACTCTTGAACAGTACACTTATTCCTTCCGAACCTGGAGCAAGTGGGCTCTTTTCTCTATCACCTTGAATCTCGGGCGCGTGTTCAAATATTAGCTCATTTATGACTTCAAAAGATTCAAAACTTCCCATTTCAATACGTTCTGGCTTAGAAGGTAATGATAGAATCTCTAACACTTTTGTTCTCTGTGAAGAATAAACATCAGTCGATAGAATGAGGATCTCCTTTTCTCCATTCCACCCTATTATTGCCTTCTGGCCAGGTTCATACACTGAAATGTCTGGAATTATTGGTATCATGCCTTTATCGGCTTGTAGCTCACAATGCAAACTAGTAAGCAATATCGCTCCTAAAACAAATAATAAAAGAAATCTAACTCGCATCTCCAAGAATTGGCACCTTTAAAGCACGATAAATCGTCCTATATTTAAATCAGGTTCATTTACTTCAAAATTTTTTGAAGTGCTTTACGAACAAATCATTCGTGAACATCTGCGAAATCACATTGATGAGAAGAAGAATGCATCTAACTACCTAAATTTAATCCCTTCTAGGCCTTGTCTCACTAATGACCAAGAAGCTAAGCCCAGATATTAATCTAATTAATGCTGAAAAGATCAGACCTAGTGAGAGAGCCCTATTAAACCGAACTAAGCCTGAAAGTAGCTTCACAAAATATCCACCCATTAAGGACCCTATGAAGGATCCTAAACCAAATGTAAAGCTGTTTGCTCCAGAATAAGTTGCTTTCCTTCCCTCAGGAGCAGAATCTAGCACAAAAACTGGCAAAGTCACAAATACTGCAGAGATAAAAGGACCTAGTAGAATGTTAACCACAAACAGGTCGATCCAGCTCTTTGCTATAGCATAACCTAAGGGAAAAAGACAGAGTCCCGAGCTTCCAATCACCATAAAGGGCTTCCTACCGAACTTGTCCAATAGCCTACCAAATAGACCTTGAGTTGCGCTTGTCATAGCCCTCATTCCTGCATTTATGAGGGCAATTTGCCACAATGTCGCACTTACGACCTTAACTGTAATGTATGGGAAGAGAGGCCATGCAAAACCCATAGAAAACCAAAACATTAGGCTTAAAATCAAGAACTTTCGAAAACCTTTATCTTTCAGAGCCAGAAAAATATCTTCAAGGTTAAAACCCATTTGACCTCTCTTCTCCTTTATTAAGAGAACTAACATAGCACCTACAAGACTCAAAGTAGCAGATAAGAGGAAAGGAAGAGAGTAAGAGGACCAAGCCTTGTATGTCAATACAGCTATTATTAACATAGAGATCAGACCAGAAAGCTCTCCTACAGTCCCAATTTTCCCCAATATTTTTCCTCTATTTTCTTTTATTGTATAATCTCCCAAAAGACCATTCCAAGAAGGTCCTGTCATGGAAAATAGAAGAGACCAGAAAAATATTAGAAGGACTAATTGGTACGGACTGTTCACTTTTATCAAGAGAGCCGTGCAAAATCCGCTGCCTAGCAAACCAATGAAAAGAAAAGGCCTTTTTCCAACTTTATCAGCCAAGTTTCCCCAGAGAAGTTGAAGTACGCTTGAACTCAGGTTTTCCATGGATCTAAGCAAGCCCATAAGTGAAATTGGAGTGTCTATGGATGCGGCGAAGAGAGGATAAAACCTTCTTGTGATCTGATTAGAGAAGGACAGGGATGCAGAAACACCATAGAGCGCCCTTGGTATGCCTGTACTTTTTTCTCTGTTCTCTTTCATCCTTCAATCTCCTTGATCTTAGAGAGTTCTCCTTTAAATGTTAAGGGTCTAAACTAGGCGGAAACCTCTTAGTAGCCCTTCTCCGGATAGAGAGAAATCGTCCTTCCAATAAACTATCGTTCAGTAATTTCTTCTCCTTTAAACAAAAAATAAAACGTTACCACATATAAAGAGTAAAATGCAGATGTAATGAAGATAGGAAGATCTAAACTCACAGAATCCATTAAGAACCCTCCAATTCGGTTGGAAAAGGCATTTGGGAGGTTCCAAGCCATTTGAGAGAGCGATGATACGGAACCTCTCTCTTCTTCAGGAGTCAGTTTCATCATTAGCGCTTGAATCAAAGGATTCGCCATGTTCATTAACATGGTTCTAGGGATGTACAGAGCGGCTGCTATAGTAAAGCTCTGAGTAAAAGGAATCAAGATAAGCAAGGGTATTGAGATGATCTGAGGTATCATCACTCCCTTTATTATACCTACCGCAGAAGACAATGGAGCACTTGCTAAGAAAGCTGGGGCTCCAAGAATAGATGAGAGAGCATAAAGGGTGCCTATAGGGCCTGATTCAACCTTGAATTTAACACTTAAGTAATATCCAAATATTTGGATAGAAAAGCCAGCTCCAAAGCCTACAAGAACGTTAGTGATGATGAACTTAAGCGCTATCCTCCCAGCTCTCATTTTTAACCCTCTAGAAACGGGTTTAAATCTTTCATGCACGAAAACTAAAGGAATATTTGAGATCAATTGGACAGCAACAGGTAAGTATAAGAAGACTCTGTATGCGCTGAAATAAGTAAAACCAGCTTTTGATACCAAAAATTCTGGAACCCATCCCAAGATATTCCCAACGGCAAAACAAATGTTGCCAAGAAAGGCACTTAAACCATATCCAGCCTCCATTCCAGATTCTTCAACAGTTTCAGCAAAGAGAGCATTCCATGCAGGCCCAGAAATAGCCCAGGAAACTCCTGCAATCAAGGCTGAAACGAAAAGAGAGGTTATTGAAACTGATATTAAAATTATAAACGTTGAAATTACGCCTAAGAGCCCACCTAATATTAGCAAACCCCTCCTTCTCACTCTGTCAGCGATAAAACCGCAGGGAATGGTTAACAGGGTCATAGAAATGCTTTGCACTAAGGAATATGTTCCAATTTCTAATCCGCCATACCAAGCCGCCTTTAAATAAAGCTGCCAAATAACTGCGTAAATTCCCCACGATATGCTCCACATTCCTGAGCTAGCTAAGAGAAGTCTGGTATCTCTGTTTATCGAGTAGTATTCTAATAGAAAATTTTTTAGCCCCCTTACCATCGATGGCGACCACCTTTAAACTAAGACCCTAGAATTTAACTCCAGCACACAAGGATTGATCACAAGACGTGAGTGGTCTAAAAGAACTTACTTCAATATATAAGACAGGATAAGTTTTCCAAAACTAAGACTCTACTTTAATAATCGGTGAAAACAACTAACACTTCTTGAATTATAAGAAGACATCACAGAAAATTATTCTTTCGTAATCCACTTTCTTTTTTGCATGATGATGTTTGGGGAGCCATAACCTTCAGGCAGTAGATGTGTGGTTGAATTCACTATACATTTCCCTCAAAAGCTGTGAGGCTGTCTTCGTAGCCTTTCTTGGATATTCCCACAACTCGGTTTCACAGAATACAGGGAACCAGAAAGGCGAGGCAGCACCCATCAAAAAGCCTACATGAGTCTCGAGGTTTGGTAAGATCTCCCTCAACCTCCATATCGAGTACCCTGTAACCCCGCTAACTTGATCATGATCAGCGCTGCTCATTAATCTAAAACATATATGGGTGTTACATTGTGCTAGAACGGCTTTAGCCACATAAGCAGGTCTCTGAGTCATTACTATGAACCCAACATTGTATCCACCCAGCTGAGATACTCCCATTGAGAGAGCGGTAAGGGAACCGTTGCCCCAGGGATCTCCATATGTGGGCATCCCTCTCTCCGGGGCAAAGAACTGGGCTTCTTCGATGACATTTATGCAGGTGAACTCCTCCCCTCTTGTAGCAACAGCTCTTGAGAAAAGCTTGCCTAATATGTGCGAAAAAGCTATCTGCTGCCTTCCTATATCTGCATCTATACTGAAATCAATTACAACGACCGGATTCTCTTTTAGCAGCTTTATCAGGTTAGCTTCTTCCTTCTCCCCCCGAGACAAGACCTTCAGCTCTTTCCTGGCTCTTGGGGATTTCAAAATGTATTCCACTCTGCCTTTGACGTCTGACCTCATTTTTATCTCTTCAAGCTCTTCAAGAATGGTTTCTGGAGTGACTTCAGCGCCTTTATCCATTAAGGTCTCGATAGCGGTCTTAACATCTCTAAAAGCAGAAGATTTGGGGTCTAACCCCAACCTTAAAGCAATTTCATCCGGACTTATGGCACCAGACAGGAAGGAGTCATATCCAAGCCTAACCCCATATTCGGCGTCTATAAGCGGGGAATATTCCCCGTACCTATCGTATATTACGAACCTTGCCGGAGGATCGTTATCAACAGCAGATTTTATGAGCCTGAGGACAAAACTTGTTTTTCCACTTCTTGTCTGTCCATAAACCCCTAGATGGCCTTTTGTAATCCAATCAAGGCTTAAAGAAATTGGAAGATTGGAAAATGGATCCTTCCCAACGTGTATTTGAATTCCCTCCTGGGCCTGAAGAAAGGGCTTGATCCACTCCTCAGTACACCTGTAAACACGGGAATTTGGGGCTATTGGGAAATCAGGAGGTCTAAATTTTCCTTCCTTTATGTATCCCAGAACCTCAGCTTTCATGAGGGCGACTTCTTGCTCTTTTCCTATCTCAAAACCGCTTTTGGCAATTACTGCTCCGATTCCCTTTGGACTTACGGTTGGATTTTGAACAGAACCAGTTATCACTCTGCAAAGACAGAGGGTGTCTTCAAGAGGATGTTTTACAAGACAGTACTCCTTTGCTCTTATCTCTTTGTTTTCGTTTAACGCAAACGTAAATTCATCAACCTGAGAGGGACTTACAACCCTCCCCACAACCTCTAATTCACCACTATAGCTCAAATTCCTCACCTCTTACGGGTCTTACAGCTCCAACAAGCTCAGGATTCTCCTTAATGAGCTTCGCGAGCATCTCTCCGTAAATTATTCTTAAGAGATCAGATCCGACCCCTGCCAACTCATCGGCTTTGAGTATATGTATTGGTATCCCGTCAACCGGGTTCGCTTTAGAGGTCTCTAATACTACGCTGGAAACCTCTAGAGGATCAACCCAATAGGGAATTTCAAGCCTTATCGGTCCTCTAGCAGGAGTTGTTTTCAAATAAGCCACTTTTATGAATCCTTCTGTTGTTGGATCCTCTATTGAGAGGTTCTGCAATTTTCTATATCTGGAGGCATAATGGAGGAGAGCTGGATGACCAACTCCTCCCCTTGGAGCGCCCCATAACCTTTTAGGGAGCATGGGGCCAGCTATTTCTCCAACCTTCATTAGCCTGTCTAAGATGGCGGCATCTCTCTTTGAAGGCATAATAAGTTGGGCTGCAGGTCTCTTAACTACGCCTGCCACCGCTATTCCTCTCTTATAACATTCATCTAGAAGGTATAGCAACGCATCTATACACGCATTTCTATCCTCGATGTAGTTTGCTCCCCTATCCAGGTCAATTTCTCCCTCTTCACTCCCTTCACTCAAATAAGGGGGTCTAATTAGCAAGTTGCCATCTAGTAAAAGGACATCTGGCCCTCTTTTCTCTACAACAGAGAGCGCTATCTGATAGACCAGACGTTGTTCCAGCAACGAGATCCAAGTAGGTCCTCTATATGACAAAAGCCTGAAAACATGCCCATCACATAAAGGGGAAGGATCCACAATGCTATAGACCCTACCAGTGTAAGCAACTGCGGTAGCTATTCCAAAATAAAAACCTTCAAGTTCCTTCCCGTTGTGACCTCCGTCTACAGCACTAACTATGAGGTCTGGGCTAACTTCTTTCTCAACTTTTTTGAATGAGATGTCATTTAGGATCGAAATATCACCTTTTTCCTTTTCTTCTACAGCTAAAGGTAAAGAAGACAGCTGTTTAAGGAGTTTTTCAAAGAGCCTAGGGAATGGTTGACTAGAAATCTTCTCTCTCTCAAAGACTCCTGGCAGCCCAGAATTTAGTTCTTCTTCCTCTTCCATTCTAGAAGATTGGATGCATAGAGCCCTTATAAAAACATCTTAGATCTTTGAAAGTATAGACGCAATTGAAGGATCTGCCTCCAAACCTCTCTAGAACTAGTCTTCCTCTGTTATGCAATTGCTCATAATTTGGCTAATTTTTCCTCGAAATCTTTTACTACAAGCTTTCTTTTTGGCATCTTGCGTATCAAAGCGTCGACAAGGAGAAGTGTAGGAACTAAAATCCTTCCTCTTCCTTTTGGATCGTCGACTGTCTTAGGCTCCTTTTTTACCTCCAAGATTTCTTTATGGTCAATATTTCCAGTCCTCCGCCTTTAAAGGAGGAGAATCTTATTGTATTAAGTCTTCTTGGATTCGAGTGCAATAGACTTTGGCCTTAGCTTGATTCCCTCGAAAATGTCTTTGTATCCCAATTCTATCAGGCTAAGCTGTTTTGCAGAGGCTTTATCGTCAGGTTCAAAGCTATATCCCCTAACTATAGCTACAGGGATCTTCTCCTTTGTCTGACCTATTACGAGTTCAGCCGCTCCTGCAATCTCGTCTGCAACAGCTTGCATCTTGAACCTTAGCCTGTACCCATAAGCATCCATCCTTCTCTTGTAATCTTTGACTGGCTTCATACCTGAAACGCCTATGGCCATGTCTATCTGGGCATACCTGTGAGGTCTGCTGTAGGTATCACTGATTACAACAGCTAACTTTTTTCCTGTTAGTTTTTCTAGTTCTTCTCTCAGCCTTTTTGCTTCCTTATCCGGGTCTCTTGGAAGGGTCGCACATATCCGAGGGTTCCCGCATACGTTGGATCTATCGATGCCAGCATTCAAGCAAATGTGGCCAAAACGCGTTTCAGTGATTATGTAGGGAGGTCTAACCTTAACAATCCTTCTTGCCTCTCTCAATATCAATTCGACGAATTCTGGATCTTTTCTCGTTTTTTGAGCGATTTCTCTTGCCTTTTCAGAGGGTTTAATCTTGTTAAGGTCGAACACCAAGCCCAGGGATTTGCTTACTATCTTGTGTGTTATTACAATGATATCACCGTTTTCTATGCCTACACCTTCCCTTATGGCAGCGTCTACTATGATCTTTGCCAAATCATCTCCAGCTCTGATGTCTGGAATTGTTTCAAGCCCTATCACTTGCACCTTCTTTGCCATCTTGCGGTGCCCTCCAATGGAATCTAAAAATATGAGCCATCTAATTCCAAACAAAAATCAATCTTAAGAGCGTGTATCCTTATTAACATATTTTGCTAAGCACTTAGGTGGATTTTGAGATCCAATCGGCCTTCTCCAAATCATCTGCTATGGACATGAAGTCCTCCCACTTGCAACCTTTCACTTCCGATGCTACTAGCCTCCAAGCATCAGAAAGATCTCTCCTTCCATCTAAGACAAAGTAAAGTGTATCTGCTATTTCTGCAAGATCTCCTCTCAGAAGGTATTGCCTACCTCTGTCCTTAGGAAGTGCAGCTATGAACCTACGCCGATGCAAGGGACAAGCCTTATTCCTGGAGTAGATCAATCCAACCTTCTTCTTTGCTTCTGGTCTTGGTATCCCTGATTCTCTGACTCCATCCATCAGTTTGCTAAAAACGGACTCAGCGGCCTTATCTATAGAATCACCAAACTCACTTCCAAGGATCTTGTTCAAACTGAATACCGCTCTTCTATAAGCATCTGGTAGAATCCAAGCTCTGTTTGAGCTATACTGCTTATCTTCTCCTAAAAGATCGGAAATCTCCCTGAAACCCTGTCTAACAGCTATAATGCTGACATATCTGATTAGAAACTCAGAATCAATCTTGTTAGAAACAAAGCTGGAGAGAAGAGCAACTGTAGCGACGGAAGCTGAGCTCACAACCGAAAGCGCAATGAGATCTAAGTTGTCAGCGAAGTCCATGTCTGTGTGGTAGAACTTGTCAACCCACTCTCCAATGGCTGTTTGTGGTACTGCTACCTCAGGATCGGCAAAAACATGATGATCACTTCCATCAGCATACTTCTCCATGAAGAGTTTCAAGCCCTTTGGAGCAAGCGATGCCATAACCCGCTCCATCATTCCAAAAGTTAACAAGGGCATGAAGGATGGAGAGAAAAATGGGAAGCCTATGACAGCAAGATGTCCACCTGTCTTCTCCTGGCTTGCTCCTACCATGTCAAGATTGAGGAGAGCAACAAGCTGATTTACCAATTCATTATGAGATGAGAGGTGAGCTATTGTCCCGTAGAACTCTGGAACCCACCACAATCTAAAGCCAAATTTCGGAGTTATTCTGCCATCTTCTACCAATTTCTTCAGCGCAATGGCTATTTCCATGAGACATGCGCTTCCAGATGCGTTGTCATGGCCTCCTGGCTTGGGATGACAGAGATGGCCAACAAGAAGGATGTCTCTATCAGATTCTCCTGGAATTCTAGCTTCAAGGACCTCTAGATCTCCATCGAAGAACTCAGAATTAACTTTGTACCTCAAAACTACTTTAGAAGACCTCATTTCTGACTTCAGCTTGTTTGCCCATTTCCTTGATATGGAAAAAGCTACTCCTAGACTCGTGATTTCCTTCTTCAGTGGCCATAGACCAGTATAAGGGTAAGCATCTGCTGGCGAAGTTTCATTGTAGTAAATCAAGCCCTTTGCTCCTCTTTCAACTACAGCCATTCTGTGAACCCATCCAACCCTTCCAGTTGCGAGTACGAGCTTTCCTTCGACATCAACAGGGTACTCTTCATCAAGAATCCCTGAACCTACATTTACAACCTCTGCTTCTTCCCAACCATTCGTTGGTCTACAGTGAGCAACCACCATCGTTGGGTGATCAACGAACTTCGAAATCAGCTCCTCTTTTGGTTCTTTCACCCAAAGCTCTGCATCTTTAACGCTCCATCCTATGGGAGCTGGCCATCCACCTCCGTATAGTGTCTCTCCGTCTCCTGGATATGCATAGACTTTAGTTTCTATCCCAAACTCGTCTAAAACTCCCTTAACATACTCCAATGCTTCATGATATCCTGGAGAGGCTTGTATTCTATGAAATTTCGATATACCTTGGGCAAACTCCTTTACACGCCGTCCTGAGACGGCTTCAATCGAATTTCTAATTAATTCCACAAAAGCTGATGAGAGAACCATGGTCGTGAATTGTTGATTCGGCATCCTTTAATCCTAACACCTCTTTATAGCTTGTGCCAGATTGGGAGCATGTTGCTGGTGAAGTTGCAGATCTTCTGTCTAAGCTAATTAAAATTGATACAACAAATCCCCCTGGAAACGAGACTCAAGCAGCCGAATTCCTCAGGAACTTCCTCTTAAAAGAGGGTTTTGATCCAATATTGCTCGAGTCTTCAGAGAGAAGAGGTAACGTAATAGCAAAGCTTTCAGGAGATGGAAAGAAGAAGCTGCTCTTGCTTTCTCACTTGGATGTAGTTCCAGCAGACCCAAGAAAGTGGGAAGTGCATCCTTTCTCCGGTGAGATAAAAGATGGGTTTGTCTGGGG
>CAYZRF010000013.1:0-57031 GCA_964480775.1 uncultured Nitrososphaerota archaeon
AGCTTCAGACAAAATGGCGTCCACAATCCTTATTATCATCGTTGCTAAGATTAGAGGTAACAAGTTAGGAAGCATATGTCTGATGAGTATTTGACTGTCTGAAGCACCTATCGCCCTAGCAGCCTCTGTAAGTGGTCTCTCTTTCAAAGAAAGGGTTTGGCTTCTCACTGTTCTAGCAGTTCCTGTCCAACCAAGTAAGGACAAGGCCAAGATTATGTTTCCTAGCCCTTTTCCAAATATGGAAACGAAGACCAGCATAAGAGGCAGGGTTGGAATTGAGATGAACACATCTGTTATGCGCATAAGGATTGTGTCTATAATCCCTCCGTAAAACCCGCTGATCATTCCGATTGCCGTTCCAATGAGAACTGAAAGACCTGCAGCCGTGAAACCAACTATGAGCGAGATTCTACTCCCCCAGATAACTCTGCTTAAGATATCTTGTCCGTAATGGTTCGTTCCAAGCAAATGCCTCGAGCTAGGCGGACTATTCATCTCATCTGACCACTGGTCGTATGGGTAGGGAGCTATGTATGGGGCAAATATCCCCATTAATACCATCGATAGCACCAACACCAAACCAATTTTCCCCATCCTAGATTCGCTAAACAGCAGCCATCCTCGCTCAAACTTGTCTTTATTCTCCCATAGCTTCCTCCAAACTATTGGAATTGTCACACAGAGCAACTGAAGCCAGAGTATGTGGTAGATGAAAGCAGGAGGTATGGATAAAATGCGCTTTATACCCTCATATATGTGAGGAAAACTAAAATTAAGGTGAAAACTTGCGAATTCAAGCAAATAGGTTAACCAGATAACTGCTATAAGTCCTATTGATAAGCTTCTCTTTTTTTGAAAGAGCAAACCCACTATTAGGATAGTAATACCAAGAGGAGGCCAAACAAGAGTTAAAGATAAGCCAACTCCAGCTAAAAAGAAAGTAAAAACGAGCAATCTTAGCTTTGCATGAAGAATCCGGAATCCCTTGAAGGTAAGTATCGCAGATGAAAAGACAATTAACCCAAGAACTAGTTTTAGAGCAAATAGAAGATTATCTTCTGCTCCTCCAACTACCAAAATCCATGTTGAAAGTTTATCTAGAAGAAGAACAGAACTTCCAGCGATTACAAGTATTATAATGTAACTGATAGCCAGTGGGGTTTTTCCTTTCATGGCTATATATATCCAAGAGACGAAGAATGCGTTAAAGAGCAAATAAAGGGAGATCTTGGCTAGAACTGGATTTTTGATTAAGAAGATTCCAGATAACACGTCCAAAACTAAAATAATGGCAATAGCGACCAGCTCTAATTTTGAAAATTTCAAATTAAAGGTCATTTAATCATCACCCGTATCTTATTCTTGGATCAAGGAAAGCATACAGTACATCAGCGATGAAATTCGATAGTACGACAACCGTGGCATAAAGTAGAAAGATACCTTGAATAACTGGGTAATCAGCAGATAGAACCGAGTCATATGTTAGAAGTCCCAGCCCCGACCATGAAAAGACTGTCTCTGTAATGGTGGCCCCAGATATGAGATATGTCATATTCATAGCTATGAAGGTGATCATAGGAAGCATAGCGTTTCTCATAGCGTGTTTGAAAAGAATCGTCCTATCTGAAAGACCCTTAGCTTTTGCTGCTTCCATATAGTCTTCTGTGAAAACATCTAAGACAGTATCTCTCATTATGAGGTAGAAACTTCCAACAAAAGAGAGCGCAAGCGCTAGGGTAGGGCCTATCATATGCCACAGATAGTCCATAGCGTAATCAAGAAAGTTTGCGTGGTGCTTCCCTCTAGTTATAGTCCCTGCTAAAGGTATTAGGTCCAGTTTAAAACCAAGGATGTAAAGTATGATCAGCCCTATCCATCCTATGAACATGCTGTAAGTCACTAAGAAGAAAACTGTTGAGGACCTATCCATCAAAGACTCTCTCTTTGAGGCTGCTATTACCCCAACGATGATTCCTATTACGATGCTTATTGCTAGGGAGGATCCCATGAGAATAACAGTGTTCCTAAACCTGTGACCAAATATAGTCTTGATAACTGGTTCATTGAAGTGAGAGAAGCTTATTCCCCAGTCTCCTTCAAGCAGATTTTTTAAATAAAGAAAATATTGCTCTATTAGTGGCTTATCAAGACCAAACCTTTCTATAACTTTCTGTCTCACCATAGGGTCCATTGCTTCATGGATCAGCATAGATCTGGGATCTACTGGCATAACCCTGAATAGGAAGAAGTTGAAAGTAATGATTAAGAACCAAGTTACGAAGCTTTCAATAGCTCTTCTTGAGAGATACTGTCGCCAACCCATTTATACTTCACCTGCTTTCGCTAACAGGTAGCTAATAAACAAGAACTAAAATAAAAAAATAAAAAAGAAGGGGAGAGTTAGGCTATTTCTTCTTTGTTAAGACGAATCCTACGCCTATACCCACTATTAGGGCTACTACTGCCAGTCCTCCGACTAAAGCCCAGTTTACCCCAGGAGCTGGAGCAGGTGTCGTAGCTGGGGTTGGTGTTGGTGTTTCTGTTGCAGCTGGCATCATCTCAGCATTGTAGATGTATAGCATCGTAAGCCTGTTGTAGGAGGTGAATGGTCCACCAGGCAGCAAGGTGTAGTTGACCCATTCCTTCCTGATCGCGTGCGTATCATCGCTTAAGAAGAGAGGTATGTAAGGTATTAGTTCAGTAGCTAATACTTGTACTTTTTCTGCTGCCCTCTTTCTATCTTCTAAGCTGGTCGCTTTCATAAACTCGTCTAGGGCGCTGTCCATTTCCTCGCTATGCAACCCATAGCAGTTATCTCCCCAGTCAATGTCGTTAACGGAGTGCATTCTGTACCAAACATGGTCTGGAACGGGGCCGAAGCCATGACTCATCTCATACATCCTATAGTTTCTTGGTAACGCATATAGAGCTGGATACATAACTGCATCGTCTGTTATAGCAACTTCTACCTCTATGCCTATTTTCTTGAGTTCTTGGGCAATGGCTGCTCCAGCATCGACCGAAATGTCGTCCCAGCTGAGTACCATCATGTCAAACTTGAGTTCCTTGTTCGGATCTCCTGGAAACTCTCTTATGCCATCTCCATCAACATCAAGGTACCCTGCCTCATCAAGAATCTGGTTTGCTTTGTCAACATCGTGTTCTGGGAACCTTCCTTTTTCAGAATAGTAGAGAGGATAGAAAGCTTCTGGGATGACGCTCCAAGTCGGAGTTCCCCACCCTAGCCTGGCTATCTTAATTATCTCGTCTCTATCAATAGCGTAAGCTATAGCCCTCCTCACTCTGACATCATCAAGCCCTGGTATTGTAAGGTTAAATCCAAGGACATAGTCCCACTGGCTGGCTACCCCTGTTATTACATCGGTTTCGGGAGCTTCGATTACAGTATTAACATCCGTTCCCCAAAGCTCATACCGCTCAGTTGCTGCTCTTCCTTCACGCATAGCCAAGATTCTGGCTGCCTGACCTCTTATTACCTCAATCCTGAGTACATCTACGTTTGGAAGCTGATATACGTCTTTGCCCCACCAATCCTCAAACTTCTTCATGACTATGTACTCGTCTGGTACTCTCTCAACGTAATAGAATGGACCGGATCCTATGTGGGCTTGCTTGTCGTTAGGATCATCCCACCTAGCATCGTCTGCGGCATAACCGTCCCAGATGTGCTTTGGAAGTATGTAATAGCCTCCATAGTGTTCTAGAGCAAAACCATCTGGCTCCTTGAGGTTTATTCTAACGGTATAGTCGTCCACGAGTTCTACACTCTCTATGTTCTGTAGGATGGTCCATCCACTTGCATCCTCTGGAGCATTTTTCCAATATTCAAACGTGAACTTAACATCCTCTCCAGTTAGTGGCTGCCCGTCGTGCCACTTTGCATTCTTTCTAATGTGGAAGACAACCCATTTACCATTTGGGTCGACTTCCCAAGATTCCGCAAGCCAAGGAATGGGCTTAAGTTGTTCATCATATGCGATAAGCTCATCATAGATCTGGATCAAGAACCAGTTTGTCCTTTCGCTTCTTGGGAACAGAGGGTTCATTTCGCCTATGTCTGATGGATAGGCCATAACGAATACCATTTCTTGATCCTGCGCGCTTGTCCTTCTGAGAAAATACGGTGCTATTGCTGTAAGAAGAATTAGAACGCATACTAGAAATTTTTTACTGAACATGTTCATCTACTTGACTCTGATTTATTTTAAAATTTAAATTTCTTCTTTTGTGGTCACCAGTCCCTTAGGCCATGAAAATTAGTGATAGTTTGGAGGAGAGACAGATTATAATGGTCTAAATCGTTTTAAAAGATAAAATGCCTGAATTCCTGTGTTGCAAGGAGATCAAGGCCTATTGAATGTCAAAAACTCAAATCAAGCAATTACTGCCATCCTACTCTATAGAACATACTATTTTTCTTTGGAATTGCTCACCTTAGAACTTTGTTAAGGTGATTTAATGGAGTTTAGTAGTTTAACCACCTCTTCAGTAGGCAGAGCATCTACAACATGGTTATCTCTACCAATCATAGTCTCAGCAGTGAATAGGGAATCTATTATGGCTTCTTCCGTTGCCTCGGCTGCAGCAGCAAAGAGAGGATTTAACGAAGCGTCCTTTAGAACCTCCATCTTAAATTTTTCTTTACCGTAATGTGGTATAGTGTAGTTTATAGAAAATGCGATTACTATATCCCCGCTCCCGTTGTATGACCTACCTCCAGTTCGAGCAAGGCCAATTATTGCTCTCTTAGCTAGTCTTTTTAGTTGCCTGTAAAGAAGAGGAGCGTCTGTGGCAAGCAACATGATTATTGAGCCTTTGACCTTCCTAAGCTTCCTGTGACCATAGTTCTTCAGTATAAGACCCACTCGGATTCCGTTAATGGTTAAGTCTTCCCTCCTTCCGAAATTGCTTAGCACTAATGATCCAACTGTGAACTCTTCTCCTTCTACTTCAACAACTCTTGAGGATGTTCCAATGCCTCCTTTGAATTCAAAAGCAACCATGCCTGTTCCAGCCCCAACAGAACCCATTTCAAAGGTTTCTGACGCGTTTTCCAATGCTTTCATCACGTGCTCTGCACTTACATGTCTTCCCCTGAGATCATTGAGGTAAGAGTCATTGCACTCCATCACCACAGGATTTACGGAGCCAGTAGTAACTCCTATGTCCTCGTTTTGGTCGAGCATGTACTGAACTAATGCATCGGCGGCCTTCCATGTGCAAAGAGTGCTCGTTAAAAGGATGGGAGTTTCAAGAACTCCGAATTCTTCCACTTGAATGAGCCCTATGGACTTACCGTATCCATTCATAACAAAAGAGGCTGCCGGAACCTTTTCTTTGTAGATGTTCCTTGGATGCGGAATCACGGCAGTGACTCCAGTTCGTACTGGACCCTTTCCTGGAATGAGTTTCCCTTCTCCTCTTATAATTGTGCAGTGACCTACTTTCACATCTTTAACGTCTGAAATCGCATTTTTGTTTCCAGGAGTAATTATTCCTATCTCTAATCCAAGCTCTCTAGCTCTAGGTCTCATCTCATCATCCCAGATAAATAGCTGGAGGATTATTGAAAATCTTCTGCCCAAAAGGATTTGTGAACCTACTGATGCTTTAATATTCGTTTTTACACCTGAAGAAAGGAAAAGGGTCCTGATCAAGTGTAGAAAGATCAGTTAAAGGCATCCAACTTAAACCTTCTCAAAAGACTGTAGTTCTTTGCCTCTTCAAGACTAGATGAGAGGCAGAAGAACAGTGGAAAGACCCTCTTTTCCTTGGGTTTAAGCCTTAGGTCAATGGTTGCTACAACATGCCCTCCAAACTCAGAGGATTCATCGGCCATTGAGACCTCAACACCCTTCCTGACAGGTGTGATCACTGTTGCATACGATTTTTTGGATGGATTGCCAGCTATGACGTATCCTCTGCTGGATAGGAGCCAAGCATAGTAAGGATTCTCTTTCCTCAGATAATCCAAAACTTCTGTAGGTACCAAGAACCGATATCCCTTTCTTTCACCACCTAACTTAAGGAAGAAGTCCAAGAGTATTATGAGCTTCCTTGAAGCCTTTGTTTCATTCTTGAACTCTGGTACGACCAAGAGAACCTTGCTCATTGGTTTAGTAAGATATGATATGCTAAATCTCAAACCCTTCAGATTTCTGTGCTCCTCCCTTTTTGGCTCAAACCATGCCTTGAGTCCAACCCATCCAGCCACCTCAGTTTTCTGTGCATACCATTCTTCTCTATGAAATGTCCAACGCCACTCATCTTTCTCTATCCAACCGTTAAGTCCAATTCCGCCCAACCACTCCCCTATCCAAGAGAAGGTAGAGATTTCAGGATAGGGAGAAAGTAAGTGCTCTACACCTTGAGCATCTGTAAGACTGTATAGGACCCCACCATACTCTGGTGAAACCCTAAACCTAAGAGATCCGTTATCTATAAGAAAAGACCTCTTTCCTCTGTCCTCTATCTCCTTTACCTTTACTCTACCCCCCGCTCCAACAAGGATAAGTGGGAGCTCAAATTTCAACTCGGTTTCAGGCAAATTAAGGATCATATCACCCTTATAGGCTCCGGGAGGGCATTTTGGGATGATCTTAGTGGTAAATACCTTTTCCTTATCCATGGAAAAGTCCACAAATTCGAATTCATTTTTCTCCACATTCCAGCCAGCTGGAAGATTTATAGCAAGCTTTCCTCTGTATTTCCTCATCCTTGAGCTGGTGATCCTTATTTCTAACGGGGACTCTCCTTCAAACGCTATGGGATGAGTCGAGACATTTACGAAGAACTCCTCTGTAATCTTCTTGTAAGACTCTGGCTCTACTCTGCTCATGTATATAATCCTCCAGAGCTCTCTAACAGCTTTCCAATCTCCTGGACCTACGTAAAGATAGAATGGGTCCAGCCACTTAATGGAGAAAGGATTTAATTTTACATCAAAGACGAAGTTAGCCTTACCTGCCCCGAACTCGTTTTCTTCGACCTTATCCCATAGGACCCCCAACGACACTCCCTCCTGAGGGAGTTCAAAACAAACCCATCTTTCCTCAAAATCCTCTGGGTTCTTGGGCAGATCTCTTTCCCAGTAAGGGAAATCGCCTTCAATTGCAGGAGATCTGATTAACTTGCCTCTAATGGGTATGTTGTATACTGATCCCCAGAAGTTTGCCCAATTCCTTGATTGCAACTTGAACTCCCTTGTAGCATCTGAATTGTTGACAAAACCATATCTTATCCTGATCAAAGGGCTTCCACCGAAGAAAGTGACCTCTTTTATCAGTTTTAGCCCCTTGTACCTGTCAGAATCTGCATTTAGGGTTATTTTATAGCCAGAAGGAACCTCCTCCACTTTATAGTCAAATGACTTAATGTCAAACTCTGAGGGCCAGAAAGGAGGCCCTATTCCCACTCTAAGAGCATAAATCATTAGCCTACCTGAGAGCCTGTCAAATACGCTCATTGTTCCGCCTTTCCTAAGGTTGAATTCTACTCTTGCGATCATGTTTTCAGCAATTAACCTGTGTTTGACTCCCTCGGTTGCAACTACGATGCCAGAAGGCTCAATAACCCTCACATGAAATTCCTTTGGCTTAGTTAACACCTCTTTTTTCCCTTTTCTGACTAGTGCTCTCAATATGAGTAGATATGCCCCAGTTCTTGTCCCTCTTGGCACTTTGATCCTTGCATTTAGCCCAGAGAAGCCTTTAGGATCTAATTCGCAGCTTTTCTCTGCCTCTACCTCTACATCCTCTGAGTGTGAGAGTAGAAGAGAGATCTTTGCCTTTTCTTTTAAGAAGGACCTCAGGTTTATTGTGATCTCAGCTTCAGTTCCAGGACAGCAAGAAAAGGGCAGGGGATCTATCGTTACCTCAATGGGTTGCTTGATTCTAACCCCGGCTGTGAGAGGTATCAAAAGGTCTCCTATAACTAGATTGCTAGATATCTTTCTGGACCTCTCGTCTTCTGGTCGTTCTTCCGCCATAACGTCTGGTTCGAAGAGAGCTTCGATGACAGCTTCTTCATGTGGAGAAACTCTAAAGGAACTCGTTGGTGGTTTTACTATCTTAATCTCAGGGTCTGGGAGGATAAACAAAGCGCACCTAATTTCTTCATCTCCTCTGTTCTCTACTCTCCACCTAATCCTTTGAGGAAATCCAGCAGGTGCCTCCTGCTCTTCAACCCAACACTCAACGGCTAACTCTGGAGTTTCAATTCCCATTATCTCTCTGGCTTCCCTGTCTATAAGGACCCGAAGCCTTTTTCCCTCAACTTCGAACAAATACGGGAAAACCTTCATCCCTCTTTCCTTGAAGTCGTCCTCCTTTTGTGTTAGCTCTCTAATAAAGCAATTGTACCACTTGGGATGTAAAATGTTGTGTTCATCAAAGAACTGAGATGCAAAAGGGTGTGTGAGAATTGCTGGTATGTAATTTTGCATGTAAACGTTAGTTTTTGGGACCCAAAAGAAACCAGTCTTCTTATAAAGGGGAACTGCGAGGAGATTTCCTCCCCAAGTGTGAAGGTCAAGTCTCTTCCTTCCAATTTTCATGGTTTCTTCGATGCTAGCTAAAAGCAGAGCCTTTCCTATCCCTCTTCTTCTGTGCTTGGGGTGCACGTTAAGGAACTCTACATAGGCTGCATCCTTCTCCTCAAAATGTTCTGTTACAGTACAAACCCCTACGATCTCACCATCAAGTTCAGCCACAAGTGGAGCAAAGCAAGAGCTCCTTTCAATCCACTCCTTAGCCCTTTCAGCTGTATAAGGTATGCCTCCAGTCAATCCACCTGGCCAACCCTCTTCACTCTCATTCATGAGCTTGGCCAAGCCCTTAGCATCCTCTTCTACAAAACGCCTGATGGTGAGATGGGTCATCGCTAGCTACGAAATTACTTGTCATGAAAAATAAGCATGACGAATTCCCAAACCTTAAGAGAAGGTATACATTCCATTCCTAGTAACAGTAAGGAGAGATCTGAGAATGGTCTTAAGCATCGTTATCTCGAAAGAACACATGAGTCTTTTGATAGAGGAAAGTAAAAGATCTGAAGAAGAGTTTGGAGCCCTCTTATTTGGAAAAATTGATGAAAATAAAGCCGTAGTTCACTCAATTAAGCTACTTCAGTACTCTGAAAGATCACCTACTCACTTTAGAGCAGACCCAATCTTCTTATTGAATTCATTTTCCGAGGCAGAGAAAAAATGTCTAGAACTCGTGGGTATATTTCACTCTCATCCAGCACCACCTAAACCATCTGTATCTGATCTGAGATTTATGAGGCTAAACCGAGTTGTCTGGATGATAGTTGATAAGAGGGACTTCAAACTTGGAGCATATGTTCTAAAAGACGATGGGTTAAAAGCGGTTAGAATCAAAGTAGTTGGTAACTTTTCTTAATCTTTTTTAGAAAAAGCCCCTATTTAGTGATTGGCTTGTATTTCAATGACTTAATATATATAATAACTGATCCAGAGGGCTTCTTTAGAAAAGTTAGGCTTCACAGTTGGAAGAAGCCATTCTATTTCTTCCTTCAGACAACAATTTTCCTCTCAATAGGTACGGTGGCCCTAAATTTATATGGATATGGAAGCACAGACCTTTCTTCAGCCTACCAATCTCAAATAATAGCTTATCGCGTTACTACCCAGTATATCTTCCCTAGATTTGGCAGTTTTGCGTTCATAATAGAGTTTTTCCTCATAATCCTATTTTCTATTGCTCTTTTAGTTGTTTTGACGATTATCTTTCACATCATCTTTCTGTTATTGGGAGGCAAGGGAACCATAATAGATGCTTGG
Organism: uncultured Nitrososphaerota archaeon; assembly: GCA_964480775.1. GTDB lineage: Archaea > Korarchaeota > Korarchaeia > Korarchaeales > Korarchaeaceae > QMVU01. Next base: position 9,824 of record CAYZRF010000013.1, read on the forward strand.
AAAGCGATGTGTTACGGCGCAGGTCCATGTGCCTTGGGAGGTTTTATACCCTATTTGTCCCTGATCGTGGGGTTCTATTCATTTTTCTTGCAGTTTTTCATAGCTCCAAGATCTCTTTATCGACTAAAGGAATCTAAACTACTTTTATTGCTTTCTTTAATGTTTGCAGGTCTTTTCATAGAAATATACATATATGGGACGACGGTAGGATATCCCTAGGTCGAACGAATGGTAACGGGAATAAGGCTATTCTTCTCTTATTTGGGGTTCTTTGACAAATAGCATCACCGGAATGAAGAGCAAATCAACTAACACAACAAAAAGGAAGGGATAAGCTGGGTCTCTAGCATAGAGAAATCCTCCCGCTGCTGAAGCTATGCTTGAGGAGATTCCCGACACAATACTTCTTACCGAAGAGATTCTTGCTCTTCTACTTCTAGGCACCACATCTATCCAAAGAGCGCTGAGTGCAGGCCACCAGAAAGCCTGCCCCAAAAGAGAAAGGATGTATGAGAGCAACACCATTGAAAATCCAGTTGCTCTTACGAAAATAAGGTTAGATACGGCCCACGCCAAAGGTATGTATCTCATCTGCCTGATTCTTCCCTTTTTATCGGAAAGTTTACCTCCATATAGACTCAAGGGGAAGTATAACATGTTGTAAATAGCATGGAGAGCTCCCCATTCAATTTTCTTGATTCCAATAACCCTTAAGGCGTATAAAACCCAGAAACTTCCTGCCAAGCCATTTATGAATCCGAAAAGGGCTTGGATTATCAGTAAGTACCAGATCGATCTATATGCCCAACTGAAAACTCGTTTTAGGCTCAAGAGGAACTCCTTAAGGGAGTAGGTAATAGGTTTCTCGATCTCGCTTTTTATCAAGGTTTCAGTGAGTGCAAACCTCAACGCACCTGATACAAGATAGGAAGTTGAAATTATCAACAGCGACATTCTAAGCCCAAATAGACCGTATCTCTCGTATAGATACCCTCCAAAAAACAAACTAAAGATGCTTGGAATAACCCACGAGATCCCGTCAACAAGAGACGAGGAAAAACCCCTAGAGTCCTTTGGGAGAGAATCTTGAAATAGGGCGTGAAGCGCGGGAGAATATAAGCTGTTTATTAATGTAGATAGGATTGATGCCAGAAAGTAAATCCTCCAACTTCCAGTTAGTGCCTTAACAAGGTTGGGAACTGCTAGCAAGAAAGTTCCCCAAACAATTAGACTCTTCCTACCCCTTTTATCAGCTAAATAACCCCCTGGAATTTGAGATATCATGCTAACTAGCATAACGACCGAACTCATCAACCCTATTACTTCAGGAGAGGCTCCGATTCTGTTGACATAGTCAGACTCGAACTGATAGAAGAGAGGTCGGGTTAACGAGAAAAGAAACCATGTAATCAAAAGTATTGAGAGATTCCTGTTTTTCAGCGCCCGTATGAAAGGAGATAGTTTTGATCTTAAGCCCTTCATCAATCCCTGAGATTATCACTAATTTTAACTAAAATAGTTGCGGCGAGCTATGGTAGAAATTGGATTATCTAACTCAGGTGGCGCTTTCGAGCATTGCAACCTTTAGTATTGCCATTGCAACAGGTACATATAGAGAAGCTTGTTCAAAATACTTGGCGTGTGGGGTTTCATCTACATCAGGACTAAGTTCCTCCATTCTTGGAAGAGGATGCAGTATTATCATCCTTTCCTTGGCTTCTCTTAGCAGAGATTTCTCTATTCTATATGTACCTTTGAGCTTCTCATACTCCGAAATATCTGGAAATCGCTCTCTCTGTAGCCTAGTTACGTATAAAACATCGAGTTCCGATATTACTTCTTCTAACCATGATATCTCTTCAAAATCTATTCTTGATGTATTTAGAGCCTCTCTGATGTCCTCCTTTAACTTCAAACTCTCTGGTGACATCAAGTAAAGTTTTGCAGGAAGAAACCTAGTTAATCCCAAAATGAAAGATCTTACAGCCCTTCCGTACCTTAAGTCTCCTATTATACCTATGTGAAGCCCGTCGATACTACCAAGAAAGCGTTTAATGGCATAGAGGTCCAAAATACCTTGAACAGGGTATTCTTTGCTACCATCTCCAGCGTTTATAATAGGAGACTTGGCTATCTGGGATGCAAGCTTGGATGCCCCCTCTAAGCTATGTCTTATAACGATAACATCGGCTAAACCATCAATCACCTTTATTGTATCAGTAAAATTCTCTCCTCTTGATATTGAAGATCTATCTGAGCCACCAAGATCTACGACGCTTCCCCCGAGTTTAAACATAGCTGCTGAAAAACCCAATCTTGCTCTTGTACTGGGCTCAAAAAAGGCAAGGGCCATAACTTTTCCTTTAAGAATATCGGAATAATCTATTTCACTCATTTTGTCTGCTTCATTGAAAATGGACTCTAGCTCGCTTCTTGAGAAATCAAGAATTGAAATGAAATCTCTCATCTCAAACTGTTACTTCCTATGACTTCCTAAAAATGCTTTTGAGGAAATAGATCCAAGCATCGAATGAAAATAGAGTTTAACTCCGTCAATAGATCCCATAATATGTGCTCAGGTTTCAAGTCTCTGCCGAAGTATTCGGTTCTATGTTAATAGGAGATAGATTTCATTAGAGAGTAGATGATCATGAAAATTGTGAACTTCTTGATTGTCGTTAATCGCTATCTCTCTTGGTTCATGCTTGTGCTGTTTATCGTCACACTGATTAGTGGATATTCGATGACAGCCAAAGGAAGCTTGGTGACAAGACTAACCTTCGGCCTAATAAATACAAGAAATGGATACTACATCCACAGAAAGACTACTTACTTTCTTTCTATTCTCATTTCTTTGCACACTTCAGTTAATTTGCGGTTTAACCTTTATAAGATGGGAGTTAAAGACCCCAGAGTTCTTGGTATGATTTCGCTTTTTCTGTTAATTGTAATGGTTACGCTCTTTACGATAATTGAGTTTTTGTACTAAACTCTTTGAAAGAGATGCATTTCGAATAAAAAGCATCTAAGTGTCTAACGCTGTTTCCCTTTCAACTTTTTAATTGCTTCAACAAAGCCAGAGAGTTTTGGTTCTGATAAACCAAGCTTCCTGTGGAGATCATCAACGATTGCTTTTTCTAATGCCTCTGCACCTTCCCCGAAGAGTGAAACTAGGGCTTCATGAAACTTTTCAATATCAAGGCAAGGATCATCTAAGTCTAAACCTCTCTCTGCCAAATAGTCTCGAACTGCTGTCATGAAGACATTTCCAAAAACTTCTTCAAATACTTCATTGATCGATTTGATTATTGTTTCATCCAATTTCTTCATCAAAATCCCTCTAGAGATCAAAGTATTGGCACCAGTCTCATTCTTTTTTGTTCCGATATCAAACTGTATAATCCTGTCCTTGGAGAAACCCCGTAGAGAAGCAGTGATCCATCCATTTCTTTCAGAACTATGTGCTGCGATGCTAGCCTAGGAGCTATGTTGACGCTCGCCATCCCTCCTTTGACAAGAACTATAACTGGCATCTTATTCGAAAAAGCTCTAGATATAGCATCAATTAGGAAATCTATGGCTTTCCTAGAACCGAATCTTGACTCTATTGCATCAAGGTCTATCATTTCTAGCACCTCGTTGAATTGGTGCTTCAAACGCTCATATTCTCTAACATAAGCCACAGCAGTGTCGTCGTATGTTTCCTCTGGGTATACCACCGATAGCGGCAATTCTTTTCTCTTCTTGAACTCTCCTGTCTGAGATCCAAAGCCTGGTAGAGGAATGAAGTTCAACAAAGCCAAGACGCTCCTTCCTAATGAGACAGCATGACGTCCTATCACATGTAAAAGTGGCAAGTACCTTAGCCCTACCCCGTGCTCTATTTCTATCAAAAAGACGCCTGCTCTCATAAGACCTCCCGTTATCTCGTCTAGTTCTTTTATTCCTGTTGAGATTCGGTTTTCATCTAATTTTGGTGTTTGCACGCACGGTTCAGGAGGAGGTCCTGTCTCATATGGAAGTATGTAGGTGAATCTACTACCAGCAAGTGTGAAGACATAGGTTCTATTCTTTATAGCAATTCCTCTAAGCTTTTCTAATTCTATTTCTCTAACGCTTCTTCTTTCGACGTACTCCTCTCTTTCAAATCTTTTAGCTCTTTCACCGAATACCCACGTCTGCCTTAGTGTTACAAGACCATCTACAACATATTCAAGGCTTGAGTGATCGAATTGTTCGCTTATGAAAATCAAACGGGATTTGGCGGCATCAACCATGCTGATCAAAGCCTTTTCCGTCTTTAACCTCTGCAGACTATCCAGTTCGTTTGCAAATGCGTCCCAAGAGTCAAGAACAATGAACCCTTCCTTGATCTCTTTAAGGGCCTTGCTTACCTGACCTATCAAGTACTGGACTGAAGACAACCTTACATCCTCTATTTTAGGCGGAGAAATCTGAACTACCTGTTCAGGCTTGACTTTCTCCTTTATCCATGGAAATTGCGAGAATAACTTCTGTTTAGACACTCTACTTGAAAAATAAGCACTATTTTGTGAATCTGATAGCTGATTAATTATTTCTAAAGCTAAGGTGGTCTTCCCAGTGCCAGGAAGACCCTTTATCAGGAGAGTATTACCCCTTGAAAGTAGAAACTCTTCAAGTTCTGGGGGTAATTTGCCTAGACCCATGGCTTAACCGAGTTTCATTATTTAACTCGATATTTCTAATAAAATATTATGATAAAACCCGGCAAATATTGGCTTGCAGAAAAGCCTGAAAGGGGGCGAACATCCCTCACACAATTCAGACTTGCGCCAAGATTGCTAGAGGGATGTTTTCGCCTTTCGGCGAAGTTACCCGCCCTTAAAAATCGATCCCAAGAGATATAAAAACGTGTGCTATGGTTTAATTGTCCATAAGACCACTTTTCTCAATGGGTGTACTGTCTAAAAGAGTTGTTTTGATTATTTTTCTTGCGTTAGTGGTTATCGCTTCTGCTGTGTTTCTTATCCCTAGTAGAAGTAGGTCCAGAGTAATCCATGAAGCAGAGGGCGTTATAGCACTACCAGAGCCCAAATTAAAAGGAAAACTGACAGTTGAAGAGGCTTTGCATTCAAGAAGATCCATCAGAAAGTATTCAAGCGAGTCCCTCGCTTTGGAGGAAATATCACAGCTCCTGTGGGCTGGTCAAGGAATAACAGCTGAATGGGGAGGTAGAACAGCCCCTTCAGCTGGAGCAACATACCCTCTAACACTTTATTTGATTGCTGAGGATGTCAAAGGTCTAGAACCTGGAGTATATGTCTATGAGCCAGAAAATCATTGCCTTATTACACGTCTAAAAGGGAGTTTTAAGGAAGATCTGTTTGAAGCATGCCTGAAACAAGATTGCGTAAAACTAGCTCCCGCATATATTATTATAGTTGCAAAGTATGAGAGGACGACTCAGAGATATGGAGAAAGGGGAATAAGATACGTCCATATTGAAGTAGGATGCGTAGTTCAAAACATCTACCTCCAATCTACTTCCTTGGACCTTGCAACCGTTTGCATTGGGGCATTTATTGACGAAGAAATATCTTCGATACTGGGGCTTGAAAAATCAGAGTCTCCTTTGATTGTAATGCCAGTAGGTCACAAACCTTGATCCTTTAATTCAATAAATGTTGAACTATTTAGAAAAAGCTTTAAATCAAGAGATCTTAAAGATATAGATGCGAAAACTTCACCTACTTCTAACTTTGGTGGTAATCGCTCTACCTACGCAACAAATTTGGGCATGTCCACCAACTGGGAGTCATCTAGGTGTGATAATAGAAGAAGCGCTACCACTGGAGGAGGTATTGGAAAAGCTTCAATTGATTGGGTTGAATGCTAGGCACGAGGTGATCCAACATAAACTCAAATCTGGAGAATATGCTTCTTTTGAGACTGTGGTATTTGAATTTGGTTTTTGGCTGCCTCCAGACTCCAACGAAGTTCAGACACCAAGAGCCGATGCCAGACTTTACATTGGGAATAAAAGCATGGCTCTCAAGATAAACACTACTCTTTCTGGCTCGCCTGATCCTCTTAAAAGGGCTCTAGCTTTACTTTACGAGGCTGGGGTGATTACTTACTTTCCAAAACAGAGAGACTTCATAAAAACAGACGGAAACAAAATGCCAGCCGATGTAGTAATTACCTGGGCTAAGCAGGAACTTGACCTAGAACTAGACCAGCTCGTTCTAAGATGTCATCCTTCCGGGGCAGATCTAATAGTTTCTTCATTGATGGCATCAAACGAGGTTGTGGTGTTAGCAAACGAAATAGATGCGGAGATCAGCTATCCAATTTTAAGAGAAGCTTTTATCTCTGCGGGCCTGAATCCTTCCCTAATAGGACCCGAGGATCTCCAACAGCACATAGATGCTGGAATAATTGTGGTATTGGGTGGTCCTGAGGCATACGAAGGTGTGGGAAACATATCTGAATTTTTGCTACAGCCATCGGACTCTGAATACCTAAAGAAGGAGAGAGATTCCTACATCGTGTACGTGTCACAGCCATTCTTTGAAGGGCAAAATATATTTGTTCTAGCTGGAAGCGACAGGTATAACACCAAAAAGGCTGTAGAGATCTTTATAGAAGACTTTCTCAAAGATTTGGTGGAGCAAAGGCCCTTCGTTAGATATGGATTTGATACAACTCACCTGGTGCTTACAAAAGATCCTGAGATACAGGGTTATCCCTGTATGCTTTTCATTGAGGTTTTCTCCACACTTAGAACTCCTTGTTACAAACCGGTGGTGAACTTTCAGATTAGAGACAGTAAAATCGAAATTAAAGTAGAGTTCGTGCAATTACCAGTTATCTGCATTCAGGTTATATCTACAGGAGATTTGAGAATTTACATAGGAAATCTTCTGCCAGGAGATTATGAGGTAACGATATTCACTCCAGAAGGAAAGTTTGTAGAAAGCGTTTCCATACCCGCTTGCCGATCCTAGAATTACTGCAAAATAGCAGAAGGATCTGCTTCCGATACGATCAATCCATCCTCAATTATATATGCTTTAGAACATACCATTGAAACCAAAAGAGCATCATGAGTTGCAATAGCAATGCTTTTTCCATATTCTCTTAGTTTTTTCAGCAATTCCAAGACACTTGCCCTCCTTTTCCAATCTAAGTTCGTCATAGGTTCATCAAGAAGCAAGTAGGAAGGTTCAACTATAAGTGCCCTGGCAAGAGCCAAAAGCTGAGCTTGACCAGCCGAAAGAGTTCTAGCATCCTTTTCGGCTAATTCACTTATCCTCAACTCTTTCATGAGCTTAAGCGCCCTGTTTCTTGCTTCTTCTACCGGTATTCCCCTTATCTTAAGCCCAAAGACCACGTTATCTAAAACAGAACCTCTTAGAACTATTGGATTCTCATGAACATACACAATTTTTCTTCTAAGCTTGATTGCTTCCCTTTCTGCAAGCGTCCAGATGTTTTTACCTTCGACAAGGACCTCTCCCTTTTTTGGCTTGTATATGCCTGCCATCAACTTTAAGATGGTCGTTTTGCCAGATCCGTTGGGACCTACGAGAGCAATGCTCTCATTTCCTAATGATAGACTTATTCCTTTAACTACTGGCTCCTTATCGTAGCTGTAGTAAATTTCTTTAAGCTTTATCATTTTCCACCACCAACTATCCTTGAGATTGCAGTTATTGAGTAAGTTATCAACAGCAGTAGCCCTCCTAAAGAGAGAGCAAGATTAAATTCTCCCTTGGAAACTTCTAGAGCTATTGCTGTGGTCATGACCCTTGTGAATCCCTTTATGTTCCCCCCTAGCATTAAAGCGACCCCTAGCTCGCCTATTGCCCTGTTAAATGTAATAAGGGACGCATTTAATAGCTTAGGAATAGTCTCCTTAAGCAACGTCGAAGAAGCCTGGTGACTCATTGCGCCAAGAGACATAGCAAGTTCCCAAACTGCCCTTTTCTCTCTTTCTAATGATTGATATGCAAAGGACACCAAAAGAGGAGTTATCAAAACAGCCTGTCCAAGTGATATAGCGAGGGGTGTGTACAGGAGCCTTAGTCCACCCAGCGGTCCAGACCTTGAAAATAAAAAATAGAGGGCAAGTCCAACTACTACCGTTGGAACGCCTACCAAGGCCCTAAAGGCATCTAATATGAGCTTCTTGCCTCTAAAATCATCGGTTACTAGCTTAAGCGAAAGAGGAATGCCCCAAACAGCTGCTAGTACGGTAGCTAGACCTGAAACAGCTATAGACCTTAAGGCAATCTCTAAAACATCCTTAAACATGTTTATTCCTTACCCACCAGTTAGCTGAACCCATGCGTCTCTTAAACTACCATCCGGGTCGCCGTTAGCTGGATAAAATAAAGGAACTCCAAATTCTGCTACTCCATAACTTCCTATAAAGCTTTGAATCTCGTCTGATAGGACATATTGCTGAAATTCACGTGCTAAATTCTCATTAATTCCCTTTATAACCTCAGAATTGACTACGTAAACACTATATATGTTCAAAAGCTCCTTTCCCTGGGTTACCAAAGGAGTTAGGCAACTTAGCTTTGAACTCAGCTTAAGGTAGGTTCCAACGTCCGACAAGGTGTATGCCCTGTATTCATTGGCTATCATGAGAGTTTGCGCCATGCCAGTTCCTGATTCTATGTACCAGTTTTTTCCAGAGGGGTTAAGTCCAGCAAGACTCCATAACCAGAGTTCCCTATTATGAGTTCCCGAGTTATCCCCTCTTGAAACGAACTTCGCATTACCAGCCTCGCCTGCTTCGTAAATGGCTATCATGGCATTTATTGGCTCCATCTCCTTTATTCCAGCAGGGTCATCTTTTGGGCCTAGGATTATGAACGTGTTATAAGCAAAGATCTCCCCAAATTTCAGAACTCCTTTTTCCAAGTATTTCTTCTCTAAGTTTGGAGCATGAACGAAGGTCATATCAACATCGCCGTTCTCTGCTTTTTTCAAGGCTTCTCCGCTCCCTACAGGAGTGAACTCTATTATTACTCCAGGATGCTTCTCTTGAAACTTCTCTGCGAGCTCCTCCAGAAGGCCGGTAGCATAGAGACTAGTGGTCGTAGAGACTCTTAGCGTAACTGGAGCCCTTGTTACCTGCCAGACATAGGTAGCGGCAATCAGACCGAAGACTAAGGCCATAGTAAGGAGTCGCTGGTGCATTTATAATCTATCCGCTATCGGATAACGAATAATATTTAAATCCTCCGTGCCTAGGCTCTACAGCTATTCAGTTTGCCCTCTACGAAGATCATCGATGATGTATTCTCCTTTTCTGCAAGTACATCAAACATTCCGAAGAGATCAATTTTGGCTTCTATGACTGAGAGATTATGAACTCTCAAAAACTCGATTATCCTCTTTGAACCTAAAGGCTTTGAGTGTAATCCCGAGGCTCTTTCTAAGAACGATATAAACCTTGCAAAACGGTGATCTCCATCAAGATCGAATATAGCAAGCCTACCTCGGGGTTTTATTATTCTAATAGCTTCTGAAAGAGCTTTTTCTGCCAAAGGCATATGATGAAGAGAGTCGAAAAAGTAAACTAGATCGGCAAAGGAATCTGGTAAAGGTATATATCTAGAATCTGCGACGATCACCTCTACGTTAGAATGTCCTTCAAGCCTTTTTTTAGCAGCTTTAGCCATTCCGTAGTCGAGATCGACGAGATATAGTTTCTCGAAAGAATTAGCCACTAGTTCTGCAGCGAGGCCGTAACCAGACCCTATGTCTACACCCACCTTTAAAGGCCCTTGATTCTTCACTAATCTGACCAGAGGCTTGTAGATTCCCTTACCAGAGATTTTGTAGGCTATTCTGTAGACAAGGGGTGTTTTAGACATCTTTAGTATTTACACAGCAAGCTAATTATTAACGCATCCGTTCTTTCCTCTCAAGGATGAATGGCATCTTGCAATTATTCAAAGGCTCTTTTCCTTTGTTAGGAAGGAGATCGTGTTCAGATCGAAAATATCTCTAAACTAGCAAGAAATTTCCTTTAAAGAGCGCTCTCTTCAATATGAAGAAGGTTAAGCAGATTCCATCAAATCTATAATATTTCAGAAACTCACGCATTTGGCGGTCAACTGTGGAAGAATTCGATTTAGTTATTAACGGCGGTATCATTGTCGATGGGACTGGTTCCCCTGCTTTCAAGGGATCGGTAGGGATAAAGGGAGAAAAAATAGCTACTATAAGATCTAATGAGCTTAAAGGATACGAGACGATAGATGCGTCGAACTTGGTAATTGCCCCAGGCTTCATAGATGCTCATTCTCATGCTGACAAGACAATTCCCTTCTTTCCAACAGCCGATAATTACGTTATGCAGGGTATAACGACGACCGTTGGGGGAAACTGTGGCAACACAATTGCTCCAATACTTGAGTGGTGGCCTCCCAACATGTTCTGGGATTTGGACATAATATACCGGCTGAGTCCCTACAAATACTACTTCGATGGCATGTTTCCAGCCAACGAGGTTAAAAGGATGGTGAAAAAACGCTATGAGGTCGATATAGCGTGGGGAGGCTTTGCGGATTTTCTTAACTGGTTGGAAGAAAGGAAGATATCAGTTAACCATGTGCCTCTCGTAGGTCACAACACAATAAGAGCGGAAGTTATGGGCCCTGAATGGAAGAGGGACCCGACTGAGCAAGAGCTAAAGAAAATGAAGGAACTTGTAAAGGAGGCTATGGAGGCGGGTGCATTTGGCCTCTCCACAGGACTTGATTATCAACCCGGCGTTTTTTCTAAAACCGAGGAAATAGTTGAATTAGTCAAAGTCATCAAGGAATATGGAGGTATTTATGCAACTCACTGGAGGAGAACCGGACTCAGGAGGGAAAGGGCCAAGCCCATAACCGAGAAAATAAAAGGAATCATTGAGGCAGTAGAAATAGCCAAAAAAACAGGTGTCCCCGTTCAGATATCCCACATCACTCTTGGATATACAATATTGCCTCTTCCTCCTAAGGATTTGATAGAAGCAGCTGTTAAAGCAACTCTTAGGGTAATAGATGAAGCTAGGGCTGAAGGCATTAGAGTCCATTTTGACATAATCCCAAACACTACTGGAGGAACCATGACATCAATCTATTTGGCAAACACCCTCCTTCCGTGGGTAAAAGTTGCAGGTTCCAGGGAAAGGCTTGCTTCTGCGCTCAAGATGAAGGATTTCAGGGAAGAGATTAGATCTATAATAGCAGCTGGCAAGTGGTGGGGATTAAACCCAATAATCAATCCATATTGGGCTCAAACAATTAAGATAGTGGCCTGTAAGGTTGAGAAATGGGTTGGAAAAACTATAGATGAAATAGCTAAACTTGAAGGCATTGATAGCATAGAAGCCCTATTTAGAGTGCTTATGGAGGACCCAGACACAAAGGCAAGAAGGCTTGGCTTGAGAACGGATCACGAAATAGCAGCTTTCTTCAAGCACGAATGTTGTATGGTTGGCCTTGATACATATGCTTTCGACGACAAATGGGAAATGAAGGGACCACCTTTCTATTTACCGCATCCTAACACATATGGAGGGATGGCAAGGTATTTTAGGAGATATTATAGAGAAATGAAAGTCTTAAGCTTGGTTGAGGCCGTACGAAGAGTTACAAGTCTCCCTGCTAGCGTGTTTGGCCTTAAGGAGAGAGGAGTTCTCAAACCGGGTTCGTATGCTGATATCGTGGTGTTTGATCCGAACACCATAGGCGACATTGAGGATCCCTTAGAACCAAGGAAATATCCTAAAGGGATACACTACGTCATTGTTAACGGAAAAATAGTGGTCAAAAATGGGCGTCATACAGGAGAAAGGCCTGGGAAAGTGTTCAGACATAACTTGGCATTGAATGACTGATAACCAGTCGAACTTAAAAGCAAAAGGCAAACGCAGGAATGTGCAAGGTGATTTCTTGTGTGTAGAATGGCTGCGATAATTTCTTTGAATCCTTTAAAGACAAATGCCCTTGTGGGCTGGCTGTCAGATCTTGCCCTCCGTAAAAACCAGTGTGACGGATGGGGATTCACCGCTTATAAGAAATCGAACCTTATCATGTACTTTAGGGAGCCAACACCCATATGGGAGAGGCCTCCCATACATTTTCCCATTGCAGATGTGGCTGTAGTTCACGTAAGAAAGGCTTCTGAAGGATCTGTTACTTTTCTAAATTCTCACCCCTTTATCAGAGTATTTGAAGGAAGATGTTGGTCCTTCTGTCATAATGGTAGCTTCAAAAAAGACGTCCTTCAAAAAGACCTCAAATACGATCCCATAGGAGAAACTGACAGTGAAGTCCTCTTTCTTTATATCTTGGATCATCTAAAGAATCTGAAAGATCCAACTGAAATTTTAGATGCTTTATTAGAGCTCTCAAAGGAGTTAAAGGAAAGAAAAGACGAACTTAATATGAGTGCTGTAAACTTCATTTTAACTAACGGTTCTGCTTTGTTTGCTCTTAGAGCAGCTCGCAAGAAGGAAGAATGGTTTACTTTATGCACTAAAGACGTTGAGACAAAACCTCCTTTAAGGGTCGCAAAATATTCGATCATATCATCAGAACCTCTTCCCACAGGGTCTGAAGACTGGGAGCCCCTGTCAAACTGGACTCTTGTGGGAAGATGGTTTGAAGAAGGAGAACTTATCAGGAAGAAAATAAACCTATAAGATAGCTTAAATCACTACCAGATCAGATCATGGCTCTTATTAATGAATTTGAACTAAATTGTTGATATGATCTCTAATCCGTAATGTGCTTTTTCAAAGTTTTCTTAGAGAACTTTATTAGATTTCATAAAACGATTTGTAGGGCCATTATGTCAGATGAGGATATAAAAGAAGAGGTAACGGATCTCTTATCTAAGTTAATCAAGATAGACACAACAAACCCGCCAGGAAATGAGACTCCTGCAGCCGAACTCCTTTACGACTACCTTTCCTCCGAAGGATATGAACCAGAAATCCTAGAGCACGTAGAAGGAAGAGGAAATCTTATAACTAGTCTAAAAGGAGAGGGTAAAACTAGATTAATGCTCCTTTCTCATCTTGATGTTGTGCCTGCTGATCCAAGTAGATGGAAGGTCCATCCTTTCTCAGGAGAGGTTAGAGATGGTTTTATCTGGGGAAGGGGAGCGCATGACTGCAAGGGTTTAGTTGCATGTGAAGCAGTAGCGATGGCTATCCTTAAGAGAGAAGGTTTCAAGCCGAAAGGGGAAGTAATATTTGCAGCAACGGCAGATGAGGAAAGAGGAGCTTCAGCGGGAGTACGCTGGCTTGTTGAGGCACATCCAGACAAGGTTAGAGCCGACTACATGATAAACGAAGGGGGAGGTCTCGTCCTACCTCTTAAAGGGAAGAACCACTATTTCGTCCAAGTTGCCGAGAAAGGCGTTTTCTGGATTAAACTAAGGGTGAAGGGTAGATCAGCTCACTCCTCAATGCCTAAAGCTGGAGTTAATGCATTGATGAAGATGGTTGAGGTGTTACATAAGCTTGGTCTTTACAAACCGCCATCTGTGGCTACAAAAGAAATCAAAGAGTTCCTCAGAAGAACGGTTGGGAAATATGAAAAGATAGAGGAAGCTGTTGCTGCTCTAGAGAAGGAAAATTCCTGGCTAGCTGAAGGTGTAAGAACGAACATGATGATTACGATGGTTCCTACCATGATAAAAGCTGGAGTAAAGGAGAATGTTATACCAGATGAATGTGAGACGGTTATAGACTGCAGGCTTCCCTCTGACTTTGGATTCGATTACTTGAAGGACCAACTTCAGAAAGCCCTAGGAAGTCTTGAGGGTATTGAAATAGAGACAATAGGAGCAGATCCAGGAACTTCTTCTCCCTACGACACGGATTTCTTCAGAAAAATAGAGGCTTCTGTATCAAAATTTGACCCGGAAGCTGTCTGTGTTCCTAGCACGTCTAACGGAGGGACGGATAGTAGGTTTTTCAGGACAAAGTTCGGTACAATTGCATACGGATTCAGAGTAACGAAGCTGGATGTTCCATTAGAAGAGCAAAGTAAGATGGTTCACGGGGTTGACGAAAGGATAAGCCAAGAAAACCTCGTATATAGGACAAAGATCCTAGTAGACGTGATAAAGAGAGTTATGAGCTAGAAACAGACCCTAGCTACTCGTATTTTAGATCGTCTTTCAAAGCTTGTAGAATCCTGCCCGTTACCTCTTTAACCAGTTTTTCTGCAAAATCTTTGGAAGCAAGCCTTGGATCTCCTATGCCTCCTGTGGGATATCTCTCTTCGAAGTAAGCCAACACTTTAGTTGAGGGGAGATCTCTTTCCCTGGATGGTCCTTTGTACTCCTGCTCTTTCATCTTCTCTTCTCTAACTAGATCTGGTCTAAACAACATTACCATGCTCGTTTCATAGAATCCAGAATGTCCGTAAGGTACTTCCTTTCCATATTCCTTTATCAGGTCTCTAGCAAACTCCGTCCAATGGACAAAGTAAGTTTTTAGTCCAAGTTCTCTCTCGATTCTCAATAAAGAGAGTCTAATTGCCTGTATATTTCCTCCGTGAAAGTTCATCACTAACAAACGCTTTGCTCCGTGTTTTTTCAAGCTTGAAGCTATCTCAAATATTAGATTCATGTAAGTTTCGTCCTTCAATGTAATAGTTCCTGGGAAGTGTATGTGATGCTCAGAGAGGCCATATTTCAAGGTAGGAAGCACTACTAATTTAAGATTTTCAGAGTTCTCAGCCAGATATTTAGCCAAATACTCTGCTCTTATGCTATCAGTTGATAGGGGGAGGTGTAACGAGTGCTGTTCCAAACTTCCAGCGGGTAGGATCACAAAATCGGCCTCTTTTATGGCCTTACCGGCTTCTTCAGACGTCATCTCCTCGAGAAGAACCCTCTTACTCATTTCAGAAACCAAATTTTTCCTTAGCCAAAATAATATAATCTCTGCTGGTCAGGATGTGAATAATTGCCGGATTTGACTTGGATTTCATCCTTACCCAATACAAAAAACCTCGAAGTTTTCCACCTATTTAATACATGTTTTTAAGACCGAAGGGGTGTAGCTCGCTCTGTGCCTTGGGAGGGGGCCTTTTGTGAATGGGAATTTGGGTGTGAAAATAAGAACTACGAAATTACAGAAAAGCATCTGGTTAATGAGTTGGAGAGAGTTTAACGAGAGAATTCGTGATTTAGGTCTTGCTTTCCTCCCAATTGGATGCATAGAACCACACGGTCCGCATCTTCCTTTAGGAACAGACTTCTTAATTGCTGAATTCATAGCTAATAAACTGTCTGAGAGAATAGAGGGCTTAGTTCTACCGGTCATCACGTACGGGGTAGTCAGAGGACTTTCAGGATTCCCAGGCGCCATAAAGATATCACCAGTCGCCTTAGAGGAAACAGTTTACGGAATTTTGAGTTCTCTTGGTGATAATGGGATAAAAAGGGTGATAATAGTCAACGGACATGGTTCAGAGCACCATGTTAAAGCCATAAACAAAGGGATGGATAGAGCATGGTTTGACGGCAAGGTTAGAAGTGCCCTTGTTAACTGGTGGGTATATGCCAGAAAGATCTCTGATGAAATTTTTGGTGCGTCAGGAGATCATGCAGGGACGGCCGAAACCGCTATGATTGTCGCTATGAACGATTATCTAATAAAGGATGGACCTATCAAGGAGGAGGATATCGAGCACCTTAAGTCGGGAATAAGAGCTGTTCCCTGGGGTGGATCTATTCTATTGCATGAAGGGGAGGATATGATAATTCCGAACAAAAAAGAAGCAGAGTTCTTTGTGGAGAAACTCTTAGATCGACTAGAAAGTGAAATTCGAGAAATCTTGAACGGATGGACAGTTCAAACTAGAGCCAAGCTTGAGCGAAAATGAGGCGTTTTATCAAATCAAGAACATAGTTATAAACTACCTATCTGTTTAGGCGAGGATACAAGGTGGCTCACAGTCAGAAAGGAGAGGCAAAGGCCCTAACAATTCAGTCGATATATATGCTGGAAAGTGGGGCACTTTCCACTATACTGCCGCTCTTGATGAAAGAAGAGGGCTTGTCAGTTGGACAAATAGGCATAGTGTACTCTATAGAGCCTATTCTCTTTCAACTAACCAGACTGTTCTTTGGAGCGCTTTCAGACTTTATTGGGAGGAAGCCTTTCTATGTCCTTAATGGCATAGGAAGCTTTCTTTCGTTCATAGGTTATTACCTTGCAAGGACCCCCATAGGTTTCGCAGCTGGAAGAATACTGAGTGCATTTCAAGGAGCCTGTATGTGGGCTGTGAACAGAGCATATCTCCTTGAACAAAGAGGCGGGGGTATGAAATCTCTGTTCAAGCTGAGAGCAATCACTGCCATATTTGGATCAATAGGAAACCTCCTTGCTGGCTTTCTGGTTGCTAGGATATTTTACAAACGCTCCCTGCTAGCCCTAATTCCCTTTAGTGTAGCAACAATACTTCTATCTTTAACGTTACCCGAAACCGTAGAGAGGAAGCGACCGGATGTCAAGAAAGTCCTTAGAACAATAGATCCCAGAGGGAGGTGCTCAGGATTCCTAGAATTCATGGTCCTGTTCTGCATTGCGGGATTCTCGATAGGAATTACTTGGGCATACGTCGTCCCTCTGTTCCTGAAATCCATGGACCTCTCCATTGAAAGAATAGGGGCTCTGTTAAGTCTTCAGTCGTTAGTCTCAGGCATTACCTTATATTTACTCTCTTCAAAGATAAGCCACAGGAAATTCTTGCTATTATCTGGCGTGTACTCCTTTCTCGGTGTTCTCGCATTCGGATTTGCAAACAAATCTACTATCCTTCCACTAAGCTTCGTTCTAGGAACGGCATCTGGCGCAATAGGAGCGGTTCACGAAGCAGTGATTGGAAGAATAGCCAGGGAGGGAAGTTATGGAGCAGATATAGGGCTTCTCATGCTAGGACTACATAGCGGGAACACGGTTGCACAAGCAATCTCGGGATTCTTGATCTCGGTTGCTGGATATCCGTTTCTATTTTGTCTTTCTGCGGTCGGATCACTCCTTTTCTCGATTCTTGCGCATATAAAGCTTTCAAAAAAGAAAAATTAAACTCGAAAGAGAAGCACAGTTATTGTTCCCGACATGATCGTAATGACAGTTACTGGTATAAGGTATCTGTAAACCTTGAGCATACTTGCGCCAAAGTACTCGCTTGTCAAAGTGTAGCATGCGTGTAACGGTGAGACGACATAGCCTAATATAGAACAGGTTAGTATAAGTCCCGTTTCCAAAGAACCTATCGGAATAAGGTTGGCAAGCAGTGGAACTGCAAGAGCTATTGTACCAGTTGGTGTACCCAGCGTAAAACCCAAGATAGATGGTATTAGCACTAGCAACAGAACGCTGGGAATGTTGCTCCCACCTATTAGGGATGCAATTGTCTTAGTTACACCAGAAGCTTCTACTGTTGATCTGTAGATCATAACTCCAAGCCCTACGAGAATCATCTCTGGCAAACGAGCTTCTTTGATTGATTTCCTAAATTTTCCATCCTTTAACTGTCCTAAGATCAACAAGAATGAGATTGCTAGCAGAACCCCAACGGTGATTAACCATCTTCTTATGACACCAAACACGGCAACTAAAATTATGGGAAACACAGCCTTTGCGAGTTGCTTCTTTGAAAAACTTCCTTCCATCCTTCTTGTAGTTTTCTCAAATCCCTTAAGAAGCCAAATTACCTGACCAACGAGAATTGAAGTGAGAAAAACGGGAAGCTGAGCTATTATCAGGGGTTTAACATCGACTCCAGCCAAGTAAGAAGCCAAGAGTAGCGTAGTACCAACGGGATAAACAAAGAAAACAACATGCCTAAACCAGAGGTTGATGAACGTCTTTTCCTCGGCATCTAATCCAAGGTCATTACCCACTGCCTCTACAACAGGAGCTGACATCAGGGCCCCTCCTAAAACTGGCAAGAGACCGAATATTGCAGGCACCAGTTCCGTTACTAACTTATCACTTGGTAAAGCTTTCCTTAAACCATTCGAAAGCTCCTCTAAGAGACCAGTTACCTTGTATATGGATCCTAATAAAGCGATTAAAGCAACTGCTGCCGTCAGCTCAAAAGTCTTCCTGTCGAAGAGAGCTTTTATCATGGTTTGAGCCAAGTCTGGTGGCGACATAGATACAAGACCTAAAACAACGGAACCCGCCAAAAGAGCTAGGCCTATCCCAGCTTTTCTAATCACTAAGATGAAGATCAGCGTTAGTGATGTCAGTAGCCCTATAAGTTCCGACAAGGACTAACCCAAACCACATCCGGTTTTCCATATGTTTAATATCTTTACTGAAGAGTGTGTTACTCTGGCTGGTTTACTTCTCTTTTGATAGGTCTTCGAGTAGTTAATGAAATGTCATTTTAGCCTCTAAATGGAATTAATTTGATTTCACATCCGAAGGCTAATAAAGCAAAAACGCCTTTCTTTCCTCTTTAAATTCATCTTCAGAAGCTTTTATCTCCTCATATAGGATGAAAGGATCTGTTCTTTCTTCAAGCGCTTTTCTAACCTTATCTGTACCAGCAAGACAATCGAAATAATAACCCTGCGCCCCTCTAGGTCGCTTTAACCATTCAAACTTATCAGAATGTTCTCTTAAGACCTCACTTAAGAGACAAAGGGCAACTAGAAATGGTCTGAAACTATTTCTATCTATTACATGCAGTTGAACGCCTCTGCATTCCTTCCCAGCGTACTTTGAGAAAGTTGGCACAAACCTCACTTCTCTGAAAAGCACTCCATCTAGCTTGAGTTCACTTAACCTATTTGTCAATTTCCTTCCATCAATCCACGGTGCTCCTATGATCTCAAAGGGTCTTGTTGTCCCTCTTCCTTCAGAGAGATTAGTTCCTTCTAAGAGAACCATTCCAGGGTAAACTATTGCTGTTTCCAATGTTGGGATGTTTGGGGATGGCATGATCCATGGAAGTCCCGTTTGATCGAACCACATGTCTCTTTGCCATCCATCCATAGTAACAACCACGAGGTCAGCTCCTATTTCATGCTTCTTGTTGAAAAGTAGTGCTAATTCGCCAACAGTCATTCCATGTCTTAATGCTATTGGTAACATACCTACAAACGATCTAAACCTTGGATCGAGGACATAACCTTCAACAGTCACTCCATTGATAGGATTAGGTCTGTCTAAAACAATGAAAAGCTTGTTTAGCCTTGATGCAGCCGCCATACTTAGAGCCATGGTCCATATGTAGGTGTAGACCCTAGTACCAACATCTTGAATGTCAAATAGTAGTGCTTCAACCTCTTCTAAACTTTCTGTTAATGGGGCTCTCGCTTCTGCTGCTAAAATAGAGTCCACAACGTATTCTGGACCCTCTGCATGACCTGCTGGTCTATAAAGGCTTTTTATCGGAACTCCTGTATCTTCATCAAATTCATCCTCTACGTATTCACCTGCCTGTGCAGACCCCCAAAAACCGTGTTCTGGTGCAAAAATTGCGACTAAGTCAATGTTTCCTTTCCGCACAAGGAGATTCTTCAGGTGAATGAGTCTGGAGTTAACTGCCGTGTAGTTTGTGATGAGACCAACCTTCATTCCCTCGATCAGGTTTAGCTCTTTCCGAAAAAGAACTTCTAACCCTGACTTAACCGTCATCTCCCCAAACCTCCGGTATGATCCCATGGCCTCTTTGAAACGTCTCATCTAAGGAGACTGGAAGTCTCCCTTTTGGTTTTGCTTTTCCAATTAGAACGTCAATCAGGGCTTTCTGCATTGGCTCATGATAATCATATATTGCTAAATGATTTTCTACCCAAGGGAACGAAAGTATATCATAAGGAGTTCCAAGCGAGATTATTATGAGGCATTTACCCTTCTCGCTGGCAAGAGTGTGCAGTTCCCTTACTAATTCGTGCTCTTTGGAGTACCTTAGAACCTCTCTCGTGCATACGATGATAGAATCAGCCCACGAAATGTGTTTGGTGGATTCTTCTAATATCTCATCAGCTCTTTCTTCTTGGAAATAAATCTCTCTAACATCAAATCCTTCTGATAACATCTTTTCACCCAATGTTGAGGTACTTTCGCCCGTTTCAACGAGCTTTCTCACTCTCTCTGGACATATAACCAAAACCTTGAGCGAGCCTTTCTTTAGGGGAAGACAATCTTCTCCAAGCTTAACTAGAGTAACTGATTCCTTACACACCTTTCTTTCAAGATCGAAGAGTCTTTCAAAGTCAGGCTCTATTCTTTGCAATACCAAAGCTTTTTTCTTCAGGTCCATAACCCTCTGAAGGGCTTCCTTCACCCTTTCCTTAGAAAGAAGCCCCTTCTTAACAGCCTCTATAACGAAGTCGATCGCATTCATTTGTTCTTCAAAATCTCTGCAGATTAGAGCCATGTCTTCTCCTGCTTTCAGGGTGAGCAGGCATGTTTCAGCCAACGAATATCTTTTGCTGACTGCACCCATCAGGAGATCGTCTGATAAAATAGCTCCACGAAAACCTAGCTCATACCTTAGAGTTCCTTCGATTATCTTTTTTGATAGAGTAGCTGGCATTTCTGGATCGATTTCTGGTACTACTACGTGAGAAGGCATTATAGCGTCCACACCTTCCTTTATAGCTTCCACAAAAGGAGCGAATTCCCTGTTCCACATGACATCTAGGGAGATGTCCAAGACAGGTAGGTCAATATGTGGATCTATTGAGGCAGCCCCTATGCCAGGAAAATGCTTGGCAACAGCCATGACTCCGGATTCTCGCAGTCCAGCTATCATTGCTCTTCCCATCTTTGACACAAGAGCAGGGTCATCACCAAAAGATCTAACACCTATTGAAGGATTTGTTTTATCAAGTATTATGTCCACGACTGGCGCTAGATTTATGTTGACTCCGAGCCATCTTAGTTGCTCTCCAATAGCCCTACCAGTTGAATAAGCCAATTCTATAGAACTAGTTGCCCCTAAAGCCATATTTCCTGGAAAAACAGCAAAATCTTTCCTTACCCTAGCAACTAGGCCCCCTTCTTGATCAATTGAGACGAGAAGGGGTGTACCAGTTAGCTCGAGCGAGAGTTCATTGGCTTCAGATATTAACTTCCGTAGTTGTTCCTTTGTATCTACATTTCTTGAGAATATTATTATTCCTCCAGGTCTCAGCTCTTCCAAAAGGTCCTTTAACCCTTCTTCCATTCTTTTTCCGTCAAAACCGAGCATAAAGAGCTGTCTAACCCTGTCCTCAAGAGACATTTTCGAAACAGATTTTATAGGGTCCCAAGCCTGGCTCATTATGAACTACCTCTTTACTATGGCACCTACAACGGCATTATGGAATAAGGGCCTAAACTTGAGAAGCATTTCGTTTTCTCTCGTCGGATGTACTCTGTTTGTTAAAAGGACAACCAATAGCTTCAATTTTGGATCAATCCATATTGATGTACCTGTAAATCCTGTGTGACCATATGCCTTCGTAGAAAGCAAGTCCCCGCTTGAAGTTACTCCCCTTGAGTTGATCAGCCAACCAAGACCCCTTCTATACCCCATACCTTTGGTGTGATTCTTTGTCATCTTCTTTACTGTTGGAGGGCTGAGGACCCTTACATTATTGTACTTCCCTAAATTTAGGAACATTTGGGCAAATATCGCAGCATCAAAAGCTTTTGAGAAAAGACCTGCATGACCCGCAACTCCTCCAAGAGCGTAAGCTCTTTCGTCATGTACTTCTCCAATTAGGACCCTGTCTCTCCACTTGCAGAATTCAGTGGCAGCTATTCTCTCTTTAAGATGTTCTGGGGGATTAAACATCGTGTCTTCCATTCCCAAGGGAAGAAATATGTTCTCTCGTGAGAAAACATCCAAGGGTTTTCCACTGACCTCCTTTACAATCTCTCCCAAAAGTATATAGCCCAAATCACTGTAGATAACCCTCTTTCCAGGTTCACATAGCTGCTCGGAATCTAAAATCGCCTTGATTATTCCCTCCTTTCCAAGCTTGTGTACTGGCTTAAACGGAGGAAGACCAGAAGTGTGGGTTAGCAGGTGCCAAAGAGTGACTTCCTTGTAGCGCCACTTTATCTCAGGGAAATAGTCAGCAACGCGTTCTTTAAGGGTTAAAACACCCTTTTCAACCAAAACCATTATAGAAGTAGCAGTCGCCATGACTTTTGTCAAAGATGCCATATCAAATATCGTGTTCTTTGTCATCTCCCTTGTAAATGGCGTCTTGACCGCATAACCGAGTGCTTCATGAGCTACTATAACCCCCTTCCTCGCAATTAGATACACAGCTCCAGGAAAAGCTTCATTGTTTATCCATTTAGCCGTTAACTCTCTTAGATGATTAAGTCTAGACGGATCCATGCCTACGTCTTCAGGGGAGCCATATTCTAGCTTCATTATCATCTTTCATTCCATTCGGGGGAAACTATTAAGTGATTCCCGATTGTCTGGTCACGGCATGATCGACAGAGTGCTACTTGACGTCGACGGAGTTTTGATTGAGAATCCATACAAAAAGCTGATATTTCCAGAAGTAGCTCGGAAGCTCGTTGAAGAAGAGAAAGTCCAGGTATTTGTCGATATGATGATGAAAGAGAGCATTAGGAGAACAAAGGAGGGTAAATTAGTTAGTGCATATGATTGGGATGACATAGTTAAGACTGTATGTAAGATGTTTGGCGTTAATAGAAGCATTTCTGTAGTAGATGTTGTTATAGAGGTTTGCTCATCTTTCTCTGAAATAAAGGCCTACCCAGATGTTATACCGACCCTCATAGATCTTAGGAATAGGGGAATCGAGTTAATTGCGCTAACGAACGGGTTCTATGAAATAGTAACCCCGGTCTTGAGAAAAACTGGGGTGCTCGAGCTCCTAGATGGTTTAGTAACTCCGGACAAGGTTGGTGCGGCAAAACCATCTCCAGAGATCTTCCTAACTGCTATAAAGGGAGCAATTAAGCCTATATTCGTTGGAGACAACGTTTCAGTGGATATATGCGGTGCAAATTCTGCTGGAATATCATCAGTTTTACTATGGAGAGAACTCTCAAGAGAGCTAAGTGTGAACCCTAGGGAAAGGGCAGTTAGAGCCTATCTCCTTGGGTTAATCCGAGAAAAGCTAATAAATGAAAGTACTTCTTTTCTAGCACCTTTGAACGGCTGTGTTCCAGATTTTTTAATCAAAAACCTCAAAGAACTCGTTAAAATCGTTGAAATGGTGAATTAATTCAGTTATGGGAATTTCTTTGACGCTTGCTCTCCACCTGAGCCCCAGTTTTCTTTAGGTATATCGTGAATGATCACTGTTACAGCAGATGCTTTCACTCCAACTTCCTCAAAGGCTTTTGTTATCCCTTTTATTACTTTCTCCTTTAAGGAAGCATCTCTACCAGCCCACCAGAACACATGAACTACAGGCATAAGGACCCCACCATAACCTCTTACAATTCTTTATTAATCTTGTAACAAAACATCCGATGCTCAAGGCCAAAGTTCTAAGAAGGTAATTCACAATTTTGATAATAATGGTTCGTAAGCCTTGTTCCTTTAAGAAAAAACTAAGTTGCTAAGAAAAGAGGCTCATTTTTTATTTTCAATGCCATCTCTATGTGGAAAAATGGGGTTACTAGCTGGCATAGATGGTGGAGGAAGTAAGACATTAGCTCTCGTCGCAGATGAGAATGGGTTTATTGTTGGGAAGGGATGGTCAGGATCTTCAAATCCCAATTTAATCGGGATTGATAGTTCTGTCAAAAACCTGAAATTAGCTTTAGTAAATGCTTTAAGTTCAAGAGAATTAGAGAAAATTAGTATCGCTGTGTTTGGAGTCGCTGGTTCTGAAACCAAAAAAGAACTTTCAGAAAAACTAGCTGAATCCTTAGAATTCGTAGATGAAGTAGTGGTTGTAAATGACTCCTTCGTTTGCCTAGCTGCTGGAACTCTCGGAAAACCAGGTGTTGTAGTCGTTGCTGGTACAGGCTCAATAACTCTTGCAGTTGATGATGAAGACAAGGTTTTCAGGGCGGGGGGCTGGGGCTATCTGCTAGAAGACGAAGGTAGCGGTTTACAGCTTGGAAAAGAAGCAGTTATGGAGACATTAAGGTTTTTAGAGGGAAGAGCTTCTTCCAGTAAGCTTGTAGATGCAGTTCTTAAGAAATTAAAGGCTAAAGAGGTAAACGATCTGTTATCCGCCATATATGGCAGCGACAATCCTGTCACTACGATTGCGTCCCTTGCGCCCCTTGTAGTCCAACTTGCAAATATGGGTGATCCTGCGGCTATGAGAATAGTTGATAAGGCAACAGATGGACTAGTTTCTTGTGTAACATCAGTGATATCTCGCTCGTCATTCAGCTCCAAGCCCATACCTGTAATACTTAGTGGTGGAGTTTTCAAAGGGAAGGGAATATACTTGAAATTGCTGAAGTCAAAGCTAAACAAATTGGCCCCGGAGACTGATCCAAAACTCCTAGAATTGGAGCCCGCTATCGGAGCACTGATCTTAGCTTTTAAAAAGGCTGGACTTTTTAACTGCCGAGTTCTCGGCAACTTAATCGAATCCTATCAAAGATAGGAGGGTATCATTATGACTAACAAAAAGCATGACTCTGAGATCAAAAAAGAACTTGAACGCTTAATTACAGAGAAAAGACACCCAAAGACTGTAAATATCGATGAACTCAGCACGATAGAGATTCTCAAGGTCATAAACGAGGAGGACAAGAAGGTTGCGTATGCTGTTGAGAAAGTTCTCCCTGAGGTGGCAAAGGCTGTTGAGGAATACGTGAGAGCACTGAGGTCTGGGGGGAGAGTCTTCTACGTCGGTGCTGGAACCAGTGGCAGGCTAGGGGTCATTGACGCTGCAGAGCTAATACCCACCTTTGGAATGGAGGAGGGAAGGGTTCAGGCCATCATTGCAGGAGGACCTGAGGCTATGTTCAGACCAAAAGAGGGCGCCGAAGACGATGAGCTAGTTGGAGAGGAGGAGATGGTAAAGAGAGGAGTGAGCGAGAAGGACTTTGTTATAGGTCTGTCTGCAAGTGGAAGAACCCCCTTTGTGATAGGAGCCCTTAGGAAGGCAAGAGAGCTTGGAGCAAAAACGGCTATAATCTCAGTAAATCCAGAATGTAAGGCTGGAAAACATGCTGACATCAAGATAATTCCGATGGTTGGGGAGGAGGTTATTACAGGATCTACCAGGATGAAAGCGGGCACAGCTGAAAAGATGCTGCTAACGATGATGAGCACGGCTGCAATGATAAGGCTTGGGAGGGTTAAAAGCAATCTGATGATTAACCTCCTACCCCTTAGTAAGAAGTTGAGAGAGCGGGCAAAGAGGATCGTAATGGAAGCTACTGGTGTAGGATACGAGCAAGCTACCAAAACACTGGAAAAAACAGGATATGACGTCGAAAAGGCCATAGAACTGATAAAATCCAACTGAAGAGGATCAAGCAATAACATTCAGGAAATGGCCTAGGTGGCCATTATCCGGTATCGGATTATTTATGTATGCAGGGCATTCCTACTACTGAATGTCAGAACTACCAAAGGGTCTGATACCAAGAGTTGAAGTAAAACTCGAATTAGGGGGAAAAGCTATACTCAATGATAGAATAGCAGCTGTCTTGGAGGGAATTGAGAAGTACGGATCTCTTCTTGCAGCCTCCAGGCGATCTGGTATCCCCTACTCAAGAGCTTGGGATGGCATAGCTAAGCTTGAGAGAATTCTAGGTGACAAGGTCATCGAGCCCAAGAAGGGTGGGAGAAAGGGAGGAGGAGCAAAACTAACCCCCCTAGGAAAAGCAATTTTGGAAGAATACCGCAGAATCAGGGCGAGAGTTGATAGGTGCGTCGAAGGCATTGCAAAGGGTATTTCAGCCTCAAAAAGCCTTCCAGATCTAGCCATAGCAGGAAGCAACGATCACGTTCTAGAAATCTTGGTAGGGTTGCTGAGAGAGGAATACCCCGACATAGATGTTGAGATAGCTTGGATAGGATCTGCTGGAGGTCTTGCCTCTTTGATGTTGGAAGAAGCTGATATAGCGGGCGTTCATCTGCTTGACTTGGCCACGGGAACCTACAACCTGCCTTATCTTGAAAAATACTGGTTGAATGGAAGAGCTAGGGTAATTAGAGGATACAAGAGAGAAATAGGTCTTATAAGCAGGCCAGATAACAAAGTTGAGGACATCAACCTTCTTTTTGATGGTAATCTGAAGTTCATTAACCGAAATTTGGGATCAGGAACTAGAGTTCTGCTGGAGTCCATCTTAACAAAGAAAGCTAAAGAGCGTGGAATTGATCCAAATGCCCTAAAAAAGAGGATAAAGGGTTTCGAGAGGGAGGTTAAAACCCATTTCGAGGTGGTCAGAGCTGTTGCTAGAGGAGAGGCTGATGTCGGGGTGGCTCTAAGGTATGCTGCTGAGATCTACGGCCTAAGCTTTACCCCTCTTGTTTGGGAGGAGTATGATTTCGTCATATTGGAGTCGAGGGTGGCAAAGAGTTCTGTAGAAGCCTTTCTCTCCGTATTAGGCTCTGAAGAGTTTATAAGGTCTCTAGAGAAGATTTCTGGATATCAAATTCCTCCTGACATGGGAATGGTTATTTACAAGCCCTAGCCTCTGAGATTAAGCTTATAACATGCGTTAAAAATGCTTTTTATTAGACCCGTTTAAGTCCTTGTTTTAATATTACAATTAATTTTGTAATAGTTAAGGACTCCACATTCTCCTCGCTAAGCCTAAAGTCTGACTTCTAAAACGGTATTTTCAATCCGTTTTAAATAGAGACTGGCTTTACTGAGAGAATTGGTTGCATTTAAGGTGCATAATTTATGTGCGGAATTTTCGGGTACATAGGTTTCAGAAAACTTGGTCCAATCATACTTGAAGGGCTAAAGAGGCTTGAGTATAGGGGTTATGATTCTGTTGGAGTTGCTTTCATAAGTTCGGGTCTCCATATAATTAAGGACGCTGGTAAGATTGATGAGATAAGCCGAAAGTTCAATCTTGCAGGAATAGAGGGAAGGCTGGGCATATCCCACACGCGTTGGGCAACTCATGGAGCAGTTACCAGAGCTAACGCGCACCCTCATATATCATGCAATGGGAAGATAGCCGTCGTCCACAATGGAATCATTGAGAACTACATTGACCTGAAAAATGAGCTCATCTCGCTAAGTCATAAGTTCAGGAGCGAGACCGATACCGAAGTAATTCCTCATCTCATAGAGGAGTTTTACAAAAAGACTGGCGATCCCTTAGAGGCCGTATTCAGGGCTGTTTCTAGGCTGGAAGGAAGCTTTGCTTTCTTAATAATATTCGAGGATCATCCTGATAAGATCTTCGCGGTTCGTTACAAGTCACCTCTCGTCATAGGGTTAGGTAGCGGAGAAAATTTCGTTGCCAGCGACGTTCCTGCTTTCCTGAAGTACACAAACAGGGTAATGTTCCCAGACGACCCAGAGGTTGCTGTCATAGGCAAAGATTCAGTCGAAATTTTCAACGCTCTAACGAAAGAGAAGGTGAGTAAAGAAGTAGTTACGGTTCCATGGAGCGTGGAGGACGCTGAGAAAGGAGGATATCCCCACTTTATGATGAAGGAGATTATGGAGCAATGCTACACCATAACGAGAGTTCTTGGACAAGACGACAGGATTAGAGAGGCATCTAAACTCATCAAGGAGGCCGAGAATGTCTTTCTAGTAGCTGCAGGCACTAGCTACCACGCATGTCTCGCTGCAAACTATTGGTTTGCGGAAATAGCTGGTGTCGATGCTAAAACCATCCTTGCCTCAGAATTCCCCTATATTGCAAATCTGGTCGACGACAAAAGCCTAGTCATAGCTGTGTCCCAGAGCGGTGAGACAGCTGATGTACTTGAGAGCGTGAGATTGGCAAAGGAAAGGGGATCTAAAGTCTTAGGCATCGTAAATGTGGTAGGCTCAAGCCTCATGAGGATTAGCGATGCCTTCCTGACGATTAACGCTGGACCAGAGATCTGTGTGCTAGCAACCAAGAGCTACACGTCTCAACTAGCCATCCTATACCTTCTAGTCAATGATCTCGTTGGAAGACTTGAAGAGGCAAAAAAGGAGATAAAGAGAGCTGAGACCTTAGTTGCGCAAATGCTTGAGAGCGGAGCTCTTTTATACGAGGTTAGGAGGATAGCAGAATACCTCTCTGACTTTGAACACTTGTTCCTGATTGGCAGGGGTATAAGTTATGCTACTTCGCTCGAAGGTGCCCTCAAGATAAAAGAGGTATCATATATTCATGCTGAGGGCTTTGCAGGCGGAGAATTAAAGCATGGAACCCTTGCTCTGATCGAAGAAGGCACTCCATGCATAGCTATTGTGCCAGAGGACGAGACTAAAGATCAGATCCTGGGAAATGCCATGGAGATCAAGGCCAGAGGCGGTTACATCATAGGGTTGTCTCATGAGGAACACGAGGTTTTTGATGAGCTCATCAGAACCCCTTCAGAAACTTCCCTCTCTCCGATAGTTATGATAGTTCCCCTGCAGCTTCTGGCCTACTATCTTGCCCTAGAGAGGGGTTGTGATGTGGACCAGCCAAGGAATCTTGCGAAGTCTGTAACTGTCTTGTGATTTTGGTGGTGATGCCTGAGTTGGGCTTCCAGATTAGAAGAATGAGAGAAAACGACATAGACGACGTGGTAAAGGTCTATTTGGATTGCTTCAAGGGAATGAGGGATCCCGAGGTTGTTGAAAGGTGGATAAGGTGTAACTTCAATGCATATCCAAGGATGCAGTACTTCGTTGCAGAAATGGATGGCAAGGTAGTTGGTTACATCCTATGGGTTGAAATAGGAGGGTTCAGGAAAGAGGCAGTCCTAGAGCTAGAGCAAATAGGTGTACTTAGAGATTACAGGGGACAGGGAATAGGAAGCAAACTCATTATCAAGTCGCTTGAGGAAATGAAGAAATACCTAATAGAAAGGGGCTCTAAGCTCAAGCTAGTCGAAGTTACCACAGGAACAAGCAATCAAGCACAGAAACTCTACATGAAAACCCTGAACGCTAAGCCAGAGTGCTTGATAAAGGATCTGTTTAGAGGAGACGAACTCATAATGATAGCTAGGTTCAAGGACTAGAAGTACTTCTCTAATCCACTCTCCCCTGGGCTCTCTAGGGTCCTTAAAAGCTCTTTAAGCCTTAAAAAGTCCTCCTCAAGCAGTTTTCTAGTTCTCGGATTGTATAGAGCGGCAGCAGGATGGAGAGTTGGCATTAACAGAACTTCTAAGCCGAACAGTCTGACCTTCCTAACTTTTCCTCTTTCTCTCATGATTGAAGTGGCCCTGTGGCCCGCCAACTCTAATATTTCCATCATGCTGTGCCTGCCTAAGGTTACTATGAGTTTTGGGGAGATTATTTCTATTTGCTTCTCTAAGTAAGGCTGGCAAGCCTTTTTCTCGGATGCCGCTGGATCCCTGTTGTTGGGCGGCCTGCACTTGACCACGTTTGTGATGTATACTTCCTCTCTATTCAAGCCAGCTAGCTCCAAGAGTTGATCGAGAAGCTTTCCAGCGGCCCCAACGAAAGGCCTGCCTTGAAGATCCTCCTTCCTTCCAGGAGCTTCTCCTATGAACATCACTCTGGCTTCTAGCGATCCTTCCCCCGGGACTGCATTCTTCCTTGATTTATACAAGGGACAGAAGGTGCAAGATCTTATCTTTTCCTCTAATTCCAGCATTTCCTTCTCTTTTTCTCCTCTTTTAGGTGTCAAACCCACCAGGATATGATTGAGTGAAATAATGAAAAACTTAGGTGGAGTGGTTCCTTGACCTTCGGATCGATATCGGAGGCGACGAAGGTATTAAAGGAGATCTTGACTGTCGATGATGGGACCCCAGTTGCAGCCATTGGTTGACATTGTCGGGATAATACTTCGTGTTTTGAACTTTCTTCAGAACCTGATCCTTAAGTTTCTGGAAGAGACCATCCTAGGCTCAAATCCAGAGCTTGCAACACAGTTTAGCGGGGCTATTTCGACGTTAATCCTGATGACTGCACTTTACCTGCTCCTCTCATTTGTAGATGCACTAAGAAAAGTTATAGGCTACCTGATCCTCCTTGGATGGGGCTTACTAGGTCTAGCAATGCTATTAGCTACCTTAGCAGCCTGACATTTCCTTTTTCTTACTGGCCTAAGCTTAGATTTTGACCTTTCTTAACAGTTGAGCATTAAGTACAACGATTATGGTGCTTGCAGCCATTGCAAGAGCTCCCCACTCCGGCCTAAGTGTTATTCCTAATGGAATGAAGAGACCAGCAGCTGCCGGGATTGCAAGAGCGTTGTAACCAGTGGCCCAGATTAAGTTCTCCTGCATCTTTTTCATCGTTGCCTCACTCAACTTTATGAGCCTAACGATATCTCTAGGATCGTTCTTTACCAAAACCACATCAGCAGATTCTACTGCAACGTCAGTTCCTGCACCTATTGCTATCCCAATGTTTGCTCTTACGAGAGCTGGAGCGTCGTTTATGCCATCTCCTACCATGGCTACCAAGCTCCCATCTGCCTGAAGCTCCTCTATCTTCTTCGACTTATCTCCTGGAAGGACCTCTGCAAAGAATCTGTCGAGGCCAAGCTGTTCAGCTACATAGCTCGCGGTCTGTTATCTCCTGTCAGCATGATCACCTTTATGCCCATTTCCCTAAGAGTTGCGATAGCTTCCCTAGATTCCTCCCTTATCAGATCTGCAAGGCCTATTATTCCCTCCAACTTATTTCCAGAAGCTACGAAAACTAAGCTTTTCCCTTGAGATGCCAACCTCTCAACGTCTGCCTCCCAATTGTCCTGAGGTGTCTCTCTCCAGGGTTCCTTGAGTCAAAGGTGGATAATCCCTTCGATGAATCCAAACTAGAGGAGGCCAGAAAAATGATCATTTGGGCTTTAGAGAAGATAAGAAAAGAAACCTCCGAAAACACATGAGGGAATAACTGAGCTGAGAACTTTGTGATCAAGAGAAAGACGTTGGTTGGACGTATTTAATTCGCTGGAACAAAACGACAAAAATATAGTTTTCCCCTGACACGACGGCAAGATGAAGACCCTTACAAGTGAGGAGGTTAGGGACCTTATACTAGGTGCGGAGATACTTGGTTGTGGTGGAGGAGGCTCAGTTGAGTTAGCTCTCGAGATATTAAAGCAAGCAGAGGAACAGGGCCTAAAACTAAGAATAGCTCCATTAAATGAGCTCAATGAGGACTCTTTAGTCTTTATAGTTAGTCGTGTAGGAGGAGGGGTTGAAGAAGACATAAAGAAGAGGGTTGAGAGATATCCTAAGAAGATAGAAAGGCCAGAGCTTGAGGCTGTGAAAGAGCTTGCTAATTTCTTGGAGAAGGAGCCTGTGGCTATATTAGCTTCTGAGACAGGGGCCGGCAACATGTTGCTTCCATTATTCGTTGCAGCGTCCTTAGACAAGGTTACTGTTGACGGGGACGCTTGCGGAAGGGCTAAGCCAGAAATAGCTATCTCTACAACTCACGTTAAGGGGATACCAATTGCTCCTTTAGCTGCTGTTACTCCATTCGGGGATGTGGTTATCCTCAAAACAGCTCTCAATGATTACACTGCAGAAGATATCTGTAGGCAGATTGCAGTAGCATCAGGTGGAACTTGTGGCGTTGCTAGATGTTCTGCAACTCCAAAACAGTTGAAAAGAGGCATCGTTGAGGGATCAATTAGCAGGTGCATAGAAGTCGGGAGGAATATAAGAGAGGCACTGAAATCAGGAAGGGATCCAATAGAGGCGTTTATAGAAGCTACTGGTGGCAAAGAAATCTTCAGAGGCATTGTAAAGTCCTGGGAAAGGGAAGAGAGAAGGGCATTTATGTGGGGCAATGTTGAGATAGAGGGTAGGGGGCCCTACGACGGACACAGGATGAGAATATTCTTCAAAAATGAGTTCTTGATAAGTTGGCTTGATGAGAGGCCATACGTGACCTGCCCAGATCTAATTTGTGTAATTGATGTGAAAACTGGAAGAGGGCTTTCTAATTGGGTAGATCTCAAGGCTAACTTGGGAAAAGAAGTTGCAGTTGTAGGCGTTGCATCTGCTGACATATGGAGGAGTCCGAAGGGAATAGAGATATTTGGTCCCAAACACTTCGATTTTGACATTGAGTACGTACCCCTAGAAAGGGTTCATCTTGGATAATGAGGAACACAAAGGACAGGTTGGGGGAAAAGATGAGACTTGCTCCTCAAACAAACATATGAATAGCGCTTCATTAAGCTAAATTTGGGCATCATTTATCGTAACAGTTTGGTAACAACATTTTTTATGTTAACAAGTAAGGTTTTGGTGATATCCTAATGCACGGGTTAGAAACAACCCAAAAATGTTAAAAATTTCTTCTATTAGGATCCAAAATCGTTTTCGAAGGTATTTAGAGCTAATTAAGTGCCTCTTGATTATATTTGTGTTAATGCTTTTGTTCTCTGAAGTCTTAGCGATATCAGCCCAGCCGATAGCTTTTGGGGAATTTGAAGTTGGATCTAAGCTTATATATAGGCTCTCTGGGGTTTACGTTGGCAACAAGACGTATGAATTTTTGGCCCTTGAGAACCAGCAAGGAAAGACCTGCATTCGAGTCAGGGTTAAATTGGATGTAAGAACACAAGGCGGCCTTCTTTCGGAGGGAACCTCGTACGTAAGTGAGTTCTGTTATGACGAGAAGGGTAGACCAGTTAGTCAGAGGATGGAAGTACCTCCCGAGATAAACTCTTCAATAAGAGAAGTCGAAGTTATCTACCAGTGGGGAGAAGGATACTTTCCGAATAAAAGCGATCATTGCACTTCACAGAGAGGGAAACATCACAGAAGTCTATGAACTTGACATGATCAAGGGCCGAGGGATTCAAATAATTGAGAATGAAAAGGTTGAATTCTCATTTTCACTGGATAACCTATCGCAAATCCTACCGTTTGTTCCAGAGGCTTTAGTTACGCCTCATATTGACTTATCTTCTCTAGAGCTTAGAAAGGGATTTGAGGAGATATTGGGGAAGGGAGTTAGGGGAATCACCCTTAAGGTAATGGGATCCGACTACATAGAGCCCCCTGCAGGTAAGTTCGAATGTTACATTGTGCTGTTAAAGGGTGTTGATGAATACGGGGTTCCATACAACTCAACACTATACATAACGAAGGCCAGACCTAGGTTTACCGTGATGTATGAGACGAACTCCATAGGAGTAAAGCAGTACGGTTGGCTAGTTGAGTACTACACGCCAAGGAAGATCTCAACAAAACTTCTCTTAGTTCTGCTCATATTATTGATCATCCTAGTTGTGTTAGTCATCAAGAAATACAGGCGATAGTATTCTGGCGGAAGTTTCAGAGCTTTAGTTCTTCCTCAACCTCCCACTCTTCAGATGAAGATATCTCTAACAAAGGTGTCTTTACCGGCTTCTCAGGTATTATTCCCTCTGGCCTTACCATGAGCATGAAGATCATGATTAACCCTGTTATTACGTACTTCACGTAGGTTATGTCAAACTCAACCCTGAATCCTATTGTGCTCAAGAACGATGGAGAAAGGAAGTGATCAATCATGGTCATGACCAAGGTACCGAGCAGCACTCCTAAGTTGTTGGCAACTCCCCCCAATATCATCATGCTAAGCACAGTGAAAGTTATCAGGGGTATGAAGTCGTCTGCCACGACTCCTTGGATGTAGAATGTCCTGAGAACCCCGGCTATTGCAGCGAGAGCACTTCCTATGACCATAACGGCTTCCCTTGCCCTAGGTATCCTCTTACCAAGCACCTTTGCCGCAAGATCATCGTCTCTCATGGCCTTCAAGAGCCTGCCAAAGGGTGATTGACTGAGCTTTTGAACGTAGATGAACGTCGCTGCGGCCATGCTTAAGACCACAATTGTGTACAATATGCTCCTTAAATTAACGTTGTCGATCCAGCAAAACGGATTTGCTATTCCCGTTAGACCAGTAAGCCCGCATGCCAGCCCCTTTTCGTTCCTTGCAATGATCCTCCCTATTTCTCCTATGAATATCAGAGTAATTGCCAAGAAGCTTTCTTTAAGCCTAAAACCCGGATATGAACCTATATACCCGAAGACTCCTCCCACTATCGCTCCTATAACGAGGGAGAGTATGAACAAAGCTATTGAAAGCCCGGGATGCTGTGATGCATATGCTGTTCTAACTGAAGCAGCTTGTCCAGAGCAGAAATCGACTGTCGACCCAGATAACTTGTATAGGATACGTGCTGTTAGGTTCCCAGATACGTACGCCCCAACAGACATGAAGAAAACGTGCCCAAAGTTTGGAATCCCGCTGTATCCGTACTCTAGGTTCAGGCTAAGTGCCATTATAAGGTAAATGGCGAATAATACCAGAAAAGAGGTTATTAATGGAGTATAGCCCCCTATTGCCTCAAACATTTCGTTCACCTCTTCCCATCTTCTCTTTAATCCACCCAATCACGTCAATTCCAGCCACTCCGCTAGGTCTGAAGAGGAACACGAGTACTATGACAACGAAGGATATCAGCGGCCTATAAGCAGTGCTAACGTTGAAATACTCGTTCATAATAGAGATCCCAATGTTTTCAGCTAGACCTATGGTAATACCTCCTACTATGGTACCCCAAAAGCTTACGAAGCCCCCTATTATGGAAGAAGCGAAAACCCTTAGGAGGGCTTCCCACCCTGTTTGAGGAGTGACTATTGAGTAAACGGCCCAAAGACCTCCAGCAACTACCCACATGAGCCTCCTCAACACATAGACCCTAATGCCAGAGACCCTAGCCAAGTCCTCGTTATCCGCCATAGCCCTAAGGGCCTTTCCTGGCTTTGTGTGATGGAACATCAAGTGGAGTAGGGCTACACTCATGGCAGTTATCGGAAAAACCCAAAGGTGTACGGTTGTAAGAGCAGCCCTTCCAATCCTTGCTATGATCTCGACACTAGTCCTTGCTTGTATCGTGATCACTCCCCTTAGGTCAGCGTAAATGAACATAAGGTACCTAACCACTAGACCAGCCCCTATGCTGGCCACAAGTAGAAAAAGCGGTCTTGAGCCCTTCTTTATCAGGGGTTTGTAGACAAGCTCATCTATAGCTACAGCCAAGAGGGCAGACGCGATAAAGGCCAGAACTAGGGAGATCGGAAGATTAATACCTCTATTAACGCTTAAAGCTGTTATGTAGCCTCCCAGCGTGACAAGCTCCCCATGGGCAAAATTGGATATTTTAGTGACCGAGTAACTCATGGTTAGGCCTAGGGTCATCAAGGTGTACATGCATCCTAGAGTTAGAGAGTTCATCAAGGGAACAGATAGTCCAATGTCATGCCCTCCCCAAGAAAGCTTCGATGAACTTCTCATCCGATAGAAGCTCTGAGCCAGGTCCTTTCATCACTACCCTTCCGCTTGACATCACATACCCCATGTCACACAAGCTCAAAGCCCTTCTAGCATGTTGTTCGACCAACAGCACAGTTATACCAGAGTTGACTATAGCGCGCGAACTGTTAGCATACTTAACCAGAAGGTGTGCTCTAATTGAGAAAAACGTTAGGATCATTAACAGTCACGTTGGATTATGGAGAGCGCTTTATGGAAACTTTCCAAACCAAGATATGGTAAAAAATTTTAACAAACAGTTGCTAGCTACCCAAAAAAGTTTAAATCTTTAACACGCAGGAATTCCGCGTGGTCGAAGTGTCCACGGTCTTAATGACGCAAGTTGAGACCGAAATCTTAAATCCGCTCTCAAAATCTAGTTTAAATCTGGAAGCAGAACTTTGGAAAGAGTGTCCTGAAGTTTACGAAATATTGAGGACAAGCAAATCCCTTGAAAAAGCTAGGAAGAGCCTATACGAGTTTTTAAACGAGCTAGAGTGGAGACATAGGTCAAATGAGGTAGAAACACATCTACTTGTGCAGTCAATAGCCTTTGAGGCCATTAGGACTTTTAAAAACTTAATTTCAAAGAGAAATGAGATTTTATCGGGAATTAGCTCTCTAGAGTATTTGTGGCGCTTAGCAAGAGGAGAAAATGAGGTTATTGAGAAGGTTGACGAGGGATTTGTGCTTGAGTTTAAGCATCTTTTCAAGGCCATAACGGGAAGACCCTCGATATACCCTTCCTTCTTGGCTAAAGGAATAGAATACTTTGACTTCAGTAAGATAAAGGGAAGAGAAGCAGGAAGGGCAAGATCCGACTACTTAGACAAGCTTGGAAGCAGGATAGACAGGTGGCTGAAAAGGTATCCAAGCGGTCTTGATCCAGAGACCATTGAGAAAAGAAAGCAGAACAGGAAAAGAATACTTGATTTCTTTGGAGCTTCGCTAGGGGATTGGCAAGACTATAGGTGGCACTACAAGCACATCTTCAAGGGAGAGAATGCCCTTGAGAAGCTTGAAAAGCTGATAATGCTTACAGAGGAGGAGAAGAAAGCCATTAAGATGGCGACCGAATACCAAATTCCCTTCGGAATAACTCCCTATTATCTGCACCTCATGGACTACGAGCCTCACAGGAAGTACGATGCTGCAGTTAGAGCACAAGTTATCTCACCAATTCATTACGTTGAGAACATGGCGAAACACAGGCAGGACAGGGAGTACGCAATGGACTTCATGGGAGAGCATGATACTTCTCCTATAGACCTCGTGACAAGGAGGTATCCAAAAGTAGCCATAATAAAGCCATATGACTCATGTCCGCAAATTTGCGTGTACTGCCAGAGGAATTGGGAGATAACTGGTCCGTTAGAGCCTGGTGCAATGCCTTCGAGGGAAGTTTTGGAGGCTGCCCTTGACTGGTATGCTGAACATCCACAG
The DNA here is from genome assembly GCA_964480775.1 of uncultured Nitrososphaerota archaeon. Taxonomy (GTDB): domain Archaea; phylum Korarchaeota; class Korarchaeia; order Korarchaeales; family Korarchaeaceae; genus QMVU01. The sequence continues at coordinate 46,679 of CAYZRF010000013.1, forward strand.
ATCATGGATGTTTTGATAACTGGAGGGGAGCCCCTTGTTTTGAGCGATCAAATGCTTGAGAGAATACTTGAAAGATTTGCAGAGATGGAACACATAACTAGCATAAGGATAGCTTCTAGGATAGTTGTCACTTTACCGTTTAGGGTTACAGACGAGACGGCTGAGATGCTAGGATCATTTTACGAAGAAGGGAGGCGCTTTATCTACTACGTAACCCACGTTGAATCAGCTTACGAGATAACGCCTGAGCTTGTTGAAGCGGTGAAAAAGCTTAGGAAGCAAGGGATTTACGTTTACAACCAGCAGGTTTTCACGCAGTGGAACAGCAGGAGGTTTGAGACGGTGGCCCTTAGGATAGCCCTAAAGAAGGCAGGGATAGACCCCTACTACTGCTTCTATCCAAAAGGGAAGTGGGAGCACAAGGACTACATAGTACCAGTGGCAAGGATCATACAGGAGAGGAAGGAGGAGGCAAGGCTCCTTCCAGGAATATATCGAACAGAAGAGCCAGTTTTCAATGTCCCAAGACTGGGCAAGAACCACCTGAGGTCCTGGCAGGATCATGAACTCATAATGATAAGGCCCGACGGCAGGAGAGTTTACCTATGGCATCCATGGGAGAAGAACATAGCTTTAGTAAACCCGTACATATACACCGACATAGTTTCGATAAAGATGTACCTAGACAACCTAAAGAAGAGAGGAGAGAACCCAGAAGATTACCAATCCATCTGGTATTACTACTAGGCTGATATCTATAGCTAAAGCTAATTAGATAAGATTTGACTAGAAATAGCATTTCTTCCGTTCAATCCTTATTTGCTTGACAAACATCGTTCATTAATCCTTTTCCACAACTTTTCCCGACTCAAAGCCGTTTTCAAAATTTTTTAGAAAAAAGGAGGATGAAAGCAGGGGAGCCTGTTGACGTACGACATAGTGATAAAGGAGGGCCTTATTGTTGATGGGTCTGGGAGGCCTGGCTTCAAAGCCGATTTGGCCGTGAAAGGAGGGAGAATAGCAAAGATAGATGAAGTAATAGACGTTGAAGCTGATAGAATTATCAATGCAGAAGGGCTTGCTGTTTGTCCTGGCTTCATCGACATCCATACTCACTCTGATTTCGTTCTTTTGGTGAATCCGAAGGCTGAAAGCAAAGTCAGACAAGGTGTTACAACTGAAGTAGTTGGAAACTGTGGAGGTTCTGCAGCCCCAGCAAGGGGAGCTGCACTTGAAAGGGCAAAGAGGATCATGAGCGGATATGGTATAGATGGGGTGGAGTGGACATCGTTCTCGGATTACCTTAACCTTTTAGAGAGGAAAGGCATAGCGATAAACGTAGTTGCATTAGTAGGACATGGAACTGTTAGACAGTGCGTCTTAGGCATGGAGAATAGGCCTCCAACAGAGAGAGAACTTCAAGAGATGAAGTCCTTGGTCGCAGAGGCAATGGAAGCAGGCGCTTTTGGCATGTCATCAGGCCTTGTCTATCCTCCTGGCCGCTATGCGAGTACTGAGGAGCTTATAGAGCTCTGCAAAGTTGTTGCCTCATACGGCGGGATTTATGCTTCACACATCAGAGGAGAAAGGGAAACTATAGTGGAAGCGGTAAAAGAGGCTATTGAGATTGGAAGGAGATCAGGAGTTTCTGTCCAGATATCTCATCATCCCGCCAAGATCGGTGGTTGGGGAAAGTCCAAGGAGACTTTGAGACTCATCGAGGAAGCAAGGGAGGAAGGAATTGATGTAAACTGCGACATGCATCCATATATAGCAGGAAGTACTGGACTAAGCGCTCTCCTTCCTCCGTGGGTTCAGGAAGAAGGACCTGAGAAAATCGTTCAGAGGTTAAAAAACGAGGAACTTAGAAAGAAGATAAGGCAAGACATGATAGAGGAGAAGATACCTGGGCCAGGGCCCTGTGGCCTTGTCAAAAGAGATATGTGGGACAAGCTTATGTTGGCCGACTGCGAGAAAAACAAGGACTTGATTGGCCTCGATTTTGAGGAAATAGCCAGAAGGAGGGGAAAAGATCCATTCGAAGCCTATTTCGATCTTCTTGTTGAGGAAGAGGCACGTGGAATGGTGGTAGGATTTTACTACAACGAGGAGGATATAAGAAGAGTTCTTTTACATCCCACATCGATGATAGGATCCGATGGATATGCTCTAGCTCCATATGGTCCTTTAGGAAAGGGAAAGATGCACCCAAGAAGCTATGGCACTTTTCCAATGGTTTTCAGAAAGTATGTCAGAGGAGAGAGTAGAAAAGAGCTCATTTATGATGAAGGAGCTAAGCTCTTAACGTTGGAGGAAGCAGTGATGAAAATGACTTCAGTTACAGCCAAAAAACTTGGTCTTAAGGATAGAGGGTTGCTTAAGGAGGGCATGCGAGCAGACATCGTTATTCTTGATCCCAAAAGAGTGGTAGATAGGGCCACTTACTTGGACCCATATCAGTATCCAGAGGGTATAGAATACGTTATTGTGAACGGAGAACTTGTTATAGATGAGAGAGAGCACACTGGATCCCTTCCAGGAATGGTTCTAAGGCATAAATAGTATGCCAAAAACTTGAAAATTGGAAGGGTTGAGAAAACAGCGTCTATCAATTTCTTTTTTACTCTAAATGTTAAAAGCAATTGGGAAGCAAGAAGCGCAATGAATTGGAAAGTAGGTTTCTGCCAAGGTGCTCTTCGCTCTTTAGACTTAGAAAAGGGTGCAAGGCTGCTACCAAGTATGGGGTGCGATGCCATTGAGCTCTGGTCCTTTCATCCAACTGTAATGCCTTATGTGATTGGAAAAAAGGATCCATCAGAGATATCCAGCATAATGAAGAGATACAACTTGAGCTACTCCGTTCATGCCCCTTTCCACGACCTTAACATAGCTGGATTGAACGACAGGATAAGGAAAGAATTTTTGTTAGAAACTCTTGAAGCGCTTCATCTAGCCGCTAACATCGATGCAGAACTCCTCGTCTTGCACCCTGGAAAGAGGACTACAATTGAGGTTCCTGATGAGGTCTATTTGGAGAGATCTATCGAAGCTGTTAAGAAGGTATGCCAGAGGGCTGAAGAACTCGGATTAAAAATGAGAATAGGCTTAGAGAACATGGATTCTAAGCGAACTCACTTTGCTAATACGCCTAAATGTCTCCTTTCTATTTTGGAGGGAGTAAATTCCCCAAATCTAGGCATAACATTTGACGTCGCTCATGCCAACACCTGCATGGATCCAGTTGAGTTCCTCAAACAAGTTGCAGACAAGGTCGTCCACGTGCACCTTTCTGATAACACCGGTCCCACATCATCCTCTTTTCACATGCCGCTAGGGACGGGAAATGTGAATCTGGTTGATGTTTTCAAGGAACTTACAAATGGTGGATATGAGGGTATGCTCATAGTAGAAGGAGGCGGAGAAAACCCTAAAGAGTTCATAAAGCGATCCTTAAAAGTTATTAGAAGTGCTATAAAGGAAGCTGGCCTAACATAACATTCAAAAAGAGGAAATTGCCTCGATGAATTCAATCTAACATCATTTTTAAGGAAAACTCTTCTTAACTTCTCAGGATCTCCATGAGCATCTTTAGGGCCTACGATGTGAGGGGAATTTACGGAATCGATCTAACAGAGGACATAGCCCAGCAGATTGGAGCTGCTTTTGGTACCTTCCTAGGCGATAGCAGAAAAGTCGTGTTAGGAAGAGATGGAAGAGCAAGTAGTCCTGCAATAGCAAAGGCAGTGGCAACTGGCCTTACAGAGGTCGGGTGTGATGTACTTGACATGGGGCTCATTCCAACTCCAGTACTCTACTTTGGGATTAAGGCTTCGAAAGCCAAAGGAGGCATAATGGTAACAGCTTCGCACAACCCTCCAGAGTGGAACGGTCTGAAGATATGCGATTCTAAAGCCAGGCTAATGGGTATGGGTCTCGGTCTCGAGAAAATCAAAGAGATCGTTGAACAAGGTAAGTTCAACAAAGGAGGAAACGGAAAGATAATCGACTCTAGGCATCTTTTGGACGAGTATGCAGACTTTTTGCTTTCAAAAGTCGATATTGCTAAAGGAACAAGCGTTGTTTTGGATCCAGGAGGGGGATCTTCAGCCGTTTTGGTAAGGAAACTGTTTGAAAGGGCTGGTTGCGATGTTTACGTCATAAACGAGGAGATAGACTCCAACTTCAAGGCGAGATCTCCTGATCCCGACCCTGAGGATCTTGAGGATCTTAAGGAGGAGGTCTTCAGAAGGGGAGCCTCGCTGGGAATCGCCTTCGATGGAGACGGAGATAGATCTGTTTTTGTTGATGATAAAGGTAGGGGGGTATTCGGAGATTTAGCCTTAGCTGTGTATGTAAAGCACTATCTAAAGGAAAGAAGGGGAGCCAAAGTCGTTTATGAGGTAAGCTGTACGAAGGCAATTGAGGATGTCACAAAGGAAATGGGAGGCATACCAGTCATATGCAGAGTAGGACACGCATTTCTCATGGACCTCATGCTAAGGGAGAAAGCACTACTCGGAGGTGAAATCTCAAGTCACTTCTACTTTGGTGACGTCCAGATATATAGTGATGGCCTTTTTGCCGGCCTTAGGATGCTAGAGGTAATCTCAAAGGAGGGAAAACTCTCTTCTATAATAGATGGATTGCCTAGATACTTCGCAACCCCAATAATAACGGTTCCAGTTCCTGATGAGGTGAAATTCCAGTTAGTTGAAGAAGCCAAGACCATCGTCAAGAGAAGGGGGTTTGAAACATTAGATATAGATGGTGTTAGAGCTCATACGAAAGAAGGCTGGTTCTTGATAAGAGCCTCTAACACAAAGCCGGAAATAAAGATAAGAGCCGAGTCAATGAGCGAAGAAGGGCTAAAAAGGCTGTTTAAAGAAATTTCTTTGGTGATCAGAGAGGCTGCGTCGAAGCTTGGTGTAAGCATTGAGACTCCTGCTTGGAAACACGAGAAATCGTGACTCTTTTTCATTTTTTCTTGTAAGAATCAATGTATTGATATCACTTTTTTCTTCAAAGTTTTTTGAATAAAATCGGTGCATTTTATAAGCACTATAAAAAAATAATTTGGAGATGAAAGTGAAGGTCAAATCCCTTAAAGGAAAGGGGTTTCTTATTATCATGGCTCTCTTTGCTATCTTTGTAGTATCTATGGCGATCGGATTCCTGACCTACCCAGAAGAAGGGGCTTACTTGGCTCCCACTAGGCAAAAACCTCAAGTCGTCGAACCCTCCTTTGCTCCGATGCCGACACCCCCTGCTGAGACCAAGGGCACAGCGGGTGCACCCGTTCCATCTCCGACACCCTATCCAGAGCCCACTGCCGCTCCAGCACAGCCATATTATGAATCAAGACCTGTTGCTGAGCCTTCTCCCTTAGAGATAGCTGAAAGGATGGTTATCTATACAGCACAGATATCTATTGAAGTAGACGACGTTCAATCAGCGGCTTACAGGATCCAAAGCATAGCCGAAGGTTCTGGGGGTTTCATTCAAAGGGTTTCGATCTCGGGCGAAGAGAGGAAGAGCGGCTTCATTACGATCAGAGTACCACAGGATAAGTTCTACGACGTGTTAAGGCAAATTGAGGAAGTAGGAAACGTTACAAACAAGGAGATTTCGGGAGAAGATGTGACTGAGAAGTACATTGATCTTGAAGCAAGGCTAAAAAACGTTAAGAGAGAAGAAGAGCGCCTCCTTGAGATTTTAGATAAAGCAACCGATGTGAACGACATATTGAAAGTGGAAAAGGAGCTAATGAGAGTTAGAGAAACAATAGAGACCCTTGAGGGGCAGATTAGATATTTAGAGCGTAGAGTAGAATACTCCACTATCTCTGTATACCTGGAGGAAATCGCCAAGCCACCAGTAATCTCAGATGTTAAGGTTGTGGATGTATCAACATCTAGAGTTACCATAGAGTGGACTACAGATGTACCTTCAACAAGTCTTGTGGAGTATGGTACAACAAAAGCATATGGCTATGAAGCATGCGATCCTAGGCTAGTCAAGGAGCACTCAATAACGATCACTGGCTTGCGAGACTCAACTACATATCATTTCAGGGTAAAATCAGCAGCTTATGGTAAAACTGCAACATCAAAAGATTACACATTCACAACAGAATCAGAACCGTGGATCAAGATACCCGAGATAGATTGGGGGTATCCCATAGAAAGAGGACTTTGGGGGTTATTGGTTCTGGCTCAAGTTCTAGTTACCCTCTTCGTATTCTTTGCGCCTTTGCTAGTAATAATAGGTCCGCCTGTCTACTACTTTTATAGAAGAAAAGTTAGGGATAAGGAAACATCAAAGGAGAAGTGATTTGGGTAAAATCTCCAAATCAAGTTCAGATTAGAGATTATTTGTCAAAGGGATCTTATTCACCTCTGTAAACAGAAAGACTTAAGAGTCTATCTCTCCTCTCTTCAAGAATCCAATGTCCATGGAAATAGTCACCCCTGAAAAGGCTATAGAGCTTGTTAAGGAGGGCAAAACAGGCTTTCTGATGACGCTAGTCTATTGGATGAATGACCCCGATGCTCCTGTCAATCCAGATGATTTAGGAATAAGAGTTCAAACGGGAGGTCTGACCTTAAGCCCTGAACACACTCCAAACATATCTTTGGTGGGGGATATTATAGTAACCGAAGCATATTTTCCGGAAGAGCTGATTCCAACCCCTTTGAGAAAGAAGGAGAACAGAATGGAGTGGGGCGGGTATAGAGTATCGGTTAGGATACCTAGGTGGGCAGTAATGGCCATATTATTTCCACGTGACTGAGATAGCCTCTCCATTGGGTTCTTGATTAATTTATAGGGAAAATCTTTGTATCATCATGGTAAGCTACTTTTCAAAAGGCTATCCGGCATGATCATGTTCCCAATTGATGAGCTATCATCAATTAAGGATGAAACTGCCTTTTGGAAAGATCCTTTGCTGATGCTTACCCTTATTGGAGCCCGAAAGATTTCTAGGATCTCCATCTTTAACATTAAGATCGTCCTAATGTGTCATAGCATCAGTTCACTCATATCGTAGAGCCTCAACTGGTTGAAGCTTAACTGCTTTCATTGTAGGATAAAGAGCAAAGATGACAGAGTCTAAAACTGCAAAAGAAAGGCTTGACAGGGCTAATTTCATGGACAATACAGGAGAAATTGTCAAGTTCTCCGCACCGAAGAGTGCTCCGCCAAAACTCCCGAATACTTTGGCAAAGCCGAATCCGACAGCCATTCCCATAATCCCGCCAGTGAGTCCAACTAGAAACGCTTCACTCAAGAAAATTAGGGCTATATCTTTCCTCTTTGCTCCTATTGCCTTGAGAATCCCTATTTCTCTGGTTCTTTCTATTACGGTTATCAGCATGGTGTTTAGAATACCTATTCCGGCCACGAAAAGAGATATCGCAGCAATTCCTCCTAAAACAAGGTTTAAGATGCCTACAACCTTGTTTATTGCGTCCAAAATTATCTTCACGGAGAAGACAGTTACCTGTTCGCCATACATCTCCTCTATCTCCTTTGATACTTCTTCAACGATGGAGGGATCCTCAACTCTTGCCATGATTGCTGAAACAGTTTTTCCTGTGCTAAAGGTTTTCCTAGCTGTCTCAAAGGGCATAATGACTGCCTGATCAAGGTTTACGGGGAAGGAAATTCCTGTAGTGTTTAGGATCGCAGTAACTAGGAAGGATCTTTCAACATACTCGCCTGATTTGGTTAGAACCCTTAATCTAACTTTTTTCCCTGCTGAGGTAAATTGACCTGTGGGTGGATTTGCCACTAGCTGCCCTAGTACAACGAAAGACCCTCTTTTCGTCTTCGACACTTTTCCTTCAGCTAGTTCCACTCCGGGATAAAGAGAGAAGAAATCTCTCATATCTATGCCCATAACGGTCACGCTCATCGTCTCTTTCCCAGAACCGATTGTGACGCTCTGTATTATCACCCCAGTGGCTATTTCAATCCCATCAACCCTCCCTACGAGTTCCACGTCTTTGACCTCAAGGTTAATAGATTCGGCCCGTCCTATGCGCGATCCTCCCTCAGAGGCAAAAGGCAACACCGTTATAACATCTGCTCCCATCGTATTGAAAGTTTCGACCACGGAAAGCCTGAATCCTTCTCCTAATGAGAGAAGAGCAACTATAGCTGCAACTCCTATAACTATGCCAAGCGTCGTTAGTGTAGAGCGCATTTTCCTCTCTTTTATGCTTTCAAAAGCCATAAGAAATGCTTCAATAATGTCCAAAACATCACCTACGGGGATAACCCTATTAATCTCTTCAGAAACTCGACGATCTTTTGTAGGATACCTCCCTCCTCTGGTTTAACCTGTGCTACCTGATTTCCTTTGGAAATTGTTGTGTTAAACGCTTTAGAAGTGGTTATCTTTCTTCCCAGGGAGTCATAGTATGTTACAGTGATGTTCAGACCATATTCACCTTTAGCATCGGTTGGAACTGTAAAGCTCACTTCAAACGGAAGAGGACTATCAGGATCTACCCTACCAATGTATTCTTCTTCATTGACATCAAGGCCGATTACCTTTACCTCCAAAAAATCTGCGCTCTCTGTTCCTATCACGAGGATCTCGCCTGATACGCTAGCGACTTCCCCAGGCCTAACTTCTTCAGGGAACTCAAGGTTGATCAATTCAACCTCTGTCCACGGTGCAACCAAGATGCCTGCTGAGAATTCACTTGCGAATTCCCTTCCCTTTTCGTCTGAGTAAGTTGCAACGAAGGATAGGCTGTGTATGCCTGAAGTAGAAGAACTTGATACAACAGCCTGAAAAACGACAAATTCAGAGGATCCCGGATCCAATTCCTCCATATAAAAGGAATCCGAACCAATAATGCTCAGAGCGGGGTCCGAGCTCTTTGCTCTAAGCCTAACATCCCTCGCTACTTCGTTTCCCATATTAGCTACCTTTAACTTAACCTCAAAAGCCTCTCCAGGCAGCACCTCATCAGGGACGAGTAATTCCGTATTAACTACCATCGGTTCGCTAATTTCCCTGTCAATGATGACACCTAGGACGACTGTTCTACTTACTTCCATGTAGAAAGAATCCAAGAAATTCAACGATACAAATATCTTTACTAGGGAGCTTGTTGAGTCCTCTGGGACTACGAGAGTAAACGGAACGGAATAAGTCCCTCCTGGAGGTATCTTCTGAATAGGCACCGACGAGAGATCAGTTCTTAGAGCATAGGTTGGAGTAGTCTGATCTATCGAAGCGCTTAAGGTTCCTGATAGGATTGTAGTATCCCCTACGTTTCTCAACACCAATAGCATGTTATTGGATCCAGTATTGATCTTATCTGGAAGTATCTCCACCCTAAGATCAGTTTTTCCTAGAACAGGAACGGATATTGTTAGACTTTGCTTTTTCCTATCCCTAGGGAGAACCAGGTAATTGAGTTCAAGTGTTAAGTTATACTCTCCGACTCCAGCCCATGATTCTATGCTTAAGAAGTATTCAAGAACTCCTGATCCCCCTGAGGATATCGTTGAAATGAAGTCCACCAGGACGATGTCGCTCCTACCTTTCAAGTCCATGAAAGGGCTCTCAACCTTCAGTAAACCTGTTACCGAGAGGACATCCTCTTCCATTGGATTTACTATTTCTATCATGAGTTTAGCTCCTCTAGCTCCAGGGGGTATCCTAGAAGGCCTCTCTAGAGATTCCCATCCGATCCTCCCTAAGCGCAGATCTTCATCTTGGTCCTGACATACTACCCAAGACATCCCAAACGACAGCGCACAAAATATAAGAACAAATAGCAGGAAATAACGCCTCATTTAACCACCTCTTTATAGATTACACCATCCATCAGGTAGATGATCCTCCTACAAACCTCAGTTATGGTTTGATCATGGGTAACGATCACTATGGTCTTTCCTTCCTCTTCATTTAGTCTTTTGAAAAGGTTTACTATCTCTTTTCCTGTCTTGGAGTCCAAATTTCCTGTTGGCTCGTCCGCAAGTATAATTGAAGGGTCATTGGCCAATGCTCTTGCTATGGCTACCCTCTGTCCCTCTCCTCCGCTCAGTTCATTTGGCTTGTGGTTCCACCTGTCTCGAAGATCAACAAGATCGAGGAGTTTCAAAGCTCTTTCTCTCCTTTCCGACCTCGGAACTCCCATGAAGGCCATAGGAAGGGCAACATTCTCCAGTGCATTTAACCTGGGAATTAAGTTGAAGAACTGGAAAACAAAACCTATCTTCTTAGCCCTAAGCTCTGCTCTTTTGTCCTCATTGAGTTTGGACACATCAACTCCATCAATGATTACCCTTCCGCTAGTTGGAAGATCCAAAACACCGATCAGATGTAGAAGG
>CAYZRF010000014.1:0-50942 GCA_964480775.1 uncultured Nitrososphaerota archaeon
GGAGTCGTGTGCGGGCGGGCTGAACTGATAGGTGGGGAGGAATGTGAGGAGAAGAGGAGATAGGAAAGGACTTTCGCTTTTTTAATGAATCTTAATTTCAACTATTTGAAGTGATAACGTGATCTAAACTTTGATGAGAAGGGATCTCAAGCTAATTCTCCTTTATGACATGGAAAGCTAATAAGATAAAAGGAGAGAGGATTAAACTCGTAATTAAAAGAGCTTTTCTATCCTATTCATAGCTTCCTTTATGTTTTCTAGCGAGTTAGCAAAAGATATCCTTATATTATTGTCATAACCTCCAAAAGCCCTTCCTGGAGTTATTAAAACACCAGCTTTGTAGAGCATAGCTTCTGCCACTTGAGAGGAACTCATCCCCGTTCTTGATATATCTGGGAAAACATAGAATGCTCCTTTAGGCTTTACAAGGTCAAACGATGGGATTTTAGATAACCTTTCAACGATAAAATCTCTCCTCCTTCTAAATTCCTCTACCATCTCTCTGACAAATTCACTGGTTGACTTTAGTGCAGTAATTGCAGCTTTTTGGATGAAAGCGGGGGCGCAAGAGACTGAATGTTGTTGTATCTTGTTCATAGCAGAAATTATCTCCTTGGGACCTGCAGCATATCCTAGACGCCAACCTGTCATAGCGTAAGCCTTTGAAAATCCGTTAACAACTATTGTTAGGTCCTTCATTCCGTCCATTGATGCTATACTTATGTGCCTACCCTCATAGATCAGCTTCTCATAAATCTCATCGGATATCACGTATACTTTCTTCTCACTTAGAATTTCTGCCAGTTCTCTCAAGGATTTCTCATCATATACGGCTCCAGTAGGATTGTTTGGAGTGTTCAGGATCAAAACCTTAGTTCTTGACCCTATGGAATTTGCTATACTCTCAATATCTAGCGAAAAGTCCTCTTTTGTTGGAACTGCTTTTAGCTTTCCTCCTGCTGCTTTAACTATCTCTTTATAGCTCACCCAATAAGGTGCTGGTATGATAACTTCGTCTCCGTCTTCTACCAAGGACATGACTGCTTCAAAGACCGCAAATTTAGATCCTGGCGTCACGATTATGTTTTCAGGGCTATAATCTAACCCATTATCTTCTTTGAATTTCTCTGAAATTGCTTCTCTAAGCTCTAAAATCCCCTTACTAGAAGTATAATGAGTAAAACCTGATTTCATTGCATTAAATGCTGCCTCGATCACGTTCTTAGGAGTGTCGAAATCGGGTTCTCCAACGCTTAAATAAATCACTTTGATCCCTTTCTTTTCCACCTCTTTTGCCTTTTCTAGGGTTTTCATTGTAGCTGACTCCTTTATTCTCCTCACCATAGAGGATAGAACGCTTTTATCTGCATTACTCATTTCAAATGCCAATCTAACAGCCTCCTCCGCTAACATTTGAAGAGGATCTACCACAGGAACCGAAATATCTCCTTCTTTAAGCACCAAGGATATCTCGGTGCATCCACAAATGATTGCTTCGACCCCCTTCCTGATTAGCTCGTTTGCCACCATAAGTACCTTTTTCCTGCCAGTGTTAAGGTCTCCAGCTTTTATATGATCGTATATGGCGCTCATTACTTCTTTTTGAAGGCTTTCTGAGGGAACAAGGACATTAATCCCTTCCTTCCCCAACGCATTCTGATACAGTCCTGTTTTAACCGTTCCATCCGTTGCAATAAGTCCAACTTTTTTGAAGTTCATGTTTTTCAGCCTTGAGGCCGTTACTTCTATCATGCTAACAACCGGAATTCCGATTTCTCTCCTCAACTCATCGATATAGTAGTGTGCTGTGTTACACGGAATAATCAAGAAGCTCGCTCCTGCCATTTCAAGATTCTTAGCTGTCTCTATCATCATTGGGAGAGGACTAGGTCCCCCGTGAAGAATTGCTGCCGTTCTGTCAGGTATCTTGGCATTACTATCAATTATGACCCTTAGGTGATCTTGATCCTTTTTCGCAGGGGTCGCTCTTATTATTCTATAAAATAAATCAGCAGTAGCCTCAGGTCCCATTCCTCCTAGAATTCCTATGACTCCTTCCTTCATGTGATAGATCACTGCTCGAAAAGCAAAGATAGAGTAAAAAGGTTACTGTTCAAGAAGAAGTTTATAGTAACAGTTTTTCCTTTCATTTTGATCCCTCCGCCATTTCAATTGCTTTAATAAGGGCTCTCTTGGTGAGGACAACTAACATCTCCTCTCTGTACCACTTAGATCCTCTTACATCGGATATTGGTGATATGTCCTTCAAGACAGCCTTGCTGGCCTCTTTGATCCTAGTTTCATCGAATTCCTTACCCTTAAGTAGATTCTCAGCATGTCTCGCCCTTACAGGAGTTGGCGCAACTGCTCCAAGCGAAATCTTCACATCTTCATTTCTTTTGCCTTCTAGAAGTACAAGCGCGGCAGAGGACACGATTGCAAGGGCATCTTCCCTCGGACTCAGTTTTTGGAAGGATGCTCCAGCATCTCTCTCCATCTTCATCAGAACGATCTCGGTGAGGATTTCATTTGGGCTCATTACAGTACTCCCAGGTCCTGTGAAGAAGTTTTCTATTGACACTGATCTTTTTCCCTCCTTTCCTACGACTTCAAGTCCGGCTCCAAGAACCTTGAGAGGAGTCGCCGTATCTGCGGCTGGCGATGCATTGCAAAGGTTTCCACCAATCGTTCCAGAGTTCTTGATGTGCCAACATGACATTTTTTCCACAGCCTGAAGAGCTTCTATTGGGCCATGGTTCAAGGAAACTTAAGGGGTAAAGTGTTGATGATGCCTGGCTGCCCTCCGTTTGCAGTTCAGCAACAGGCAAAATGCCATAATAGAGAGATCTGGGGTAAAAATTAAAGGAAGAAGAGGCGTTTAAGTACGTTCCAACGTGATTAAGTCGAAAGTAGCAGGAAAATCTCCATGATTTATTGCTGGTCTCGAATCGGCGCATGAAAATAGGTTTTCCTATCCCACTTTCATCTTATCGATGAGAAATCCAATCGCCCAGCCAATAGCTATAGCTAAGACAGCTAATAGTAAAGCATAAAGGGTTGGTTTGGCCACTTCTGGCGATGCCAGAGCGTGAAAGACGTACATCTCGAGTAAATAGAGTGCTGCCACAAACCTCAGCTCTCTAATCTCTCTAAGATCCTTTTTTCCTGCCAAGAATCTGTATAAAAGAATAGATAGAAGCGAAACCATGAACCAACCCATGTAATTGGTCCAAGGTATGCCGTACCAGTTAATTTTGGTCTTAGTCACCCAAACCCAAGCTTTCCAACTTGTCATTATTGGATCCATCGCCAAGTCGAGCACTACCATCAAGGTAGAAGCCATTATGACTGCCTTAAATCCGCTAACCAAGGATCTTGCAGTCAAATAAGAGAGAAAAAGATAAGTCCCCCAAGCTATTGGCACGAACAAGGCAACTCCAAGAACTTGAGGTCTAAGCTCTTGATAATAGTAGAGACCGAAGGGTAATCCTGTTCTCGTTCCAAAAAATTCGAATAGAAAGCCCATTACAATCCCGGACAGCAATAGAATCCATGCTCCCCTCCAGAAAGTTATTGAAGCTATAACTACGGCTGAGATGTACAACGTAAAGTAAATCATAAGAATGCCAAACTCATGCCCTGCATAGGCCCTAGAAAGGGATTTTATGAAAATGGCAACCAAAATGAGAGTAATCGGTATTAATTCTTTGGTAAAGAGTTTTTCCATGACCTTCCCTCCGAAGCTCCTTGTTCTCTTCTAAAAATAGAGTTCCGCTTGGTTTTTCCATCAATGACTCATCCTTCAATGTTTGCGCTCAAAGTTTGGTTTTTTAATCCCCTTTTTCGCCAAGAAGTTAGCGGCACAATGTTCGCAGCAAAACCTAAGTTTCTTACCCTCGATTGTGATTTCAACCCCTCCTTCGTAGATCTTCACTCCACAGTTTGCGCACACATCCAGCTTAGACTCTACTATTGCTTCAACGATGGATGCCGTCCTGTCAACTGTGTCCTCAACTAGCTTAACTCCTTTTTCAGTTAGCTTGTAAACCTTCCTTCTCTTACACTCCTCTTTAACCTGCAAATATCCCTCTTCTACAAGCCTTTTTAGAAAAGGATATATCTCTCCTGCGCTCGGTCTGTGACCCGTTAGCCTTTCAATCTCATCCATTATCTGATAACCGTGGGTTGGACCCTTATGTAGCACCAAGAGTATTAGGGTCCTTACCAGCCCTCTGGGCTTAAAGGCGGATTCTGAGCTCATCTTATGTAACACTTCGCTGCTTCGTTTTAAGACATATCATCTTGCGTATGCCTACCTTTTCCACTTGTGAGCAATAGAAGTATGAGAAGACCTAGGAAACCAATGGCAAGAAGCCAAAGCAAAGGCCAGACCATAGTGCTTCCCCACCACCCCATACTCCAACCACATTGCCACATTAGAATCCCCTTCTCTCATCCATCTCAATCTCTGAAAGGAAGGTACCGTGCCATGAGTGATACCAGATGTTCCCGGTAAATGCGTTCACACTTAACATGCCGTACATTTCCTCATCAAGCTTGAAATCCATTGTGTAGTACCCATAGAAGGAGATGGGTTCCTCTATCTCTATACCCCTGCCTGGAAACTTGTACTTCAGGTAGTTCTCAGCTATTCCAACGGCCTGAACCTCTTGTATCGAGGGATTATATCTTCCTTCCATCAAAGTTGGGTGCATTCCGTATTTCAGGTTCCACATCATGTTTGGACCTGGCTCACGAGATATTCTCCCATTCGACTTCCAGAGAAGGATTTCAAAGGCTCCCATACCCGTGTCGCTTTCTACAACCACTGCATAGAAGTTATTCTGAAACTCCATGACCTCTTTTAGCTTGAAATTCTCACCAAGTGCTTTAACGTAATCTTCAAGAGCCTTTATCCCATTTTCGGTTGAGATATATGATGTGCTAAAGTGATCACCTTGTGCGTTAGGTCCAATCAATGGTGTTTCATCGCAACAACTCCCTTTTCCTCGAATACTACCATATCCTCGTCCGTTCCCAAAGTTTACTTTAGTTGTATATACAAACATCCCAACTACGATGATTCCTAGTAGGAATTGTAGTTGGATTACAAGATTTCTACTCATCACAAAACACTCATGTATCTATTATCGATATATCATATTTAAACATATTTGAAAGTTGCTATAGCTCTGTAATTAACTGATGTGTGAGCGCCAAAGGGAAGATATCTTCTTTTCTGGTATATTTGTTGATTTCTTGTTCTATTAGCATTCTAATTTTTCATTGCCTTCGATAGCTCTGATGCATCGCTTGGATAAGATGTAAGCTATTATCGAGAACGTCAGAAAGGCCGAGGCAGAAATAAGGAACACAGGAAAGAAGCCAATTCTTGCGATGACGAAACCGGCATAAGCTTGGGCTATCGTATTACCCGAATGAAGTCCTAACATGAGAAGGGCCACATCTGCTCCATATGAGCCCTCTTCTGGGAAGATGCTGAGCAAGGTCTCGTTAGTACCGTGGAATATCGATGCCGCTAACCCAGCAAATACTGGAAGTATAAAAGGAGGTAAAGGTGAGAAGGCAAGAACTAAGAGAGAAGAAAAGTAGATTACCCCAGCTAAGGAAAGAAATCTTGCAGAACTGAACTTTGTGGTAACGAAGTAAGCGAGCATTCCGGAGGTCATGGATTGAATGCTTAATGCTATCCCCACTTGGCTAGCTGTAAGTCCCTTCGAGGAATAGTAAAGAGGCATTACATACGAAAGAAGAGTACCAACCGCAAATCCTGCAAGCATATAACTTGCTATAAGTTTTTGGAATCTTTTGCTCTTCTTCAGTGGATTTAAACCAGAGAAAATCGCTTTAAAGGAGACCTTTTTTCTTTGAACTTTATCGCGCATGGTCAGCGTAGTTATCAGGGCGGTAAGTGACAGCGGAAGGAAGAAAAGTAGGGTCGTATCTAAGAAAAAATGAGCTGAAATTATGCCTGCGGCAAGGCTCCCTATCGATGAAAATATCATGGTCATGCCTATCATACCAACAAGCGAGCCTCTTGCTTCTTCAGTATGTTCTAGTACAAAAGGCCTGTTTACAGCCCAAAGAGCGGAACCCCTCATAGAATCTAGTAAAGTACCGGCTGCAAACTGAATCTTTGACTTTGCAGTATAGTAGACGCCAAGAGTTATGGCCGATAAAGCCCCTGACAGGCCTAGAAAAGGAACCCTTCCTACTATATCGGAAACGGAGGCTATCAGAATCCTAGTGGATTGAAAGATAGCAGGGTTGAGAGATGCTATTAGACCTATTTGCTCTGGCCTTATGCCCCTCGCTTTCATAAGGAGTGGTACAGTAGCTCCAAGAGCCCCCCCAAGCATCGAATTTGAAGTCTGAACTATCAAGAGTTTTTTGACCGGTTTCATCGGAAGAGTTTAAGGTCCCTTCTATAAATCCTTTCCTTCGTTGGTCAGCCCTATACAGCTCGTCTTATATCTAATAAGCTCCTTGACCTAAGGGTCAATATGTCCTATGAGTGGAAAAAGAATGGCTTGTCTGTGAAAGTCATGTTTTCTCTTCCAGGGGTTGCAACTCAGATATTGGTTTCAGCTATCAATGAGAAAACTGACCTTCTATTGGATTGTGGTAGTGGAACTCTTAGAGATTTATTACTAGACCAATATCTTAGTGAGAAAGGATTTAGTAACATAAGGGCTGTGCTGATTTCTCACGAACACTTTGATCATGTAGGTGGGCTCTATCCATTGTTAGATTTCATGCATATGATAGGTAGAAAGAGACCGCTAGAAATCCTAGTTCCAAGACCTTCAATTGTTGCTAGGAGAATGGTTGATGCTTTAAAAGCCTTCAGAAAATCATCTTTGACGTACGAAATTGAGCTTTTAGAGGTCTCCGGTGGAGATAAGTTTGGCTACGGACCGATTATAGTAAAAGCCTTCGAAGTAGTTCATAGAGGTAGCACCGTAACGGAACCTATAGGGCCTTATCTACCTGCTGTTGGTTATTCCATTATGTACAATGGTATGAAGATCGTTTATAGCGGTGATACGGGAGTATGTGATTCTCTCGCTCGAGAAGTGAGTGGATCGGATCTAGCAATTCTAGAGGCAACCTGGGAGGATAGAAAGGGTTATGAGGAAGTTCATATGACCGAAGAGGAAGCCATTAAGCTTGGAAAAACCGCCAAGGAACTCCTTCTAATTCACAAACTGAGGGATCTTTGGAAATCCTTGAAGCGAAAGTAAAATCTAAGCAAGTTGGTTTAAGCTAAAAGCGAACTAATGTTTCTTGCTTCTATTTCTTTGCTTTCTCCCATAAGTCTAGAGGAGGCTTTAGGTCTGGCGGTAAGGGAGATTTATACTTTCTGCCCATTAGCCTCTTCTCAAACTCGTCCCAAGCCTTCTTTAGTAATTCTTCATTCGTCATGAGGTCTATTGCCGTAGCAGCCATGACTTTTGCAGCGAATATAAGTGATTTGTGGCCTAAGCCTGTTCCGCTTTGAGCTACGATCTGCCAAGAATGGCCAGGTGTGCCAAGCACATAGGTGGCTGTGGAGAACTCCTTCGTGGGAGCCTGCCAGCTTACATCTGCAACATCAGTTGATCCTGGACTAACTTCTCCATCGCCCCAAGGATCAGGAACACTTCTATCAATCATAACGTCAACTAGCTTCTCCCAATCAGGCCTTTTGCTCTTCCTTAGGGCTTCTCTCTTTTGCTCTGGCGTTATGGATTTAGCTATTTCCTTCGCAAACTCAAGATCTTCATCTGAATATTCCGGAGTCCCTATTTCTCTCATATTTTTCACTATTAGCTCGCTTAGAACCCTGTTCGGTATGACATTTGAGATGCCTTTTATGAACTCAACCTCTAGCCGAGTCCCTGTCATTAAGGCAGCTCCCTTCGCTATATCAAGGATCCGCTGATATATCTCATCGACCTGTTCTCTTTCCGGAGCTCTTACAAGGTACCAAGAGCGTGCATAGGCTGGAACAACGTTTGGCTGCCCGCCCCCTTCCTCTATTATATAATGGATCCTTGCTTCTTGAATCACGTGCTCCCTCAGGTAGTTTACACCTATGTTCATGAGTTCAACGGCATCTAAAGCGCTTCTCCCTCTTTCTGGAGATCCTGCAGCATGAGAAGAGATTCCATGGAAGTGAAACTTCACCGAGTTGTTTGCAAGACTACTCTTGAGCGTTGCCGCATTCATAGAGCCAGGATGATGACTTATTACCGCATCAACCCCCTTGAACACCCCGTCCCGAACCATAAACACCTTTCCACTGGCGTTCTCCTCTGCGGGAGTTCCAAAGAACTTTATCGTACCTTTGAGTCCTGCTTCCTCCATCGCAATTCTAACGGCTATCGCTGCAGCCATTCCGGAGGTTCCGTGTATGTTGTGTCCGCAACCATGACCAGGAGCCCCCTCCTCTATCGGCTCTTTCCAAGGAACTGCTTTTTGAGAAAGCCCAGGAAGTGCATCGTACTCACCCATTATCCCTATCACTGGCCTCCCAGAACCGTATGTTGCGACGAAAGCTGTGGGCATGCCAGCAACTCCTCTCTCAACTCTGAAGCCAGCCTTTTCCAGGGTATCAGCCAACAGTTTGGATGATTTATACTCAATCAGCCCTAGTTCTGCGTACTCCCATATCTTATCACTTATCTCAATTATACGAGACTCGTTCTGGGTTATCCAACTAAAAGCAACCTCTCTAGCTTTCTCTGACATTCCAAGTTTGCCCACTGAAGTTTTCCCTATAAACATTATGAACCTATGATCGCATAACGTCTCTTTTGTTGAATTTCCCCTCAAAACTTTAAGAGCTCGCAGAATTTTTCCTAAATTAGGCATCAAACACCAGATGTAGGTTACATGCTTGTGCAAAATTTATATTAGTGATCTTTTAAGTCCAAGCAATGGAGTATGTTAATTTAGGGAGGGCAGGAATTAAGGTATCGAGAATCTGTTTGGGATGCATGTCGTTTGGCAATAGCGCTGAATGGATGCTCGAAATTGACGAAGTGCGTCCCATAATAAGAAAGGCTCTGGATCTTGGAATAAATTTCTTTGACACAGCGAACGTATATTCTAGAGGTCGATCTGAGGAAATTGTCGGAGAACTTCTCAAGGATTACAGAGAAGACGTCGTTATTGCCACTAAAGTATACGGTAAAATGGGAGAAGGACCTAATGACCGGGGTTTGTCTCGTCTCCACATTTTAAAGCAGATAGAAGGGTCCTTAAAGAGGCTTCAAACAGATTACGTTGATCTGTATCAGATTCACAGGTGGGATTACGAGACTCCCATTGAGGAAACACTTAGGACGTTGGACGACCTTGTACATCAGGGCAAGGTGAGGTACATAGGAGCATCAAGCATGTGGGCCTGGCAGTTCGCAAAAGCTTTATGGACTAGCGATCGTCTAGGCTTGGAGCGATTTGTTAGCATGCAGAATCACTACAACCTTTGCTATCGTGAGGAAGAAAGGGAGATGATTCCTCTGTGTAAGGAGGAGGGAATTGCCATAATCCCATGGAGTCCTTTGGCGAGGGGTTTTTTAACGGGAAAATATAAGAGAGATAAAGAGCCAGAGGGCGCAAGATATAGGTCGGATAGATGGCTTAAAGAACGCTTTTTCCATCCCGAGGATTGGGATGTTTTAGATGCTTTGCTTGAAGTTGCTGCTGAAAAAGGTGTCCCCCCAGCCGAGGTAGCTCTAGCTTGGTTGTTTGAAAAAGGAGTAACTGCCCCCATTGTGGGTGTCACGAAAGTGGAGCACGTGGAGCAGGCAGTGGAGTCACTAGAGGTTCGCTTAACTTCAGAGGACTTGAAAAGATTAGAAGAGCCATATAAACCTCATCCTGTAATGGGTCACAAATAAGGAACACGAAAGTTTGATAATACAACTATTTAGAATATAGATTGGCTAAAAGCAGATACATTATCAAAATCAGAAGGTAGACACAGGATTCAAAATTAAAAGATAGGTTCACAAGCCAAAAGTGGTGAGCCATTGGGAGAGGTGTATGAAAAAGAGGTTCTGTATCCTCCCCAAGATTACATCAGGGTAAATCATGAGGATCTAAAAGAGTTCGTTAAGAAGGTATTCGTAAAATTAGGTGTGCCAGACGAAGACGCTGAAATAACCGCTGATAACTTAGTCACTGCTGATTTGAGAGGGATAAGTTCTCACGGAGTAGCCAGGCTAAAGAGATACGTAGATGGCCTTAGAAATGGCGTAGTTAAAGCTAAGCCACAACTAAGGGTCCTTAAAGAAAGCCCTGTACACGCCTTAGTTGACGGAGGTTTCGGATTGGGTCAACCTGTTGCATATAGAGCCATGATGATAGCCATAGAAAAGGCCAAAAAGAATTACTTCGGCATTGTAGGAGTAAAAAATAGCAATCACTACGGTATAGCTGGCTATTATGCGTTAATGGCTCTAAAAGAGGATCTTATAGGGCTTTCCATGACTAATTCTCGTCCTTTAGTGGCTCACACCGGAGCTTTAGGGAGAACTATAGGGACGAACCCGATCTCATTCGCAGCTCCTTCTAAAGAAGAACCTGAGTTTGTCCTTGACATGGCAACTGCTGTAGTTCCCATAGGCAAGATAGAAGTCTATACTAGAAGAGGGAAGCCCATACCTGAAGGCTGGGCCATAGATGAAAAAGGAGATATAATTACTGACCCTTCGATTGCTCTCAAGGCTGGCACCTTGCTACCTCTTGGTGGACTAGGGGAGCTGTTAGGAGGCCATAAAGGCTATGGGCTATCCGTTATGGTGGACATATTGTCAGGCATTCTTACAGGGGCTAATTGGGGGCCGTTCGTCGGACCAACGCAAGGACCCGAGCCTAGCAACGTAGGACATTTCTTCATGGCTATGAACGTTGAAGCATTCATGCCATTAGAAGAGTTCAAAGAGAGAATGGAGAAGCTCAAGAAACACCTAAAAACGGCCAAACTTCACCCAAAATTCAAGAAGATCTGGATCCATGGAGAGAAATCGTGGCTTACAATGAGATATAGGATGAAACATGGCATTCCACTTTACATTAAGGTTGTAAATTCTCTGAAAGAGGTATCTAAGGAAGTAGGAGTGGAGCTCCCCTTCTGAAAGGTTAAACACCCCGATCACAGCAAGCTCTTCAGCTGATATTAATGAGAGTTTGGGGCTTTTCAGATCCGGAAATTACTGGGGATGTTTGCTTAGAGTATCTTAAGAAACCTTTAAACAAATTACGACATATTTACCTTGTAAGCATGATATTTACGATAAAACCCATTGGATTTTTCCGCTCGCCCTTCAAAAATATAAAAGAAGTTCCCAGTGACTGTAGTTCTGCGGTAGGCGAGATAATTGTGTTTAAAGAGTACGAATATGGGCTAAAGGACATAGAGGGCTTCTCACACATCATGGTTGTATGGGTATTTCATATGTACAGAGGCTACTCACTCATCGTAAGGCCAAGGCATGATACTGAGTTAAGAGGTGTGTTTGCCACTAGATCCCCACGCAGGCCAAATTCCATAGCTATAACCGTACTTGAACTCCTAGAGAGGAATCAAAACATTCTGAAAGTTAGAGGGGTTGATGCAGTAGACGGGACACCAGTCATAGACATCAAACCTTACACTTACTCCGACAGGAAGGAATACATCAAGGCAGGGTGGGTAGAGAAGAGTCGACACAGGAAAACCTGAAATTAATTATAACTAATCCATAAGATCATTTCATAGCTCTTTGAGGCAGCTAATTTGGGTTATTTCTTGAAATGCTCTGACCAAGCATCTACGGGTGGCTTAATCTCAGGAGGTATCGCGCACTTGTACTTTCTGCCCATTAGTCTCTTCTCAAACTCGTCCCAAGCCTTCTTAATAAGCTCCTCATTCGTCATTAGGTCTATTGCCGTAGCAGCCATGACCTTTGCAGCAAATATAAGGGACTTATGACCTATACCCATACCACTCTGAGCTACGACCTGCCATGAGTGGCCTGGAGTTCCAAGCACCCAAGATGCTGTGGAGAACTCTTTCGTGGGAGCCTGCCAGCTTATGTCTGCGACGTCTGTGGATCCATGCATGACCTCACCTTCACCCCAAGGATCTGGTATGCTCGTGTCTATCAATACGTCAACTAGCTTCTCCCAATCAGGCCTTTTGCTCTTCCTTAGGGCTTCTCTCTTTTGCTCCGGAGGAATAGATTTAGAGATCTCCTTTGCAAACTCCATTTCCTCATCCGAGTATTCTGGGGCCCCTATTTCTCTCATGTTCTTCACTATGAGTTCGCTTAAAACCCTGTTGGGTATAACGTTGTAGAGGCCATCTATCATTTGCACCTCCAACTTAGTTCCGGTCATTAAGGCAGCACCTTTTGCTATGTCAAGTATCCTTTTTGTTATGGCCTCTACCTGCTCTCTCTCTGGAGCTCTAATGTAGTACCAAGAGCGTGCATAGGCTGGAACAACGTTTGGCTGCTCTCCTCCCTTTTCGATCACGTAATGGATCCTTGCTTCTTGAATGACGTGCTCCCTCAGGTAGTTTACACCTATGTTCATGAGTTCAACGGCATCTAAAGCGCTTCTCCCTCTTTCTGGAGATCCTGCAGCATGAGAAGAGATTCCATGGAAGTGAAACTTCACCGAGTTGTTTGCAAGACTACTCTTGAGCGTTGCCGCATTCATAGAGCCAGGATGATGACTTATTACCGCATCAACCCCCTTGAACACCCCGTCCCGAACCATAAACACCTTTCCACTGGCGTTCTCCTCTGCGGGAGTTCCAAAGAACTTTATCGTACCTTTGAGTCCTGCTTCCTCCATCGCAATTCTAACGGCTATCGCTGCAGCCATTCCGGAGGTTCCGTGTATGTTGTGTCCGCAACCATGACCAGGAGCCCCCTCCTCTATCGGCTCTTTCCAAGGAACTGCTTTTTGAGAAAGCCCAGGAAGTGCATCGTACTCACCCATTATCCCTATCACTGGCCTCCCAGAACCGTATGTTGCGACGAAAGCTGTGGGCATGCCAGCAACTCCTCTCTCAACTCTGAAGCCAGCCTTTTCCAGGGTATCAGCCAACAGTTTGGATGATTTATACTCAATCAGCCCTAGTTCTGCGTACTCCCATATCTTATCACTTATCTCAATTATACGAGACTCGTTCTCTGATATCCACCCAAAAGCTACTTCCTTAGCCTTTTCAGACATTTCATCGGATGCACGCAGTAATATCTTAAAAAATCGCCTATAATTTGCTTTTTACGTGCTAATTTAGTTTCTTTCCAAATGAAGCTTCCGCCCAGCTTTAATTTAATGGTGAAAAATTCCATGCCCTTATCATAATCCTCTTTAAATTGGAGATC
The DNA here is from genome assembly GCA_964480775.1 of uncultured Nitrososphaerota archaeon. GTDB lineage: Archaea > Korarchaeota > Korarchaeia > Korarchaeales > Korarchaeaceae > QMVU01. The sequence continues at coordinate 13,392 of CAYZRF010000014.1, forward strand.
TATCCAGCACATGTAGATGAGAAAGTTAGACAAGAAATTAATCTCCCTACTTTTGGTCGTACTTATTGCCTTATCCTTAAATTCCTCTAAACTCACAACTCAAGAGAACGTTATCGTCGTTTTGGCAAATTCAATAGATTTTCCAATGGCCGAAGATTTCGTTTCCAGTTTAGAGACCAAGGGTTATAGAGTAATCCATGTCACTGCAGAGCAGTTCCAAGATTACAAAGAAATTCCAATAATAGTAATCTTAGGAGGGCATAAAGCACCAGAAGGTGTTGGATCCATCGTCAGCCAACTCTTATCCGAGGAAATTAAACAATACTTGGAGACGAGGGGAAATTACGGTATGTTCCTGGTATTTAATCCATATACCCAGGGACAAGTAGTCTGGATAATCGCAGGAAGTGATAGAAACTTAACTAGGCACGCTCACTCCACTTATGGAGAACTTGTGGGGCCGACGCCATTTCCACAACCAGATGTTAACATGTTTAGACCTGAAGGAGTGATCGTTGGCGGAACGGTTTACTTTGAGGTTTCAGACATAGGAGGTTCATTGCTTCCAATAGCAAAGGTAGAATATTTGGACGGGACTTCGTGGGTCTTGATAGGAGAAGATGATGGGTTCGATCCAGATTATGATGTGGAAAGATCCACTAGAACGATAATGTGGGACACATATGGGCTCCAAAGCGGGTGGTACACAGTCAAGATAACCCTTTATGATCTCATCGGGCAAACGGGTGAGATCGCTATTAGAATATACGTTGACCAGCCTCCTGTCCCGCAAGTTCAAGTTGTTTCTTATGACCCCGAGACAGGTTACGTTTCATTTGACGCATCGGAATCTTGTGATCCTGACGGAGAAATCGTTGATTGGACGTGGGATTTCGGAGACGGTAAAATAGCTGAAGGTCCTGCCGTAGAGCATCGATATGATCTAGAGTACCTTTCATTGCCCATAATTGTGTCAGTAACTCTTGTTGATGATAAGGGGATAAGTGAAAAGAAGGAGTACGTCTTTGCTAATGGCTCTATAAAGGAAGAGTTCGTTCCAGAGATAAAAGCAATAAAAGAGAAGATAGACAAGCTTCTGAATATGTATAAGGAATTGAAGGCCCTATCTGAGTCACAAACTGGCGAATTAAAGGAGACATTATCTAATGCCAGCAGTAGCGCGCTTGATGCAAGATCTGATCTTACCTACCCTCTCACAGACTTGGTTGCTTTCAAGGACATAGACAAGGCCATAGAAGGAATTGAAAGAGTTAAATCGGAAATTAAGAAGCTGGTAAATACTCTAAACAGGGCAAAGGACCTTGCAGCAACCCAGAGTCTCAAGGATCAGATTCAAAATCAAATAGATAAGCTGCATAAAATCTGGATCCAGCTTCAGTTCGTGTTCGCAAAGTTAAAACTCATCAAGATGATAGGAACTCAGGCACATGGAGCTGAAATAGACATTCCAGACGTAAGAATCGGAGACGGTTCTTACTACACGTGGTGCACCAGTACGATAACCTTGCTTAGATCCGATGTCTGGGATACAGACGTCATACTTCACGAGTTCGATCATTATGTTTGGCACGAGAAGGCTAAAAATGAGCTTGCTGGCGGAAAACATTGGATAGATGAGCACCTCGGTGACAGGAAATACAAGGAGTACCTTAAGGCGGCTGAGGATATGTTAAAGTCCGCGGGATTACCGCCAAATGTGCCTCAAGCCCTCAAAGACCATCTAAAAGATCTTGCTGAGAAGGAAGGTAAGAAACTAGCACTATCTGAGGGATGGGCTCACTTCTCAATGGCCGTAAAGCAGAAGGATCCTGAGTACTGGGACAAGGAGCCCGGAAACAACGATGACATCAGATTTGATATAGAAAAGTGCAAGTATTGGAAAGAAGGCGAGAACAAATGGGTAAACGCTACCAACAATGGCGAAGACGTCGAACTTTCCATAGCTGGGATTCTCTGGGACCTCTTCGATGGCACGGCAAACGGTGTAAATGACCAAGACAATGACGAGGTTTCGATAGAATTTAAGCACATATGGTGTGCTATCAACGAGAAGAAGGATTCAAAAGGTATGGTGGTGAGGAGCCCTCCAAAGAACATAAAGGAGCTCTACAAGAACTTAATGGAGTGCCTTAAGGAGGCAGGTGTACCTTACGAAAAGGAAAAGATAGACAAAATATTCAAAAAGCATGGGGTTATCCCCTAAGAATTAACGTGGAATACGGAGTACGGAGTATCTTAATGATTAAGGAGCAGCAGAGAAGGAAATATCCTATACTGCTTCCCATAGGCTTTACAATTAGCCTATCTTGAGTTAAGTCCTGTTTTTAGCTTTCTCAACATTTTAGAAGGATTTTTATATCTTCTCTTCTCTATGGTTCCTGTATGCTGGAGACAGAACTCTATCGTCCTTTCACCATACTTGGACTGATCCTAATGCTATTAGGAGCCATATTTTTGCTTTTACCGCTGATACTTAGGTACATCCCACAGATAGAGAGAGTTCCCTCGATTATAGTTTACATTTACAGGAGAGGTAATTTCGTTTTCGTAACATCACCGATTTTGATCATAATCTCGCTTATATCGCTTCTTTACTACTTAATTAGGGTGTCAACTAGGTCATAGTGACCACGCTTATCTGAAAGCGATGTGAAAAACTCGATGAGAAGACAAACTTTTAGGTTGATCGATCTTATTGTACCTGTGTCAACTGATCTCGATGAGATTGATTTAAAGATCTTGAATGCACTCAAAAAGAACGCAAGAGTGTCCTTCAGGAAGATCGCTTCTGACTTAGGAGTCAGTCCAATGACCGTGATAAAAAGAGAAACTGGTGCTGTGGTGGGGGAGGTGGGCTTGTAGCCGTTCCAGAGCTAAAAGAGGTAAGGATGAAGGCAGGAAAAAAGAAAGCAGATCAGATAAAGAGAAGCGGGGCCAAAGTCGTCGTCACAGCATGTGAGAACTGCATGCTTCAACTAAGGACCTTAACGAACACTACGGGCTAGGCGTTGAAGTCAAAAGCTTGTTAGACCTTACGGCTCAAGCCCTTGAAGTGGACTAAAAGAGTTCATATCGAGGGTTTCCCATACGATATATCTAAGGGCTTTCATAGAAGCTAAAATCCAGACAGGATAGATTGGCACCATGAGAGGCGAAAGTCTCAATAACCATCCGAAGTATGCCTAACAATCAGTTTACCAGCGGGTAAGCCCCCTTTCCCTATTATAAGCAAGGCTGTTGAGCTCTCAGCTAGGGATTACGTGATGCCTTTAAGAATATAAGATGTACTGACAACGTTTGACTATGGATAGATCCAAGGTCTTTGAACAGATAGATCAAGATATAGACAAACACGTGGAAAGAGTTAGAGAGTTAGTTAGACAGATATCTGTTTCACCAGAAAACAGAGGGATATTGAGCTGCGCAACTTTGGTTAAGAAATACATGGAGGAGATAGGCTGTAAAGCAAGATTAGTTGAGACGAAGAGAAACCCGGTGGTCTATGGGGAGTATGATGCTGGAGCCGATAGAACGGTACTAGTCTATATGATGTACGATACGATGCCAGCAGATGAACCAGACTGGCGTGTAGATCCGTTCAAGGGTGAAATAGTTGATATGGAGCCATTTGGCAAGGTAATGGTCGCTAGAGGGGTCTACAATACAAAAGGAGCCCTTGCAGGCTTCATAAATGCAATTAAATCCATACAAGAAGCTGGCGAAGAGGTTCCAGTTAACTTGATATTTGTCGCTGAAGGGGAGGAGGAGCTTGGGAGCAGAAACCTGCCAGAATTTGTGGAATCTTACTCGAGTGAGCTCAAAAAAGCCGATGTACTATACTTTCCATGGCCTGGGGAGGACATAGATGGTAAGCCGATAATCTACCTTGGGGTTAAGGGCATAGTTTACTTTGAGCTTGAGCTGAGTGGAAAGGACTGGGGAAGAGGCCCAACTGAATTTGGGATTCATGGGAGCAACAAGGCTTGGGTTGACAGCCCTGTCTGGAGGTTCATTCAAGCCCTAGCTACTATGACATCAGAGGACGGAAATAAAGTGATGATCGAGGGGTTCTACGATAAAGTTGAGGTGCCAACGGAGGAGGACCTTGAACTCCTTGAAAGATTGAAGGAAACCTTCAACGACGACACCTTCAAGCAAGTGAACAAAATAGAGAGGTTCATAGGAGATAAGAAGGGAGTTGAGGCCCTAAAGCTTTACTTGTTCTCACCAACATTGAACATAGATGGGATATGGGGTGGGTACACTGGACCTGGGACTAAGACGCTGTTGCCTCACAAAGTAACTGCAAAGGTGGACGTTAGGCTAGTTCCGAACATGAAAACAGAAGACATACTTCCGATGATCAGAGAGCACTTGGATAAGCACGGATTCAAGGAAGTAAAGATAAGACCCCTTGAAATGGGCTATAACTGGGCAAGGATGAGCTATAAGCACCCGTACTCACAGGCCCTAATAAAGGCCATTAGAGAATTTGGAAAAGAGCCGGAGATCTGGCCCACGATAGCTGGAAGCGCACCATTTTCGGTATTTGTGGATAAGCTCAAGCTGCCTTTTGTTTGTGGTGGCCTAGGACATGGAGCCAGAGCTCACGCTCCCAACGAATATTTAGTAATTGGAGAGGGAGGGCCAACTGGTGGGCTTGCGACTATGGAGAAGTCCTTCATAGCGATAATTGATAACATATCCAAGGCTGAATTGTAAGCTTAATGGTTTAAAGATCGATTATCTCTCCGTCCCTAACCACGTAGAATCCTTCGTCAAGAAGATACTTTCTTTCCTTTGAATTCTCTGGTATTAGTGGGTTTGTATTGTTAAGATGAGTGTAGAACTTTCGTTTGACGTTTAAATCACGTAACACCGCGACGCTCCCCGTATTTCCTACGATAGGTACGTGTCCCAATTCAATAGAGGTCTTACTTGAAATTCCAAGCTCAATAAGCTCTTCATCCCTGTAAAAGGTCCCGTCGAATATCAAGACATCTGCCTCTTCCATTTCTCTCAAAGCCAGAGGGGTTATTTCCCTTATGTCGGGGATGTAGACCAAGGTCTTGCCCGTGCTGTTCTCCTCTATCCTGTAGCCTACGGTGTCACCCTCCAACTCCTCATTGAAAGGTTCTTCTTTAACTGAAATCGGTCTGTGATGCACGCTAAATGCCTCAAAGATCAAACCACTCGGCTTCTCAGCTTTTCCTAAGATCTCTTCCTGCTTGTTAAGCTTGATCTCAATCCAGTCGTCCTCATCTATCCCCTCCCTAAAGACCAAGTTGTTGTACAGGAGATACTCCTTTGTTCTTCTCGTGCCGTAGATCAAAGTCCTTGTTTCACCAACCACACCCCCCAATCCTATGGCGGGAAGACCTAACACGTGGTCAGGATGGGCATGTGTCAACAGCACGGCACAAATCTTGTTCTCACGAAGCTTTGAAGGATAAAGCTCCCTGGCGGCTTCTATCTGCCGACCAAGATCGGGGGACGCGTCTATTAGGTACCACTTGTTCCCATCGGGACTTATCGCAATACAGGACTGAGTTCTCCTACTAGCCTTAATTGTCCCTTCCCTAAAGCCTTTGCAGTTTGGGCACCCACAGTTCCACTGTGGAAAGCCACCAAGAGCAGCTGAACCAAGGATTATTATCCTCATTTGCCTTCAATGGGCTCACAGGATATTAGTTAAAAACCAATTTTAGGGTCCAAAAAGCAGATACTAAAGTCTCTTCCCAGATAAAGACCAGCTTGGTTACTTCCTATTATAGGGAAAGCGCCTCTATCTCCGCCTCTTTTGCTTTCTTTTCTTCTGTCTCTTCTTTCTCAAGCAAAGGCCTTACTTTCTCAACGAATTCGCGATACCTGTTCCTTACGGTTACTTCAGTAACGGAGACGGCCTGTGCTAGCTCCCTCTGGGTTCTGTGTATCCCCTCTTCCTGGGTAGCAAGATAAACTGCTCCAGCAGCCGTTCCAGCGGGCTCCCTTCCTAGGGTAACGCCTACCTCCCTAGCTATTCTTAATATCCTTATCGACTTCATAACAATTGATTGAGGGAGCTTTAGCTTCGAAACAATCCTCGAAACGTATATCTCCGGTTTAGGTGGTGGTATTCTCACATCAAGCTTCCTGAAGAGGAACCTAAAGCTTCTGCCCACCTCTTTCTCCGAAAGTTCGAAGAATGAAGCTATCTCCTGTAAGAACCTCGGAACCTCCGTCCTACGGCAGGCTGCATAGATTACGGCTGCGACCATGGCATCCATGCTCCTTCCTTTAACTAGGCCAGCAGAAGAAGCCAACCTGTACAGTTTTGCAGCGTCCTCAACTGTATGAGACGGCAGGTCTAAGCGCTCTGCTATTGCTCTTATCTTGAACAATGCAGGCATGACTCTTTTTTCCTTCCTACTCCTGACGTGCTTTTTAGTCCTTCTAAGGATCCTAATGGATCTTCCGCTAAGACCCTTAGAGTATGCGATTTTTGTGTCCAGCCCATATGCTGTTCTGGTAGGAGATACCGGTGCTCCAGACCTAGCCCTTTCCATAAATTCCTCGGTACTAAAAGCTCTCCAATCCTTTCCCTCTAGGAAAAGGCCCTTGGCCAAAACTAGACCACACTCAGAGCAGACAAGCTCTCCGCTCTCCTCGTCCACGATGATCTTGTTGCTACCGCACCTTGAACATATTCTCTTCCTCTCCACGATGTAGTGAGGATCATCGCCGCTTCTCTCATACTTAGAGCTGCGTTTGATCTCGTTTAGAGAGGATTCCGATTCAGACAAAAAGTACAACTCCCAGAAAACTATCCCAATATAAGGTAACAAAGGGGGTATTTAAATGAAATAACAAACGAGGAACATGAGTTCTACGAGCCTAAAGATTTAGCTAAAGGCGTTAATAAATGAGAAAAGCGATGTGCGTCGTTATTAATAATACTCCCTGAAGATGTCCCTAAGCACCGTTTCCAGCTTCTCATCGATGAGACCCCTGCTATCCAAAAGACGCCTTAAACTGTCGAACTGGCTCTTTGTGATGTCTCCAAGCTGAGGCAAAAGCTCCATCTTGAAAGCCCCTGAGACCAACATGATCGTGTCGTCAATTCCCTGAGATCTAAGTGAGCCAATTATAGAGGCTGCCTGCAGCAGTGTACCGGTGCCGATGGGCCTCCTCACAATACCTCTTATGTCCCTAACGAGCTCATTAAGCTCCTGAACAGCCTCCCTCAGCACTTCGTCCTCAAGGATGGCAGTTTTTATTGCAAAGCTCATGGCTTTGTCTTTCTCTCTCTCAAGGCATTTCCTACTCGATGGAGGCTCTATGAAGACGTGTGAGAAGCACCTAAGAAGCGCAAACCCCATTGAGCTTAGGCCTGATCTATCAAAGGTGTTCATAGTTCCCACTATTCTGAAGTCCCTTGGCAGTTTCAGATGATCTGGATCCTCAGCCTGATGCAAACCATCTTTCAGGATATCCAGTATCTCTCTGGCCTCCTTCACCATATCCTTGAGTTCAGGCTCCTCTGATAAATACAGGTAAGAGTACGCTTCCTCTATCAGGCTTTTAGGAAGCACCCTTTCATCAGGTACCCCTGAGAAGATTGTTACGAGATCCCCAAAAACTCCATATATGTCTGCTCTGTTGAACTCCTCAATCACGAGCAGTACTCCTCTGCCTTCCTTCTTCTTTTTGATGTGATTTGCCAGGGCTCTTAGTAAGAAGCCCGGCTTCCAAAGGGTCCGGCCTCCAACAGAACGTGGACCACCTATCACGTCCTTCCTAGTCCATTCAGAGGTTGCCGTGAGCAATATCGTCTCGAAGTTGAGCGCATCGGCAACCGCTTTAGCCAAGGAGGTCTTTCCACAACCAGGTGGGCCAACCAGAAGGAGATGCCTGCCAGAGTCAAAGGCAGCGACGACCTCTTCAAGGATTCCCTTGTCAAAAATCAGGTCTCTTCTTGACACGGCTTCTTCCAAGTTCCTCGGATCCAGAAACAGGATCTCCCAGGTGGGCTCAGCGACAAGCGGAATAGTCTCTATTTTAGTGGCTTTTGTTATGATCTCCTCGATTATCCTTTTTGCTGCCTTGGATCCAACTCTCATGAAACCTCTTGGAGCAAACTTCTCCTTGTAGCCAGCTTTAACGTTGAAATCACTTCTGGGCATGTTAAGAACACAAATGTCGTTGAGAAAGAAAAGCAGGCTCCAGGTTTTACCGTCCTTGTCCTTTCCCCAAACTTTTAGGGCTATTTCCTCATTTTCTAATTTGAAAGCTACCTGCGCAGAACACACATATCGGTTATCGTAGTAAAAGACTACGTAATCCCCTTCTTTGAGCGATTTCCAAGCCTCCTTCAACTCCTGCTTTAGACCCCACATCTTTACCTTTCTATCCGGATAGAGATGCTCGAGTATCCTCTTCTCCTCTTCCTTAAGGAGGTCTGCAATATTATCGATAGAGACTAAGTTTTCAAAGCTTGTTAACGCACTCGCCTCTTCTAAGGTGCTAACAGAAATGACGCTTTTGTTGATGCGTTCTTTTGATCCTGTTGCTATGAAAACCTGCTTCTGGACCATCTACACACCTATGAGATGTAACCTATGTGTTTTGAATTTTTCAAAATACTAAAAACATTGTTGTTAAAGGATTTTCCTTTATTAGGGTTCAGGAGTTAATTAGTAAGAACACCACTGACTTGGCCTCTGATTCACTCAAGATGCACTAGAAATTGCCTTTAAGAAGGCTGAGAATCCTTTGTTCTGCCCTAAACATTGGATGACTGGATGTATTCTTGTGAAGCTCGTCAAAAGAGGGATAGCCAACTTGGCGTTCCATCGCCCACTCTCGCGCGAACTCTCCACTCAATATTTCGTTCACTACGCCTTCAACGACCTTCTTCAGCTTGTCCCTAAACAAGTTGCTCCTCGAAAGCTGTCCGTACTGGCTTGTGGTAGAGTGTAACCTCATCTGCTCATAAAAGCCCATCTCGCATGCAGACTTCCATATCTCGATAATCTCTCCTGAGGCATAGAGTTCAAGCACCTCTATCTCTGGCCTGACACCCGCCTGTACAGCTTTTTCAAAGGCTAAAGTCAAAATTGCAATAAATGCAGCACCAACTACCTGCTCTGAGATAAGATCGCTTACAGTTTCCTCCTTAAAAGATGACTTAAAAGCCCCAGCACGTGTGAAGCCCAGTGCTTTTGCAAGAGCCAGAGAAATGTCCCATGCCATGCCGTTCGAGTCCTGACCAACACCGACCAATGCGGGAGCACCGCTTCCTTCCTGAAATAGCTCCCTCACACCCCTGCCTATCATCCTCGGGGCTACTAAGACGACATTCACGTTTTCAGGTGGCTTTATGAAACCAAACGTGATGTTGTAGCCGCTTGCAAAGCACAGAGTCTTCCCAGATCTTAGCTGTCCATGAATATCAGAGTAATAAACTGCAGGCATTACCTCATCAGGGATGAGAAGACATATCACATCGGCGTTTGCAGCTGCTTCACCTATAGGATGGACTTCAAAGCCGTCTTCGATGGCCTTTTTCCAGTACTTGTCCTTAATATTGCCAACGATTACATTTAACCCACTGTCCCTCATATTTAGGGACCATGCCCTTCCTTGATTTCCATAACCTATGATTCCTATCACCTTGTCCCCTAAAATTGAGAGATCTGCGTCCTCGTCGAAGTAAACCTTTACGGATCCAACCATCTTCATTTTAACCGATGACAAATCTGACAACAGAATTTAATCTCTGTCCTCCTTTTTCTTTTAATAGCTGAAGCCAGAAAGGTCAAATAAGTCTTTTCGACCGAGTTCGCTTAGCAGACCAGGGTAATGCTTTAAGTATGTATAAAGTGTAATTACTTTGGTAATGATCATGGGTACTGTTACGATTAAAGTCGATGATGAGCTAAAGAGAAAGATGAAGACTGTCGAGATCAACTGGTCTGAGTATCTAAGAGAGGCAATTAGACAGAGGATTGAGTTGGAGGAAAGAAAGCATGCTGCTGAGAAGCTGTTAGAGAGCTTAAAGGGAAAGAAGCATGCTACCCCCCGAGGCTTCATAAACAAGACAATTAGGGAGATGAGAGAAGCCCATTGAAGGTTTACGTAGTAGATGCATCGGTTGCATCTAGGTTCTTACTGGTTGAAGAATTTTCTGATAAAGCCAGCTTGGTCTTAGAGGATTTCCTCTCTGGAACCATAGATCTGAAAGCCCCCGAATTAGTGGTTTACGAGGTGGGCAATACACTATGGAAAGCAGTCAAGCAAGGGTTCATTGGCATTGAAGAGGCTATTCAGAATTTTTCCTACTTTCTTAAGCTTAGAATAGGGTCCGTTAGGTTAGATGAAGAAGGCCATAAAGCGATCCTTGAGTGGAGCATTAAGAATAAGGCGACGTACTATGACAGCGCGTATGTGTTGTGTTCAAAGATATTAGAGGCAACTCTATTGACAGCAGACGAAATTTTGTATAAGAAAGCTCGAAAAGAGGTTTCAACCATGCACTTGAAAGACTATCGAGCCTTATCTAAGAGATAAAGTCTTTTTGTAGAGGTATCAGGTTCTTTTTACCTCCTTTCTTTTCTCTCCTAAGATCTCTGATTCATAATATTTCTTTAACCTCTTATATTCTGCGCCGCCGCCTTCTTCCAAAACAGCTATACCGTCCTTTATCATAGATTTGTTAATGAATATTTTGTTTTCAAAGGTAAATAGCCGTAAACTGTTCTGCTTTCCACCGATTTGATAGTGGCGTCTATCCTAAGGAAGACTCCTTTTTTGCACGTATTTTCTTAAATACTCGATCGCTCGGTTTTCGTCAACTACTTTTAACCCCGTATCCAATTCTACCTCGTCTGGAGCTATATCCTCATAACTTTGTGGATACGCACCTTTTTGGGTATGAGCTTATTGATTCCCTTGGCCCTTGGTTCACAATATCACACCTTTTGCCAATCGAAAGATAATGCTCTTTTCATTTATTCTTATTTCCTGTGTATAATCCATTTCAGCTTATTTTTTACAGCCCATTGCTAAAAATTTACTATTTCAATTCATAAAGAACTGTCACTTTTTCGACGTTTACTGACCTTAAACAGAACTTCTTAATTTGAACGACTATGTAACAGCCTAAGATGGCCCAAACATGAAGTTGTCTGCTTACTATCATCTTAGTCTAAGGACATAAAATCCAGAGGATTCAAGACCAATATATGCAGCCACAGGAGCATAATGGGTTTATTATAAAACAGGGGATATGGAAATAATGCCCCATCATGTTATCCTGCTGATAGCCATCCCAACTTATGGATTTTGAAGGTTGGATGCCCGATGATTAGAAGGGAGGGAAAGGTTTTCGGCTTTTTCTCTGCTCCGGGGGGAGTAGGAAAAACGACCATTGCCCTGCTCTTGGGATGGCTCCTTAGAAAAGGAGGAAAGAAAGTTCTTCTCGTTGATATGGATCCAAGCAGCGCCCTCTCGCTGACGGTAATGAGAGAGATGGCGAGCTTAATCATATATGAAAAGAGAGAGCTCACCCTCTCTCATATCTTCAGGAGAGTTATGGAGGATAAGCAACACATAAGTTTGGAGGATTATCTTGTGTCAAAGGCCTTTCCTCCGGGCGAAGACCTTGAACTCGACATACTAACGTCTGACCTCAACCTCACCAAGGTTGTGGACTCACTATGGTTCAGCCAAAGAGCAAGAGGCGAGATCCTACTTAAAGAGCTACTTGACGTCTTAGGAGTGAGGAAAGGCTATGAGTGTACCATAATCGACTCAATCCCCTTCTACGATAGAAAATACGTTGTTATGGTCATTCAAGGAGCGGATAAGTGCATAATTCCGCTAAGGCCTTCCATAATTGATGTCTACAGGACGGAAATGATGCTTAAGGAGTTACCGAAAATATTAGACATGAAAAAGGAAGAGTTAGTCTCAAAAATTGGCCTAGTATTCAACATGGTAAGGCGGGGAAGCAAACAAACGAGGTACATGAAAATGTACCTACACTTCTTTAGGAACAGAATTTCCCCAGACCTAAAGGTTTTTTCCTCGTATATTCCCCTAAAGGTTTCTTTCAGTAGAATAGGGACCGAGGAAGAGACTCCATTTGATAGAGAGGATGTTAGACGGGAGTTCTCCGGATTCTTTTCGGAGTTCTTAAACTGGGCAGGCTTAGAGAGCTAAATTTTGATCAAAATTTCCACAGCCAAATTATTGGCGGGCGTGTAACTTACCTTTCAACCACCTTTAATATTGCAGGATCCCAGTACCTTTTTCTTTAGTACTAGGCGAAAAACACCTTGCGGGCAGTGTTCAACACAAAGACCGCATCCTATGCATTTTTCCTGATCAACTTCGACGTGGTGGCCCTCAATATCTTCATATATTGAGATTGCGCGCGCATAGCACCTCATAAGGCAAATTCCGCAGTCCTCACATCTATCAGCCCTGTACGGTTCCGACATTATAAACGAGGGCATGTTTACGCTCCTGATCTAGCCAGATCCTATGTTCTTGCCTTGGATAATGAAAAGGCAGTGAATAAGGCATATAACGTGGCCCAAAGGGAGATCCTAACCCTGAAGGAGTATGTAGAATCGATATGTGAGGTTTTAGGAGCTGAGTTCAAGCCTGTTTTTGTGTCTAGTGAATTAGCCGAGAAATGTATAGGTTATGGGCCTCCTCACTTCAGGCGCAAGGTCCTAATACCTGAGATAGGAAGAGCTGAGACAGAATTGGGATTTACGAGTACTCCTTTTAAGAAGTGGTTGGAGAAAACCGTTAGGTGGTTTGTCGAAGAATATAAAGGTCCGGATTCGGCCCAATACGATAGGAGATCGTTGGAGGTTAAGTTTTCTCGAACTTAGCAGAATAAGCTCATCTCTTAGCGAGATTATTCTCTTTTGTATCAACCTCCAGAACGCGGAAAATTTGAAAAAGGTTCAGATGTTGAGATCCAAAGATTAGAGTTTGCAAATCGGATTCAATGGGTTTTAACGTATTTTCTTATGTATGTCACGAACTCTTCAAGATCGTCCAATCTCTCCCTAATGAACTTACACATCAGATCAACGTCTATTTCGTTATATTGATGAACTAAGATGTTCCTGAACCCTGCCATGGGTGCTATCCTTTTTGCGAAATCCTTTGGGATTATGCCCGCCTTTCCCAAAGTAAGAAAAACGCCCTTATACTCCTCTGGTCTGGGCAAGTTCTCTTCAGCAATTATCATTTCTCCAATGTCTAAAGCAGCCTCAATAGCAACATGTAGATTTCTTTCTAAGGCGCTCTTTAGCTCATAGTTATTTTCCACCTCTATAGGTTTGACGTTTGCTTTGGACCTGAGATAAGCAAGGGCTCTCTCTAGCAGCGCTATCTTCCTGGCTATCTTCTCAGAGAAATACATGTTATCACCTAGACAAAATGGCTTTGGCCCACCTTAGATCGTAAAACCTCCTATCATGGTAGAGCTTGAGAGTCATGTAAACAAACTCTTTTAACGCATTTTCGTCTCTAATAAACAGAGGTTTTCCCCTTATCACCTCGAAAGCCAAGCTTGGAGAGGCTTCATTTAAGAGCACCATATCGACCTTAATTCCTGGCTCAAGCTCGCTTGCAAGCTCTATGATTTTTTCAATCATCTCGTCTCTTGACAAGGACTTATCAAGATACACGCCTATATCAATATCACTTAGCTTCGATGCCTTTTCCCTCGCAGCCGATCCAAAGATGTAGGCAAAGAGCACTTCCTCCTTTGACGATAAAAGCTTGATGACCCTCTCCATTTCCCAAATATTCCACAGAACACTTTAATATATGTTACATTTTAAGGGAAAGTTGAATGGTCCTATGAGTATGGAACTTGAATTAGTACCTGTCACCAAAGACGAGGAAGAAAAGATCTCAACGTTCATAAGACTTGGAAGGGACTACTTTAAAGATTTGGATTTTGAAGAACGTGAAAGATTTCTTCAGAGCATTCTATCAAGGCTAGGAGAGCCTGACCGCTGGTTGTTTCTTTTGAAGTATAAAAATGAGTACGTGGGCCTTGGACACGTGAAGATAGATAAGAGCGAGCGGCCGGGCTGGGGTTTTATCCTAGAATTCTATATCGTACCGTCAAAACGAAGAATGGGACTGGGGCGTGGATTCTTTAGCCTCATCGCAGACATGCTACAGTCTAAAGGGGTTAAGGATATTTGGTTACTTGCAACAGAGGCCATACCATTCTGGCGCTCACTTGGGTTTAGATTGACTGGAGAAATAGACAAAGAAACCGGTCAGATGATTCTAACGAAATCGCTGAGATTTTCCGATAACGCTTCGTTAGAAAGTTAACCATTTAGCTCACGAGCTCTGGACGGTCTTTACTTGCTATGAAGATAACCTCCTACTTGCTTCATTCTTATGGAAAAAGAACAGATGGATTCTTTTCCTGATTTTTCTGCTTAGATGTTTTCCTTCCCTCACTCCTCATTGCCCCTACCTAGAAGCTGCTTCCTACTCTCCTATTTACAAATCACATTCTAAATTTTTTCATCTCTCCAAATCTATTTTTAACCAGAGAGCCCAGCTCACTAACCGCTTCCTCAGCATCTGGCCCCTCAGCGGTAATAACGATGGTGTGACCGCATTCCGCATGCAGAGACAGGACCTTATTAAGGTTCTTAGCGTCTGCTTTTTCCCCATCCTTTTGGACGATGATGTGTGATTTGAACTTCCTTGCAGTCTCCACAAATAAGGATGCTGGCCTACCACTTAGCCCAAGTTCGTTCATGAGTTTAACTGCGGTTCTTATCCTTGTCATTCTTACCCTCTTTCTGTTATCAGGCCTACTCTCCTATTTAACTTCCCATTTCAGTAGGATAGAGAATGAGAAGGGAGGTCCTTTCGATAATAAAGATATTAGACTGGAGCTCTCTTGCTTTTTTGTAGTTCTTAGATCGGGCTTGTTTAGGAAAATAAATGTCCCAAAAAAAGGCGCTCTTTTGGTGGCGATTTCAGGTAATTTCCCTCAGCTTTTCCTCGATAATCCCTCTTAAACACGTTTAGACACTTTGACTAGTTCTTCATTCTCGCTCGTACATTCTGGTTATTCCAGCTACAAATCCTATGTCTGACATCTATTAAGTATACGATCTTTTCTTTTTGTCGAGTTGATATGTGATATGATCCTATAATCCACCAAACGCTGAGATGGTTGACTACAAATTTATATACATTTCATATGTTTACAAACATGTGAAGTCCAAGACAACTGTTTACAGCATAAGGATTCCAGCGGAGTTAAGGAAGCTGATGGATAGCGTTGACGTAAATTGGCAGGAAGAAATAAGGAAGACCATAGAACAGCGTCTGAGGAAAGAGATTAGAAAGAAAATGTTGAAGGACGCAAGAGAACTAAGGGAGAGGACCAAGAGAATAAGCTCAGCAGAACTGATAAGGGCGGACAGAGATGCGAGATAAAGCCGTACTTGATACCGGCATCATATCAGCGCTGTTCTTCAAGGAGGAGATATCAGAGGAGGCCGAGAAAATAGTTGAGACGTACGAAGATTTGATAACCGTAGATCTAGCGATTCCAGAGTTAACTAATGTAGCATGGAAGAGAGTTCAATTCTTTAAAGAGCCTAAGGAAACGATAGAGGTTAACCTCAGGAAAGGAATTGAGTTCATAGTAAGGGCATGTAATGTAATTAGCTCATTCGAAATGTACGAGAAAGCTTTCGAAATAGCAATTAGGATGGAGATTACAGTGTATGATGCGTTATTCCTTGCTGCCGCAGAAAAAGAAGGTGCTGACTTCATTACTTCAGATGGCAAACTGGTTGAGAAGTTGAAAGGGCTAGATTTCGTTAAGTTGGTGTAACTCTCTTGGTTTCTCTTGGTAGCCTCATACTATACAGCTACGGTTGAAAGAGAAAGTTCGAGCAGAGGTACCAACCTTACACATGAGGGACTATCGGGCTTTATCTATGAAGTGAGGGTTTGGCCAAAAATGCGTGCGCCTAGCACTGAAGGCTTTCAACTCCAGTGGCCTTGAAGAAGTTATCCAGCAGATTGTATGCTAAAGAAGCCATTATCTTTTCCCTAGTCCTATATTCGTGAATAACTTGGTCTCTGATTTTGTTCACCAACTTCAATTCATCTGAATACTCTTCAAGCCACCTCTCAAGTTGTTCTAAAGTGATTTCCAGATGAAATTGAAGGCCCAAGATGTTTTGGAATCTAAAGGCTTGGTTCTTGCAATCTTCTCCCTCAACCAAAAGCCTCGCCTGCCTAGGTAC
This sequence comes from uncultured Nitrososphaerota archaeon, assembly GCA_964480775.1. Classification (GTDB taxonomy): domain Archaea; phylum Korarchaeota; class Korarchaeia; order Korarchaeales; family Korarchaeaceae; genus QMVU01. Next base: position 29,717 of record CAYZRF010000014.1, read on the forward strand.
GTCAAAGGTGTCTGCATGCCAATGAAATACAGGAAAAACTGTTGGGAAGCTCGCAAAGAATGGATCCTCTTCCCCTTGGGGGGTAAGTTTTACTTCATAGCCCCCGATTTCAGCTAGAGGATTTCTCCTGACTGCTGCTCCCAGAAGATGTGCTAACAATTGGGCTCCAAAGCAAATGCCAAGACAGGGCTTGTTGAATTCAATGACTTCTTCGATGTACCTGCTCTCCTTTATCAGAAAATCGTGTTTGTGAATCTCATTTACCGAAATAGGGGTGCCTCCGATGAAAAACGCATCATACTCTTCTAGTGGTGGAAAAGAGCTGGATTTGTATGCATGTAAGATATCGTAGTCAATTCTGCGATCGATTAGATATCGTTCATATAGGCCAATTCCCTCTATTTCACAATTCTGAATGACTAAGACCTTCACATCTCAGTTTGGCCCATTAAAGATTTAAATCCTATTCATCATGCAAGGTAGAACTAGCTTAGGTTTTTGATTTACCTGATAATATGGGGTTGAGATGAAGCTCCTTGTTATAGGGGGGACAAGGTTCTTCGGAAAGCTCATTGTGGAAAACCTACTTAGCGAGGGATTTGATGTCTCGATTTTCACGAGAGGAAACATAAACCCCCAGTTCTCGAGATCTGTGAGATATATTAAGGGCAACAGAAGGGATTATCCCTCGTTCATAAGCAAGGTAGGAAAATATGAATTTGATGTGGTAATAGACAACATCGCGTACAACGGCAGAGATGTTAGGAGTGCAGTCCAAGCATTTAGGGGAAAAATTTCGAGGTACGTGTTGACGAGTTCTACGACTGTTTACAGGGTGATGAAGTACACCAACCCCGTCAGAGAGGAGGATGCGAGAATTGGCTCGCCTCCAGAAGTGGAGAGGGAAACAAAGGAGCTTCATCAATACAGCTTGGGGAAGAGAGAAGCGGAGGAGGTACTTTTCAGGATTACTGATGAGAATGAGTTCCCGCTCACGATAATCAGGCCTCCAGTGGTGCAGGGAGAAGGGGATCCTTCGCTAAGGGAGTACTTCTGGATCCAGAGAGTGATGGATGGAGGGCCCGTTCTCATTCCTGATGGAGGTCTGTATCCATTTAGGCATGTTTACGCTTCTGATCTGGCTAAAACATATGTTTTAGCCTTAGATAATGAAAAATCGGTAAATAAAGCATATAACATAGCCCAAAGGGAGATCCTAACTCTAAAAGAGTATGTGCAATCGATTTGTGAGGTTCTGGGGGTTGAATTTAGACCTGTTTACGTGCCTAGCGAGTTAGCTGAGAGGGGTATAGGTTACAAGCCTCCCTATTTCAGGCGCCAGGTTTTGATACCGAATACGAGCAGGGCTGAAGCAGAACTGGGATTTAGAAGCATACCTTTTGCGAAATGGCTAGGAAAGATGGTAAGATGGTATATTGAAGAGTATAGGGGTCCAGATTCCCCTAGATATGACAAAAGAGGGTTAGAGATAAAGCTCTCTGAGATTTGGCAGAAGAAGAAATTAGAAATCAAATCTCCGCTTTCTTAATTAAAATAAGTCGTTAGAAGAGAATAGAAATGTTAAAGGCTATGGGCACCGACATTCATTTTATCCTAGGAAAAAGAAGAGATCCGACCTTCCTTCTAAGCATTATTCTGTGTGGAATAATTCTGGCTGTAATGTTTTACATTAACTTCCGGCTTTTCAATGTTTTATGGTGATTTTAAGACAAGAAAGTCGTTTTTATATACCCCCTTCCTTTGCTGTTATTCGTGTCTGATGTTCTAGAAGACTGATAAGCAAAGCTTTAAATAAAGTTAGCTGTAAATCCACATCAATGGAGGAGCGTATAAAGACTAGTTTTGTATTGCCAAAAAGCCTATACATTGAGCTAAAGAAGAGAGCGATTGAGGAAGGTAGAACTGTTAGAGAAGTTCTCATTGATGCGATTCTGAATTACCTCAGTTCAAAGGGCTCAAGCAGGGAGAGATTGGTAAAGCTCATTCTTTCCGAGGTTCCAGGTGCTGGACCAGATGACTTGAAGGAGTACGATTACAGTGACTTAGGTGAGTAGATTGTGTGCCATGGTCGATACCGAACTATGGAGTATAGCCAAGAAGAAGCCATTAGAAGAACGCTTCTCATCGAAAGAAGAGTTCGAAAAAGCGATGAAAATGCACTTAAAGGCAAGAGAATTCTTTTCCAATGAGTTCCCTAGTTTGAGGGTTTACATGTCTAATCATCAGCTTGCAGAGATATTTCACGTTTTAGCCCTAAGAGGGCTAAGGGTTCCTTTCGAAGAGGCTCTTCGAATAGTTATGGGGATTATGGAGGACAACTCGATAGTAAAAGTTCCTGTTAATATTGAAGATGTTAGTAAAGCCTTAAAGGAGAGCGTAGAGACAGGCATCCATGTTTGGGATTTTCTGTGCTTTTTACCAGTGAAAGATTTTGTTGATACAATCTATTCGGCTGATTCCCATTTCAAGGTGATTGGAAAGAGACACGGGGTCAAGGTTATAAACCCTCTCCAATATTGGCTTGAGATCTAAATGAATTCAAAGGAAACATTGAATAAGAGTCATCCAATCTCCCATTTTAATTTTGTAAGTTTTAGAAAGCGGGGAAAGGGCGGTTTTGTAACATGCGCCTGACACCATCTAGATAAGCTTCTCAAAATTTCTTATGCCCTAACACCGTTTGATAGCAAGTATTCATGTACAAATAACACAAAGCTAAATTTGGAGATGGGTTGGATTGCACAAATTTGCTAAGTTTTTATTTTCTAATTAATTGCATTAACAGTGCAATGAAGAAAGGGAAGAGTAAGATCTACAAAACTGACATTCGGAAACTTTACAAACTTCTGGTTAAGAAATCCGTCTTTCTTTACTTCTCAGCCTTAAGCTCAGAATACATTCTCAAAACAGTTTCGGAGATCTTTACTCCCAAGTCAGTCAGGTAGAATCTGCCCTGTTGTTCTGCAAGCCATCCATCAGCAAGCAGCTCTTTAATCAACCTGTTCTTTCTAAGCTTTATCCCCGTCTTTGGATCTGTTGCTCCAGCTTTTAGCATCTCAGCCAGGAGGATATCCCTCTCATCTGGTTCTGGGAAGAAGTTTTGCCTGACATATCTCAGCCTTTCCTCCAAAGACATTCCTTCGAGTCTTTTTCTCGTCCCTATTTTCCACTCCCTTCCCTCTCTCCAGATATCAATTACGACCACTTTTTCATCCAACTTCTTCTGAACCTCTTCAATAAGTTGAGCTGCTTTAAGGATTGTCTGCCAACTTGCTTGAATTCCCGCCTTCTTTAGATCGCTAGGAGTCATAACTCCGTTGGTTGGCAGTTTCTCTAGAACCATTGTGATTACATCTGATAAAGAGATCCTGCTTCTGCCCATACTTGGTCTATTTGACTATAGTTAACAATTATTTAAATATAGTTGTATAACTTTCAGTTATTGTTAAAAGCAACCTTTTGCATCTAGCAGTTTTTTGTCATAGTACTCAAGTACCAGGGATAAGCGATTAATGAACTGCTTTCCTTGTCTTCCTATACATTCAATTGCTTTAGATACATTACATTGCTTGTATCGTATATTGTTCCATTACAGTATATTGTTATTATTCCTAGTCATATATATGATAACCTTGCTTCCAATATATTCATATATTCTATATTCTCTTCATGATATTAGCTAGCAATGGGAAAAATTTATTAATCATGGTTGCTTTCTGGTGGAGATGCCTTAGGGCATTGAGTAAAATCGTTGGGAGGTGAGAAAATATGAAGTCGGAGGTGTTGAGGTATTTTGAGAATGAGATATTGAAGTTTATCTCAATATTGATAAAGATGACCTACCCTTCGGAGAATTTGGATGGGATACTAGAGGAATTGCCTTCAAAAGTGGTTCAGTTTGAGGAATTTTTGGAGTTAAATCCCGAAAAGATTGTTGTTCTGTTTTTGCTTGCCAAAACCGATTTAATTCTGCTTATTTCCTTAAAAGGAAGCGAGATTTATCTTAGTTCTGTTATAATTAGATATGCAGAAGAAGGGGAGTTAACGTATACGGAGAGAGCGTATTCACTCTACGAATTCTTTGAAGAGGAGATTGGGCCAAAGTTGAATTCAGAGATAGTCCTATCGACTATGATCTTGGTAGAAGATCACCTTACCATCAAAACGGTGAATGGATTACCTGACTACCGGTGGTAAAATGCATCACCAGCTACAAGAATACGAAATAGAGGTGCTAAGAAGGATATATCTTAAAGACATCATAGGCAAAGAGTATAGACCCATAGAACTTGTTGAGAGAATTATAAAGTGGAATGAAATCTCCTCTAAGTTTAGAATAAGGAAAGGATTCAAGAGGGTAGCGAAGAGGTTAGTAGGTTTGGGATATCTATCCAATCACGATAAAAGCATGAGCGTTATTTCTATCACTAAGAAAGGCGTTTTGTTAGTTGAAAGTCTAGAAGGATGATTAAGAACCTTTTCTCAATTGGAGAAACTTCTTTACGTTCTTTATTTGTTCTTCATTAAGCTTTTTCATCATTTCTATTATGATTTCATCCTTGCCATAATGGAATTTCTTATGGCACGTTGGGCATACAACAACGATGTTGTCAAGGCTATCCAATCCACCATATTCTAAAGGGAGCAGGTGGTGTATCTCGGAATACCTTCCTCCATCGTATCTCTCAAATGTCTGTCCACAAATCTGACAGACATCATTGTATTTTTCCTTTAATAGAGCTCTTAACGTCATGTTTCGTTTGTAATACGTTGTTCTTCTCGCAACGCGTTCTGGCACTTTCTCTCTGAACTCCTTTAACCTCTCCTCAATTATCTTGATCTTAAGTTCTTTTGGAATTCCACCTATCTCTCTTAGAATCTGTTTTCTCCTTTCCTCAACTAATTCCTGCTCTTCGCTTTCATCTAGAGAGTAGTAAGGTAGTGGTTCACCTACATATTTTACACAAGCCTTGTTGAGAAGTTCTAGCAATTCTTCGGGACATTTGGTGAGGTACTTGCCCTGTGCGAGTACAAGTCTATTATCGTAGAATAGATCATCATATCTTCTAAGCATTCTCCTGAAATCAATGATAAATTCTTCATCTCTTAGAACGGCGACTATGGGTATTTCATTACTTAGTTCCTGGAAGTTTATAAGAGAAATAAAAAATCCTTTTGGTTTCTTTCCTGCTTTGACGAATTTGTTGTACCAGTGAGTATTTGGAGGCATCATAAATTCTTCATAGGATTTTTCGACTATTGATACGCCTACTATCTTAAATTTTTCTTTACTCGTTCTGGATTCTCTAGTAATATGAATAATTTTATCTCCTTCCCTTACTTTTCTCATGTTATAGTAAATGTCCTTGCCGTCAACACTGCTTTGTGGAGACCATAGGGAATGTCCTAACCCATATTTTTCATCAATGTCTTCTCCTCTGCCCTTGAAATAGGTCTTTTCAATCCACCACATTTTGGATACCTCGTTTTGAAGCTAAACGATTAATGCTCATAGATCTGTGAATCGATTTCATAAAAACTTCTGCAAAGGTATGGGTGTCTTTACTAAGGACTTCATCACTGATTTTAAGGAATTAGAAACAAAGGTCGTTGATGGATCTAGAAATCACTTTTGAGGAAGCTAAAAGACTTGTGGCCAAGTTTAGGGATGAAAGGGAATGGTTGAAATATCACACGCCTAAGAATTTGGCTGAATCCATAGTAATAGAGACGGCTGAGCTTTTAGAGCTTTTTCAATGGAAAACGGAGGAGGAATGTTTAGAGTACGGAAAAAGTGCAGAAGGTAGGAAAAGAATAGCTGAAGAGCTTGCAGATGTGGTGATATATGCACTTTCCTTAGCTGATGTACTGGAAATAGATTTAGGTCTCGCTGTCTTGGAGAAACTTGAAGAAGATAAGAAAAAGTATCCTACAGAGAAGTTTAGGGGGAAATATGCCTAGCTTTAACCTCAGAGGGCAACATATGCTTGTGGATTGTTCCTTCATGAATTGATGCAATTACTTGCCTAGCTAGTGCCTTATCCATGCCTCCAAATTCTTCAAAGTTGTTTGAGTCTGTTTCAAATTTTACAGATGTGCCCTCTAACAAAGCCAAGACGTTCTCAACGAAGTAAACATCATACTCATTGAAGTTCATCTTATTCTCCTCTTCGTCAATTATCCAAACCCCAATATCTGGATATCTCCTCACTTTAGAAGCGTGATTTATACCTAAAACTGGAACGACTTCAATATTCTCGTTTCTTAAGGCCCAAAGTTTTGCAAAGCCATCACATTGCCAGTAAAACATTTCTGAGCTCGCACCGGTAAGCCACGCAAACTGTTTAGGATTTACACCTTTAAATGAGACTTCAAACCGTATCTTTATGTCTTTAAGATCACGAAGCGTATTCAAATTTATCTCAGAGCCAGGTTTTCCTATTGCGATGCCGTTTGTTTGAATAATAATCTCAAGATTTGTCAAAGTTTTTACGAAATATTCGACCTCTTGCTCGACAACTCTTTGACATACTGAGAGTAGCTTTTCGCGATTATTTAGAGTTTTAAGAACCTCGTTGAGATGCTGCCATTGTAAAGTAGGCTCATTTCCGGTAATTCTAAGACTTTTAAAATCTTTCCATCTTTTTCTGATCCAATCATCGTTTCTAAGAGTTTTCAATCTGCAAAATAGATCGGCTATGACTTGCTCCGGAGTTTTGCGTATGCTACGGCCTTTTTTTATGTTATAGGCCCAACAAAACTTACAATTCAAGTTACACCCCTTGAAATCTAAGACTAGCTCTGGATAATTCGTCCTGAACCTAGTTCCGCAAAGAGCTACGCACCTGTGTTCTTTATGAACCTCACAACTCCAACAGGGGTCGCGTCCCCATCCACCCCAGCACTTTCTACTATGCCACCGATTATCCCACTGCATATCTGAGTATATGCCTATTGTCATGAAATTGCTCACCGCGAATGATTTGCAATATCCAAATATTTTCAAGTTTTCAAGATTAGTTATTGAGAGATCAGATGGCAGATATATTTCAGAGAATTGAGATTAGAGAGGATTCTGATTCTTTTTTAGCAAGGATAATTATTGCAGGTGAATGGGAGGGCAATTTGGAAAAAGCAAAAGAACTCTTTGAAAGAGTCTATGAAACATGGCCAAGTAGTCACAAAGTCAAATTTCTCATTACGTGTGGTGGTTATGTTCAGTTTGACTGGCCCTCATCAATATCAAGAGAGGATATTGGAGACAACATAAATCCAAGAAAAGAAATTGTTGATCTATTGGTTAAGGAAGCTGAAAAATGCGCCCAATATGTTTTAGATGATAGTGTAGCTGAGAAATACAGTGAAATTACTGATTACATTACGCTAGGTATAGATTCATTCAAGGAAAAGATATCAACGACCCAGAATTACATAAGCCAACTTCATATTGAGCTGGTGTTTCTGATTGATCTAAAAAACAACAAGTTCTACTGGACGGGGAAATCTTACCCAACGCCTGGTCAACAAAGAGGGTTAGTTAGAATTTCCGATCTAAAAACGCATTTCTTCAACCTAGATGTCGGAAAGGTCATGATTCTGGGATGTCATGACTTAACGATTTTCAATCCCAGATCAAAGAATGCAAGAGGGTGGAAAGAAAGGGTAAACAGAGAATTTAGGGAGTTGGCTATGGAGGAAAAGCCAGAAATCGTATTACAGCATCCTCATACAACTGATTCTGTACTAACTTGGGCTGCAGCTTGGAAAGGCTTAGTGAGAGAAGTTCCATCGGTAAGGGTATATGCTAGCGCAGGAAAATACTACAGGCCCGAGGGTGTGCGTTCCAGACTAAATGACGTCCTTGAGAAGACGGAACGTGGCAACGCTTTGGATTTCATTGTTTGGATGAAATGAACTGTTACGAGCTTAATACCGGATTATGGAACCAATATTACTTTTATCCTAGCATCTATCTCACAAGCGTTCTTTAGTTAGGAAGCAAACGGGAACGATCCAAGCTTTTGTTTTAATTATAAAAAAGATTATATGAATTCAAATAAGACACTGCTCAGAGCCTAATGACCTAATGTTTAGACTTGGGGGTGGGATTCCTGACAGAATTGGGCGCAATAATAAATGTAGCATCTTTCCGCCGAAATCCTCATCTAAAAACTCTATTTCAAAGAGGTCTTTGGGGCTTTTCTGAGCGGTATAGAAAAAGATGGAAGTTATTGAGCAAAGGAACAAGAGTTCTCTTTTACGGGGATAAGGGAATTAGAATAGCGGGCATGGTAGAAAGTACGGTAGAAAATCGTGAACCTGTTGATGAATGGGTTAAGGATCCAATGGGCTACCCCTACCAAGCTATCTTCAGCTTACTCAACAAAAATGTAGAGAGTGTGAAACCAATATGGAGAGTCGAGTTAGTGGAGAAGTTTGGCATTCCATTGGCCAAACAAGGGTTTAGAGGGACTGGATTAGTGTTGTTTGGTGATGTCAACAAAGAGGGTATTACATATCCAATTGAGAAATTTAATGAAATATGGAGCGAATTCTTGAGAAGGAATGACCTTAAGCCCTCTGACAGAGTTGAAGAGTTAAAGGAGGTTCACCCTCCTTCAAAAATAGAAGAATATGTGAGTCACGCAAGAGAACTGTTACGAAAATATCCTGATATGAGCGAAGCGACCACTATTTCCGCCCTAATAGACCCTCTATTGGAGCTGCTAGGATGGAATACGAGGAATCCGGATGAGGTTCAAAGAGAATTCAAAGTTAGGGGGCGCAAGGGGTTTGAACATGTGGATATGGCTCTCATGATCGATGGAAAACCTCACGTCTTCATAGAAGTAAAATCTTCAGGTAGTCTGCTTGAAGAAGGGGATGAAATACAAGTAACAAGCTATGCCTTCAATAGTGGAGTAGATTGGTGTGTTCTAACGAATGGTCGTGAGATAAGAGTTTATGACATCACGGGAGGAAAAAGCCTACGAGAAAAATTGTTGTTCACAGCAAGCATAGATGAGTACATAGAAAATTTTGACAAGATAATGCTTCTTTCAAAAGAAAGCGTTAAGCTAGGAAGATTGCGTGAGTGGAGTCTGAGAAGATTGACTTTAGAAAAAATTATCAACTATATTGAGCAGAAGGAACAAGAAATCGTCGAGGAACTTCTTAGATCTGATGGGAGGTTAAGTAAAGAGGCTGTCAGAGGGGTCCTTAGGACAATCATCGACCATTGTAGGAAAATAGAAATGTAGGATCCATTCATTCCTTAGGATATCATTCCATGGATAATGAAATGTCTACGATTAACCCAAAAGAGGGCTGTTTTTCTTGGATAGTAAAGGTCTTTCCATCTCTACTAATATTGAGAGAAAGCTAAGGAAGAGTGAGAAACCACATATCTCAACTCTCCTTTTAACTTAAATTGTCTTTGTAAACCCTCTAATAAAGGACGAAACAAGCTTAGATAGGATTTTCCTTTTTGAGGAGATGGCCGCTATTGCGCACATTAACAAAGGTTCTTCTCCAGGACCCCCGCTCTCATCCACATATATTATGCATTTTTTCTTTCTAGTGTTTAACTCTGTAGGCTTATGACTCAAGTTAGAGTCTCCTTAAGCCAGCTCATATATTCTGGTCTAGTAAATCTATATAGAACGTCCCTTCTAATCCTCTCTCTGGTTATGAGGTTTTCCTCCGTTCCCTTTTGACATTCTAGTTATCCATGGGCTCAGAGGGAACTTATTTATTCTAAATACTTTTGATACCATCCAAAGTCCTGTCTCCATTGATGTTTGCTTCTTTCAGCCCATATTCTGAAGGCTTCTCGTTCATGCATTTCAAACTCCTTAGAAGTGCAGTTATCGACCTTGTAGAAGTGCTCAACAAGATCCTTCCTTAATGAATTCATGTGCTCTTTGAGATAGGCTTATTTTGAAATAATGGTTGATTAAATCGTTCTAACCTACTGAGGGATTTTATTTTTTATTAACACTATGAAAATAGATGAGCTTATCTCACAGAAACTACAAATGGATAAAAAATAAGCTGGATAATCTTCAGAAAATTTCAGAGGAATTAGTAGAAATCTGTAGAAAGGTTAGATGTCCCGGAGTTAATGATCCTGCCAAGTGCAATCCAGCTCACGAATGGACTGCTATAAAGCTCCTTTTCATTGCTGGATACGTTCCGACCTATACCTCAATCATAGCAAATCGATATGTGGCTAAAGGAAATCCCATGTACTACATAGACTTATTCGCCGGCTGTGGGCTTAACAGGATAGAGGAAGACTTCACCTTTCCAGGATCTCCTTTGATAGCAGCAGCTTTCGCAAGAAGTCCTTTCACTAAGATAATTGCCGTAGAGAAGAGGAGAGATTTAGTGAAGGCCTTAAGAATGCGGCTAAATAAGGTGCTTCCCTCAGGAGATTATGTAGTGTATAGAGGAGATTGCAATGAGATTGTGGAAAGAATAGAGGAAAGGTTGAGTAGGAAGAAGGGCCATTATTTGATGTTTGTTGATCCCTTTGGATTCGAGATCAATTGGAAAACTATGGAAGCACTCCTAAAGTATCCTGGAGATGTTATAGTACTTTTTCAAGCTAGAGAAGCCATTAGGAATCTCAACAAGGCTGAAAAAAGCAGGTTGAAAGCCTTCTTTGGTGAAGAGGAGCTAAATTTTGAAAACGAGGAGGAGATGCTAAGGCATTATTCAGATAAGCTGAAAAGAGTTGGAACTATAGGAGTTAGAAGGGAGATAGTCATTCCAGTAAAGATAGCTCTAATGAAAGGTATTCATTACTACCTGATCTTTGCCACCAGGAGGACGAGAGAGGGAAGCCCATGGATAAGATGCATCCACAGCCTAAAGGAGAAGTTGGAAAAAGCTCGACCTCACTACGTTAAGGTTGCAATCGGGGCACTTAAGGGAAATGTAAAGGATCTTGAGGAGTTCTTTGAAGAAGATGCAAATCTCACAAAATACCTTTAGGGAATACAGTTACACCTGACTCCTTTCCAGTCTGGAGCTTTTCCAGGATTATAAAGAAGTTCTAGTTTCTCCATCTGCATCCATAGGTTCAAGGTCTCCTTACACAAAGCCAAATCACCTTTGAAGTCATGAGCTCTGATCTCCTTCAGAACATGTTGATACATATCTTTCCTTAACTCAGCGTTCATTTTAAGTCCCCATCCTGTCTTCTCTCCTCCTCTCAAGTAATCAACCCACTTCCTGTCCTTTGCGTACTTTATCGTCTTCCATAAGCCTCTTAACGTTCCAAGAGTTATCCTTGTAGGATTCAGCTCATATCCTTCGAAAATCTCAGATACTAAAGAGGAATACTCTTCCCTCCATCCTGGGACAGGGATCATGGGATCTAGCCTAAGTCTGAGTTCAAATCCTGCTTCTTGGACGAGTTTTGCTGCTTTCATCCTTTCTTCAGGAGGAGGCGTCCCTCTCTCATACAGCTTTGCTGGTAGAGAAGCATTCAGGGAGAAGCTAACCACTAGGCTTCTCTTGTCTCCTTTCCACTCAAATAAGGGACCGATGTGCTTAACTCCTCCCTTAGTAACGAAAAGGAATTTGTGTCCAGGATGCCTTGAGATAGATTCTGAGATTACATCCAGAAGAATTCTTGTCCACTCTATGATCGCTAAACTATCAGAAAGTTCTCCGGTGTTAAGCATTACTTTCAGACTTTTGGAGTCAGCCCAAGTTAAGAAATCTTCAAGCTCGTTTCTAAGCCCTTCAACATTCTTTATTCTAGGACTCTTATTCCCGAAGAAGGTACCTTGCAAATAACAATAGGAACAACCGAATGGGCATCCGTTAGCCCATTTTAGTTCGAAGAAATGTGGACAAACTATATCCTCTGGGGTTTTGGAGAAGTAAACGATATATCTTGATTTCATCCATTTAAGTGGAACGAGCATTGGCTTAAGTTCAATTTCATCCTTCTGATTCATGATCACATTACCTCTCTTCTGCTTAAATATTAAGTCTATCTGGGAAAAGTTTTTCGATCTTTTTCTTCAAAAAAGATGCCTAACAGATTTAGGTAAGTTAGAATCAAAAACTCACCAAAATAAGGGGCTATACAAGAAGTTATAGAGATCTTTCCGGAGGAGAACGAACTGAGATAGCCCTCGCTTATCGAATAGGCCTTGGAAATGCCATATACGAAGCAAGAACTGGCAGACCAATGGAGCTAATAATCTTAGATGAGCCCACGGAAAACCTTGGAAATGAAGAAGAGGATCCTGCAATAGAGAGGCTTGCTCAGATGCCAGCGAACCTTAAAGTAAGACAAGTTATTGTAATAACTCATGATCAGACCTTTGCCAGATACGCAGAACACGTTATTCAAGTACGGAATGTGGATGAGAGGTCTCAAATAAGTTAATGATGTCTCTACAATAATCCTTTCGAAAAAGTGTGTATTGCTTGCAATTTCTCGTCGATGATCGATTTTGAGTGAAAAGGATTAAGTCAAAAACATATTGTGGAGATGGGGTGAATTAGATTGAGTTTGGCTGAGAAGCTTTCTAGATTTAGTATTTGTTACAAAATGTCGCACATTATTTATGTCAAGAGTATAGGGCTACCGGATGATTTCAACAGAATAAGGAGAGATCCTCTATCAGCGATGTTCTATTTTACTGTCTTTTGTCACGAAAGAGCGGGAACTAATCCAAATTTTCAGAAATATCATCGTGTTTCAATAAGAAGAGCTCTGATTAAGAGTAAAGAACACGTAGATGGCACAAGCTTTTCATCCGCTTTAAAAAGTAAGGAATTCCCAGAAAAAGTCTGGAAAGAATTTAGATCCCTTGTAAAACAGGCAGGATCCAAACCAAATGCTAAGATAACGATAGGGCCTGTGTACTTTATTCTTAAGGAAATGCAAGGAGAGAAAGAACCAAACATAATAAGACTCTTAGAGAAGAAGGGAATCGTTGGTGCACACGAGTTTCTTAGGAAGATCCAAGGAATTGGAGATAAGGTGAGCGCTCTTATTTTAAGAGATTTTCAATCATTTCTAAGTCTATGGCAAGTTCCGAAAGAAGAAAGGTGGAGGCTTCAGCCAGTAGATAGATGGGTTAGAAGGTTTTCAGAATTATGTTGGCCCAACGAATTCTCGGCCTACAATAAAAGGGCCAAAGGTAGTCAAATGGCGTTGCTAATTGTAGAGTGCTGCGAGAATGAGAAAATTAACCCAATATCATTTAATCAGGGTGCATGGTTTGTTGGTAACCGTTACACCGAGCTGTGCAAATTTCATGGGATAAGTGAGGAGGAGAGTCTTAATTTGGAAGAGTGTATAATGAAATTTAACGAAGAATGGGTAGCATCTGCCATTAAAAAGTTCGGAGAATTGAAGGAAAAAGGTGAAATCTTTACTTTATAACAAGCGTAAACTCCATTGCTTCTTAATACTTATTACTATGTTTCTTCAAACAAAGTTGGAATGATTGAGGAGATGATGCAAGCTAAGGTAGGAGAAAATCCAGCTGAGGCCATATTGAAGCCCATTCGTGCATTCTACAAGAGCTTTAAGGAAATGAAAAAGAACGTTCCCTGATTATATTTCACTAAACCTTATTTCGTGATGGCTTTCTTTAATTGTAGATGATTTCGATTATCCTGCATGGGAAATAATACAAATACTTTCAATCTCCTTAAAATCTTGTTTCCTTGTTATTTACTCCTTTCTATCCATCCTTGAAACTTTCTGTTATAGGGACTTATCGAATTGTTCAGCAATATTTTGCACATACTCTTTGACGTTTTTTATATCTCTCCAGTTGCTCCCAGCTACTCCCTCTAGCTTGAGGTTGACAGATTGTAGTAAAAGGAATCCTAAGTCTCTGTAAGCTTGGGGCAATAATCCTCCCTATCCCTTTGCCAATAACCAAGGTATGTCTTGGTTCCAATTCTGCAATCACCCTCGATAGATGGTTATCCCAACACATCTTGATTATCTTCTTCTTTTCTGAGCTTCTAATGCTGCTTCCATAAAGACCAACTATGCTAGCATCTAATAACCAAATTCCCCTCTCCTGAATTTTCTGTAAAACATCGACCTTGTTCTTGAGTTTTTGCATATTTTTTTAATGCAGGATATATTCTTTTCGTAGTCCCACAAAGAAGCATCAGAAATAGTCATGAAAATCAAACTTTGATTATTTGTCAATTGTAGAAATGGGAAAGCTAAAATATTTATGGGAGAAAGATTGATAGAAAGAGGTAGTTTATGAAAAAAAGAGGAATGGAATAAGATGAAGAAGGAAGATATTTTGAGAATTATAGATGTTCTTAGCGAAGTTGTAAAAGCCCCTTATCAAGTCTTACAAAGCCTAGTCAGCTATCAGTATAGGTTCGTGAAGCTTCCCGAAGTATTACATAGTAATGATAATCCACCTATAGAAATTAGAGAGAAAGCCGAAGTAATCCCAATTGATCAATATCTTGGGTTATACGAACCAGAAAAAACAAAAATCACAATATTCAATAAGGGTATCGAGAGAGCAAGCAGAATTATTAATTGTAAACCAGAAGTTTTAAAACAGATAGTAAAGTTACATGAGTGGTCTCACGCTCTAATTCATATTGGCTTTGAGGAGACTCAGAGCGTCGATGTAGTAAGGATGTTAAGCGACGAAAAATATTGGAAGGAATGGCTGAGGAATTCTACTCAGATTTACCTTTCAATTGATAAAAGGCTACACGAGCATCTTGCACAGCTACTTACCTATTACTCTCTCAATACGATTCTTAAAAATGCAAGATGTGCTGAGGCAAAGAGAATTATTAATTGCATTATAAATACTTTCTTGGAGTTAAATAAGCGCCAACCGCCCGAGTATAAAGTGGATAATTATTTCAATGTGCCTCAGAGCAGAGTTATCAAAAGTATTAGTTTGCTGAAGAAAGGGTGGATTAAAGGAGTATTTGAAGCGTGGAGCACGGTAATAAAATGGTGAATCATGTTCTAATGTTAAAAAACTCAAGATATATTGCATTCTTTGTAGCGTGCTAATGGCCACCTAGTTATTTTTGTCAGACAAAAGATTGTCCATTTTTGTTACAAGTTAAGTTTGTAATTACTAAGTTTGTTTTCATGACATGAACCAGATTTGGAAGAGTTACAAATAGTTTTTAGTGGATACGTCTAATTTTACGTATTATGGCTTTTGTTTTTTGTATTTTAGCCAGATCATCTTTTGGTAATATAGAATGTTCAAGTAGAACTTTATCGACAATCTCGCTAACTTTATCGAAAGCGCGGTTTCTTAGAAGATTATTCAAGTTTTCCCATAAGCAGGCTAACTCCGATACAATGATATCTGATGATGGAGACACAACATTCAATACTAAAATTCTGGAAGAATCGCTTGGTTCAAGTTTTAAGCAGCCACCACCATATGGACGACCTTCGATTTCGGAGGAAAGCTGGCTTACCGAAGAGTAAAAAGAGACAATAAGCGCTTTTACTTCCTTTTCTGCTAGGTGTCTTTTTAGGAAAACCTGATGAATAGTATTTGTACTTGTTGCTCTCGCCGTATCTAAAACCAGCTTAGGAGAGTTGTGATTTATATAAGTCAAAAACATATCTGGAACAGTTATGTCAAGAGAGAACCACCTCTTCCTTCTATTTGAATGATATCTCTTGTTAATACCTCTTGACAAGCCAATCTTCAAATATTCTTTCAAACCATCTGAATCAATATGCGTGTCTGGATGAATGTTGAGAATATAACATTTTGTCCAATTAGTTAGATCTCTTCTCCAATCTTCCTTGGAATATACAAGTCCTGTGAGAGAAGCATTTCTAGAAACACATGGATACAGATATTTTTTCTCTATTCCAAATTCTTCTCGTTCTTTCTCTGATAATACAAAGAAATTATTGCAACCAGTCACTACACCGATACGAGTCTCAGCAAAATTTCTTAGAGGCAAAAATTCTTTGATTCTTCTTAATATAGCAAAAACATGTTTATCGATAGCTATATGATGCCATTTCTTATTGTTCTCTCCTATAATCGTTTTATTTCTTCCGTCGGTTTCTACAACATGCAGCGAAAGAATAGCTGGTCCCTTGCATTTTTGAGAAGTAATGACCAATATAGGCGAAATTTTCGTTCCTTCGAACAAATAGTCAGAGAAAAGATAGATGTCTATATTTCGGTATTCGTCAGCTAAGAGTGTCCTAATTTTCTCTCCATAAGAAGAGAATAAGAACTCTCTAGGAAGAATGAATCCCATAGTACCATTCTCTTCCAATAGAAGGTGACATTTTAACATAAAATAAGCCCAAGATGATGCTTTAAGACTTATATAAGCGGTTTTTCCAAACTGTTCAATTAGCAAGTTTTGCCATGTTCTTTTCAACCTACCTAATAGGTGATGCCTTATGAATGGTGGATTTGCTAATATCATATTAAAAGAACCGAGTCTATCTGGTTGGATTCTTATGAAGTCCTCTTTAATAAAGAGACATTTCTTAGGATCAATTATTCTTGTAATCCGCTTTCTGGCCTTCTCTAGCGCTCTTTTGGAGATATCTATACATACTACGTTGGTGTGTTCGCTTATTTTACTGGCTCTAAGATAAGCACATACAAGAGTTCCGTTACCAACCGCAGGATCTAATACTCGGCCATACGGATGTTTATCGTTTGAATGATGAGCCTTTAAAGCTTTTGATACAAGCATTTGCGCTAAGGAAGCGGGTGTCTCAAATCTTCCATGAAGTTTGTTTAAGTTCATTTTTGTTCCTCTTCTAAAAGGGGTACTGCTATAGCAAAGTGTCTTTCGAAATCAGAGATTAATTTATAGACTTCTGCTTTGTTTCTGTGTATAGATAAAACCTCTATGTTTTCATAAAGACCTCCAAAAGTTAGATTTGGAGAACCTACAATAGCTACTCTGTCATCAACTATGTAAATTTTTGCGTGAATGAATTTTTCACTTAAGAATCTAACTTCTAGCAATCCAGGATTTGCATTGATCAATTGTAAAAGAGCAGAACGAAGTTCTCTGCTAAGCTTCTTAGACCTAGAGATCAATAAACGCACCCTTACATCGCGACGTAATGCATCCCTTGTTATGTCCTTTAGGATCTCAGTGTTCAAAAAAGGAGTACAGATTCTGACTATTTGGTTCGCGGAACTAATGTTTTTATGGACAATCTCTCCCACACTAGTTTTCATTTTACTTTCAACTTCTTTCTCATCAAGGATTGCTTCTAAGAAATTTTCAGCCAGCCTTCTACTAAGAAGGAATACTTGATCATACGGCTGCATGTCGCAGCCCCTTTCTAGTCTTATACAAGCAACGCAACCGTCCCAGCAAAACGGTATTTCATGGTCAATAAGAGTAATAATCTCTACCCCAATGGGAGGATATGATTCTCCTCTTGACTCTCTATACATCTTTTCTTTCTCTTGACGTAAGATCTTGTCTTTGTCGATGAGTAATCGAACAAATTCTAAAGGAAGATTTATCCCAACTAAAGATGAAAATGCCATATTTAGCTCCTTGAGACGTTTTCTAAATGCAATTTGAGCCTCAAGGATTTTTCTTATGGAAGGCATAGTTTCCATTGTTTTTACATGATCCGCCCAAAGAGACAAGCAAGTATTTTCCCCGTGTTTGTCCTTGAGCCTCCGTAGCATCTCAGTGAAAAGTCTTTTCATAGACATTTTACCCTCCTCTCTTTCTTCTTCAAAAGACTCAGCTACTCCCATCCCCCCATCAGAATCTTCAGTTATTAAGAGAGAAACTTCATCTTCTCTCAGCGTTACATATTCCGCTGTTCCCCTATCTCTTTTGAGAGAGGTGAAGGTTGAAATTAGATCTAATTCAGTAACTCCATATCGTTTGCATAATACAAGTTTAAGTAAATGAGAAAGAGTGTGAAGCAAGACATCTATACAAAAATCGATGAATTTTCCTTCTGTAATCATATCTTTTTTTATAAATCCTTCAGGATGATTAAATAACTGAATGAGTTGGTTAAGATCTTCTTTTATACTAGGTGAAATACTTATTGCGGCGGTGGGATCTGCTAACCCTAGTAATAGAAGAGCGATTCTATCCAAGTCATATCTAGGGCCATATCTAAAACGAGGCCGCTCATAAATGTAATATTTTAACAGCAAGGGCTTTAGCACATCTCTTCGGGAAAACAAAAGGCCTGTTATCAATCTACGTACTTCGTTTTTATTGAAGATTAATTCAAGACCATGGCCTTCAAGAATCCTATATCCAGGACCTTCGTCTAGGAAGAATGGCCTAGAATAAGTTGTACCAAAGAGCGTTTTTAACTCCAATTGAACACCATAAACCCCTCTTACGAGGGTGGTGTTATCTCTTAGAACAAGAGTAACATTCTTTGTGGATTCTTTCTTTCCAATTTCACCAGAAGGAGATACCAATGTTCTTATCAGACTTCTTGATTTGTATAGCCGATATATAGAATCCATGGGTTTTGGAAAATTTAATCCTCCCATATTAAAATCACATATACTATTTGAATCTTTCCATGCTCGTTTTGCCCAATTTGACCCCAGAATTATCAAATCCCCCGTTACATGCACGCCCCCGCCAAAGGTATTCCTCTCTCTGTATTCTGAAGGAATGTTTGGATCAAATAACATAACTGACAAAATTCTTCCTTCTTGAGATATTCCTTTTACCTTAGCAGATAGGGCTCTTAAAAAGATAGTAAAACCAGCAAATTCATTTTCTTTTTCTCCTAGCTCTCTTGCAGCAACAGTAAACAGATCGTCTATTAGATATACTTTCATAGCTCCTGGTAGGAAAATCCTTGTAAAACTCCCTAACATAGGATGAGGTAACTCTATCGAAAATAGAAAGGCACCATTGACTTGCCATGAATCAAAATAATTGCATAACAGAGACCCTTTAGAACCAAACCTACCTATTGAGGCATTGATTTTATATAGCTCGCTCTCTATTTGAGAATTGAAGGAAATCCCTTCTCTTGGATTTCTAAAAGGACTTATAATCAAACCTTGTTTGAATTTTCCTGGAACAAAGAAGAATCCTTGTTGATGACTTTGAACTCGTTGAGGCAAAAAACCTAAAGGAGGAAAAGAACTCAGAACAGAAGTAATACTCTTGATTTTACTAGCTAGAGGGTTTCCTCTTTCCAAAAACGAGACCTCTATCTGAGGAATGTTTTTATCTGTTAAAGCAGGATCAGGAGCTCTGGATGCAGGAATTAGGTGCTTTAAAATAATAAATAAGTTCAAATATTTTCTTTTTCTGCTTCTCGAGACGCTGCTCATTTATCCACCTCCCCATTCTTTGAGTAATTCGGCTAAAGCTAAAACACCTGATTTTCTAGAAGCATCACAGAAAATTTGGATTAGATCTCTCATTTTATCTGAAAATTCTTCACATTGCTTTATATCAAATCTATTTAACTCGTCTAAGAAAACCTTAAACGGTTGTTTAATTTCATCCAAGATGTCCCTGATCTCTTTGACCGATTTCTTATCTTCGCTTGAAGTTTCATGAACAAAAGTTACTATGCCAAGCCCAACTTTCGGAATAGTGCGGTTTCTTCCAATTCCAAGCAGATATTTGTTCATTTCTCCTACAATTATTCCAATGAGGTTATTTAGATAATCTGTTATATTACAAATCTCCGACAGATCTTCTGGTAAATCAGGGTATAAGTCTTCTCTAGCTGCTGCCGTGATACGAATTAAGTGCGATCTTGCTTTTATGCATTTAGAAGAGAGTTCTTCGGCTGTTTGACTAACGTCACTTAATTGAATGTTTAGATTTTCTAGAGTTCTCTCAAGTAGGTGTTCGTATTTTTCATTAGATAAGATCTCTATGAGATCTCTTGATGCGCTGGCGAGTTCATTTAATTTGCGAGGCATTTGAGCTAAGAAATCTCCAGCGATTCCGGGGCGAACAAGATCAATTCGCCTAGGTCTGGATATTATCGGAAGAACCTCCTCTTCAAATTTATTTATAGCATTATCTAGATCTCGAATAAAATCATCTAAGTAGGAGTCAACTTCCTGAGGGTTGATATCTAGAATTTTACTAACTTTAACGAGGATCTGAGGCTTTCTATCTACGATGTTTGCTCTTAATTCTTCAATTTCCTCGACAATTGACCTTATACGGTCCAAAATGCTTCTGAAAGATCTCCTTTTTCCTATCAATCTCGCACATGTAAATATTCCTTCTGATGCTAACAGATCAAGCGATGCAAAAATTACGGACCATCTTTTGACTCTTGCATTCTTACTTGCAACAAAAGGTGTCCGGTGCTTTGTGAGAAATTCTTCAAAGTGTTTTCCATACGCATACCATAAGTCATTTGGATTATTGGTAAGAACGAGAATTCCCATGGCTACTCTGAGAGATCTCTTGCTTCTTCCAGCCCTTCCAACTCTTTGTTTATAGTTTTCTCCAGCCATTGGTGGACGATATTGCACTACCACTGAGATATCTCCTATGTCTATTCCTAATTCTAAAGTAGATGTAGAAATAGCACCTATAGATTCATTTTTTAGCTTCTCTTCAACTTTGTAACGATAAATTTTATCTAGATCAGCGTTATGAAAGAGTAATGATTCTGCTCCTTGATCTCGTAGCTTTTGTACTATTTTACGATCTATAATTTTTTCATAAATGGAATATCCTTCGTGGAGATACGAATTTCTATTTCCAAGTATGGATATTGTCTTTTTAGCCTCTTCCATCGAAAAGCTAGAGATTTCTCTCATAACAAGAGGAATAGCTAATGGAAGCCATGAGTATGATGCTTGGAACAAATTTTCTTCTATTGAGTATCTCGATTTGCAAAGTATTGCTGGAGAAAGATGCCTCTCCTGTTCTCCTAAGTCATGTCTCTTAAATATAGTATTGGTAACGAGATTCCAGTATCTTTGAGTTCCTAACACGCTATCTACAAAACAAAGAAATTTTCTTTGAGTAGAGAGGGCCCAGACTGACAAACAAAGTAATACCTGCTGAAGTAACCAATCTCCACGATAATTTGGGTTTGGAGCTAAAAGAAGGTGTAATACTATTCTTGTGCCCTCTATCTGATCATCTAGCTGATAATAGGGACGGAAATAAGTATTACCAGCTATTTTGGAGGACAAGAGGATGTTAACAAATTTAATAGGATCTCCCATGGTAG
>CAYZRF010000015.1:0-47358 GCA_964480775.1 uncultured Nitrososphaerota archaeon
TTAACCTTAAATGGTATTAGAAGTGTACCATGAAGCAAGAATTATCTGATCAGCAGATCAAGGCTGCGATTCTAGGCAAGCTAAAGAATAGAGGATATTGGGGAGCTCATTATACCCCTTTAGACAGTTTAGTTAGGTGGCTCAGCAAGAAGATAAGGAGAAACGGAAAGAGAATTCGCAAATTAGTCAACCAGCTCGTTAACGATGGATACGTTCTGCTTCATAAAAAAGGAGCTACTATTTCATTGAATCCAAGGAAAAGCGAGGAAATCATAGAGTACATCAGAAGGTTCTAATTTGTTATCTTAGTTTTGCCATGTCTACAGAGATAAAACGTCCTAGAATCGATTCCTTTATAGTTGGCTAATTAGACAAATAGATAAAAGTAGTAATTATGATGGGGCAAACGGTAAGGAAGGCTTCTCTAAAGGACGCTGAGAGCATACTTCACGTAATAAACGCTTCGAACAGAGAAGCCTTCAGCAAGATAATTCCAAAGGAATACTTCAAGGAACCAATCCTTTCCATGAAAGAACTCCTTAGAGACTTCAAAAGGATGACCTTTTACGTTTTTGAGGGAGACAGAGGGGTAGTAGGGGTCTCAGCCCTTAAGGTTGAGGGAGATGTGGGAAGGATCAGATGGGTTTATGTCCTTCCTGAGCATCAGAGAAAGGGAATTGGAACCGCTCTAATCAGAAACATTGAGAAAGAGGCAAAGGAAATTGATTTGAAGAAGTTATGGCTCCTCACATCCGAGAAAGCATATTGGCCGTTAATTTCTACAAAAAGCATGGATACAAGCTTGTTGATAGGATAAAGAGGCCTTACGGTTACGATGACATAATGGAGAAGGAGATGCTTTAAAGATGTCAATGCTGGGGTAGAGGCGCCTGCATAGTGTTAGATTTCCTTCATAGTTGATTTTTGCGGTGAATAGCTCACAAGTTTAAGATGTTTAGAAGGAAAATGAGAATGAAGATAAAGAGGTAAAAAGTCGAGGCTCATAACCTGATTAAGGTCCAGGTTCCGTCTAGCTCAATCTTCAATTTATTCAACACCTCTCTTCCTAACAAAACCTCTTGAGATAGAAACTCTGGCTCCGTAGGAGTGTAAACGTTAACTTCTCCGATTTGAACAGATTTCTCCAAATTTGGATCGATAAGACTCGCGTTAACCCTGAAAACCTCGCAAGAAACTGGTCCGTAAAGCGGATGGTCTAAACGCTTTAGCTTAACAGGCTTCATGCCCTTCAGGATGCGGACAACTTGAAAATTGGGGTATATCCCCCCGTCGAATCCTGTGTCCAATATAGCTGGGCCTCTGGCTGTAGCCAGGTTTGTTTCTAAGACTAGGTAAACAACAGGTACGTCTGGGATCCTTTCGCCGTCCTCATCAAGGCCATCTAGCTCATACCTATACCTCAGCTCCTTTGATCTCAACGACCCACTCACCTCTAATCCTTCTGCCAATCCTCTTAGGAGATCTCAGCTTCAGAGTGCCGGATGATTTGAGTTTCCACAAAACCGTGGGGTATTCCTTAGGCTCCTCAGTAAGTCCCTGTTTCTTCAGGTATAATCTGAGAGCTTCAGCTAATATCCTACTCCTCGGCACCCCTTCTTCCTTAGCCAGCCTATCCAGACCCTCCAACAAGCTTTCAGGCAAGCTTATACTGATCTTCTTCGCTCCCATTAGGTATGAATGGTAGTATATTTTCTTAAATGTTACTACTATGGATTACCAACTTGTTAGATCTATTCTAATTGAGGCTTAGAGGCTTAATTAGATAAGAAGATTGGAGGATTTTCAAGCGCGCTGTGTTCTTATGCCTCTTGGATACTCTTCAAATCCCATTGTTAACATACAGAGTATAAAGGATGTTGGAAAATAGTTCTTTAAAGGAAATGGGGCCGCCGGGATTCGAACCCGGGACCTCCGGCTTTCTCGGCCGTTTTTGGCACCCAAGGCCGGCATCCTCGCCTAGCTAGACCACGGCCCCACCGCTCCTCGCGTTTCTAGATTATAGAAAGTAGATTAAAAAGTTTTGGCCTTTTAGGCTCTGTTGCATTTACGAGTGATGGGGGATAAAAAGTTTAGAATTTTTCTTTTGTTGCGTCCTCGAGAGATAACACTTTTTCTTATTGGGCTATACTGCTTCTTCTCAGCACCGAGATACTATAGTACAATGAATTAGAACATAACGTCCTAAATCCTGAACATGCTGTTCCAAAGCATAGTATCAAAAGAGGAAAGGTTGTATTACTTCAACATGCTTTGAAGTAAATCGATGCACTTTATAAGGCCCATAAACAGGTTTCAGAAGTAAATATGAGCTTAAGAAAATTTGGATTCTGTATAACGGCGAAGCGACTGAAAGTGTGGAGTACTCTTCCCGCATTAGCAGTTGCGCTTTTGCTTAGCCTTTCCTCTGTCGCGACTGTTCAGGCAGTATCTATGGATGAATGGGAAATCACCGTTGAGTCCAACATCTCGTTGAGCGCCGATGTCAGGAAGGGAATTGAGGGCGCCGCGGAGTACATAATCAGAGAAGTGATTCCAGACTGGGAGGAGTTCGCTTCGATCCAGTGCATCTGCCAAGTCATAGAGCAGGAGGGAGACAGCTATAGGATTAACATGGTTATCAACGCAGAACGCACAGACGGAGTTGAGATCTGTGCAAAGATCTTGTTCGAGTACGACGCCAAGAGCGGAGAGTATGTGGTTAAGGGGGAGGGGAATGCACCGACAACGACCGACGATGAAGAGGTACCGCTACCCATAAATGCTACCTCAACGGAACCGACAGGCGACAACGATGCCGAACCCTCAATCACCCCGCCGTCCAAGACGGGCATAGGCATAAGCCTCTGGAGCAGGTTTGAGCTGAGCAAGGAAACGGAGAAGGACATCAAAGATACGGCAGAACGACTAGTTAAGGAGAGGATAAACGTTGAGGAACTTGGAGGAGTGGCTGCTATAGAATGCTTCGTCCTAAGAAGCGAAGGAGAGTGGTACACCATCTACGCAAAGATATTTGGGAAACCGCTGCCGCCAGGGTCACCCGGGGCCTCAGAAGGTAAGGCGATGGCTTGGGAAGCAGCGTTCAATTACAATCCAGCACAGGGGACCTATGAGGTCATAAGTTTTTCAGAGGTCGACAACTTTCTGGTGCCAGATGACGTGGAGCAGGAGGCGGTAAAGATAGGGGAAGGAGACACCGAGATCAAAGCGTTCGTCACGGAAAACGCTGAGAACAACCTAACCTTACGGGTTATGTGGATAAACAGACATGAGGGAATAGTGAGGCTTGAGTATGCGGCCGCTCTTCTTCTGAACGAGACCCACGCCCTCTACAAGGGCTTGACCGTCTACATCGATGTGGGAGGTGAAGAGGTCCTCTACGTGGAAAAGCATGAAGGAGTGTGGTACGCGCCAGGCCTAAGGGGAGCACCCGAACCCGGAGAAATAGGAATGGGGACTCCAACACTCACGCCTAGAGCAACTCCAACTACCACCAACACGGCTGCAAGCACCCCAGCTAAATACTACAGCTTAGGAGCAATACTGGTCGCTATAGCTGCTGTATCGCTACTCGCGGTCAGGAAGGCTTGGACATGAAGCGCGCGCTGCCCGGTGATTTCATTGTTTGGGTAGGCACAGCTATTTAGTGTCAAAGGCAACTTGACCTCCAATTGCAGTTTTTCCTTCCTTTTTCTTCCCCCAATATTGACAACAAAATTTCTAGAAAAGCCGACTGGTTTCAATGTGGGAGCTCCCTCTACTCGTGATTTGTGAGGATAAACATCTTGCGGCATTTTATCATCATAATATACTACTAAGGCTGGAACCATTCCTCCAAAAAGATATTCTGGGTTCCTTCTAGATCCAAAAACGTGCCTCACTTCATATTTTTCTCTCACAGCAACCAATTCGGCTAGCTTCATATATAAGTTAAACCCCTGATCTTCGGACATGCCACTTGTGTCAATTAGTTCAACTTTTATTCCCATTCTCTTAAGTTCATTTAGAAGTTCTAAAGGTCTGTTAGCGCACGCTTTTGCTTTTTATTAAAAGCTCTTTAGTTCAACTAAATTCCAGTAGACATTCCAAGATAACACGAGATCAAACCAATAACCAAGGAAAAGACTGACTCGACCTTAGGGTCGTTTGCCTCTGAACCTTATAATTTTTGATAAGAGGTCGCTTTTTAACTCAGTTTAAGCCCTCCCGAAGATTAAGATGAGTGCAGAAAAGATTGTTATGAGTGCTGTTTCGATACTTGAAAGGAAAATTCGCTTAACAGAGCAGCAATGGACTCACATCATTCTCAGGCACCCAGAACTCTCAGGCCAAACTCAGAAAATTAGAATAACTCTAGAAGAACCTGATGAAGTTGTATATGATGAGCTTAACGACAACTTTCGATACGTTAAGCTGTTCGAGAAAACGCCTTTCTCCAAGAAGCATTTATTAGTGGTCGTCAGACATTTGGACAAAGAAGGATTTGTCATAACTGCCTTCTTCATGAGCAGGATTAGGAGAAGGGGAAAGGTGGTGGTATGGAAGGGGAGAAAAGGGTGATCATAGACTACGACAAGCGGGCTGATGTGCTTTACATAATCCTAAAAAGAGGGAAAGGGGTAGCGGAGGAGATTCTAGATGGTATATTTGCAAGATACGATCATAAGACTGGAGAACTGCTCGGTCTAACCATAGTTGGCGCATCTAAGCTCCTAGGAAAAGGAATGAGAGTAGAAGTTCCCTCATTCAAGTAAAAGAAGCCCAATATTATAGACGCGCGTGCTACGTCCTAGGTAATGATTTAGTTGAGAAATATAGAGAAATCACTGATTACGTTACTTTAGGCATAGATTTCTTCAAAGAGAAGGTATCAACAACTCAGAATTATATTGGCCAACTTGATATCGAGCTGGTGTTTCTGATTGATCTAAAAACAACAGGTTCTACTGAACGGGAAAGTCCTACCCAACGTCTAGCCAACAAAGAGGGTTGGTTGGGTTTCTGATCTAAAAACGTATTTCTTCAACCTAGATGTCCGAAAGGTCATGATTCTGGGATGCCATGATTTGACGGTTTTTAATCCTAGGTCTAGGATTTCTCTAGTTTCTAAGGGATCACAAGACATGAAGCAATCGTAAATGTTAGTCTCATGAATATTAAGAAATTAATCCTTGAATTATCTCTCTAATGCGATATAAGTGATATAAATAGACTTTACAGGGCTTTTATTTGAAAAATAATGACCGAAAACTCGATCTACTAAGGATCATTGATAGTAATAAAAAAGCAAAATACTGCTCTAAATAATGAGAAAATGAAAGAGAGTTAGTGCCGGGGGCGGGATTTTCGCCCCGAACATTCTTTGGGGATTCGAACCCGCGACCTCCGGAATCCACCCATTTCGAGCCCATGGACGCGGAAGGATTATGAGTTTCGCCCTCTAAGAGACCGGCGCTCTAACCGCTGAGCCACCCCGGCACACTTTCCATATTGTTTTGGCACCTAAACTTATATTTTTTGCGTTTCAACTACAAATTCTCGAGTAGAATGCCCCTCTCCTGATCTTTTAATGCAGTCGAACAGATTGCCAGCATGTCCTTAACTTTACCGCTTTTATGTCTCGACTACCTCAGTCCTCTTCCAGAGGTATTGGTCTGCCCTTTCCTTAACGAAGTAGAGGCTAGCGCGCTGATAGAGAATCCTGATAATATGAGGATAGAAATTAAGCTAGATTATCTTATCAAATTCTTTGTTTTAAAGAAATTATTTTGCTAATAATTTCTTCTAATGTTTTACAAGTTTTTCCACAACTATAAGCTTCTCTTATAATTGTTCTAATCACTTGAGGACGTTTTTCTGGATTCTGTCTCTGTGATATACCAAATCTGCTGCAGCAGTCTTCTAGAAACTTTTCAAAGAGATCTTCACCGATTTCTTTACGCAATACTCCTCCAAGATTTTTCTTAAAGCAAGCGAACCTATCGCTTATCTTATTGGGCCAGTCTTCAACGGGTTCATCAAAAAGTTTCAGTAATTTATGGTTGGATCTTGGACTTGAGTCTGAATCATAGTCGCTGTCCAATATGACATAAAGGCGGTCCTTGGCGAGGAATGAGAAAGAAATGAGATTCATGATTTCTCCTGTTAAGAGTTAGCTATACTTCTTTTCGGATGATGTGGGCTGAAGAGTTAGTTGAAATTTACCTTTGCACGTACATGCAAGCAATCTAATGATGGGATTAAATCTTGATTCTTCTTTTTAGTCCATCAGTCTAGTCTTCCCCGCCCTTCTATTAGGGCTCTTCTAGACCAGAACTCGCCTACCTAAGCTTTTAGTCTTGTAATAACTCCATAAAGAAGGCTACCACTAATGAGGTCTAAGTCATTCCCCGGAATCAAGGCAGCTAAAGAGGATCTAAAACAGTTCTTTACAGATCCAACCCACTGGGCCTACCAGTACGGGTCTCCCTCGTCCTGTGGCCCAAATTCACCTTACCATACGGCGGCTCTGGAGGTCTTGTTTGAGGGGAAATATCCCCACTGGGTCACTAACAGAGCCATTAGGGAGCTTAAGGCAGAGGGCTTCCTTCAGCGGAAGAAGGTAAGGTTGAAATCAGGAAGCACGGTCCATTTTTACCTTAGAAGCGATATTAGGTACTATAAGAGGGAGGTCAGCAAGAGGGTCAAGCTAATAGAGACATACTCCGATCCTAACCTATCGAGAGCTCAGGGGAATTTTTCCGAGCTTATCTTCACTCTCCTACTAAGAGCTCTGAGGTTCGACATACTTGACAAGCACACAGGCAGGTACGGAAGGAAGATTTGGACAAAAACAGGACATGACTTCGATCTTATTGTCTCAAAAGATGACATCATCTACGGAGTTGAGATAAAGAATACCCTGCCCTACATGGAAAGGGAGGAGTTTGAAATAAAGCTGGAAATGTGCCGATATCTGGGAATAAAACCTATGTTCATCCTCAGAAATGCACCTAGAGCCCAGTACGAACTTATCAAGAGGGAAGGAGGCTTCATCGTGTCCTTCAAGACTTGGGTGTTTCCTCCGGGCTACGAGCCCCTAGTGGCCAATATATGGGATCTCATGAGGATTCCAGTTAAATGTGTGGACGGTGATCCCTCCAAAAGTCGAAGAACGCATTATTAAGAACCACAATAGGATTTTGAGTTATCTGCCTTGAGTTACCTCTATCGAGATTATTTTGTCTAGCTTTCTATGAACAAGGAAGGGGTTGAAAAAGCATCATTAAAAACTTATTTAGAGAGTTCGGAAGGGAACTATTATCTGAGAGAAAAGTTAAGGCGACAACCGGTATTGATAAGATATCGAGAGGTAAATACCTAATTTAAACGAAAATTAAGTAATGAAGCCCATCATCCTTTTACCTCATAGGTTATCAAGCTGAAGTCCGCCATTCTATCCGATATATCTTGCATTTCCTTGCTCCATGAGGCGATCTGCATCTTGATAACGTTTGGTCGTCCTATCATATCCAATTGCACCTTGAGTTCGACGACCTGCCCATAAGCATATTTCAGGGAAGCAACTCGCTCCCACTCACTTGGAGGAGGGTAGCTTGGCTGGATCGCCTTAGCGAGAAATGCTTCAGATGAACAAATCCTTATGTGGTGATCGAAGAGCCCGTCCATATCAGCGTCCAGAAATATGACTACGCCATCGGGCCCGGGCTCGCCAGCATATTCAATCATGAAATACAGGAAGTTCTCGTCGTTCGTCACGTAGACCAATTTTAAGTCATCTTTCTCGTTGGAGACATCGCCCACGTCGTCTACGGCTAACGGTTCGTATCTACGCACCCAGTCATCGGCGAATCCGTCAATGAATATACCTGCAGGGTTGATTTCATTACGCATATCGCAAACTTCATGAGCAAGACGTTTTGCGATCAGATAGTCTCCGGATTTGTATGCCTCCTCAGCTTTTGACAGGATATCTTCTGCTTCTTCGGCAAGCAACTGCGAATAATCACGTATCTGATTTATAACACCCTTGGCGTCCTCTATAGCCTGTAAGGCATCGTCCTTAAAGGTGAGCATGAATTTGGCAAGATCCTCTTCAGCTTTATCTCTGTAATAACAGTCTCCAAGATAATAGCACTTTATCACATTCAAGGGCCCTTCGCCCTGGTATCCAGGGACTATCCTATCATAGTATTTCTGGCCGTCTCTCTCAACTTGAACTTCAAAATACGTTATCTCAAAGCCCGGCATCCATAACCAAAACGAATAGCCCTTTACCTTTCCATAGGTCTCCTCGAATAAGATCTTGAAGAGCTTAATCTTACCCGCCTCCAGCTCTTCTTCCGATAGCTCACCGTGTCCCCAGAAATCAGTGCCCGCCATCAGCGTAGACTGACTGCTCTCTGGTACCATTATTTCTGGACCAAAAATGACGCCTTTGGCTTTGTATTTCTCGTTCAAAGATAAAGAAAAATTCAACAGGTCACGTATGTAGTTGCGCCAATCGTCATACGTTCGAACAGGTTCTCCGTTCATATCGCAAGTACCAAAAATGTCTGTTGACACATAGTCCCATCCCTCGAAGTCATAGACTTCTTTCGTAAGCCCAGCACGATGTAGCTGTTGGGTCCAGGGATTAAGGTCTATCTTTTGAACAAGCAATCCTGAGTATACTTTCCTAACTTCAGGTAGCAACTCGTTTGCCCATCTAAACGCCTCTTCATTGAGTAGCAGTAAGTATAGTTGTCCTGAGGCTACGGAGGTGAATATCTCCACTTCCTCATTTTCGCAGATCTCAGCCCACTCCAGAATAATTGGTTTAAGATTTCTAAGGAAATTACTCCTTGCATCATCCGAAAGTCCATTAAATATTTCAGGATTCAGTTCAAACAAGAGGGACCCTTTTTCTGAGGGCAGAATTTCCTTCAGCGGCGTTCGTACAATGAACCATACCTTAAAACCTCTAGTATGGGCCTCTCTTATCAGCTCGATGGTTCTCTCCTTTGAAGGCTCGCAGTAAGCAATTTCCCCCGAGAGATCTGAGAAGACCCAATGCGAAATTATTAAGTAATTTGCACCAGCTTCCTTCGCTTTCTCGAATAAAAGCTCGTAAGACGTGTCTCTAGGTAGATTAAAAGCAAGACCCCTTATTTCAATATCAACATTCGGAATAATTAGAGGTTGAATCACTTTAACTGAGAAAGATGCATTACGATAGCCTTTCTTGATCGCTATGACCACATAATCGCCTGGATTGCTGAATTCGAACTTTACTGTGCCGTTAGCTCCAGTTACTTTGGTTTGGTTGTCAACTTTCACTATAGCGCCTTCTACAGGCTCGTCTTCGTAAGTGACGGTGAAAGTTGCTTCCTCACCGACTTTAATTTCCTCCGTCCCTGAGATGGTCAAGGGCTTTGTTCTCAAGATAAGATAGGCTGCGAGTGCTCCGATAGCAAGCAAGGCACAAATGATTACGATTAAGTATCTCTTTCTCAAATCAAACCCTCATAATAATAAGTTTAGAAGCCAAAAATAAATGACTTGCACACGATCGATGGTAGAACAAGTATCCCTAATTGTTCTCTATTTTTCAATGTATTTTTCTGATTTTTAAGAAGTATAAGGCTGTTAAGCCCCGCTACTTCAACTTAATTTATAGAATTAATTTACCAGATTTATGTTTTTATAATAATTCTAGATGGACGTTTAAATATTGAAATAATGAAGCAGAAGTGTCAATAAGGAGTTCTAAGCTAGAGAATCACGCCATGAGAATAGCTTTTGGAATTATCTGATCGTCTAAAATCAAATCCACATCGTTTTTATCTCCCTAACCTTTGCGATGTGGTCATCATCTGTAACGCAGGGCATTTTCAGCTTTATGGCGGTAGCGGCGATGATGCTGTCAGCCATTGGTATCCTGTACCTTTGCCTTATCCTTGCTGACAGCTTAGCTATTTCCGAGTCAACTTCCACCACCTTAAAGTCCTTTTCCAATACGTTTGCTCTTAGCTCGGCTATCTCAAGCCCTTCCCTTTCCAAAGTTATCTTGTAAACCTCGTGTATGACGATTGACGAGATGAACCTCTCCTTGTCTCTTCTTAACGTCCTTTTTGTCCTCTCAAGCGTGGTTTCATCAGAAGAGTAGAAGTGCTCAAAGAAGAACCTAGTATCATATACGCTCATAGTCCTCCGACCTCAGCTTGTCAAGGATCTCCTTCATCTCGCTCGGATTTGCGTGCTTCGATCCGGAGCCAGCTAGATCCTCTATAGTCGGGAGGGGTTTGAGCAGTATGCCGTCTCCGGTGTCAACGATCAAAAGCCTGGTTCCCTCCCTTATGTTGTACTTCTTCCTTAGTTCTACTGGGATAGTTGTCTGACCTTTTCTAGTTACTCTTACTTCATACATAGGTAGTACCTTGAAAGAAGTAGTATTTAATTCATTTCTTCGACTTTTCAAAAACTCAGAAACGGCACGGGGCGAGTTTGAAAAGGTCCTATGGGTAAGTTTCTTGCAAACTAAACAGGTTTAAGGAATTTCTTTAGGAAATTCTGGGAATTTAAGGGTGTTTAGTCTTTAAATCGTTAAATTCTGCTAAAGCGCTCAAGCTCGTGATTAAGGACTTCAAGTTCATGGAAAGGCGCTTGTGATGGTCCCGTCTTGGCAGCAGTCATCCTTTTCATCAGCTCGATTTTAGGAATCCTAGAAGGAGTCACTGCACAGGTTTTCTAAGTATAGACGGCCAATTTAGGATTTAGCCAAAAGTAAATTGTTTTTATGAATAGGCCTTAGATTGGCGCTAGTATTTTTAGTTAAGAAGGAAGTTACGCCAAGATGCAAGGAAAAGATCTGGTTTCCTTTTGTAGGACATTGATAAGGACCAAAAGCCCTTCTGGAGGGGAAGAAGAAGTTGCAAAGATCATAGTGGAAGAGATGAAAGAGTTAGGTTTTGACAGAGTCGAGGTCGACGGTGTTGGGAATGTTATAGGCGTTATCAAAGGATATTCTGACTCTACAATAGTTTTCGACGGTCATATGGACACCGTAGGGCCAGGTAATCTAGATTCGTGGCAAGTGGATCCTTTTTCTGCTGAGATAATTGATGATTGGATCGTGGGTAGAGGAGCCGTTGACATGAAAGGGTCCATTGCTGCAATGATCTATTCAGCATCCAAGCTCAAAGAGGTGAGAAATAACCTGTATTGCGTTTTTGTGGTGCATGAGGAGGATCAAGAAGGCTTTGGCATAAAGCACTTCCTTGAAGAGAGGAAGATAAAGCCGGATCTAGTGGTTTTAGGGGAGGCTACTGGACTCAATGTTGCGGTTGGCCATAGAGGGAGAGCTGAGCTACTTCTCAGGGTATATGGCCAGGTTGCCCATTCCAGTATGCCAGATCTTGGGGAAAATGCTCTTTTAGAGGGTTCCAGAGTCCTATTAAAGGTGGAAGAAGCACAAAAAGGACTTCCAAGCCATCCCGTTCTTGGGAGGGCAAGTATAGCGCCAGTTTCCATGAGGTGCCGCCCCGGGGAGATTCCTATAATCCCTGATTGTTGTGAAATCCTTTTAGATAGGAGAACCATTCCAGGCGAGTCCAAAGAGGAGATCGTTAGCTGGTTGATGAGGTTCGTCCGAAAAGGAGAGGTGGAGATTAGGAGAAAGCTCATCAGGTGTTACACTGAATATGAGGAAGAGGTTGAGGGTTATTTCCCAGCTTGGTACATGGATGGACCCCTAGCCAGAAAAGTGGCAAAGCTATTGGGAGCTGAGGTTTCTGTCTGGAGATTCAGTACGGATGGTGCCTATACGGCAGGAGAGGCTAGAATTCCAACCATAGGCTATGGACCTGGGAACCAAGAACTGGCACATTGTCCAAATGAGAGAATTAGCATAAAAAGCCTATTAAAAAGCATTAACGGATATGCAAAAATAGCTACGATGGATATAGAGTTGTAATCTCAGGAAAATTAACTTGTTATTTACAATAAAATTTAATTATGACATAGCTAGAAACTTACATGATCCACGCGGGAGGAAGGGCGTTAAGCCTTAGATGTATTCAGATTAAATCGTGGATCACTTCAATATAGTTGAACCCTTGGGGCCCCAAGGGTTAGAGAAGTATCGGATCGCCAATTCTATCAAATTAATTGCCCCTCAAACCGCGTGGATCCTTTCTATTTATGAGTCTGTTCTTATGAATACCAAGGAGTTGTTTATAGTCTCAAAATCATTTGATATAAGGACAGCTGCCTTTTCATCTTTGATATAAAGAAACACGTATCTGTCATTACAGCGCCAGAGTTCAGGGGTTATTCTCTCTCCTCTTTTCTCTAAGACCTTTAGAAATGCTTCCTCGAACTGAAGAGCATCAAGTTTGGTATCCCAGAGGATGATCCACTCGAGTAAAAAGCCATCATCCTTGATGTAAAGGGTTAGATTATCCCCGTTCCACCCCTCGGCCGCTTCTTCAGCCTCATTCTCTGGAAGAGATGTTGAGAGTACTGTGAGGATGACGTGTTCGCCCAGCCTATCCGACTTAACTCTTTTCCAGCCTCCTTCTTCCAAGGAGGGCGCACTTGGAACCACAAATCCCTCGCAAGTAAAGTATTTTTCAGGATGTAGGATCTGTTCTGTTGTGTTAGGTGGATTTTCAAGGGCAAAGTTCACCTTTTCCCAGCCGCCAACTTCTAATAGATTTTTGACGAAGGATTTTCCGTATTTGTAGGGGAAAAGCCAAATCTCCTCTATTGGAGAGTAGGATATGTTGGAAGAGTCTTGAAGTTTGATTCCAAAATGATAAAGAATGAAATTCTCGGCCGTTATCAGCGCATCACCTTCTATTAAAGCAGATCTGGCCTGTCTCCCGTCATGAGTGGCTCTTTCAGGGATGCTAAAGTGGTGACGCTGTATTATGTGCGTGGTTTCGTGAGATAATATCTCTAGGGCCTTGACCTTGTCGTAAGGGTCGAAGAACTCCCTAGTTATGAAGATCTTATCTCCTACCGCGGCAGCCATGGTCGCCTTAAATTGATCTATTTTTATCTGTGTGAGATTAGCATTTGGAGAGAGCAGAAATAGTGCTTTATAGATTGTTTCTTCGTAGAAAATCTCCTCTCTCTGAGATTTTGCGAAGGGCAGGGCCCAGTTCTTCTCTATCCACGATCTAGTGACAATCTCTATTTCTACATCTGTTTGAGGGCTTAGACCCCTAACGCTTTCTATTTCCTCTAGAACGATTCCTAACTCTTTCTGCGCTAACTTACAGTAATTCCCATCAAGAGAATTTGTCAGAAAGTACGCAACTAAGAATGCGCCCACAGCTAAAGTGGCTAGGAAAAACAGGAGTATTCGAATCTTCTTTCCCATGGAAAGGACCTCACAGGGCTTTATGCCTTGATCTCTATTACATCGCCGTCCTCAAGGATGAAGTCCTTTCCTACTCTCATAGGTGAGTACGGAAGTCTTTCGCTCCATATCTTCGCATACTTGAACGTTTTAACGAAAGATTTGTGTATTCTTGCAGCTGCATCGAGGACGGTAGAACCCTTTTCCAATATCAGCGCCTTTTCATCCGGTTCCTTTCTTCCAAATGGCTTGGTAAATACCCTAATTATTCCAAGCAATTCAAGAAGTTCTGAGCCTAACTCCTCAGTTTCAGGAGGGTTGGATGGGGAGAAGGGATAGACTTTGAGCTCAGGAAAAGCTTCTTTGACCCTAATAAATCCCTCTTGCCCTTCTTTCACATCAGTTCTGGTTACGAATATGAGGGTGGGCTTTCGTATCTTTTCTCCAAAAATGGCTTCCTCCACATCCTCCATAGACACAGTTCCCTCTATATCAACCATCGCCTGTTTTATGCCATAAGACTCCAGTAGCATCCTAATGTCTGCTTCAGTCCCGTCCACAACGCGCCCTTTCATTGATATTATTATAGATGAAATTCCTCGGCTCTTTCTGATCGTAACTCTTCCGGATTTCCCTCCTATGGTTATCCCGTTGGTTTCCAGGAGAGAAAGGATGTTTGAAACATACTCCACTGGGTTATCTGTTCCGTCGACTATAATGGCGAGAGCATCGGCGTTTCTAGCAAGGGCAAGGGCTATCTTCGTTGGCTTAGCAGAGGGATCTTCAGGGAGAAGAGGAGGAGCTTCTATGAACTGTATAAATGTCCCTCTTATTCTCATGGCTCCTTCGAAGGGATCAGATGTTGTAAATGGGTTTGGAGATATCTTTACCCTTGCATTTGTAAGCGACTTAAGGATGGTGCTCCTTCCGGAGTTCGTGTACCCCAATAATACAACCTGTGCAGCCCCTTTCTTTTTGATAAAAGGTCCGACCCTCTTACCCCTTTTTTCTGGTTTTCTCCTCTCGATTTCCTTTTTAAGTTCAGCTATCCTTCTTTTTACAAATTTTTCAAGCTTCTCTGTTCCCTTATGTTTTGGAATCAACGAATAGAATTCTCTTAACTTCTCAATCTTCTCTTCTGGAGTTTTAGCTTGGCTGTATTCCTCAAATTTTACTCTTGCTTGGGGAGGGAGGTTAGTAGGCACCTTATTCCCTCCTCTTCTTTTCCTTCAGGTTTGCAAGCTCACCTAGGGTAATTGAGGGAGGAGGACCTACTTTTTCAACTCCAGTCGAAATAGCCTCATAGGATTCCCTGGTTATTATCCTTATGTCCAGAACTCTTTCAAGGGACCTAGCCACATCATAGTTCGGAACGATCTTCCCTGCTTCTATTTTCGAAAGAGTTGAGGTTTTTATGTTGATTGCTTTCGCAATATGCTCAATCTTGAGTCCAAGTTCCTCTCTTGCCTTCTTAATTCTCTTGCCAAAATCTTCGACTATCTCATACTCTTTGGGTTGTCTCTCGATCATTCTAGGCTTAGGCTTTGCTGTTTTTCTGACTTTTTCAATCTTTGGGGTTTGCTTTGTTGTTGGTACTTGAGACTTGGCTTTTTCCAAAAGTTTCAACTGTTCACCCCTTATCCTACGAGCACAGCTGGGACAGGTGGTGGCATGATGACCAGCTATCTCCACTATTATAGGAACTCCAAACAGCGTCTTTCCGCATACTTCGCAGACATAGACTTGTTTTTTGACCAATGCTGACCTGTGTTTTCTTTCATCAGGAGTTTTTGTACTTTTCGCTTGCATCGATCGTGGTCGGACTTTTTATTAGGTCTGTCTTCCTTTCATTGAGTACTCATATGGAAAGATTGTGGGCTATATGGCGAGTCGCTTATATCAAGATAGCCAGCAAACAAAAAGGGTGTATCTTTTGCGAACTGCCCGCAACGAAGAAAGATGACGAGAATTTCATACTGTTAAGGTCTAAGCACTCCTTTCTCATGCTAAACAGGTTTCCCTACAACCCAGGCCACTTAATGATCGCTCCCTACAGGCATTTGGGTGATATCAAGGATCTTACACAGGAGGAGATCCTCGATATTTGGAGGATCCTAAGGCTCTCCATCAAAGCCCTCAAGGAAACCATGTCTCCGAATGGATTCAACATAGGAATTAATTTGGGAAGAGTGGCTGGTGCTGGCTTCGAGGGACATGTACACGTTCATATCGTTCCAAGGTGGAACGGTGATACGAATTTCATGCCTGTAGTTGCAGAAACAAAGGTAATAAGCGAGTCCCTAGAGTCTGTATACAGAGAACTTAAGAAGGCCATTGAAAGAATTCGAGAGGAGAACGCTTAAAATGCAAAAATAAGATTTTTCCGCGGGGGCGTGGGGTAGTTTGGTCTAGCCTGAGGGCTTCGGGAGCCCTTGACGCCTTAGAGGCGGGGGAAACCCGGGTTCAAATCCCGGCGCCCCCACTCCTTCTACGATCTAAGGGTGGTTTCGAAGAAAGTCTCTCTTACAAGCAAATTACTTTGTTTTTAGTAAATCCATGAACCTAAGGGCGTCCTCATACATGTAAATGTTGTTAAATAGGATGTAGGTTTCTTTGGCTTCGCTGATGCTTTTAACGGATTTTAACAATTTTTCCAGATCTTCGTCCTTGTATTTGTACTTGTACATCTCTTTTCCTGGAGGTTTTCCGTGCAACCTTATGTATCCTATCTTGTGGCTTGAAAAGGCGCAAGGTGAGGTCCTAAACAAATCAACGCAGTGAATTAGATCAAACTCAAGGCAAATATCCCTGACCGTATCTTGATCATTTATCCAGCTAGCTCCCCTAGGTTCCCACACCATCACAAGGCCGGCTCTCTTTATCTTGGAAAAGAAATCTCTCAACTTGTTTATGTTTTCAGATGTATTCCTGAAGGATGCAGGGGTCTGAAAAAGGATTATCCTTGCTCTCAGAGCCTCGGCTATTTCTTTTATCTTGTAATATGCTTGTATAGATGCATCTCCTGAAAACAGGTCTTCATGAGTGATTATCCTTGAGCTTTTTACCGTAAACTCAAAGGAGGGATTAATTTCATCAACAAGAGACCTCCAATTTTCTACGGTCTTAACTCTGGGTATCTTATAGAAGGTGCTATTCACTTCTACAAGGTCGAAAAGGCTTGCATAAGCTTGAACTTTATGTTTGTACTTCTCCTTCCAGTCAGAAAGGTTCAAAAACTTGTTAGGGTTGAAATAAGACCATCCACAGCATCCTACTTTTATCATCATCTATTTTCTAAGTTGTTCTTCTTAGTAAATAATGATTGGGGGTATTTGAGAAATCAGCAGAGGGGTAGATCATCATAAGCATCAGCTGTCCCCTCCTTCATTATCGCAAGCTACTCAACATTGAAAAGGGATTTTCAAAGCCCCGGGCGGGACTTGAACCCGCGACCTGCCGCTTTCACTGCTTTGGCATACGAGGCGGCCGCTCTGCCAACTGAGCTACCGGGGCACTCACTTGGCCGTTTTAATTGAAGACGATGCCTCTATAAATTTTCCGTGTTTAATATAATTGACCAATATGAAAAAACAGGATCTATTGCTTGTGGCACTTACCATCGCACTTGGGGATCCAGAGATCGCAGAGGCTCTACTTAAAGCGTTTAGCAAGGGAGAAGTGGAAACCATGGAACTCATAGAACTTCTGGACATGAGCCCTGCTGATGTTAGGAGGATCCTTTACAGACTTCATGACCTAAACTTGGCCTTTCAAATTGTGAGAAAGGGGGAAGAAGGAGAGAGGCTGGTTTTTTGGGTTCTAAACGAGAAGATAGCCCCATCCTTCGTTGAAAAAAGGCTGGAAAGAACGAAAAAAATTCTTGAAGAAGAAATTAGGGTTGAGGAAGGCGGGGAGTACTACGTTTGCGCTGCAGATCCATCCCATATTAAGATATCCTTTGAAGAGGCTGCATTTGGGCCTGAGAACGGATTTCTTTGTCCTGTCTGCGGAGCATCCTTGATACCAGTCGACAGAGATAGGGCAGTAGAGAAGATAAAGGAAGCAATACGGCTGATCGACGGGCTACTGAAGGAGATGAAGCATGATTGAACTTTTTCTTGCGGAGAAGATTTATGGAAGGGATTTCATTCAAAAACTCGAGCTTTTTGGTCATGAGGTAATGAGACACATCGAGGATTTGGAAATAGAGGTTGTGAATTTCGAGACATTCAAAGAGTGGGTAAGGGTAACTATCAGCGGAGAAGATGAGATTGCAGCAGCCAATTTCATCAAGAAAGTTTACGGAGAAGTAAGAAGCCTTTCAGAGATCTCTCCTGGAGATGTGTTGAAGGGATTTGCCAAGGATGTAGGAAAAGTTGGCTATGGGCTGTATTTGGACGCTTTTATTGAGGAGAAAGACGCATTAATACCGCTGTACTCCCTGAGAGAATCTTTAGCAGCCAACAAAAAACTGCCCCTTCGTACAATTGTAAGATATTTTGGAATGGTGGAGCACATGCCTCTAGAGTTCGTGGTTCATAAGATAGAAGGTGAAAAAATAGAAGGCACCCTATCTCCTGCACAAATAAAGGATTTTGTGGAATTGATGGAGGAGGGCTTAGACGTGCTTGTTATAACAGGAGCATCGAGAAATGAGATAGAAGTTGCTTTGGATAGGTCAGGTCATAGTATAGACGTCGTTAGAATAGAAAGACTATCCTTTTTATGTCATAGATTGATTTGTAAAGAAAAAACCATGGCAACGGGCCTTATTCCTGAATTAGGCCCGTTCCTAAGTGAGAGTTTGTTTGGTGTGTTCTCGCCTAAAAGGATAATAAAGAGTTTAAAAATAGGATATGATTAGATTCAGTCTGCCGGGGTACCCTAGTCCGGTATGGGGCGGGCCTGGAGTCTGTAGTTGGCGGAGAGCCCGTGGCCCTTTTGGGCCGCGTGGGTTCGAATCCCACCCCCGGCGCCATAACAATTAAATTCCACTTATGATGGGAAAGGTGAAGTAGGAAGGTGGAGGAGCACCTTGAGCCAAGAAACTAAAAGAATCGTAAGGTTAGCTAGAACTTCGCTAGATGGGACTAAGCCAGCAATAGCCGCCCTTCTGGACATAAGAGGTGTTGGTTTATCGTTTGCACATGCTGTCCTTAGGGTGGCTGAGATAGACCCCTTGAGAAGAATAGGAGAGATAGAGGACGAGAAGCTCTCACAAATAGAGGACATTTTAACGAATCCGGCTAGGTATGGGATCTCATGGTGGATGTTAAACAGACAAAAGGACTATGAAACTGGAGAAAGCCTTCACTTTCTAGGGGATGAAGTTAGGCTTGTTGTTGAGAAGGATATAAAGAGAATGAAGGCGATTAGAAGCTGGAAAGGTATAAGGCATCATCTAGGGCTTAAAGTAAGGGGGCAGAGGACAAAAACAACTGGAAGAACTGGTAGAACAATCGGTTACAAGAGAAAGAAGAGGTGAAAGTAAGTGGGGGATCCAAAAAAGCCCAAGAAGAAATATGAACGCCCTAGAAAACCTTGGGATAGGCGAGTTCTTGAGGAATCAACTAGACTTGCGGGATTATATGGACTAAGGAGCAAAAAAGAGCTTTGGAGGGCTGCTTACATTGCCAGAAAATATAGGAGGATAGCTAGAAAATTGCTTGAGCTTCCAAAAGAACAAAGAGTTAAGTCGGAGAGGATCATAATCGGAAAACTTCAGAGAATGGGTGTGCTTGGCGAGGGCGCAATGTTGGACGATGTCTTAGACCTCTCAACTGAAAACATACTAGAAAGAAGGTTACAAACGTTGGTTTGGAGGAAAGGATTCGCTAAATCCCCATACATGGCCCGTCAGCTAATAGTTCACGGTAAGGTTAAGGTTGCTGGGAGGAGAATAAGGCAACCAGGCTACTTAGTGCCCGTTGAAGAGGAAGGATTGATAGAATGCCTGTTTGAGCTCGAACCACAAGTTGAGGAGCCTCCAGAGCCTAAACCTGAATCTTCTGAGCCGCCAGTTACAAGTGAAGCAGCATGAGGTGATCTTATGTCACGTAGAAGAAGCAGTAAGGAAAGGATTGGAATAGCTCACGTTTATTCCTCGTTTAACGACACGATAGTCCATATTACGGATATTACTGGAGCAGAAACAATAGCTATTTACAGTGGAGGGATGTTTGTTGATGCAGACAGGCTTGAAGGTTCGCCCTATGCGGCTCTAAAGGCAGCTATGGCTGCAGCCAGAGACGCGAAGAGGAAGGGGATCACGCAGGTTATAGCAAAGGTTCGAGCACCGGGAGGTATTAGAAGTAGAATCCCGGGTCCGGGGGCAACGGCCGCAATAAGGGGGCTGTCGAGGGCTGGCTTGTTAATATTGAGAGTTGAAGATGTGACTCCAATCCCCCATGACGGAACGAGACGTCCTCATGGAAGGAGGGGAAGGAGGGTCTAAATAGGAGTTTATATTCCACTTCGTTGTTGAATAAAATTGGAGTTGACAACATCACCAAAGAATCTAGGGGACCTAATGCTTAACTGGTATCAAAAGCAGCTTGGCAGCAGAGCCGAGCTTTCAAGGCCTGGTGATGATGAATACTCTGTCTACATTCATATTGATGATTTTGAAGGAGGTAGAGAGGTCCTTGCCATTTTTCTAATTCCTGAAAGCGTTGAAGATTTTATTAAGTCTGTTAGAAACGAAATTAAATATTTAGAGGAGAAGGAAGTCCTCGTTGATTTTATTGATATTTGGGTTCCCCACGATTGGGTTGATAGATTAGAAGAGGTTGTTGAAGGCTTAAATGAAGAAAGCAAAGGCTTTCCTTTCATTAGGATTAGGGATTCTATCCAACTAAGTATTCCTATTTCAGCCCTAAAGGAACTCATATCAGGATCAAAACCACCAGAAGTCACGTCTTTCAGACCAAAGGTTCCAAAGAGGACAGAGTCTAGGTTCAGGGAGGATAAGAGGCCAGCATTAAAGCATAAGAACGAGAGAGGTGTTGCCCTAACCGAGGAAAGATTAGAGGAGATTCTCGAGAGGGTTATAAGGAAGGTCGAAGGAGAAAGAAGAATAAACGACGTGGAGAAAACGGTTGATGAGTTACAAAGAAGGATTTCCCTTTTAGAAGAAGTTATAAAGCTCCTTATTTCTTCCAAAAGTCCTCAACCCCAGTTTCCTCTAGATTCGTCCCTTATCCTCCCCGAGCATAAAACCGTTGAGAAAAAAGCGGCTAAAAAGTCAACCAAGCTTGAGCCAAAAATGAAAACAGTACCAAAGGATCAGGCAAGAAAATATTCTCCTGAACTCATTGAAGAGTTTGTAAAGGACAATCCTTGGGCTGAAGTTTTGAAGGAAAGGGGCAGGAGAGAGGAGGATGAAAACACCACATCATGAGTGGTGGGAAAGATTATAGCCTAAGATTATCTGCCTCTTATCGTGTCTGATGGGAGTGTTACGATGATGAAATGCAGGGTTTTGGAGTACAAACCTGATTTCGTTAGGTTGTTATTGGAAGATACCAGGCCAGCACTGGCCAACGCTTATAGGAGGGTAATTCAATCGGAGATACCAATTTTAGCAGTCGATGAAGTAATATTTCTTGCCAACACAACGGCGTTTTTCGATGAGTATATAGCACATAGGCTCGCCTTAATTCCTTTAAAGACTCCATTGAAAGTTCTAGATTTTGGTGAAGATTTCTCAGTTAGATTAAGACTTGATGTAACAGCTGAGGAAGAACAAACTATAGTTTATTCAGGACAGCTCGAGAGTTCCGATCCTGAAGTGTACCCAGCGAATCCTAACATCCCGATTATAGCCATGAACAAGGGCGAAAGACTTTCTCTAGAGGCCATCGCAAGAATTGGAAGGGGCAAGCAGCACGTTAAGTGGCAAGCAGTTGCTGCGCTTGGATACAGATACTATCCCATTTACGTTTTCGATCCTCAGAAGTGCCCAAAGGCTAAAGAGCTTTTGGAGGAACTTAACGCTGAGGTAGTTCAAGAAGACGGCATGCTTCGAGTTCTGGATGCTCCATATCATCCAGAGCTAGAAAAAGTGCTCAGGAGATATGCTTTAGATCTTGGAGAACCCGCTGTTAAGGTAGAATACGACGATAGCAGGATTATCATCAAGTTTGAATCTACTGGGGCGCTTGATTGCGATCAAATCCTCCTTCTTGCTGTCGACGAGCTCTTAAATAAGTTAGAAATTTTAGAAAGCTCCATTAAGGAGGCCAGCCGATCCTAACTCTAACTTTATAATTCTCTTCTGCCATCCGAAGTTACTAGGCGGGGGTAGCCAAGCTAGGTCCAAGGCGCCAGCCTGAGGCGCTGGTGGGCGTAGGCCCGCGTGGGTTCGAATCCCACCCCCCGCACCATTCTAGAACGTTAATCTTGAAATTTAGGGGCTTATTAGTTCCTTTTGCTCATATAAAAATGTAGGAAGATGATGTCGGTTTATGCTAAGGATTATTATATGGGTAGCTCATCCACTTGCAGGAATCATGGACAAGCTCAGCAACATCAAATGTAGAGGGAGGTTATAGGGAGTGCCCAAACCAACTGGAC
Source organism: uncultured Nitrososphaerota archaeon (assembly GCA_964480775.1). Classification (GTDB taxonomy): domain Archaea; phylum Korarchaeota; class Korarchaeia; order Korarchaeales; family Korarchaeaceae; genus QMVU01. The sequence continues at coordinate 21,938 of CAYZRF010000015.1, forward strand.
CAACAAATCCATCAGTCATTAGACTGATTAACTTTCTAGAAAAGAGTGCGAGGATAAACGGAGCCAAGATATGGAAAAGAGTTGCAGAAATCATACGGAAACCTAGAAGGAAGAGGGTTGCTGTGAACGTCTGGAAGATAGGCAAGTACGCTCAGGAAGCAAGTGCGGTAGTAGTGCCAGGAGTGGTTTTAGGATATGGTAGATTAGATAAGCCAGTTACAGTTGCAGCCCTTAAGATCTCTTCAAAGGCAAAGGAAAAGATTATAGGGGCTGGCGGCAAGGTTATTTCCATTGAAGATCTCGTAAAAGAGAACCCAAAGGGCTCGGGAGTCAAAATAATAGTTTGAGGTGTCAACAATGAGTAACTATGACCTAATCATCGACGCCGATGGAAAGATCTTGGGCAGACTTGCTAGTTTTGTTGCCAAGAGACTCTTAGAGGGAAAAAGAGTAGCCATCGTTAATGCTGAGAAGGCAATTATTTCTGGAAATCCAGAAACTATTCTCGAGAAATACCAAAAGAGGAGGAGCATTGAGGGGAAGCCTAAACCAACCAAGGGTCCAGTTCAACCAAGAACTCCTGATAGAATTGTCTGGAAGACAATAAGAGGTATGCTTCCAATGAAAAAAGCTAAAGGAAGGGAAGCCTTAAGAAGGCTTCGTGTATTCATAGGAGTGCCCTCAGAATTAAAGAAATTGAGCGTATTCGAACTCCCTCTAGAATATACCATCGAAAACTTGAAACCTAAAAAGCGGAAGAAAGAGGTGACAGTTTATTGGTTAGCCAAGAGCCTAGGGTGGAAGGGATGAGTGAGGCTAAGGAAGCTGTAAGGGGAATTGCTACAGCTTCAGCTAAAAGAAAAGAAGCAAGAGCTTTCGCTGTTTTAAGACCTGGTAAAGGAAGGCTCTACATAAATGGGTTCCCCGTTGAGGTTTATGCTCCTAATGAATTCGTGAGAATGAAGATACTTGAGCCTCTTTGGTTGGCTAAGGACTATGCAAAAACTGTAGACATCAGGGTAAGGGTCAAAGGCGGAGGTTTTATGGGTCAGGCTGACGCCATAAGGATGACGATAGGTAGAGCCCTTGTTAAGTGGACTGGATCAGAGGAGCTTGAGAGAATATACAAGGAGTATGACAGAACCATTTTGGTGGGTGATCCGAGGAGAACAGAGCCTAAGAAGTTTGGTGGACGCAGTGCAAGGGCCAGGTTCCAGAAATCTTATAGGTAATCTCTCATAGAAGGACCAGGGGGTTGTTGTAATTGGCCATAACAAGGATGTCTGCTAGCGAGTTGAAATCAGGAAGTTACGTCATGATAGACGGAGAGCCTTGCGTGGTTCTGGACCTATCAAAATCCAAACCAGGTAAGCATGGCTCTGCAAAGATCAGAATAGATGCTCGTGGAGTATTTGACGGAGTAAGGAGGAGCAAGATCTTTAGGGCGGACGAGTCCGTAGAAGTCCCCATTATAGACAAGAGAACTGCTCAGGTTGTAAACGTCACACCAGAATCGGTTCAGCTTATGGATATGGAGAGTTATGAGATGTTCGAATTAGAACCTCCAGAAGACGAGGAAATAACATCCAAACTTACTCCAGGAACTGAAGTTGAGTATTGGATAGCATTAGGCAGAAGAAAGATTGTAAGAATCACTGGAGGAGGATAGCTTTTACTTAGGGAGTTATGAAAAGGGTGAATTTGGATACGAGAGAGGAGATATTGCAGAAGGAGAATGCCGCTAAGAAACAAGCAAAAGAACTTCTTAAGAAGTATCCTCTCTGCGAATTCTGTCTTGGAAGTCTATTGGCTACACTTTCAGATAGCGCTCCATGGAAATTAGGTAGGAGGATGTTAGAACTTTTATCGAAAGAAGGTGGGGCAGCTGGTAGAAATGCGATTGAAGGATTGGGTGGAAAGTGTTGGGTGTGTAGGGGGCTTGTACCCTCAGTTCTTCCACAATTGATAAATAAAGCGCTTTTTTCCCTATCAAAAATTGAGTTTAATTCGTTTAAATCGGGAACTAAACTTCCTGCAGACGTAGTAGAGAGAGAAGATGAATTAAGAGCAATATATGGTATGTGGACTGCTGAAAGCCTGAAAGTTGTGATAAACAAGTATGTTGATGAAAGAATTGCGGCAATGACTGGATTTGAGGTTAAATCAGAGAAGCCAGATGTGTTAATTAGCCTTAACTTTGTTCTTAAGGAGGTTAAGGTAATTCCTTCTTCAGTTTATGTCTTCGGGCGCTATAGAAAGTTGAAAAGAGGCCTATATCAAACTAGGTGGGTTCCAGGAACAGAAGGAACTATTGAGTCCTACATTGGAGAGATAATGATGGCTGCTTTTGAAGCTGAGGACTATAGGCTTCATGCTGCTGGAAGGGAGGATTTCGATGTGAGGATGTTAGGTAACGGAAGGCCTTTTGTGATGGAGCTAATAAAGCCGAGAAAAAGAACGATAGACCTCAAAGAGCTAGAGAATGAAATTAACAGTAAATTACGTGGGATTGTGGAAGTATCTGACCTTAAGATAGCCAGCAAGAACACAGTAATTCTGATAAAGGAATCCTCAAGCCTAATGAGGAAAGTATATCTTGCAAAGGTCTCTGTGGAAGGAAAAATCTCTCCTGAAATCCTCAAAAAGCTTGAAAAGGAACTTTCTAACAGATTAATCAGGCAAAAAACTCCAACGAGGGTGCTTCATCGCAGGGCAGATCTTCTCAGAGAAAAGATGGTATACAAGGTGTCTACAAGACCTCTTTCAGAGAATTCCTTCGAAATGACGATAGAATGTGATGGTGGGCTTTATATAAAAGAACTGATCAATGGTGATGGGGGTAGAACCAAGCCTAGCGTCTCTGAGATTTTGGGAGAAAAAGCTTTTTGTAGCGAACTTGATGTTATCGACATAATTGTCCCCGATGAGTTGATGAAAGAGGTAGAGGTGCATGGGTAGGAGATCAGCAGGTTTTTTGCATAAGTCAAGGAAGTTCCTCAGAAAGAAGCCAAGAGAGAGGGGAATGCCTCCTCCTTCTAAATTTCTTATGGAGTATAAAGTAGGACAGAAAGTTGTCATAGACGTTTTCCCCTACTTCAAGGAAGGAGGATTTCCTCATAGAAGGTATCAGGGTAAGGTAGGAGTAGTTGCAGGAAAGAGGGGTCACTGCTATTTGGTAGACGTAAAAGTAGGCAAAAAAGTCAAGCACCTGATCGTGTCACCGATCCACCTTAAGCCTCATCAGGAGCAGAGGTGAAAATATTTGTCATTGGAAAAAGCTCCTCCAGAGAAAAGGCCGTTGACCTTAGCTGAGGTTAGGGCGTTTATCCATGAGAGGTGGGCTAAAGATCAATCCATGCTTGCAAGGGATCAGAAGAGATTATTTGAATATCTTTCAAAGTTTGTTAAGGTAAAGGATGCTGATTCATGCCGCAAAGCTGTTGAACAGCTAAAAGAGGAGATTGGACTCAGCGAAGAGGATGCTGTGATGATAGTTAACATCATGCCAAGGAGCAAGGATGAGCTAAGACCCATGCTATTCAGATCTTATCCACTACTCGATGCAAAATCCTACGATAGGATACTGGAGATCCTTAAATCCCTAGAAAAGGGGGAGGAAAAGTAGGCAATGTGGAGATATGATCCTAGAAGGCAGAGCATGCCTCACGATAGCTGGGCTTACGTGTTAGCTATATATGGGCATCCACTTAGTGCCCAAGTAATAGGGGACAAGTATTTTTCCCTAATGGAATTTCTAGCAAGACCTGAAAGTGGAATAGAAGAGAGTATGAAGGTTTTTGTCGGAAAGGGCCCTAGAGAGCATGTTAGCAGGTTTATCCGGTACTTAGATTATGAAGAACTAATACCACCTGCTAAGTCCAACCTACCCATGCTTGTAAGTAAGGTAGTTACCGAGAGAGAAAGTTTTTTCGTTTCTTTTTTTAATGAAAGCGTTCCGATCACTCCGAGATTACATCAGCTTGAGCTTTTGCCTGGAGTAGGCAAGAAAACCTTAATTAAGATATTGGAGGAAAGAGAAAGACTTCCATTCGTTTCTTTTGCAGATATAGAGGAAAGAGTTGGTCTTAAAGATCCTGTTGGTGCGATAGTCGAGAGAGTAATGATGGAGATAAGAGGAGAGGACAGATACAATATCTTTGTGGCAACAAAAGCAATGTTTGAGAGGAAATACTCGATCATTTAGCTATTATTTCAGTCCCAGCCAACCCGTTTATTGCCTTTAAAAGGTCTCCTTTTTTCCTATAGCCAGAAATTCTAACTTTTTTACCTTTTTCTGCTAAAATCAATGCTTTCCTAATTTTTTCTTTTATCCCCCCTGTTACATCTGTTGTTAGATTAAGAATTCCGCTTAACCGGCTTAGATCTTCTCTATAAAGCTTAGGGATGGGTTTTTCTCTCTTATCAAGCACGCCAGGAACATCTATCAGAAACAAAATTTCATCAACGACATTTGAGAGTAGAAGGGGTATATCGTCGGCAGATATTATTGTTACACCTTTCTCTTCGTCAAAAACGACATCTCCCATCAGTAAGGGAGTAATTTTATTCCTTAAAGCTAGTTTAATTGGTGAGATGCAGAATTCCCAGCCCTTTAAAGACTTGTAAAGCAGAGAAGAGGGATGAAATACTATAACGGGTAATTCTATTTCAAGGAATTCCTTCAAAAAGATCTGTGATAGCTTAGTGAGCCAAAATCTTGTTTTTGTCACTCCTATCCTATCTTCAGGGTTCAATCCTCTATCTAAACCGTGTTTAGCAGCAAAAGGATGCGCATAAGAACCCCCTCCATGGGCAAGAATTAGACTTATCCCAGAGTTAACTACCTCCTTAACTTCCCTGCAGAAACTCTTTATCCTCTCCATTCTAGGTTTAGGCTGACCTGAACCTTTTTCGGTAATTGTTGAGCCACCTATCTTTATGTAAATTGTTTTTTGAGATGTCATTGTTGACTGAGAGATGTATCAGATAGTTCGCTCATAAAGATTAATTCTCTCAACAATTTCGAAATTGTGATGTCAACATACGTAGTAGATGAATACATATTGACCAGTGGGGGCTTAACTGATGAAAGCTCCCTTAAAAAGCTAAGAGGCTCTACTATCCTCATTCCGGAAGGGATCGTTAAGCACATGGAAATAAGAGCAAATAAAGGAGATAGGAGGGCGCTTGAAGCCCTTTATCACGTTCTTAAGTTGCGAGAGATGGCTCCTAAATTAAAAATAGAGGTTAGGATCGCTAAACATTCAGAAAGGGGCTCTAAAGCACTTGAAGAAATAGCGAAAAAACATGATGCTAAGGTCCTCACTAGCAACTCCATAAGGTGGCTTGCCTTCAGGGCAAAAGGAATTCCAGCCTCATACCTTGGCACTGGAGATTGGCGCCCAGTCATCGAGGAGTTCTTCCAGAAGGACGTAATGAGCGTACATCTGAAGGAAGGAGTACCCCCCATGGCTAAGAGAGGGCGTCCAGGACACTTCAAACTCGTCAAGCTAAGGGAGGAGCCTATGAAGAAAGAAGAGATGATGAAGCTTGCTTATGCTCTTATAGAGGGCGCAAGGTCAGATCCAGAGGTTTTCATAGAGATCCAAAGGAGAGACGCGTATGTCATTCAGCTAAGGGAATACAGGATTCTCATAGCTCTTCCGCCGTTTTCTGATGGCGTTGAGATAACAGCGGTAAGGCCCATCGTAAAAGTTACCCTGGACGATTATGAGCTAAGTAACAAGCTGAAGAAAAGGTTGAGGGAAAGAGCGGAGGGAATTATAATAGGTGGCCCTCCAGGAGCAGGAAAAACTACGTTTACAAGCGCTTTGGCCGAATTCTACAAGGATCTGGGAAAGATCGTTAAGAGCTTGGAGTCGCCAAGGGATCTGCAGGTAGGCGATGAAATCACGCAATACACAAAGCTAAACGGGAGTTTTGTGAATACTGCCGATCTACTACTTCTTGTAAGGCCAGACTACGTGTGTTTTGATGAGATGAGGAAGGACGATGATTTCAACATATACACAGATATGCGTTTGGCTGGCATAGGCATGGTTGGCGTGATACATTGTGGCTCACCGATCGAGGCAATTGAGCGTTTTATAGGCAGGGTCGACTTGGGAATGCTCCCGCATGTGATAGATACTGTGATATTCATAGAGGAGGGGAGAATAAAGAAGGTCTACAGCTTAGGTATTACAGTAAAAGTTCCTCACGGGATGAGAGAGGAAGGTCTCGCGAGACCTGTTATTTTGGTTAGAGATTTCGAGAGCGGCCAAGCCGAATATGAGATATACTCCTTTGCGGAGCAGGTTGTGATAATGCCACTTAGGAGGAGAAGGCCTCCATCCATTGAGATTAGGGAGCCTCCAACAGGCAAGGAGATATATGATTTTGCCGTTAGAGAAGGAAAGAAATCGATTATATTAGAGTTTGGAGAATTGGGTGCAAACAGAAGTGTGTCCTTGTACGATGCCGATAGGGAAATCACTACAGTGAAGTTAGGTCCTATGGGGAGGGCTGCTGTAGGGAAGAGAAGAAAAGTTGGGAGGCAAATATTAAAGGCATGGAGGGCCGGGACTCTCAGAGCCTTCTTCTTATAGTGTTTCCTCTGCAGATGAAATCTCCCTGATGCGCTCCTCTATTCCAATTGATTTGAGGAATTCGAAGACAGCAGGTGGAACGAGAGACTCCCAAGAGTTGTTCCCCTCTAAAATCAGTTTTCTAATGTTGGTGGCGGAGTACTTTTTCCTCTCATGGAAGGGGATGGGAAGCACCTTAACTCCCACCTTGGTAAGGTCTTTGATAGTCTCTGGATCGTTTGAATAGGCGACATCTATCCTTGGTACCCTGTCCAATACGATCAATCCCCAGTCTTCCTCTGGACTTTCCGTATCTGGAATGTTCCCCAAGAAGACCTTTCTTAAAGGAATTCCCTCCTGTCTAAGGGCTCTAACTATCATTTCATATCTTTCATCCACAGAAAGGGGATTTCTAAGTGTGTTAGAGAATTGAGCACTGCCTATTGCAATTACTATCTCCTCTGCTTGTTCCAATATGTACTTCACGGCATGTAAATGGCCGTAGTGGAATGGTTGGAATCTTCCGACGTATAGGCCCCTCTTGTACAATTTTTCCACCCTTTTTCTCACAAGCCTGACTTTCAAGGATCAGGATAAAATCTTAACTCATCTTAATTTAATGGGAATCTCGATGAGGGTAGGATATGTCCAGACATCTCCTGTTTTAGGAGATGTGACAAGAAATGTTGATTCTGCTCTAGCATTAGCCTCAGGTGAGGAAGCGGACTTGTTGGTCTTTCCAGAACTCTTCAATACTGGATATCTCTTTCTTAACAAGAAGGATCTATCGAAGGTTGCAGAACCAATTCCAGGCGGGCCTACTACAAAGAAGTTGATGAAATTTGCTGCAGAGCACTCCGTCTCAGTCATTGCGGGTATTGCTGAGAAGGAAGGCTCGAAATTCTACAATTCTGCTGTGGTCATAAACTCTGATGGGGATTATTTAGGAACTTACAGGAAGTTACATCTGTTTTCGACCGAAAAGCTGGTATTTGAACCTGGAAACCTCGGCCTCCAGGTCTTTGACCTTGGAAAGATAAGGGTTGGAGTGATGATCTGCTTTGACTGGATTTTTCCAGAGGCAGCGAGGGTGCTTTCGCTTAAAGGAGCCCATCTGATAGCTCATTCAGCTAATTTGGTGTTACCTTATGCGCAAACAGCCATGTTGGCAAGATCCATAGAAAACAGAGTATTTACCATAACCGCCAACAGAATTGGATCTGAAGAAAGGAATGGCGTGAGGTTACGCTTCACAGGGATGAGTCAGATAACGTCTCCAAGGATGAAAGTTCTGAAAAGAGCTACTGAAGACTCCGTAGAAGTAGGTGTGATCGATATTAATCCAAAGGAGGCGGAAAATAAGAACATCACAGAACTGAACAACTTATGGGAGGACAGAAGGCCTGCTGAATATTCCCTTTTAGTTAGAGAAAAGCTGGGCTAAGGTGGATTACATGTCTGATGGCAAGCCTAACAACAGGGAATATCCTGAGTTGCCCATGGTTGGGGTAGGAGGGGTTGTAATAAGAGATGACATGATTTTGTTGGCTAAGAGGAGCCATCCTCCGGGCAAGGGCTTATGGTCAATTCCTGGAGGACTTGTTAAACTTGGTGAGACCTTAAGAGAGGCAGTCAAGAGGGAAGTTAGGGAGGAATGCGGCCTAGAAGTTGAGCCCACTAGCTCGATTAAGGTCTTTGATGTGATTGAAAGGGATATCAATGGAAAGGTTAGGTTTCACTACGTCATAGTGGATTATCTATGTGAAATCAAGGGAGAAAGCACTATTCTCCCAGGAGACGATGTTGAGGAGGTTAGATGGATTAGCCTCGACGAAGCCCTTAGTCTTGATCTAACTAAGGGTACCAGAGAGCTAATAACTGGTCTCAAAAAGAGGCTTTTAGTTGTTAGGAACTCCGACGTCGAGAAAGTTCTACTTGGTGCTCCAAAAGGACACAAGCACATAAGAGGCTTAATCTTCCTGAAAAACGGTATTATAATAGTTCTACAGCAGGCAACCCTTGAAAACATCGCTCGTGGCGTGATAAGTTTGATTACGCATCCCTTAAAGAAGGCTTTGTGCCTCAGATGTGTTAGGTTGGAGGATAGAAAGGCAGATTATGCGGAATACCAACTTATCGAAGAGGATAGAAGAGATGAGGAAGTAATAAACGAGATAACGCTTCATCTCGCTGACGAGCAACCAAACCTATAAGTGTGGTGCCTCATTAACCAGTGGGAAGAAATATAGATGGGAGAAGCCAGGGACTCTTACTTGCTCTCTATGCGAGATATTCTCGAAAGGGTGGAAGATGAGAGAATTCTTTCCTTTTTGAAAGAATTGGGTGAGAGAGGCTCGATTAGCGTCGGGAGTTTTAAGGTTAGAAGGTTGGCAGCAGCCCTATATCATAATGCGGTTCCATCTAAACACGAGGAGATAAGCCTTCACCCTGATGTAAGAAGGATTCTCAGTGAAAGAGGGTTGCTTCTCCTTTTTACACATCAATCAAGAGCCATAAGGGCGATTAGAGAAGGTAAGAACGTCATCGTCGCAACGCCTGCGGCTAGCGGGAAGTCCCTAGTCTATTTGATTCCCATCTTCGAGAACTTTTTAGAAAACCCCAGGATGCACGCACTCTACCTTGCCCCAACTAAAGCATTGGAAAGAGATCAGCTCCTAAAGATAAGAGATCTTTCCAAGTCAATTGAAGGATTTGGAGTTGCAGCCTACGATGGAGGGACTCCAACTGAGGAGAGGGTTGAGATCAGGAGGAACCCCCCGACCCTTCTCCTAACGAATCCAGATATGCTGCACTACGGTATCTTGCCCAACCACAGGAGATGGAGTTCAGTTTTCTCCAGCCTTAAGTTCATAGTTCTCGATGAGGTTCATGAGTACAGAGGGATATTCGGGGCCCATGTAGCTAACATCCTAAGGCGGACGAAGCGTCTTGCTGAGATGTATGGGTCAAAACCCATATTCATCGCTGCCTCCGCCACCATTGCTAACCCCAAAGAGCACGTTGAAAGGCTAGTTGGTGAGAAGTTCGAGGTAATACAGGAGAGCGGCTCTCCTAAAACGGCTAAAATCATTCTTTTTTGGAATCCCGTCCCTGTTTTCGATCCTTACACCGATGCTGAGCGTCTTTTCATTGGGGCCATCTCAGCTGGTTTGAAGACAATTGTATTTTGTAAATCAAGAAAGGCAGTTGAGATCATGACCCGGAACGTCAAGAGACACCTTCTCAGACTTGGTAGGGAGGATCTCCTCGAAAAAATAGCGTCCTATAGGTCTGGTTATCTTCCAAAGGAGAGGAGAAGGATTGAGAGGATGCTCTTTTCTGGAGAGCTTAGAGGCGTCGTGGCGACAAGCGCGTTGGAGCTTGGAATAGACGTGGGGGAGCTTGATTGCTGTATACTTGTAGGTTATCCTGGCTCAAGGATTAGCACGTTGCAGAGGGCAGGAAGGGTGGGAAGGAGAGTTGGAAAGGCTGGAATAATCATAATGGTAGCTTTGGAAGACGCCCTTGACCAATATTTTGTGAAAAATCCAGGAGAGCTATTTTCCGGAGAGGTCGAGAAGGCATTTGTAAATCCTGAGAACGAAAGGTTGCTTCCAATGCACGTGCTGTGCGCATCCTCTGAACTACCCGTTAGGGAGGAGGATTCCACCTACTTCGGAAACAAGCTTCCTAACATTTTAGAGGGCTTAGAAAGAAAAGGAAAAGTGAAGAGGACTGCCTTTGGTTATGTCTCATTGGTGAGCAGACCTCACGCCGAGGTTAGAATAAGGTCGATAGAGGACCCATTCACCTTGGTTAACGTAGATGCTGGCAAAGAGATAGGCCATGTGGATGGCGCTAGGGTTTTCAGGGAATGCTATCCTGGAGCCATTTACCTACACATGGATAGAGCATATCTTGTTGTAGGCCTAGATATCGGTAGCAAAAAGGTTCTTTTGAGGAAAACTTCATTGAGGTACTACACCCAAGAGCTCGTATCCTCTGATGTGAGGATAACAAAGGTGTTGAATGACTTTAGCAAAGGAGACATTAGGATAAAGCATGGAGAGGTCAGAGTTACCGAGCGCGTCGTTGGATTTAGAAAGAAGCCGATAAAAGGGGGAGCATCGATGGAAATCGTGCCTCTCTCCTTACCTCCTTATGAATTCGAATCTGAGGCCATATGGTTTGAGCTTCCGATGGAAATGTTGCGTTACGTAGAGGGTAAGGGTATGGACTTCCACGGGGGAATTCATGGGAGTGAACACGCTTTGATAGCTATGGCCCCTTTGTTCACCCTATCTGACAGAGCTGATTTAGGCGGTGTTTCAACTCCATACCACTCTCAACTTGGTGGTCCAGGCATCTTCATATATGAAGCATATCCAGGAGGCGTAGGTATAGTGGAAAAGCTGTACAACGATGTTTTTTCTTGGGTGGAGAAGACCTATATCAACATTAAAGAGTGCGCTTGTGAATCGGGATGTCTTAGCTGTGGTCTATTGAGCCCAAAGTGCGGAAATGAGAACCAACCCCTGGATAAGGGGGCTGCAAAGTCCATATTGCTTTACATCCTAGGAAAAGAGGGTGAGGGATGGAAATAGGTTGGAGGGTGCCTTACGTTCTTCTAGAACCGCTCTCGTAAGAATTTCTGAGGAAAGCAGGGTTCCTCTTATTGGTGCCATTCCATTTGGGTTGATAGATAGAGGAACAAATGTCATTCAGGTTAGGCCCTCATCTATGTGCCCCCTTTCATGCATCTTTTGTTCTACAGATGCTGGTCCAAACTCAAGAACAAGACTTGCTGAGTACCTCGTTGATTTGGATTATATGATCGCGTACTTTGAAAAACTGGTTGATTTCAAGGGGATAGATGACATAGAGGGGCATATCGATACCGTTGGAGATCCCCTAACTTATCCTTACCTTACAGACCTCATTAAGAGGTTAAAACAAGATCCTAGAGTTAAGATAGTCTCAATCCAGACTCACGGCCATCTTTTGACCGAGGAAAAGGTATATGAGATGGAAGAAGCTGGTTTGGACAGGATAAACCTCAGCATAGACTCGCTTGATGCTGGGCGTGCTCGACTTCTCAGCGGTTCTCCCTATTATGACGTTGGAAAAGTGAAGGAACTGGCCAAAACAATAACAGAACGCACGAATATTGATCTTTTGATAGCTCCCGTTTGGGTTCCAGGAATTAACGATAAAGACATGCCTAAACTGATAGAGTTCGCTTTGTCCATAGGTGCTGGCAAAAGGTGGCCGCCCCTTGGAATTCAAAAGTACATTCCTCATAGGCTCGGGAGGAAGCCAAAAAACATCAAACCGATGAGTTGGACCAAGTTTTATTCTGCTTTAGAACGTTGGGAATCCGAATTTGGTGTTAAGTTAATTCTCTCACCTAAGGACTTTGGAACTCATCTAGCCCCAAAGCTTCCAAACGTAATGAAGCTCGGCCAGGTTGTAAGGGCTAGAATAATTGGGCTTGGTTGGCGAAAAGGCGAAGCTCTTGCCGTGGTTAAGAACAGGGCCCTTATGATCCTAAATGCTGCAAGTCTACCTTTGGGCTCTGAGGTAAGAGTAAGGATAATCAGGGATAAAGACAACATCTACATGGGAAAGCTTGTTTAGATGGATTTATTCCCAACATTGAATAATGATCTCAAGGGCTTCAGTTTTTAAAAGGTGAAATTCCTGTCGGATTGGAATCCCTGATAACCCCAAGATAATAACATGAGATAGGAGGTTAATCTAGAAAGATGAAATCCAGTTCTATATCCAAGTATAAGTTCAGAAAACTGCTAAAAATGCTCAAGGAGAAACAGGGGAGAGGCACTGAACTAATCTCGCTGTACATACCTCCAGGCAGGAATATCTTCGATGTAGGCAACTATTTGAGGCAGGAGCAAGACCAAGCAGGGAACATAAAGGACAAGTTAACGAGGAAAAACGTTCAATCATCAATAGAGAAGCTCATCCAATACCTGAAGCTCTATAGGAAGACGCCACCAAATGGTCTGGCGCTGTTCTGTGGAGCGATTCCTAGGGGTCCAGTAAGAGGGACCGAGAAGATAGAGATGTACGCGATAGAACCCCCTGAACCGGTAAGGTCCTTCATGTATGTATGCGACCAAACCTTCTATCTGGAGCCGTTAGAGGAGATGGCAAGGGAAAAGGACGTTTACGCCCTTCTAGTACTTGACAGAGGCGGCGGAACTATAGCGCTGTTGAGAGGAGCAAACTACTCTATTGTTAACAAAGTTTCTTCGGACGTGCCTCCAAAGCATAGTGCAGGTGGTTGGTCTCAGAGAAGGTTTGAGAGAATAAGAGAGGAGAAGGTCCATGAGTTCTTCAAGAAGTTTGGAGATGCGGCTAACAAATCTTTGCTTCCCTACCTCTCGGAACTCAAGGGGATAATCATAGGAGGCCCTGGCGATGCGAGGGAATTATTCGAACAGGGGAATTATCTGGATTATCGCCTGAAATCGAAAATCCTTGCCAACTTGCCCCTCTCGTATTCAGGGGAAGGCGGGCTCAGAGAGCTCATTGAAAAATCTATGGACGTCCTGAAAGGCGCTGCTCTAGTGGAAGAGAAGGAAGCTGTAGATAAGATCTTCAGGACCTTGGCGAGAAATCCAAACCTAGTGGCTTATGGAGTTAAGGACGTGCTACAGTCTTTGATGAGCGGACAGGCAGAGATGGTAGTTGTCCTGAACGACTTGAATTACCTACACGTAAAACGAACTTGCCAGAACTGTGGTTTTGAAGAAGAGAAGCTCATAAAGGCCGAAGAGTTTGAAACTCAGGAGAACTCCATGCCCTGCCCGAAGTGTGGATCCACAACTTTTGAGGTTGAGAAAGAAGATATAATCGACTACATCGTTACTTTAGCAGAAGCGATATCTGCAGACGTCGTCGTTATATCAAGCGAGACTGAATGGGGCGAACAGTTAAAGTCCCTTGGGGGAGTAGCCGCCTTACTTAGATATGAAGCAAGCTGATAACTTTTTATTTGGCTAACGGAGAAATCTGTGGGCCGGTAGCGCAGTCTGGTAGCGCGCCGCTCTCGCACTAAAAACGGTGATTTGCCGTCTTTGCGAACAGCGGAGGTCGCGGGTTCGAATCCCGCCCGGTCCACTCCTTTTTGATTCCACAACTTTCCTCCTTTTTTGGCCTTCGACTAGCACGGGAACATTAGTTGAACCCTCAAGGTAATTAGCTTATTTCGTTTAGAACATCTCGATTTTCAAAATAATTAATGATAACAGAGAGTTTTTACTTAAAAGAGCCGGGGCCGGGATTTGAACCCGGGATCTGCTGGTCTGCAGCCAGCCGCCTTGCCACTCGGCTACCCCGGCTTATCCTACAAAGATATCGGCTTGGCTTATTTTAATCTTCCGACATTGAATTAAAATCAGTAAATCGCTTCTTACCTTCTCTCTTAGGCAAGTTTTCCCTTTATTTCTTCTATAAGCCTATCTAGAGGGATTTCTAACTCCTCACCACTATCTAGATCCCTTATTTTTACTGCCTTCCTTTCAAGCTCCTTCCTTCCCAGCAAAACCGCAAACTTACACCCTCTCTTATCGGCATATTCAAGCTGCTTAGACAAAGGTCTCTCCCTCAGCTCTACCTCTGTTTTTATCCCAGCCGTTCGAAGATCCCTTGCTGTCTTAAGGGCAATGGGTTTTAGCTCTTGTCCTATGTAGGCGACAAAGACAGGCCTCCTTTCCCCTACCTCAATTATCCTCTTCTCCATAGCCGCTTCGACTAGACGATCGATTCCAAACGACATGCCAACGCACGGGATGTCTCGTCCTCCGTACAAGCTTATGAGATTATCATATCTTCCCCCTCCGCAAACCGAGTATGGTATTCCCTCCACCAAAATCTCGAAGACCATGCCTGTGTAGTAGGCTAATCCCCTAACGATGTTTGGGGAAAAGAGAATCCACTTGCTTAATCCCATCTCTTTTCCAAGGTCAAAGAGCTTGGTTAAGCGCTCTATGACCTGCCTTAGCTTGGGCTCCTTCAGCATTGCAAGAGCCTCTCCTGGAGACTTCTTCTTCAATCCTAAAACGAACATTATCCTATCGAAGAGCTCTTTTCTGTCATCTAAGGCAGATAAAAGCTCTCGTTCAAACGTTTCTTTAGTAACCTTGTTTTTCTTGTCGATAACTAGCATCACCCTGTATTGTTGGCCAGGATCAAATCCTTCTTGTCCCAGCATCTCCCTGAAGATCCGAACATCGTTTACTTCAACCCTAAAGTCCTTAAAACCCAGAGCCAACATTGAATCGATTACTAGGGATATAACCTCGAGGTCCGACTCTACGGAGGATGCACCTATCAGCTCGACACCTGCCTGCCAAAACTCCCTATACCTCATTTTCTGGGGTTCATCGTATCTGAACACGCTCCCGAAGTAACTCCATTTGACGGGAAGCTTTAGCTCCCCAGCCTTCTGTACGAAGAGCCTAGCTATCGATGGGGTGAATTCTGGCCTTAAAGCCACTTTTCTGCCGCCAAAGTCAGTAAAGGTATACATATGCCTCTCTATTTCCTCTCCAGACTTCCTTTCGAATAGAGAAAATGGTTCCAGCGTAGGTAATACAACTTCTTCGAATCCGTAGAGAGTAAATACCGTTCTTAACGTATCCTCTACCCTTTGAAGTACCCTTACTTCCTTGGGTAGCAGTACCCTAAAGCCCCTTAGCGGTGAGAAATCCATCCCAAGAGTTGTCCAGCATGAATACTTAAATAAACCCTAGGTCTCTCCTACCATCGGGCCCGTAGCTCAGTAGGATTAGAGCGACGGCCTCCTAGGCCTCGTCGAAGAAAGCCGTAGGTCGCGGGTTCGAGTCCCGCCGGGCCCGCCATAATTCCTTTTTAGCTGGAAATGGAGACTATGGTAGAGGTATAATGAGGCTGCAGAAACTTTCAATAGCGTGCTTGATCTTGGTCTTAACAACCCTCTCGGCGTTACAAGTGGGCACACAGCAACCTCAGGCCCCTACGTATGGAGCTATCGTGGTGCGTGGTGATATATATGCTGACTGGACGTTAGCCATGGCTTTCTCCATGAAGGAAAGGATTCCAGTGCTTACGTTGTATAAAGAGGTAAATGAGGAGGAAGTTATTGGGGTTTTAACTAGCTTGTCAGAGGCAAGACGATCTGTTCTTATCGTCGGGGACTCTATGGCTGTTCCTAGGGGATTTGAAATCATCCTAAAGTCCATGGGGATAGATGTGGACAGGGTTGGAGGAGCTACAAGATCAGATACATCCCTTCAGATGATAATAAGAGGCTTTTGGGTTGAGAGCAAGGAGTTAATTGTGGTCGACGGTCAGAAGAGGGAGCTTTACATTCCAGCTCTCTCTTTATCATCAACATGTTTGGCTCCTATAATCTACTCCACTGAAGGACGTCTCCCTGAGAATTTCTACAAAGTCCTAGAAAACTACATGCCAAATCTTGAAACGATATTTGTTATAGACAACTCTCTTGCCGATGAAGACTTAGCGGATTTAATTAACAAAGGCTATGAGATAAAGAAAATGAATATTACGACTGTAGAGGTTCCCAGCAAGAGTTCATTTGAACAAGCATTGATGTGGCTAAAGGGAAAGGCCCTAGGAATTATTGTTGGCCTAATTACGGGAACGGTTGTGTCCTATGCTATGATTTTGAGGAGAAAAAGGTCTTCCACTGAATTCCTGATGAACTTCTTAACGAGAGACGAGAGGACTCTCGTTGAAGTAATCAAGAAGAATAAAGAAGTAAAGCAGGAAGATCTTCCAGATTTGACAGGCTTTTCTCGCCCTAAGATAAGTAGAATGGTAAACGAACTAGTAAGTAGGGGCATATTGGATAAAGAAGTTTCAGGGAAGACGTATGTGTTGAGGGTTAGGAATCTATTTAAGGAGGGAACTTGACCTAACCATTCGAGGTTGGAGGGTCAGAGATGTCAAGAGAAGAATTGTATTGCACGTCCTGCGGAAAGAGGGTAACATATCAGCCTTCGTTGGTGGTCTTTTCCTGTCCGAACTGTGGCGAGGCCACCATAGTACGCTGTAAAACATGCAGACAGCAGGCAAACTGTTATATATGTCCTGTGTGTGGTTTCGAAGGTCCTTAGAGGTTGATAAACATGGGTAGCGTTTTAATGGAAGTGCGTGTCCTGTTAGAGGTAGAAACAGATCACGAGAAGGTTCTGGATTCTATAAGAAATTCTCTATCGGTGAGCAATGCTGAACTCCTTGAGTTCAACAAGGTACCAATAGCTTTTGGAATAGAGGCCCTAAATCTATTAATACGAGCTCCTGAGGAGGAAGAGATAACTACTAAGGTGGTAGACGGTATAAAGAATGTGGAAGGAGTAAGTAGTGTTGAGATTGGTAGAACTTCTAGGATGTGAGCTGAAATGGCTGTTGCTAGTATGTCTCTTCCTGTTTGGTACGTAATTTATGGTTTTCTAAAGAAATGTGGTGAGGAGGGAATTACAGACAAAGAGCTGTACGAAAAAATCGTTTCTGAAAACCCATGGATCTCCCTCCCTCAAATCTCTGAGGCTTTGCTCAAGCTAGAAGCAGCGGGGAAGATCAGAACTGTGAGAGGAGGAAAGAAAGGTACTCTTGTTATTGAACTGTTGGAAGGACGTAAACACCGATATGTGCTCTCGGATGAGGATTGAGTGTTAAAACCAGGCTTCTAGCCCTTCTGAGGAAGGTTTACTTTTTCCAAGCTCTTCTAGAGTTTTTTCTACCCTTTTTGGGGAGAATTCATGTTGATTCACCATAAAATCGTACAGTTTCTCCTCATCAACTGGTTTTAGACTTAGATCATATTCGTCTGAAGTTGGAGGTTCCAAGAAAAACTCGAAAATCTCCTTTGGATCGATTTCAAACTCCCATTTTACGTGCTTGAGGATTTCTTCAAGCGTTTCGCAAGATTCAACTAATTTTAAGGCCTTCTTAGGGCCTATCCCTTTAATCCCTCCAGGATTATAGTCTGTGCCAACGAGTATGCCCACTATTATCAGTTGTTCTCTGCTTATACCTAAGTTATCCAGCACCTCCTTGAGTAGGATTTCCTCCGGATAGACCTTTACATATCTTTGCGTCCCTGGCAATTTCCTCCTTTCAGAGAAGGTTAAGTTCCTCACGAGTCTTGGAGATCCAAAGAGGAGTGAGTCATAATCCTGGGATCCTGCTGCCCATACATCGCCTTTTCTAGCCATATAGGCTGCTTGAGCCTCACCCTCACTTGGTGCTTGAACTAAAGGAACCCCCATGTATTCGAGGATCTTTTTTGCATCCTCTATCATCTCTGGAGTCAAAGATAGAGCTGCTTGAGCGTACTTCCTTGCATCCTCTAGTCTTCCAGCTGCAAGTGCTTCTCGCCATTTCTCCATAGCTTCTCTCCTTGCCTCCTCCCTTTCTTCAACGGTTCCTCTTTTGAAAGGAGGCGGTTCTCCATCGAACACATAAACTGGGGTTATGCCCATCGTTAGAAGTTTTGCTGTCCTGTAGAAAATACCAGAGTGAACCGATGTTATCTCACCACTGCTTGTCATCAAAGGAGTTCCGTCTCTTTGCCTTATGATCGATAAGAACTGGTACATCGCGTTGAAGGCATCAATAGCTACAGACTTCCCCCTAAGGTCTTCTAATTCTATCCTATGGGCTATAACTAGGTCGCTTATCTTAACCCCCATCAGTTGTCGAGTAATTTTACTTTGGTTTAAGGATAAAAACAAATCTGGGGAAGTAATTTCAATGGAACTCGAAAAGTGTCCTACAAAATACAAGCAGGTAATTGTGGTTAATTCCAACGTGAAAATGAGTAGGGGGAAAACTGCAGCCCAAGTAGCTCATGCGGCATGTGAAGCCTCTGAAGCAGCTAGAAAAATGGTTCCTAATATATGGCGGGCTTGGAGAGATGAAGGAGCTAAAAAGGTTGTGTTAGCAGCAAGTGAAGAAGAACTTATCGAGATTTATCGGAAAGCTGAAGTGCTGAATATGCCTAGAGCACTGGTTAGGGACGCTGGTTTGACAGAATTAACCCCTGGAACCCTTACAGCCGTCGCTATAGGTCCTTACGAGGGAGAAAAGATAGATAAGGTAACTGGACACTTGAAAATCCTGAAATAATCTTATAACGTTTTGATTTCCAGCAAAAGGTCTTCTTCTCTCTTTAACATCTCTATTATTGATCTTGGAATATCTTTTGCCGCAGCAGTCGCCCCTATAGCTATCGTACGTTCATCTATGTAATTTGATTTCCTGAAGACAATCTCTTTATCTGATGTAAGCTTTAATTTCCTGGATCCTCGCGCTTTGAATGAGAATTCGCTGTTTCCTACCGAGATCACGACTTCTATTTGACCTCCAGCCAGCAAATATCTCTTTAGCTCAGAAGAGAGGGTTTTAACGGCTTTATCTGCCATAACTCCAATTATACAATCAGCTCTAATTGATATCGTAGCTTCTCTGGTTACTTCAATCGTTGTTTTGTGCTTAGCAGTTATGTTTGGATGACCTTTTGCTCGTATGACATCTTTGATCAATCCAACAAAATTATCTCTTACCCAAGCATAAAAAGCAAGATGGTTGAGAAGAAAGAAGGTTATGCCGCGAGGCGAGCTAGACTAGTTGAAAGCTTAGTTATGCAGGGAATCATCAGGTCCGATTCTGTAAAAAGATCAGCCATGAAAGTTCCAAGAGAAAAGTTTGTTCCGTTGGGACAGAGGGAGTATGCCTATGACGATGCCCCTCTTCCGATTGGGGAGGGTCAAACCATAAGTGCGCCACACGGATCCCCTCGAGGGGATTCGGGCGAGACATGGTTTTCATGATGAACGAACTCCTTCAGTTGGAAGAGGGCATGATAGTTTTTGAGGTGGGTGCTGGGAGCGGATATCATGCAGCGACGCTGGCAGAAATAGTAGCTCCAGAGGATTTGCCCATGGAAGAGTGGGGTCACGTCTATTCGGCTGAGATAGTCAGGAATCTTGCTGTAAGAGCTTGGAGAAATATCAGGGAGGTCGGATACGCTGATAGAGTAAGCGTTCTGCACTGCGATGGAAGTTCTGGATTCCCCTTGAACATCAAAGCTGATAGAATTCTAGTAACTGCTGCGGCCCCTTCGCTCCCGAAGCCATTGATGGATCAGGTGAAAATAGGCGGAAGAATTGTTATCCCCATAGGCTTCGCTCAAGCGTTGTTCTTCGCCCAAAAACTTGTGGTCGCGGATAAGGTAGATGAGGGTAAGTTCGACGTTAGGGAGGTAGCTGACGTCGCTTTCGTACCGTTAAGAGGTAGATATGGATGGAGAGGTTAATAGCTAGCGGAGCAGAGGCAAGAATTTATGAAATCGATTTCTTTGGATATTCAGCCGTCAAGAAAGTTAGAATAAAGAAGGATTACAGGATTCCTGAATTGGACTCCCTTCTTAGGAAGAGGAGGACTTCTAAAGAGGCAAAGGCGCTTCATAGAGCCAAGAGATTTGGGATTCCCTGCCCCTCCATTTTGGACATTCATGAGTACGAGATCATCATGGAAAAGGTTGATGGGGTTACTCTTAGAGATCAACTGCTAGAGATAGGAGATGAGGACTTGGCTATGATCTCTAACTTGATAGGGGCTATTGTAGGTAGGCTTCACAAGGCTGGTCTGGTTCACAACGACCTCACTGGTGTGAACTTCATTCTAATGGGCCGAAATAAGGTGTGTCTCATAGACTTTGGTCTTGTTGAGTTTTCAGAAGATTACGAGGATAGAGCGGTAGATTTACATGTATTCAAGCAATCCGTTGCTGCTGTAGATCCTAGAAGGCTCGATTTTATAATGGATAGGTTCATTGAAGGTTATTCCAGGGAGTTGGGTGAGAAATCTAAGGAAGTATTAGCTAGACTAAAGAACATAGAGAGGAGAGGAAGGTATAAAACGAGGTGATGCTATTTGGATAAGCTCAAATTCGTTACATCAAATCCTCACAAGTTTCGGGAAGCTGAGAGCATACTAAAAGGATATAATATCGAAGTTAGGTGGATTAACCTAAAATATCCAGAGCTTCAGGCAGATACGCTTGAAGAGATTGTTCTTCACTCTTTAAAGTGGTTGGAGAATAAGGTCCCAAAGCCATTTTTCATTGAAGATGCTGGGTTGTTTATTCATTCTTTGAAGGGATTTCCTGGTCCTTTCTCTTCGTATGCGTACAAAACTATAGGTAATGAAGGTATCTTGAGGCTCATGGAAGGTATAGAGGAAAGGGAAGCTACGTTTAAGTCGGTTATTGGTCTTATCATAGATGACAAGCATTATACCTTTCGCGGGGAGACGGATGGTCTTATTGCTTATTCTATTCGAGGGACTATCTGGGGATTCGATCCTATATTCGTTCCTAAGGATATGGGCGGACTTACATACGCTGAACTAGGCGCAAGGAAGAATTTAGTTTCTCATAGAAGGAAATCCCTTGAACTCATGGCTTCTTGGTTTACGAGAAAAGTTAAAAAAGCGCAAAATTAAATGGGATGGATTAGGTGAGTCCTTTTGGAAAGAGGAGAAGAAGAGGCGCACAGACACTTCTCTGGCGGGGAAAGGCCAGAATGGGTATCAATGAGCCCAGAAGACATCATCTCATTGATTGTAAAGATGGGTAGGAGAGGAGTTCCTCCAAGCCAAATCGGGATGGTTCTAAGGGATGTTTACGGAATTCCATCAGTCAGACAGGTTCTAGGGAAGAGGATAACCGAGATACTGGAGGAACAGGGCGTTGCCCAAAAGATACCAGAGGATCTGCTTTCTCTCATGAAAAAAGCTTATAAAATCAGAAAACATCTTGAGACCCACAGGAAAGATTTCCATTCTAAAAGAGGACTACAACTCACCGAATCTAAGATAAGGAGGCTTGTTAAATACTATAAAAGGAATAGAAAACTTCCTGAGGATTGGAGATATGATCCAAGCATGTTAGAAATGATCATAACGTGAGAGGGATTCTCCTAAATGGAAGATTTGGATAGGGCATGGGACTCACTGAACTCAAAAGCCAAGAGAATAGCAGATCTCATTTACGACTTGGGAAAAAGCGGTCCTGTTAGGGTAATTACGCACATCGATGCAGATGGATTGTGCGCAGGTGGCTTAATTTCAAGAGCTCTAAGAAAGTTAAAGGTGCCTTTCCATCTCTCTCCTGTGAAGTTTCTAAGTAAAGATCTCATTTCTGAAATTATGTCCAAAAAGTACGGCCTATTCATATATCTAGACGTGGGAGCAGGATACCTAAACGAGATTCAGGAGGCTTTGAATTCCAACGATAAGAAAACAATCCTCATATTAGACCATCATCCACCAGTTAAAGCACAACAAAAAGAATCCTTTCACGTGTTAAATCCCTTCTATGAAGGATTAAATGGAAGTTATGAGATTAGCGGGGCTGGAGTTGCCTACCTTGTTTACAGACACTTAGTAGGAGGAGACGATGAAAGCATTATTATGGCAATTACTGGAGCGTTGGGGGATCAACAGGCTGGCGACAACGGTTTTTCTGGCATAAACTCCAAATTTGTTAAGATGGCGAAAGAATTAGGCTTTCTTGAGGTTAAAAGGGACTTAAGACTTTTTGGAGGCCCTGATTATCCACTAATCCCTGCTCTTCAGAGAACTTACGATTTAGTCCTCCTTGGCTTGTTTCAGGAAGCTAGAGATGCTGTAAATTTATTGGAGCGACTCAAAATACCCCTAAAAATAGAAAATAGAGCTGTAAGGCTTTCAGATTTAACTATTGAGCAAAAAAGGGAGCTTTTCAATGAAATCGTGAAGCAAATTGTCTCTAAGGGGGAAAGTGGCCTATCTGCACTTACAAATCTTTTTGGAGAGGTTTATCTCGCGGTTTCAGAGCCAGTTGGTTCACCAGCTAGGGAACTAAATGGTCTCTCAACCCTTCTAAATGCTTGTGGTAGGATGGGAAGGCCTGATCTTGGCATTGCTTTAGCAATGGGCTTCAGAGGGCAAGTTCTGGAGTCAGCTCTGCAAACCTTATCCGACTACAGGAAGACACTAGCAAGGGTATTAGCTCAGATCATGGAAGACTCTGGTAAGATAACTAGGAAAGAGGGGAAAATACTCTTTTTGTTAGGAGAGGAGGAGATTAAGGACACTATGATAGGCACCATAACATCAATCATGGCAAGAAGCAGGTTTTCAAAGGAATTTCTCATGGTAATCGGTCTAGCAAAGAGCGATACTGCTGTAAAAATATCTGCGAGGCTAACAGAAGGAGGAATTAAGGCTGGAATAAACTTAGATCATCTGATGAGGAAGAGTTGCGTCAGAGTAGGTGGGATTGGAGGCGGGCATGCCCATGCCGCTGGTGGTTATGTCCCTGAAGGCAAGGAAGAAAACTTCATTCAATCTGTCTTAAATTGTTTATACGAGGCCAAGGCTCTCGAGTAGTTGCTTGAGCTCCTTCCTGGTCTCAGACTCTTCCTTCTTATACCTCTCAAGAAGGGTTTCTGTTAGCTCTTTTCTAGATTTTAGGTCTTCCACGAGTTCTTCCTTATTTCTCTTGATAAAGACGTGTCCTGCACGCTCATATACTTCTGCACTCCCTTCAATCTTCTCCAATTTTCTCAAAGCCTCCTCCATTGATCTTAGGTCCAACTCAAGTGTGGCGATCTGATTTCTCAAGGACTCAATCTTGCTGACAAGCTCTCTATATTTTGCTTGGGCATATTGCATACTTTCATCGGACGACAATTGCATCACGTGGATAGTCTTGTCTGTAGATCTTTTAATTTGATCCTTCAGATAATGGACTATCGCTCAAGCTCCACCAAGGCTGACTTTTCCAGTATAATAAGCTCCTTTCTTTCTGAGCAAGATGAGAAATTTTCTAATCCAAAATCCTTTATTATGTCCTGTATAGAGCCGAATTCGTTGATTTGAACAGCTCTTAAGGTTTCACATATTTTTGCAGAAAGTTTGTCCCATTCCATCTGTTGAGCTGAGACAAGGATAGAAACCACCTTTTCGGACCCTACTGGATTCACTTGTGCTAATGCCTTGTGAATCTGTCTCTCGCCTGTGAGGCACACTGCTATCTCTGATTCTAAGTTTCTGGTAATGTTTTTTCCCTCTCTAAATGCTCTTAGTGCCCTATATGCAGCTATTGCAGCGTGTTTTGAGGATACAACTGTAGAAGATCTGGTTATTATCAATTTAACTTCGTCTAAAATGTTTTCGGGGAGTTCCTCTAGAGGCTTAGAGAGCCTTAGAGCCATAACAGCTATGTGTCCCTCGGATGTTCGGAAAACGTCCATTTCTTACACCATAAATTTCTACTATATCTCATGGAATGGAAGATAATTGCTTATTTAGATTCTTTTTTAGGATTATTTGTTAATAAATTGAGCTACCAAGGCTTTATGGATCTGATGCATGGACCCAACAAGCTTATAGGATGTCTCGAATCCCCCTAATGGGGCGCCAAATGGACATTGAACTTATAGAAGAACTCTCATCCAACAGGATTCTTAGGACTGCGTGGTATTCCATCGTGGTCGGTTTCTTCTTTTTGTTCGTCCTGATACCTCCCATATACCTTTTTGCTTATTTAGCTGGAAGTTTTGACAAACTTCCTCTTATCCTAAGTAACCCCGAAATAGTTAAGGATATGAAGAGTGCCATAAGTTTAAGCTACGCTGTTGCCGCAACTGTCACAATAATAGATGCAATAGCTGCCCTCCCTATGGCTTGGATTCTTTTGAAAAAGGAATTTCGTTTAAAGCGTTTTCTTGACACGTTGTTGGATCTTCCAATGGCACTACCGACATCAGCCCTTGGTTTCTCTGTAGCGATGTTCTGGCTCAAAATGACAAGTCTCAGAAGTGCTTTTTGGGGAGTAGTAGCATTGCACGTGGCAATGAGCTATCCCTACATGCTTAGAACTTTAATAGCTTCCTTAAAGGCCGTGAAATCTCAATATGAGATTGCTGCCCGCACTCTAGGCGCCCATCCTTTCACGGTGGCTAGAACAGTTACTCTTCCTATTGCAAAACCCGGCATAATCGCTGGGAGCATTCTTTGTTTTGCGAAAAGCTTGAGTGAAACTGGAGGAACTGCAGTAACCCTTTCAATAATAGGAGCAATAGAACGGACGGGTCCCGTTCTTATTAAGGCTTGGAAATCAGCTGAAACGCAAACTGAGGTTTTTTTCCTAGCAGGAGGCATCCTAAGTGCTATATTGATCATTTCATCCTTGGTCGTTTTGTACTCTTTTAGGATGCTAGCTTCTAGGTGGAAACTACCCATAAAGAGGATATGGTCTTGGGAGAGGAGGATAAGTCGAAGGCCGTTTACCTCTATTAGAGATTTTCTGTCGATATTTTTCTCTATATTTTTTGTTCTCATTCCTTCAATGTTCATAGCTCTTTTTCCCCTTTGGTTGAATGTTGAGGGAGTTCCTAGAGGTCTTTTTTCTGCGATCTGGAACTCAGTCCTAATAGCTTTGATAACTACGCTGATAAACCTATTTACTGGGGTACCGCTCTCAATCTTGATAGCACGCTCTAAATCCCCCGCTGTAGCAAGCTTACTTGATGCTCTAGTTAACATCCCCCTTATAGTTCCCACAACAGCCTTAGGATTTTCAATATCTCTTTTCTGGAGTAGAGGGATTGCTCTAGGTCTCTCCGACCTATCTGTGATCTCTTTAGCCCACATATCTTTTACCCAACCATTGCTGGTAAGAAACGTGATAGCATCGCTTGAACAGTTAGATCCATCCTTAGAAGACACTGCAAGAACGCTTGGCGCAAATCC